>CAMAXW010000005.1 GCA_945862315.1 Klebsiella pneumoniae
CAGCGAGTGATCAGGGGCCGGCTTAGACCGCCGCCTTAAACGCCCCCAAGCAAGTTGTTACCCCCGGCGCGCGGCCTATCGTAGACTGCCGCTAATCAGCGAGGTTGGGGTTTATGCGATGCGCTACCGGGGATTAGGGTCGAGTTTACTGTGGGTGCTATTGGCGGCCAGTCTCTCCGTTGCAGCGGCCCCACCCCAAGTGGAATCCTTCACACCCAGCGGCAGCGCGAAAGCCCCCCCCGCGGTCCACGCCCGCTTCAGCGTGCCAATGGTCGCCTTTGGCGAGCCGCGACTGCCCGCCCCTTTCACCCACGATTGCCCCGTCAGTGGCCAAGGCCGTTGGCTGGATTCCCGCAACTGGGTTTTCGATTTCGATCCCACCCCACCAGCTGGCCTGCGTTGCGAGTTTGTCCTCAGCCCGGGCCTCGCGAGTGCGAGCGGCGCTGCGGTGGGCGGCACTCGCAAATTTCTTTTCGATACGGGCGGCCCGAGTATCGTGCACAACGAGCCGTGGGAAGGCAGCTATATTGAGGAAGATCAGGTGTTCCTCCTAGGCTTGGCCGTTCCCGCGACAGCGGCGAGCATTCAAGCGCACGCGCACTGTCGCGCCGAAGGGGTGGCAGAACAAATTGAGCTGCGGCTCCTGGAGGGCGAAGCACGTACGAAGCTGCTCGAGGCCAATCCCTATTTTCTGCAGCGCTATGCGAGCGTCTTGCTAGGCTCGCGCTACGAGCAAACGATGGTGGCGCACACCCCAGAGGAAGTGGCGCCGGTGCGCGAGCGCTTTATGACGCTGATAAACGGTGAAAACTCGCCGGTCGTCGTGGCGAGCTGTCGCCAGCGCTTACCCGTCGCCACGAAAGTATTTCTAGAATGGGGTCCAGGCATCGCCACCGCCACCGGCGTTGCCACCACCGAGCGCCAGACTTTGGCCTACGTCACCCGCCCGGCTTTCAGCGCCAAACTCACCTGCCAGCGCGCACATCCCGCGACCCCCTGCATCCCAGCGTTGGACATGCACGTGACACTCTCGGCGGCGACAGCCCGCGCGGCGGTTGCCAAAATCGTGCTCACGGGCCGCGACGGGCAGCGCTACCCCGCCATCCCGGAGGGCACGCCGGAGGATGCGTTTGTCCAAGGCGCCATCCTTAAAGGTCCGTTTCCGGCCAACGCGACCCTGCAACTGACGCTACCGGATGGGCTGGTAGACGACGCCGGCAGAAATCTAATCAACGCAGCGTCCTTCCCACGCACCGTCCTTACGGGTGACAACCCCCCGCTGGCAAAATTTGCCGCCGATTTCGGCATCGTGGAGCTCAACGCGGCACCCGCCCTACCGCTGACCATCCGCGACCTCGAGCCCCATTTGCTGCCCAGCGTGCCGCCGCCCCCGGTGCCGGCGCCGAGCCTGCTGGGTTTTATCCAAGACCTCGGCGCGCGCGCGCTAAATCAGGCGCCGCCCGAAGACCCCGAGCCCCTGCCTCGCACCGCCTTGCGGGGGCGGCTGCTGCGAGTGCCAGCCACCGACATCGGCGCCATCGCGGGCTGGTTTCAGGCGGTGCAAAGCGCCAAGCGAGGGGCCTCAACCTGGAATGAAAAAGAACAACGCGCCGAAGTGCTGCGCAGCGCCGGTCAAATCGAAGTGCTGCGCGAGGCCAGTGCCGCCACGGACTTCCAAGTCCCCCGCACCACACCGGTCAAAGTCATGGAAGTCATCGGTATTCCACTGCCCAAACCGGGGTTTTACGTGGCGGAAATCGCCAGCCCGCGCTTGGGTGCCGCGTTGCTCGATCCGGCTGCGCCCTACTATGCCCAAGGCATGGCGCTGGCGACGAATCTTGGTGTGCATTTTAAATGGGGGCGGGAGTCATCCTTGGTGTGGGTCACCGCACTGGACACTGGCAAGCCGGTGCCACAGGCCACGGTCAGTATTCAGGATTGCACCGGGAAGCAGCACTGGGCGGGGCATACCGATGCCGCGGGTTTAGCCCACGTGGCGGAGGCCTTGCCCAACAGCAACGGGTTGCCGGCCTGTGACTGGAATGGCCACGGACTCATCGCGACGGCCAGCTTGGGCGAGGATACCGGTTTTGTCGCTTCGGGCTGGAACAACGGCATCGCCACTTGGCGCTTTGGTCTGCCCGGCCCGAGCTCGCAAACGGCACACACCGTGGCCAGCGTGTTCGACCGCCCGTTGTTTCGGGTGGGCGAAACCGTCCACATGAAACAAATTCTGCGCACCCGCGGCGTGCAGGGCTTTGCCCCTTGGCTGTCGGAGGGTCTACTAACCCTGCGCATTCGGCATGACGCCAGCGGCGCGGAATTCCCGCTCACCGCGCCGGTAGACGCCGCGACCAGCAGCGCCATCACGCAATGGACGATACCGCCCGATGCTCGGCAAGGGGTGTATCGGGTCGAGGCCGCGGACGGCGACAACTGGCTGCCGACCGGCGATTTTCGAGTAGAGAGTTTTCGCGTGCCGCTGCTGCGGGCTAATTTACAGGTGCGCGAGCTGCCGCTGCTCAACGCGGCCAGTGCGCCACTCGACGTGCAGATCAATTTTCTCGGCGGGGGACCCGCCGGCGGGCTGCCGATTAAATTGCGCGGGTTGGTAGAACCTCGCGCGCTAAGTTTTCCGGACTATGAAGCCTATGTCTTCATGAATGGCGATGTCACCGAGGGCATCGTCGAGCAGTCGGACACCGCGTGGAGCGCGCCCCAGAGCGCCCCCCAATCCGGTGCCGCGCAACCGCTCGCGGTACAGTCTGTGACGCTCGATCCACACGGTGGTGCGAGCCTAACGCTCACCGACATGCCCGTGCGGGCGACCCCGCAAACGCTGACCGCAGAAATTGAATACCCGGATCCCAACGGCGAAATGCTAAGTGCGGTCACCCGGGTGCCGCTGTGGCCGTCCAGCATCGTGTTGGGGATCAAGCCGGAGAGTTGGACCCTCAATCAAAGCCGTTTTAACTTTAGCGTGGTGGCGCTGGATATTGCCGGCAAGCCGCTGGCGGGGGTGAAGATTGCGGTCGATCTGCTCCAGCGCATTAATTACTCGCACCGTAAACGCTTGCTGGGCGGCTTTTACGCCTACGAGAATCGCAGCGAGATCAAAGCCCTCGGCGCCGCTTGCAGCGGGCGCACCAACGCGGCCGGCGAACTGCGCTGTACGACCCAATCCGCGGTGGCCGGCAACCTCATTTTGCGGGCGCGCGCGCGTGATCCGCAGGGCAACGCCAGCGTGGTGAATCAGGACGTATGGGTGGCCGGTAAAACCGACTGGTGGTATGTGGTGGAGGACCACGATCGCATGGAATTGCTGCCCGAACGACGGGCGTACGCGCCGGGCGAAACCGCCCGCCTGCAAGTGCGGATGCCTTTTCGCGAAGCGACCGCGTTAGTGACGCTAGAACGCGAGGGCGTGTTGCAAAGTCAGGTGGTGCAACTCTCCGGCAAATCCCCGGTGATTGAGTTACCCATTCCCGCCAACGCGGCACCCAATGTGTTTGTGTCGGTGTTAGCGGTGCGTGGGCGCGAGGCCGACATTGCGCCCACTGCCCGCCTCGATTTGGGCCGTCCGGCGTTTAAGCTTGGGATGACCGAGCTGCGGGTTGGGTGGCAGGCACAAACGCTCAACGTCACGGTGACGCCCGAGCGGCCGGATTATCGCGTACGCGAAACCGCGCAGGTGGATATCCAAGTTCAGCGGGCAGATGGCCAAGCGCTCGCACCGGGTACTGAAATTGCGCTCGCGGCGGTGGACGAAGGTCTGCTCGAATTGCGCGCCAATGACAGCTGGGAACTGCTGACCACGATGATGCAGCGCCGCGGCATCGAGGTGCAGACCGCCACCGCGCAAATGCAGGTGATCGGTCGCCGGCACTATGGCCGCAAGGCGGTCGCGCCGGGCGGCGGCGGTGGTAGCGGCAACGGCACGCGCACCTTGTTTGAAACCCTCCTGACCTGGCAACCCCGGGTGAAGCTCGATGCGCAGGGCCATGCACGCGTCACCGTGCCACTCAACGACACCCTGACGAGCTTTCGGATTGTTGCCATTGCCACCGCGGGCACCGGGCACTTTGGCACGGGGAGCGCCAGCCTGCGCACCAGTCAGGATCTCATGCTGTACGCGGGGCTGCCGGCCATGGTTCGCGAGGGCGATCGCGTGCAGGCGCTGTTTAGCGTGCGTAACGCCGGCAACTCGGTGTTGGATACCCAGCTGGGTGCCACGTTCACGCCCTTGCTCGACACCGAGGCAACGCCAGCGGTGCCGAGTGTGCTGCCCCCGCAGGCAATTTCTTTGGCGCCCGGCCAAACGCAGGAAATCAGCTGGGACTACCAAGCACCCGAGGCCCGCCAACTGCGCTGGCAAACTCACGCCACCAGCGGCGCCCTGACCGACGCGTTGGAAGCACGGCAGCAAGTCATACCGAGGGTTGAGGTGGCCAGCCTGCAGGCGGACGTGTTGCAGCTAAGCCACCCCCAGTCGCTGCCCGTCAGTGCCCCAAGTGAGGCATTGCCCGGACGCGGTGGGCTGCGGGTAAGTTTTCAGGCGCACTTAGGCGCGGGGCTGCCCGGGGTGGACGAGTACCTGCGCGCCAGCCCTTATCAGAGTTTTGAGCAAAGACTATCGCGCGCCATCGCGCTCAACGACACCGCCGGCTGGAACACCCTTATGGGCGCGCTGCCCGCGCATTTGGACAGCGATGGTCTGGCCCGCTATTTTCCAGGGGCAGCTCTCGGCAGCGATATTCTGTCGAGCTATCTGCTGGCGGTCGCCCACGAAGCCGGGCGCGAAGTGCCAACGGCGCTGCGGCAACAGCTGCGCGAGGGCTTGGTGCGCTTCATTGAAGGCACGCTTGAGCGGCCCTCCCCGTTGGCCACCGCCGATTTAACGCTGCGCAAACTGGCCGCGATCGCCGCGTTGAGCCGCTATTCGGAAGGCATCAACCCCGGTTGGCTGGACAGCCTCGACCTCACGCCCGCGCTGTGGCCGACCTCGACGCTCATCGACTTCATTGACCTCCTGCGCCGTGCGCCCAACCTGCCGGCACGCGCGCAACAGCTGGCCGGCGCACTCACTACTTTGCGTGGCCGTCTGCAGCAACAAGGCGGTTTGATGACCCTAGCACCAGCGCCCGGCAGCGACCTGCCCTGGCTCATGGTGTCTGGCGACGCCACGCTCAACCGTGCGCTGCTAAGCGTGTTGGAAGCACCGGACTGGGCCGGCGATGTGCCACGACTGGTGGCCGGATCGCTGACCCGACAACGGGCCGGACATTGGGATACTGCGCTGGCCAACGCGTGGGGCGCGCTGGCTTTGCGCAAATTCTCGGCCCGTTTTGAGGCCACGCCGGTCACCGGTCAGTCCACCCTCACACTGGGGGATCGCACCACGACCGTTGACTGGTCACAGCCACCCACGAGACTCGATCTGCCCTGGCCCACCAGCCCCGCACGCTTGAATCTGCAGCACCAGGGCACTGGGGCACCTTGGGTTAGCGTCGAGAGTCGGGCGGCCATCGACTTAACTGCACCGCTGACGAGCGGTTACACCTTGGCGCGTACGCGGGTCCCGGTGACCCAGCGCGTGCCGGGGGAATGGCACCGCGGCGATGTGTACGAGGTGCGCTTGGAGATCAACGCGAGCGCCGATATGACCTGGGTGGTGGTGCGTGATCCCCTCCCCGCTGGCGCCACGGCCTTAGGCGCGGGATTAGGCGGCGACAGCAGCGTACTGGCGCCGCTCGCCGGCGCGCCGTTAGCGCTATCGCCCACCTGGCAAGAACGCTCACCAGAGGCCTGGCAGGCCTATTTTGAGTACGCGCCGCAGGGTCGCTGGACCCTGCAATATCGGGTGCGGCTCAACAACGCAGGCACGTTCAGCGTCCCGCCTAGTCGGGTCGACGCGCTGTATGCGCCCGGCCTCTTTGCTGCCCTGCCCAACGAGGCCATTACTGTCTTGCCATGAGGATGAGGCGCACCGGGTGGATCCGATTAGGCGTGATCGGGTGCGCATTGCTCCTGCTCGCAGGGGTGGTGCAGGGGTCGTGGTCGTTGGGCCTAGCCCGCTCCCCACTGAGCGTCACCACCCCGACCTTAGCCGAAGTTCGCGCTGCACATCCGCCTAGCGAGGCGCGCCTGCTGGATCGCCGCGGCGAAGTTTTGCAGACCCTACGGACTGATATGGTGCGGCGGCGTGGCCCTTGGGTGGCGCTCGCCGATATTGCGCCGGGTCTACCGCGCAGGGTCATTGCGCTGGAAGACCGGCGCTTCGAGCGCCACGCCGGGGTGGATTGGTGGGCTTTGCTCGGTGCGTTGCGCGATGGCTGGCAGGGGCGACCACGCGGTGCGAGCACCATCACGATGCAACTCGCGGCGCGTCTGGACCCAACACTCCGCGCGCGCGGTGCGCGCAGCCTTGGGCAGAAATGGCGACAGCTACAAGCCGCGCTCGCACTGGAACGGGTCTGGTCGAAAAGCGAAATTCTCGAAGCCTATCTCAACCTCGCGAGCTACCGCGGCGAAGTTGCCGGCGTGGAGGCCGCGAGCCGCGTGTTGCTCGGCCGCGCGCCCGCGGCGTTGGACCACACCGACTCCCTGCTCTTAGCCATCCTTCTCAGCGCGCCCAATACAACCATAGAGACCCTCAGCACGCGCGGTTGTGCGCTGGGCCGATTAGCGCCGAGCCACATAGACTGCGAGACTTTTCGCGCGCGCGCGCGCTACGCACTCACCCCTCACGCCGCCCTGCCCGGTGCTGCAGAGCTCGCCCCGCAACTCGCCCAGATGGCGTTAAACGGCCCGGCGCGCAACGTCAACACCACGCTGGATGCCGCAGTGCAGCGGGTTGCCCGCGACAGTCTGCAACGCCAACTGGCGCTGCTCGCCAACCGTAATGTGCGCGATGGCGCCGTGCTGGTGGTTGAGAATGCCACTGGCGAAATTCGCGCCTACGTGGGCAATGGCGCCCCGTGGTCCTCGGCTCGCCACGTTGATGGCGTGCGGGCTCGGCGACAGGCGGGCTCGACTTTAAAACCTTTTTTGTATCAGCTGGGGATAGAGTCGCGCCACCTCAGCGCCGCCTCACTGCTCAACGACTCCCCGCTCAGCGTGATGACGCCCGGCGGGTTATATGTGCCACAAAACTACGACCACAGTTTTCGCGGGCTCGTGAGCCTGCGCACGGGGCTGTCGGGCTCGCTCAACGTACCGGCCGTCCGCACCTTAATGCTGCTGGGGGGCGATACGTTTCTGACCCGCTTACAGGCGCTGGGTTTTACGGATTTAGCCCGCGACAGCGACTACTACGGCGACGCCCTAGCGCTGGGCGCACCGGAAGTGAGCCTGTGGGAACTGGTCAACGCGTATCGAACCCTCGCAAATGCCGGACAACTCGCCCCACTGCGCTGGCGTCCGGGGCCGGAAGCCTCACCCACAGCGCTACTCAACCCCGCCGCAAGCTTCATTGTGAGCGACATTCTGGCCGACCGGAGCAGCCGTAGCGGCACATTTGGACTAGAAAGCCCCTTGACCCTGCCCTTCTGGGCAGCGGTCAAAACGGGTACCAGCAAAGAGATGCGCGATAACTGGTGTATTGGTTATTCCACGCGCTACACCGTGGGCGTGTGGGTTGGCAATTTCTCCGGCGAGCCCATGTGGGAGGTGTCTGGACTGACCGGTGCGGCACCGATCTGGGCGGAGGTGATGCGCGCCGTGCACGGCGCTAACACGCCACCTAACCCCGTGGCACCAGCGGGCCTAGAACAACGCGACGTGCAGTTTACGGGGGGGCTGGAGCCTGCGCGTCAGGAATGGTTTATGGCCGGTACCGCCACCTCGCGGGTGACTGCGGCGGTCGCGAGCCAACAACCAGCGCGCATCACCTACCCAGCAAGCGGTAGCCTGCTGGCACTTGATCCCGATATTCCCGCAGGCCATCAAAGGGTGTTTTTTAGCGCCCATCCCTCCAACCCAGCCAGCCACTGGCGGTTGAATGGCCGGCCGCTGGGCACTGGCGCGCAGCTAGCTTGGGCTCCCGCAGCCGGCCACTATCAGCTCACACTCCAAAAACCGGACGGCACCACCCTCGATCAAATCGAGTTTCGGGTGCAAGGCACAGGCTCACCCTGAGCGGGGATTCGGCAACAGTCCAGCACGCCCGCGCCCGCAAAGAAGGGCCGTGACGACAAGCGCCGTGATTTGCTGCTCGGCCGAGGGGGAATTCTTGTTAAGATTCGGCCCATGAGCCAACTCTGGAACCTTGCCCAATTTCATTGGGACGACGTCACGCCTGCAGCAGTCGACCGAGACCTGCTGGAGACGGTTAAAACCGCTGCGCTGGTGGAAGCCAATAGCGCGGACTACGTGATCTATTTGCGCAATGTCTTTGCCGACGACGAAGTCTTCAAAGCGGCCGC
This sequence comes from Klebsiella pneumoniae, assembly GCA_945862315.1. Taxonomy (GTDB): domain Bacteria; phylum Pseudomonadota; class Gammaproteobacteria. The sequence continues at coordinate 8,424 of CAMAXW010000005.1, forward strand.
CGACGAATGGGGCAAGGAAGAAGCGTTACACGGCGCCGCCCTCGCCCGCTGGGCGCTAGCAGTTGACCCCCACTTCGATTTTCCCGCCGCACTGGCCCGCTTTCGTGCCGGTTATGGCTTGCCGCTGCAAGCCAGCAGTTCGGTACGTGGTTCGCGCAGCGGGGAGTTGGTGGCACGTTGCGTGGTGGAATCCGGCACTTGTTCGTTTTATTCGGCGATGCGCGACCACAGCCCAGATCCTGTCTTGCGCGAGATTTGCCTGCGCATCGCCCAAGACGAAGCCCGCCACTATCGCCTGTTTGAAACCCACCTCCAGCGCTATCTAAAAGCCGAACCATTGCCGTGGCTGGCGCGCTTAAAAGTGGCGTGGGGGCGAGTAGATGAAGCTGAGGATGACGAACTCGCCTACGCTTTTTACAGCGCCAACGTGCCGTCTAACACCGCGCCGTATGAACGTCAGCGCTATGCTGATGCCTATTGGCGGCGGGCCATGAAACTCTACCGGCCGCAGCATCTTCACGGCTTGACACGCATGGTCTTGAAAGCCGCAGGTGTGCGGCTTGAAGGCCGCCCGCTGCGCCTTGCACTGGCTTGTTTGTGGTGGGGTCTGCAACGCCGGCTGCGGCGGTTGAATACCGCGCCGGGCTGAGGGCACGAGGCGGCGGCTAAACCACCGTCGCGGGATCGGCTCCCACCGACTCCCGCTGATAGCGCTGCCAGACGAAGGGCACCCAGAGTTGGTCGCGGAAGCGCCAAGGCATCCGCTCCACAATGCCAATTTCGCCCAACTCTACATCCGGCCGCCGCAGCCAAGTGCCAAACAGCTGATCCCATAGCACGACATTTTGGCCGTAGTTGGAGTTGCCCTCGGCCGGGTTAGTTGAGTGGTGCCAGCGATGCAGGTTTGGGGTGTTAAAAATGTAGTCTAGCCAACCGCCGCGCATCGCGACGTTGCAGTGGGTGAGCAAACCCAAATAGGCCGTGATGGCGCTCATCCAAATAATGGCATCCATCGAAATACCGGTGAGCAACAAAAAGGGCAAGCTGGCCAACACGCTAAGATTTGAATCAATGAAGTGGAAACGCCCCGTATTAACAATCCATAGACGTCGCACACTGTGATGCACCGCATGGAAGCGCCACAGCACCGGCCATTCGTGGGAGAGCCGGTGCGCCCAGTACAACCCAAACTCTGAGGCAACTAGCCCAATCACCACCTGCACCCACAAGGGCAGGGAGCCCACCACGCCCGCGCCCCGGTTGGCAAAAAATGGCAGGGACGATAAAAAAATAATGGTGAACTGGACGGACCCTTTGTCGAGCAAGGTATGACCGAGATCGGCCGCCAGTTGGCGATCGTTTTTCTGCCATGCCGCACGCCACGGACGTCGCCGCTCCAGTAGAAACAACCACAGCAGTAACCACAAATAAGAGAGATTAAAAAACCAAGCTTTACGCAGGGTCTCGGAGAGCCCGGCCGGATGTCCACTGGCAAAACCAAACGCCAAAATGCTGCCACTGGAAATGACCAATGCTGGCCACAGGCAATAGGCTAAAAGGGCGTTTAGAGGGCGCCGAGCCGACGGCGCTATCGTGTTCGTCATGCTCAACGCGGTGCTGCTAACGCAGATGCCGGCGCGACCTCACACATGGCACGTAGCGCGGTGGAGACCGCGTACTCGTCACTTTTAACATCTCGCGCCAAACCGCATTGCACCTGTGTCTGCACTTCTAAGCTGCCTCCTTCGGGAGCCACTAAAAACTGATAACGCGGGCTGCAGGTATCGACGCAGCGGGCGTAGAGATCTTTACCCTCCGGGCTATGCCCGCGAGAAAATGCCATCACCCAATCGTTGAGTGCCGCCACCGAGTTGAACGAGCGCGCAGGATAGGTAAACGGTTGCGCCCGCGTGGTTTCCTCTAAACGCACACACACGGCGGGCTGTTCTTTGGCGGGCAGAAACACGGTAGGCGCCACGCGATAGAGTACCCGCTTGCTGATGCTCCCGGCACAATTATCACAGCCCGGTTTGCTTGGGCTTGGTGCGGTTTCTACCAGTGCCTGCGCAAGCAAATCGCTGGCCACCACGCGCATCGATTTTGGGTGCTCTGCCAAGTTATACATGATGCCGACGGAGGCTGTGGTTGCCCCCAGTGGCTTATCGATGCCGCAGACGTGAGGGACTGCGGGGAGCGGTTCGGTCTTGGGCAGAGATTCAGCCCAGGTAGCCGAGGAGAACAACAGCGGGCCCAGCAGGGTGGGCGTAAGCACTTTCTTCTTAATAGGTAGTCTCCCTGTAAAAATTCTGGGTCCAGATTAGGCGGCGAAGGCATAACCGAAGCTTAACGGCCGCCCGCACAGCTCAGAGCCGCGTGCGGGGCCTACAGACGCCACACTTTACCAATGGCTATACGATAGATCACGCGCAGGTGGCCTAACGCCGGTGGCACGGCGGTGGTTAACCCGAGCCTGGTGGCAAAGCGTGCGAGGCGCCGGCATCGCGGCCCGGCATAGAACAGTCATTTGGCCCGTGCCCTGTCAATTGAGCTTGCGGTGGTGGCGCATAGACATTGGCAGCGCCCTCGAAGTTCGCGCGCAGGGGCGGTTGGCAAAGCCACACCACAAAGTGGTGGATGCAGGCCCCGCTTAAAGGATGCTGGCGCACCGACTTTGCCTTAGCGAGCCGAGTGGGTGGGGAGATGGGATTTTTATTCAAAAATACCATGCAGGTACCACCCGCGCGGACTCGCAAGCTCACGAAAAACCCACAGCCGAGTACCGTGCTGATTGTGGGCAATAAAATAATCGCGAGCGACTTCCGCACCATCCCACCAACCGCTGTGGATGCGTTCGCGTTCGCCGTCCAGGTGTAAAGGCCCATCCAGATTGGGTCGACCATCACACTCGGGTAATGGCAAGGGTTGGCGGGTCAGCCATAAAGGCCGTTCGCGCCAGCGTGGTGAACTCTCCAGCCCGCTCGCAGCGGCGCGTTGCACGCGCGTGCCGTCAAAGGTTTGCGTGTCCCCGGCCCGTTCCGGGCGATGGTCTGGGAAGGCGGTGAGTTGTTGCAGCGCCTTGCCGCCCAGGCGTGCGCGCAGACGTTCGACAAATCTTGGCCAAGTCTCGGTGCCACCCTGACTACCTTGCCGACCTGCAAACAGATCCCCGCTGGGGTTTGCCGGCCGATGTTCAAAGTCTGCCGCCTCCAAACAAATGCCACGCACGGGCGACGCGAGCGAGCGACGCAGAAAATGCTCACGCGAAAGGCGCAGCAGATGCAGGGCATCGGCGCTGGGTTCCACCAGCGTCAAGGGATAGTCGCTGCTCGAACCATCCGCATGGTAGAGGCGCCAACACAAACCTCGCACACTCGCTACTTGCGCCCGCAAGATACCGACCAGTTCGTTTAAAAGGCGCTCCATGGCGATATTCAAGGCCTGCACGTGGTGGATTTCCCAGAGTAAATCGATGCGGCTGGAAAAAACCTGCGGCAGTTTGAAGGCGGGACGAGGATCCGGTTGCCGTCCTAGCGCGCGATCTAGTTCGAGTAAGAGTGCCGGGGCAAAGCGCCGAGCAAGGCTTTCGCGTGGCAAGCGCAAACAGTCGCCCAACGTGCGCACACCAATCCCGCAGAAATCTTGTTGCAGTTTCGAGGTCAGGTTGAGTACATCGATGGGCACTTGGCTTAGGGCCGCGGGCAGGGCGGCCAGGGTCTCAACGGGTGTTGAGTGGCGGGCGCGCGCCAACCAGATGGCGGCAATGGGGGTGGGCGCGCTACCAAAGGCGAGCGCATTAAAACCCAGCTGGCGAAGCTCGCGACGTAATCGGGCCAATAGCCCTGCCAAGCCACCGAACAGCGCTAAGCTGCCGCGGACCTCCATCACCAGCGCGTCTGGCGCAACGGGAACCACCATCGGCGTGAACTGGTAAGCCCAGGCACACAATTGCGCAAGCGCTTGCTGCTCGGCCGCGGGCACCCGCATAAAAGGCAGTACCTCGCCCAAAGCGTGAGCCGCCCCCAGCGGCATGCCAATACGAATCCCCAGTCTGGCCGCTTCGGCGTTGACCAGCGTGACGCGCTGACGCGTGCCCTGCCCGTCTACGAGCACACAGGCCTGAGGTTCGGTGTTGCCACGCGTTGCCATATCTAGCGTGAAGCGAGGGAGATGAATTGCCAGCCACAAACGACTGGCAGGTTGCGCACACAGCGTCGGAGCCGAGCGGGAATGCAGCCGGACAACCGGCTTTAGCGGTGCAATGAGTGCTTGCAAAGAAGTGTTATTTTCAACTGAATTCATTGTGAAACTCCTCGGACCCTAGCCACGGGCAACTTATAAAAATAACCGACACTCGCGGGCACGCAGGCTGCCACGGCATTTCAGTACTCGCACCTGCACCTCAGGCGTCGCCACGATGGGTTGCATACTCAGTCTGAGCGCGGCAGGCGACGCCTGATTGGCGCATTCAACCGGACGAAACAAAATCCCGAGACTGCCCCCCGCCTCGCAGGCCAATTGCAGGCGACGCAGAGCCAGTGCTTCTAGATGGGCCGGCCACCACAACGCGGCGCCACATTCGGGAAAGCGCAACGCCTGCTCGAAGGCCCAGAATTCGCCCTCCGCCGCGCGCCGCCAAGACCAACAAGTGCTGAGCGTGGCGGGCGGTGCGCGTGGGACACGGCCCGCGGTTGGTCCGCTGGATTGCGTGCGATCGATGAGTAGAACGTGCGTTAAATCGATGCCGGCCGCCTGTAAAGCTGGCGCATAAGGCCGATGCGGTGGAGCCACCCAAATAAGCCAGCGCGGCACACGAGACAGTGCCGCTAAGGCGGGCAAAACCAGCCGTAAGGCGCCAATGCCGGGTTGGCTGGTCAGGATTTCAATGAGCCCCAGTCGTGGCCAACCCCCACCGGGCAAAATGGCATCCAGCACAGAAAAACCGGTGCTCAGGCCATCTTCAAGGGGTGCTTCGCCGGCGCGCCAAAGTCCGGCGCGGCGCATTAACTCTTCTAGCGTCATCGAACACGGTTCCGGAGCACCCCGACCACGAGCCCTTCAATGACCAGTGACTGCACGCGCAGATCGACTTCAATGGGTGAGAATTCGTCGTTTTCGGGCAGCAGCCACACGCGTTGACCACGCCGACGGAAGCGCTTAACGGTGACTTCGTCTTCCAGACGGGCAACCACTATTTGGCCATTCTCAGCGGTGGCGATGGCATGCACCGCGAGTAAATCGTCGTGGAGGATGCCGGCATTGCGCATGCTGGCCCCCGTTACCCGCAGCAGATAGTCAGCGCGCGGGCGGAAGGCGGAGGGGTCTAGCTGTAAGTGTTCTTCAAGGTGCTCGGCAGCCAGAATAGGCTGGCCGGCGGCAACCCGACCCACCACAGGCAGACCTAGCGTCTGCACATTGGGTTCGTCTAACAGACGGATGCCACGCGAAGTACCCGGCACCAACATCAGCGCACCCTTACGGGCCAGCGCACGTAGATGATCTTCCGCCGCGTTGGCTGATTTAAAGCCCAAGGCTTCCGCAATTTCGCTGCGGGTGGGTGGCAGTCCATGGTGCTTTAGCGCTTTGCGCACAAAAGCGAGTACTTCTTGCTGGCGCAGGGTGAGGTTTTGAATCATGACCGAGCTGTATATTTAAACAGCTGTGATTATATCCAGCTGCCAAATCCCCGCAAGCGCCACAACGCCGATCACAATAAAGCTGGCTTGGTGGGCGAGTGTTCCTCTAAAGGTTGAGCGCAGGCGCTCGACTCGCGCTTAAAAAGCCGCCCCAGCCTACCGCCGCTTTAAGCCACACCAGCGAGGCTGGCACGCCAGCGCACCCTCGCTGAACACCTGGAATGGACTGAAAATAGGACGGCCGACCTAGTCATCAAAACTGACTGAAACCGGGAACTGAAACTGGCAACGCCCAGCGCTGATGACGCCCGAGGCCGCGAAACGCCGCCAGAAATACCGGGCGGCGGGATGACCCGCTATTTTGGGCGGACTAATCCGGACATGGGCGGTCTGCCCACGCTAAAAAACACCGACTAGGCTGACCATCAGGAGCAGGTTGATCCTGGTGGCCGTTGATCTGAGTACTGTTGGGCGACGACCAGAGCCGGTCGCCTGTCACTTAGCGGTGCGGTGTGTTAGCTCAGGCTTAGCGCAGCGCGCGCGATAACTCGCGGGTTGTCACTCGCAAACGCTCGATGAGCGCGCCTTGCAATGCCCGGCTCAGACGTAGCTGACAGGGGAGCGAGGCCCACTCTCGAAAATCGCGGTCGATCCGAATAAGCGTGCTGTCACGGTTGGCGATCACCTTGGTATTGCGCCCGCCTTCAGCGAGATATTCCATCTCACCAGCACACTCGCCCTCTTCCAGATCGCAAATACGCACGCCGTTGATAAAGACCCCCAACCCACCCTCGGCAACCACAAAGAAGGCTCGATCTTTGTCGCCCTCGGCAAAAACAATCTCGCCCGCGCTATAACGCCGCCAAGTCGCTATTTTTAGCACTTCCTTGAATTCATTCCGGGTGAAATCCCGGAAAAACGCTAAATCTTTTAGCAGAGCGAGCTTCTGTTCTTCCGACAGCGTTAGCGCGAAGTTGCGCGACTCGCCCAGTAAAGCATCGATGTCTCGCACGACCTCCGCGCCGGTTTTATAGCGGCGGCGAAGATCTTTCTCGAGTAGCTTCTTGATGATCTGCCAGAGTTGCTCCGAGACTTTCGCGTGAGTCTCCATCAGTGGCGGCGGCTCCTCGTAGCACACTTTTTGGATTAGACCCGTCAGCCCCTTCGCCGCAAAAGGTGGGATGCCGGCCAGCATTTCGTAGAACACCGAGCCCAATGAAAAAAGATCCGACTGCGGAGTGATATCTGAATCACGTGCCTGCTCGGGGGACATGTACAGCGGTGAGCCAAACCAACCCACGATCTGGGTTTGATCGGCACCCAAACGCCGGGCGATGCCGAAGTCACCCAACTTGGCCACCCCCTCGTGGGTCAGCATGATATTGGCTGGTTTGATGTCGCGATGCAGTACCCCATGGCGATGAGCGTAATCCAGCGCATCTGCTACCTGCCGAATAATCGGCAGCACCTGCTCTACTGGCAGCAGGTCATCCCGGGCGCAGTGATTACGCAGGGTATCGCCGCCATCGATGTACTCCATGACCATGTAGGGCTGGCCATCTTCCTCGCCGGCCTCGTAGACCTTGAGCACGTGGGGATGGTCGAGGCGGCCCGCCGAGCGCGCCTCGTTGACGAACAGCCGCCTCGCAACGCCTTCGCTGTCGATCTCGGCGTGGGTCGCCAGCTTGATCGCAACCGGCCGGTCGACATAGGGATCGTGCCCGCGATACACCACCCCCATAGCGCCACGCCCAAGGATGCTGATCACCTCGTACTTACCGATTTTTAGCGGCAAATTGCTCATATCAGAGGGCTCCGAGACGGGTGGCACGAGTCTGGTCCAAAATAAAATCGATGCCTAGATCTCCGGCTAGAGCGTCGATCGCCGCGCCGGAACTCTGCTTCGCGAGCGTCAGCTTGCCCATGAAATGCACTAATTCGTTGAGCGATTTAGCCACCGCAAAATCTTTTGAACTCTGCCGTGCCGTCGCCAGAATCGCCTGCTGAATCGCCACATAATCGACGGCGAGTTCTCTCACATAGGCGTAATCGGTTTGCGTGGCGCCAAATTCGTCGAGTAGAAACTGGCAGCCAAACCCACGCAAAGTATTGATCAGTTCGATAGCCTCAGGGAGATTAGCCACAGCATCGCAATCGGCGATCGCAAAGCATAAGCGCGCGGGTGGCACCGCCGTTTGCATGAGCACCTCGATGATGGTGTTCGCCAAATCCTCTTTCTCCAACGCTGCGCGCGACAAGGGCAGAATAACAGCGCTAAAGCGTTCGAGGCTCTCCAGCTTGGTCGAGATCGATTGCAGCGCGTGGCGCAACATCCAGAGGTCAACTTCCCAAGCCAATGGCGAGGTGGCCGCAGCCTGACTGAATAGCATCGGCGGCACCAGCTTGCCGTTGCGATCCTCAGCGCTCACCACGAGGTGGGCCGCGGGGTTAGCTGGGCCCTGCACGGCCCGCACATCTTGGTAGAGCAACATGAGTCGCTCGTGCTTGATAGCTTTCTCGACATAGCTGGAAATTTTCTCCAACTGTTGACGATATTTGAGTTCGGCTCCAGCCACGAACAACGGATTGTCTGGCGTATTGCGGGCAGCCGCGCAAGCCTCGGCCACCGCTTGTAGCATTTGTTCGGGGCGTCCCGGCGCATCCTGAATTTCTGTCAGACCGGCATGACAGCCGGTGAGCAACGCCTCACCACCAGCGACCGGCACGACGCTGGTGATCACCTTAAACAGTGTTTGGACCTCACTATAGGCCTCATCTAGTCCGCCCTTCTCCCAGTAGATCCCTAGCTCATCGCCGCTCAGTCGACCCAAGATGACTGGTTTTTCGGCCATCTGTTCTGAGAGCAGCGCGATGATCTGCTGTAAAACGTCATCGCCTACGGCTAATCCGTGCTCGTCGTTGATAGACCGCAGGTTATCCAGCGCAATCTGGCACAGCACCGCGCCCGCTGGGCGTCCGCTCGCCGCCAGTTGCTGCTGCGTCACCGCCACCACGAACGCGTTGCGATTGAGCAGACCGGTGGAGACATCATGGCTTGCCTGTTGGGCAATCTGCTCATGAATTTGACTGACCGCACCCAGCAGGGCGCGCTCAACCGGGGGCGTTGCATTATCGCGCAGCGTTTTAAGCACCCCGCGGCGTAAATACATGGCCGTTTGCTCTAGTGTCAGCGTGAGAGCCTTGTGTCCTTGCTCATCCACGAACACCAAGGGATTGAAGTCCTCGCCTATCCAAATCAGCCAGGCCGGGTAGGGTTTGTCCGTGTTGGCATTCATCAGGAAATTTTCGCCCACCCGCAGTGCGCGTGCCCGTTTGATCCAACGAGCCCATTCGGGCGACAGCGCCGGGCGGGCGCTCGGCTCTACGGCCAAGTGCCCGGCCTTATCCCGACGTTCACGCAACGCGCGCTGCTGCTCGGTACTGAGCTGCACCACTTCATCAACCCGCGTATCGAAAGCGCTGCTTTGTTGTGCAATCATCGTCTCAAGCATGGCCTGCACTGCGTGTAGCTGGGGTGCGTTTTCGGCGTACTGCGCCTGCGCTAAATCCTCGAGCAGCTGCGTAAGCTGCGCATCATCCAACGCACCAGCCTCGCCGCCGGTCGGCCGGATGCTCGCAATCTGGTTGAGTAAGACCCGCACGGGATGCTCAGGGGCGGTAAAAAACGTTTGATCGCTCAGCGCCGCGGCATGCACCGTACCTTGCACTCGGCGCAGATGGTCTTTGGCAACCCCGGCCACCCGCGGATCCTGCGTCAACGATCGCAGTAAATTAACAACAACCTCAAGCACCTCTTCTTGTTCTACCGGCACACTCCGCCGGCCCAAGCCCCGCGCAATCAGCGACTGCTGTACTTGGTCGCTAATTTCCGCCGCTTCCAGCAAGGCCGAGGTGGAAAGCCCTTCAGGTGCTCTTGCTAAGCCCGCGATGGCCGTTACCACCTGAGCGTTCGCGTAGTCGCCGGCGCCCGCATCCCCAGCTGTTCGCGTTGGTGTTTGGAACTGTCGGCGCAGCGCGAACTGTGTTTGAGCCGCGCTAAAGGCCTGTTGGAAATTAGGCGCGAGCGCGAGCCCCGGGCCTTGGCCAAAACCCATGGCGTGGCCTGGCCCCGTGCTGGCCAGCATCGGTCCCTCGTTAATGAGAGTCGGCAACTCATTCAGCAGTGGGAAAAAAGAACCACCGACACCACCGACACCACCGACACCACCGACACCACCGACACCAGCGCCACCAGCGACACCAGCGCCACCAGCGCCACCAGCGCCACCACCGACACCACCGACACCACCGACACCACTGACACCACCGACACCACCGACACCACCGACACCACTGACACCAGCGACACCACCGACACCACCGACACCACCGACACCACTGACACCACCGACACCGCCGGCACCAGAGACACCACCGGCACCACCGGCACCACCGGCACCAGCGACACCACCGACACCAGCGACACCACCGACACCAGCGACACCACCGACACCAGCGACACCACCGGCACCACCGGCACCACCGGCACCAGCGACGGCGGGCACCCGATGCGGTCGGGGGCGTGCCTCGGAGCGGCGCACAACGAGGGGTTGCGGCGTCGGACCGAGCAGCGGTTGAATATCGTTTTGCGTTAACAGGTCGATTAGATCGGCGCACAGGCGCGGCAAGTGCGTGTCGAGCAGGCGTCGGAGGATTCTAAATAACGCCTCGCCGGTAGGTGGGTTCGCGAACTCTTCCTTGAGCGCATCAGCAAAAATGCCGCAGACTACCGCCGGTCCAAACGGATTAGAGCCCCTGTCGATCACGCGTCTCGCGAGCGAAGATAGGCGCGCAGCAAGCTCTTCAATGGCGGGTTCATTGGCACGTTCAAGTTCAGCGACGATGCCCGACAACGACAAAAAGTGCTCAAATTCCCTTTTCTCGATTAGAGATAATTTGCTGTCAAGATCAATCCCCCCCCCCTTGGCCGCAGGCTCCAAGGGGTTATTGAGAATGGCAGCCGCCCGGCTAAACAGGGCATGGACCTGCGAGCGGATCGCCGCGCTGCGATCCTTCAGCCGCGTCAGCGCCTCGTGGATGGTTCGGCTTTCTCGGTCCGATCTGGCATCCCGGGCCGCCAAAAATAGGGCTTCACCGGTCTGACGCAGTAGTTCTTCGATCACCACACCCGAGCAGCGCTCCACGACTTGAAGAATTTTAGGCAGCGTACGGCCAAACTCTGGGGCGAGCCGACGTTGGGTCTCAGAGAGATTGTCGTACGTCGCGCCCGCCTGCGCGCTGGCGTAATGCTCCAAACGCTGAAGGCTGACTAGCGAGGGGCCTTTGAACGCTACCCCCAACCCTGCGGGAATGACCCGACAGATCACGAGACCCAGTTGGTCCTCCTCACCGCCTTCTTCTAAGCAGAAGCGCAATACCGCATGGGACTTAAGCTGGGTCTGCGCCAAAGTGTCCGCACCTAGCTGGATAAACATCCCAGCGACACAGAAATCCTTAACAATGCAGGCAACGGGAGGCCGCCCTTCAACGACGATTGAAGCGGGAAGCTGGATAGGCATGCGAATGTAGCGCCTGCGCTCCGCCCCTTTGCTGGTCTTCGTGTCATCCACCTTGATTTTTAGCTGCCGCAGACAACGCCATGGAATTTCATGCCGACCTCCGAAGCGACGCTGTCGTTAGGGAGGCGGCGCGTTTTTTTGAGATTTAGTCTGGACGAAGTCTAGCATCGTTCTTAGCGCGGCCAAATTACTCTCGGCAGACCCATTTAAATACCCATCCCGCCAGTAATGTGGCGGAGCAGACACGCCCGCGCGCTGGCTATGCCACAATGCAGGCCATCCTAAAACGCCCGCCAGTAAGACCCAAAACCGATGCCCATGGACACGCCACCAAGCCGTAGTAATTTCATCCGCGACATCATTGAAGACGACCTGCGCGAGCAACGTCATCAGCAGATCGTGACCCGCTTCCCACCAGAACCCAACGGCTACCTGCACATTGGCCATGCGAAATCGATTTGTCTCAATTTTGGCGTGGCCCGCGCTTACGCCGGCCACTGCAATCTGCGCTTCGACGACACCAACCCAGGTAAGGAAAGCGCGGAGTTTGAGCAAGCCATCGCCGAGGATGTGCAATGGCTAGGCTTTACTTGGGAGGATCGCTACTTCCACGCCTCTGATTACTTCGAACAACTCTACGCCTACGCGGTACAGCTGATCGAGCACGATAAGGCTTACGTCGACAGCCAATCGGCCGAGGAAATCCGGTTAACGCGGGGCACGCTCACGGAGCCTGGCCGCGATAGTCCCTATCGCAACCGAACGGCGGCTGACAATCTAGACCTCTTTGCGCGCATGCGCCGTGGCGAATTCCCGGACGGCGCGCAAGTGTTGCGCGCCAAAATTGACATGACCTCGCCCAATATCAATCTGCGCGACCCGACGCTCTACCGCATCCGCCAAATTGAGCATCACCGTACCGGCGCGCAGTGGCACATCTACCCAATGTATGACTATAGCCACTGCCTTTCGGATGCCCTAGAAGGCATCACACATTCGCTGTGCACCTTGGAATTTGAGGACCATCGCCCCCTTTATGACTGGGTCTTGGCGCAACTACCCGTGCCCTGCCAACCACGCCAAATTGAATTCGCGCGTCTCGAAATCAACTACACCATCACCAGCAAACGCAAACTGCACGCACTGGTGAGCGAGGGCTTGGTGAATGGCTGGGATGATCCGCGTCTTCCCACACTCAAAGGCATGCGTCGGCGCGGCTATCCAGCAGCGGCTATTCGCGAATTTTGCGAGCGCGTGGGGATAACCAAAAAACAGACGGTCATCGACATGGGGGTACTGGAAACCTGCCTGCGCGAAGAACTGGACCGCAGCGCGCCACGCGTCATGGCCGTCCTCGACCCAGTAAAACTGGTGATCGAGAACTATCCAACCGACCTCATCGAACAACTCCCGGCCGCCAATCACCCCAAAGATCCCGCTTTTGGTGAGCGTTTAGTGGACTTTTCACGCGAAATCTATATCGAGCGTGAAGACTTCATGGAAACCCCCTCGAAAGGGTTTTTTCGCCTCGCACCGGGACGCGAGGTGCGGTTGCGATGGGCCTATTTAGTGACCTGCACGGACATCATCAAAGATCCACACGGCGAGATTCTCGAAATTCACTGTCGCTATGACCCCGCCACGCGCGGCGGCAACGCACCCGACAACCGCGCCGTGAAGGGCACTCTCCACTGGGTGTCGGCGGCTACCGCCATCAGCGCCGAAGTACGGCTTTATGACCGGCTATTCACCATCGCCGAACCCAGCGGTGAAGATTTTCGTCAACATCTAAACCCCGCTTCCCAACGGCAGGTACCAGCAGCCAAGCTGGAGGCGTCGCTGGGCCACGCCGCGCCTGGCGCGCCATTTCAATTCGAACGCATTGGCTATTTCTGCGCCGACCAGCACGACCACGCGCCCGCTCAACCCGTGTTTAACCGCACGGTGACCCTGCGCGATACTTGGGCGAAAGTCCAAGGTCGGCGGGATTAAGACCGACTCTCGCAGTAGACTGCCCGGCTTAAGCACTCCCTCGCCATAGTTCAACGGATAGAACGGGGCCCTCCTAAGGCTCAGATGTAGGTTCGATTCCTACTGGCGAGGCCAATCGTCACTCAACGCTGGTGTGCGGGCACACCGGCCAACTTGTCGATGATTTAAACTCCCTAGTGCCGCAGGTGCACGGGCGCCTACCGCCACTAACAGCTCAGCAGCAGCGCTATCTTGCTACCCGCAAACTACGGTAGAGTCTCGCCCGCGAACTACTAAACCCCTGCCCTTGGAGAGAAATTATGCAACTCAAATCTATTGCGAAATCGCTGGCGCTAGTGTCTGCACTGTCGTTAGGCGCTATTGGTAACGCCTCCGCACAGGCCGTTGGTGTCAATACCGGACCAACCACCCTGCAGCTCGGCGTCATGAAGTGCCACGTGCTTTCCGGCACACGGGTCTACTTGCTAATCCGCTCTACTGCCGACGTGGAATGCGTTTGGGAATACAAAGGTGCGACCGAGAAATACCACGGCGAGACGGGTATCGCGCTGGGTCTTGACCTTAGCTTCAAAGAAAACGAAGAAATGGCTTTCACCGTGTTAGCGGGCAACGGCGACGTAACACCGGGCCAGCATTCGCTGGCTGGTAAGTTCATTGGCGGCACTGCTGACGCCGCGTTAGGCGTGGGCGTGGGCGTCAAGGTTTTGGTTGGCGGTGGCAAAAACAACATCAGCCTCCAGCCGTTGGCCCTAGCCGGCAGCACTGGCAGCGTCGGCGCCTCGGCCGGCCTCGGCTTCCTGTACATCGAAGCCCCGAAGAAGTAGTCACTACTTTTTCGGCGTAGCACTTTTAGGCGGGCGAGCCCGCAGCGCAAGGAATCTGCCTTGCGGCTGCGGATTGCCCCGCTTGAAAGCCTAGGCTACGCACCGCAAAAACTGAGGTGGCTCGCGATGAAACGAGCCGTCCTTTGCGCTACTCGCGCCGCGCGCTAACACCCACCCGCCGCCACCGCACTGAGCGCTCGCAGCGTCGCCTTATCGGCACCCTATCCTCAGCATCAATTAGGCTCGCCACAGGCGGGGGCCCTACGTCCGGCCACCCGCGCCCTCGACACTCACTAGCCCAGCCGCGCAATCGTGGCCGCGTATTCGTCCAGAACGCGCAGCGCTTCATCGCGTGGAAAATCTGCAAACGGCAAAAGTACGCGGTTAGCGCCCAGGCTTAGCATGCGTTCCAGGCGGGCCGGGTCGATACCTCGCTGGTCGCTGACCTCGGCCAGCACAGTGATATCCAGTGTGGCGGGATCCCGTCCCCGGGCCCGCATCGCGGCGTGAATATCCAACAACGCGCTAGGAAAATCTGCGAGCAAACCTTCTATCGGCATCCAACCGTCGCAGTATTCGGCAATGCGTGCCGGGACGTATTTCGAGTAAGCCCCCATCAGCACTGGCGGCCCACCGGCTTGTTGCGGCTTGGGCCAACACCACATCGGCGGGAAGTCGACAAATTGTCCATGATATTCCGGCACGTCATCGCACCAAATGCGCTTGATCGCGAGCATGCGTTCGCGCGTGACTTTCCAGCGATCGGCAAACTGGACGCCATGATCAGCCATTTCCTCAGCATTCCAACCCGCCCCGATGCCAAACAGCAGGCGCCCGCCAGACAGCCGGTCCAGCGACGCCGCGGCTTTTGCGATATGGATAGGATCGTGCTCGGTCAATAGTGTCACGCCAGTGCCGAGCTTCAGCGTTTTGGTCACTGCCGCCACCATCGACAAGGCCACGAACTGGTCATGGCTGTGTGAATACATGGACGGCAACTCACCACCACCGATAAAAGGCGAGCGGCGACTGGTGGGAATATGGGTGTGCTCGGCGTAGAACAGGGATTCGAAGCCGCGAGATTCAAGCGCCGGGCCGAGGTCTTGTGGCTCAATACTGGTGTCGGTCGGAAAACAAACGATCCCGAAATCCATCACGAATACCTCACTTAGGTTGTCTAGCGGCGCGTGCGCCGGATGTTTACCCGCCATTACGTTCCTGTGACGTCCAAGATAGTCGCACTGTTCGGTGCCCGGCACTACCGAGAGGCAACGGTCGAGGGTGAATTTTTGAGGTTGGGGAAGCAGCCTTAACGCCACTGACGAGCGTTGTGTAGGCCGTTGCGAGGCTGGGCAACACACTTCGCACGGTGCTGAGTGGCGCCGCAGGAGGTTGGGGATTAGATCCTAGGAGGGTGGTGCCGGCGAGGTGAATCGAACACCTGACCTACTGATTACGAATCAGTTGCTCTACCAACTGAGCTACGCCGGCGGGCTTTCAAGATAAGCGCGTGATGATAACCGAAAGCTTTTACGAATGGCCCTATTTAGCGAGCTAAGTATTGTTATGGCGGATGCGGATAACGATATCCATGCCGCACGCATAAGTGCCAGAGGGTGGAGACGGCAGGTCGGCCAACAAGGGTGGCTGCGCCTCGACATCCGTTAGGGTGCCATCGTCCATATTATAAAAATGGTAATGCGGGCGAGTATTGGAGTCGTAGAACACCTTGGAGGAATCCACGCTGACTTGCCGCAGCAGGCCGCGCTCCACCAACAGGCCCAGCGTGTTGTACACCGTTGCCTTTGAAACCACCGCACCGCAACGGCTCATTTTTTCCATGACTTGGTCGGCCGACAGATGTTGCGCCTCGGCCAACAACATCGCGGCAATTTCCAAACGCTGGGGGGTCGGCAAAATGCCGTGCGTATTTAGCCTTTGCGCGAGTGCTAGCCGCGTTGCGGGGGTCAAGGTTGTCGCGTCTGGGTTGCTCATGCGTCGCAGTATACGCAGCATCGAAAGGCTGTCCAGATTGCCCTTGCCGCGAGGGGTTGCCCAGCGTGAGGAATGTCGACTGGTTCACAATTCAACCCTAGCCTGTAGAACGCAGTTGCCGTTCGTCGGACTGCCGCTACCGTCCGGCGGCTTTGCCCAAGCGTGGCGGCGACTCGATCGTTAATACTGCAATTCATGAAACGCGCACGCGGCTTTACCCTCATTGAACTCATGACCACCATCGCCGTGTTGGGTGTGGTGCTGGGCATTGCCGTGCCCGGCGTACGGCAGTTAGCGCTGGACAATCGCCAAAGCACCCAGCTCAATCTTTTTTCCTCAACCCTCGCCATGGCTCGCAGTGAAGCCATCAAACAAAACACGCGGGTGGCGGTGTGCCCATCCAGCGACCGCCTCACCTGCGCCAGCGCCGGCACCGGCTGGCAGGCGGGTTGGATTGCCTACGTAGACCGCAATAGCAACCTCATCCATACGGCGTCACCTACCGGTTGCAACGAAGGCGTCACGACCTTGGACTGTCAACTCATTGCGCAGGGCACGCTCTCCGGCAGCAGCCTGCTGACGGGCGCTAGCGGCGTTCCCAGCCTGATTGGCTACGATGGTTCGGGGGCGGCTTTCTGCGACGCCAATCAGGATGGCATACCAGAAAGCTGTCAGTCCTCGACAACCTACTTCACCCTGTGTGACACCCGCGGCGCCTCCTCAGCCCGCGGGCTGTCCGTCTCTACCACCGGCCGCACCTCGGTGATCGACAAAAAGCCTGACGGCAGCGCGCTCACCTGCCCATGAACAGGCTAACCCAGCGCCGGCGACAGGCAGCGGGCTTCACGCTACTGGAAGTGCTCATTGCGGTGGTGGTATTTGCCATTGGGCTGCTGGGGATTGCAGGGTTGCAGGTCGCTGGCCTGCGCTTCAGCCATGGGTCGCAACTGCGTTCTGTCGCCACCATGCAGGCGGAGAATATGGCCGACCACCTACGCGCCAATCAAGCGGGCGTGCTGGCCGGTGCCTATAACCAAACCAGCAGTTTACCGACCAGCTATTCGAAAGATTGCGACGCCGTCAATTGCACGTCTACTGAACTGGCGACCTTCCACCTCGCGACCTGGAATAGCCATGTTTCTAGCACCAAACCCAAGGAGTCCAACGCCGATGTGTTGCCTAGCGGCACCGGCACGGTGTGCATCGACTCCACGCCCAATGACGGTAGTGCCGGGAACTGGCGATGCGACAACCTCGGCGTGGTGTATGCGATCAAAGTGGTCTGGACCGAGCGCACGACCGCACAAAATGACCTAGGCGATGCTAACGGTGACGGTGTCGCGGATGTCACGGACACCCGCCAGCAGTTACTGACACTGAGGGTTATTCCTTGAAAATAAATTATCCACCGGGCCGTCACCTGCAATCAGTCGGTCTTGGGCGGCGAGAGCATGGCGTTACGCTGGTCGAAATGATGGTCGCGCTGGTGGTAGGACTCATCTTGCTGGCGGGCATCGTGCAACTTTTTGCCAGCAACAAGCAGGCCTATCGGCTGCAGGAAGGCGCCAATGTGTTGAACGAAAACGCCCGGTTTGCGCTGGCGCAAATCCAGTACGACCTGCGCATGGCCGATCACTGGGGTGGCGTTGAAGCCAGCGAGGTCACGCTGCTAAGCGGCTTGGATAGCGTCACCAGCAACTGCGCCGGGACCGCCGCGGCCATCGTCGCGACGGGTCTTTATGGCTTTGACGGCACCGCGGCGTCGCCGCTCGCCTGTATTCCTGCCACCGACTATGTCGCCAATTCGGACATCCTGGTAGTGCGCTATGCCGATGCGCTCCGCAAGGCTTCCGGCAAGTTGGCAACCAACGATTTTTACCTGCGCAGCGCCATCGGTCGGCGGGCAATGATTTTCCAAGGCAAGACTAAAGCGAGTTTACCCTCGGACTTAGTGTCCGCCACGCCGACCCAAACCGATGCTTACGCGGAGTCCCCAGACGCGGCCAACTACCCTTTCCACTCGGTGGTTTATTTTCTGCGGCCCTGCGCCTCGCAAGACCGCGGCACCGCGGGCGTGTGCGATGCCGCGGATGACACCATCCCCACCTTGGCACGGCTAACCCTGCGCGGCACAAGCTTGGTGGAGGAAGACGTCATCGCCGGCGTGGAACAGCTGCAACTAAGCTACGGGGTGGACCTCAACGCGGACCTCGTACCCGATATCTACCGACGCGCTACCGACATCACGACCAATAACGAATGGGCGAAGGTGGTGGACGTCAAGCTAAGCCTGTTAATTCGCAATGCCGAGCGCGATACCAGCTATACGGACACCACGACCTACCAACTTTTTGGCGGCGTGAACGGTGCGCCAGTGAGTTACACCGTCCCCACCAACGCGCAGCAATTCCGGCGCAAGGTTTATAACGCCGCGGTCCAAGTCCGCAATATGACGCGTAGCTAAGCAACTATGAACCCACAACATCCTTCCAAATTTAGTCCGCAGGCAGGGGTGGCGCTCATCATGGCGCTGGTGTTGCTGCTGGTCATGACCATGGTGGCTGTGGTGGCCATGCGCTCCACTACCCTAGATCTCAAAATGACCACCAACAATACGCAGACCCGACGCGCCTTTCAGGGCTCTGACGGCGCGCGGGACGTCATAACACCCGTGCTCGCATCGCACGTCTTCTACCACGGTTGGCCTACCTCGCTAACCGGTGGCACGGTGGCCGCCAGCGCGAGTTTCACCATTCCTCAGGGACTCACCGTGCGGAACGCGGCGCAGCGTTTGGACCTAGCGCAAAACGGGACGTACACGCGTTTCAGTGGCAGCCCCAATTCTGACCTCAGCTTCAAAGACGATGTGAATAGCAATGGCACGATGGACCCTGATGACGTGAACGCCGAATTGTGGGTCACCCGGATCGGCGCCTTGCCCGCGGCGGGCAGCAACATGGGTTCCAACGCGGCGGATCAGGGTGCGGGTGGGGGGGGCGCCAGCAAGTACATTTTGTTTGATTTACGCTCCGACGGTCGCGCCGTCGGCAACGCGCAAGCGCGCACCGGGGCCGATTACCGCGCGCTGATTCGTTGAACCGCCCACGTAGAACGCGCGTTAGTACCCGCGTAGAACGCCCGAAATTGCCCGCGTAGAACGCCCGACATTGCCCGCGTAGAACGCCCGAAATTGCCCGCGTAGAACGCCCGACATTGGAGTACCAAGAGCATGAAAATTAGCAAAACCTGCACGGGTTTTTTACACGGCCTAGCGCTGAGCATGGCCTTGCTGCCTGCGCTGTGGAGCGCCGGGGCACAGGCTGCGGCGTCTAATTTGTCGGGGCGATTGATGGCGCAATTCGTGGCCGCCCCCATTCTGACGGCGCAGTCCGTCCCACCGCTGGTGATGCTTTCCATGTCGCTAGACCACCAGTACTGGCAGAAGTCCTACAACGACTATACCGACCTCAACGGCGATGGCGTGGTCGAACGCAGCTATCTGGATAGCTTTGAGTACTACGGTTATTTTCACGCCGAGCGCTGCTACACCTATAGCGACACCAATAAGGTGTTCACCGCCGTAGGGGTTGCCGCGGGCACTAATAATCACTATTGCGAAGGTGCACTCAGTACGGCGTGGAGCGGCAATTTCCTCAACTGGGTCGCAATGGCCCGCATGGACGTCGTGCGTAAAATTCTGTACGGCGGCCAGCGCTCTACTGATACCGCCACCCAAACCATTCTCGAACGCACCTTCCTCCCCGGGGACGCCCATAGCTTTGCCAAGTATTACAACGGCGCGGACATCGCAAAGCTCACGCCGTATGACTCGCTAAGAACGGACACCCTCAACGGTGGCAACAATAACGGCGTTGACAATAGCGACGAAGGCATTAGCTTCTGCAATATTTCTTTCGCGGCAAGCGGGAATTCGCAGACCTCCACGGCACTGCCCTTGATGCGGGTGGCCAAGGGTAATTTCTCCTTGTGGAACGCCAACGAGCGGCGCCAATGCAGTTGGCAGGACGAGTTTGGCAACAATAGCGATAGCAATGTGTCCAGTGAGTCTGGCATTTTTGCCAGTGCCGGCGATCCCCCAGATGCCTCCGCCTTAAAAACGCCGAGCAGCAACCGCGACCACGTGGTGCGCGTAGAAGTTTGCGCAGCAACTTACTTTGACGAAAATCGCGACCTAGAGAACTGCGCAGACTACGGCGCAAACCGCAAACCCGAAGGCCTGTTGCAAACCTACGGGCTTACGGGGCTGATGCAGTTTGGCCTGCTGACCGGCAGCTATCAAAAAAACCTCTCCGGCGGCGCCCTACGCAAGCGCATTGCCACGCTGAACGATGAGATCAACACCACTGATGGGACTTTCAAAACCCTCTCAGCCTCCACGCCGGGCATCATTAAAACCCTCAACGCGGTGCGAATTTTCGGTTATGGGTACACCAACGGCACGTATCTGTCTGGCGATGGCGGCGACGATTGCACCTTTCTACTGACCGACATTCGCACCGAGGGTGGCGGGCCGGGAGAAGGCAAATGCGCGAGTTGGGGCAATCCGATGTCGGAAATCTATCTCGAGGCCATCCGTTATTTTGCCTCAACCACGCGTGCGGCCACCAGCGCGTTTAACGCCGACGACAGCACGTACATCACTAATTTGGCGCGCGATACCAACTGGGCAGCACCGCTCACGACCACCAATGCCTGCGCATCTCTGAGCACCATTGTGTTTAATGCCAGCGTGTCTTCTTACGATGAAGACCAGACCAACCCCTCACCCTTGACCAGCAGCACCGCTGCAGCGCTCACGAAAACGGTGGGCGATGGCGAGGGCATTACAGGCAACAACTATTTCATTGGTAGGAACGGCAGCCTTAGCGATGAATTTTGTACCGCCAAACCGCTCAGTGGGGCTAACGGCTTGGGCGACGCTTTAGGTCTGTGCCCGGAAGCCCCCACCTTGCGCGGCTCCTACCATATGGCAGGCCTAGCGCACTGGGCGCATACCAACGACATCTCCACGGCGCTCTCCGGGGTGCAAACAGTTCGAACTTTTGCCGTGGCACTGCAAACCGGCACACCCGTCATCCAAGTGCCCGTCACGGGCGGTGTGGTTAAGATTCTGCCCGCCTACCGGCTACGGAAAGGTGGCAATAACACTAATGAATCAAGCAACGTCCCGGCCAACGATGGCGGCGGCACCCTGGTGGACTTCAAGGTAGTCCGCCCCCATACAGAAGTTGTAAGCGCGTCCAATCTCACCGCCGCGACTAACACCGGTTTCTTTAATGCCAAGTTCTACGTCAACTGGGAAGACTCCGAACAGGGCGGGGACTTTGACCAAGATATGTGGGGCACTATCGAGTATCTGGTTAATCAAAACGTAACACCGGCTACGGTCACCATCACCACCAAAGCGGTTGCCCAATCCACCATCACCGGGCAGCTATTTGGTTTTGTGACCAACGGCACCACGCAAGATGGCTTCCACGCCTACTCGGGCATTCTAGGCGCCAACTACTACGCCAGCACCGGCTTCGATCCCTCCGGAGTGAAGGGTTGCAACAACTGCCGGGCACTCTCTGAGACGGGTGGCCAACAAGGAGCGCAGTCCTACACCTTCACGGTAAAAACCGGCAGCAACGCGAACCTCCTAGAATCCCCGTTGTATTACGCCGCCAAGTGGGGCGGCTTTGAGGACTCCGACGCCAATAAAACCCCCAAAATCGCGGCGGCTCCCAGCGACACGCGAGAATGGGATGCTGATGGCGATGGCATTCCGGATACCTTTTTCTTTGTGAGCGACCCAGGTCTGCTGGAAGCCACCCTACGCACGGTGTTTAACAGCATTCTGGAACGGGTGTCCTCCGGTACCGCAGCGGCCGTCGTGGCCAATGAGCAGAAGGGTAATGGCGCTATTTTTCAAGCGCTATACGACCCGGAAAAAAAGGACGCTGATGGCAATACGGCGCGCTGGATAGGCACTTTGCAGGCCTTGTTTGTGGATTCCCATGGGCTTATTCGTGAAGACGGCAACGCGGATGGCAAGTTAGATGACTACGCCACTGATAAAGTACTGCGTTTGGAATTCGACGATGGCGCCAGCACCGCCGCCGAAGAACGCCGGACCAAAGCCGTTCGCTACACCCCGGTGACACCCAACGCTACCAACCCCGACACCACCGATTTGGCACAGTTCACACCCGAAGCGCCAATTGAACTCTCGGCAGTGAACACCCTTTGGAATGCGCGTAAAAATCTCTCCGCGTTAAATAACACCAGCATCACCACGCAGCGCACCTACAGTGCCACCGCGGATACGGGGCGCTATATTTTTACGTGGTTGGATGGCAGTGGCACGAGCACGCCCAATAACTTAGTGGCTAGCGCAGAAGTAGTGCCTTTTGTTGCGAGCAGTATCACCGCCGCAAACTACTACTGGCTGGACTATTTCAACACCTCCGACACCAGCGCCAACAAATACACCGGGGCGCGGCGACTGGTGGACTGGGTGCGTGGGAAAGAAAGCGTCTCAACCGAATTCCGTAGCCGGCTGTTGGACTACGATGGGCTGTCCGGCTCTGGTGGCGTGGCCGTCATGCGTCTGGGCGATATTATCAATTCCACCCCGGTCTCGGTGAGCGCGCCCTTCGCCAACTTTGACCAATCGGCACTGGATCCCTCTTATGCCACCTTCCGTGCCCTTTATAGCCAGCGCCGCCAAATGGTTTACGTGGGCTCCAACGATGGGATGATCCATGCGTTTAACGCCGGCTTCTACAATGCAGATGATCAACAATTTCAACTAGCACCCACGAGCGGCAGCACGCTCACCCGTCACCCGCTCGGCAGCGAAATTTGGGCCTATGTGCCCAAGAACGCGCTACCTCATTTGCAGTGGATGGCGCGCCCCGATTACTCCCACGTTTACACCGTAGATTTACCGCTGCGGGTGTTTGACGTAAAAAGCTTCCCCGCCGATAGCACCCATCCCGGCGGCTGGGGCACGATATTAGTGGCTGGCATGCGTTTCGGCGGCGGTACCGACACCACCGGCATCTCAGTGGATGTGGGTGCCGATGGTGCGACCACCGCGAACGTCACCACCAAATCGGCCTATGTGGTGTTAGACATCACCAATCCAGAAGTCGCGCCAACGCTGCTGGCCGAACTAAGCCCCACCAACTTGCAGTTCTCAACCTCCATTCCACAGGTGGCGGCGTTTGGCGACCCTTCCGGCACCACGGCCGGCAAGTGGTATTTGGTGTTCGGCTCAGGCCCTACCGATTTTGCCAACGCCCAGTACGCCTCCGGCAGCGGTAATACCAAAGCTCGGCTGTTTGTATACGACTTGGCCAATTTGGGGACGGCATCCAGTTTGGCGGCCTCGCCCGCCAACCTGAAATATCAGAATACCCCACCCGCAACCCAGACCTTCGCGATGCCAGACAACAACGTCTTTGTCGGCGATCCCGTCAGCACGGATTTCGACATCGACATGAAGGACGAGGCAATTTATTTCGGCACGGTGGGGCCGCTGGTGGCGGCAGGCGCCACGCCGCCCAGCACCACAGGGACCCAGGGCAGCCTGTTCCGGATGTTGCTCAACGAGAACTCCAGTCCGGGCACTTGGACCGGCCCCACGCGCCTGCTGTCCAATCTCAACCAGCCCTTTGTGGGACAACCAGCCGTCACCATCGACAGCAAAAACCGGCGGTGGGTGCTGGCCGCTACCGGGCGGCTGTTCGTCAACGGCGACAAATCAACCCGCGACCAGCAGACCCTCTACGGCATTATTGACACCGCCTTTAGCGGATCGACCAAGCCGGCGGTTATCAGCGATTTGGTGGATGTCTCGGCGGCCCAAGTATTCTCCAACGACACCGCGACCGGTGTGACACTGGCAACAGGTAGCGACACCGATGGTAACGGCGCCACCTCCACCTTGGAGCTGCGCAACGCGATAGCCACCGCGGGCGGCTGGCGCAAGAACTTGACCATCACCACCGCCAGCCCGGCGGAACGCAGCAGCAGCCGCCTCACGCTCTTCGGCGGCATTGTGTTTGGCTCCATGTTCACCCCCAGCACAGATCTATGTTCATCTGATGGCACTAGCCGCTTACTGGGCTTGGACTTCACTACCGGCGCACCCCCGATACTAGGCGTCTTTGATTGTGCTAACTGCAACGACCCCACAGTGCCGCTGCCGGAAAGCCTGTCACAGGGCGGCGGCTATTCCTCTAGCGCGAGCGTGCACTTTGGTGAGCAAACCATCGAAGGGCGGGTCACGGTAATTACCCAAGACTCGCGTGGTGAACTGGAGGCCAGTCAAGTCAACACGAGTAGCGGCAACCCGGCCAGCGAAATATCATGGCGGGAGTCCCGAGGTGACTAAATCGATGACACAGCGCGCGCGCCAAAATGGACACTAAAATCATGCAGCAAGCAGCAGGCGGCACTCGGGTCTTGGCGCCGGCCCGACTAAAACAAACCGGCATGACATTAATCGAACTGATGGTGGTCTTGGCGGTCGTCGGCATTTTGACCGCGTTTGCCTATCCGAGCTACCAGAGTTCCATGTTCAAATCCCGGCGCACCGACGGCAAAGTGCTATTGCTGGATATCGCGGCGCGAGAAGAACGCTATTTCATGGATAACAGCACCTACACCACCACGCTGACCGAACTGGGTTATGGAGCAAACACGCTCACCTCAAATGAGGGTTTTTATACGGTTGGGATCGTCGCCGGGCCTTCGGGCAGCATCGCTTCCAGTTACACCATTACAGCCACACCCGTGAGCGCCAAATGGGGCAGCAGCGGTGACACCCAGTGCGGGAATCTATTGCTCGACTCGCGTGGCAACCAGACCAGTTCCTCGGGAACCACGGCGACGTGCTGGAACTAAGCGCCACCAGAGGGCCTCACGCCTGCCATGGAAGGGCACTGCTGTGGCTCTTGCTGTGTGTTGTCGGGCTGCCGGTGTCGGCGCAGAGCGCCTATCGTTGGCAGGACGACACTGGCCAAACGGTGTTTTCGCAGCATCCGCCAGCGGGCGTCAGCGCCGTGCCGGTCGCGGCCCACCCCGGCACCGCAAGCCCCGATCATCAAGCACTATTGGCCAAAGACCGCCAACAGTTCGCGCCCCCGCCGCCCGCCGCAACACCTGCCCCGCGCCCGCCACCCACGCCTAAAGAACTCGCGCAATTGGCTGAGGCGTGCGCGCAAGCGCAGGGGGCGCTCAGTCTTTTGCTGGAATACAGCCGCCCGCACTACGTGGATGCGCAGGGCCAGCGGGCGTATATGAGTGAGTCCATGCAGGCGGAAAGAATTGTCGATGCTCAGCAGAAGTCAGCGGCGTACTGCCGCTGACTGCGTGGCAACGCCTCATAAGACCCGCCAGCTTCAGTGGTGGTGAGCCGCCACCGGATCATCGGCACGGACTAATTCTCGGGGCAAGCTAAACACCACTTGTTCCTTGATACCCGGCACTTCATTGACCGCCTGACCACCCCACTCCCGGAGACGGCTAACTACCTGCTCCACCAGCACCTCGGGTGCCGAAGCCCCCGCCGTGACGCCAACGCTACGCTTACCTGCAAGCCATTCGTGCTGAATTTCTTCAGCGTTATCGATTAAGTACGCAGCAATTCCCTGCTTTTCAGCAATTTCCTTCAGGCGGGTGGAATTAGAACTGGTCTGCGAACCCACCACGAGGATGAGGTCACAGTTGACCAGCAAGCGTTTGACCGCATCCTGACGATTTTGGGTGGCGTAACAGATATCTTCTTTTTTAGGGCCGACGATTTTAGGAAAGCGTTTACGCAGCGCATCGATGATGACCGCCGTGTCGTCCATCGAGAGGGTTGTTTGGGTCACGAAGGCCAGAAATTCGGGATCTTTGGCCTGCAACTTCAGTACGTCCTCCACCGATTCCACCAAATACATGCCGCCCCGCCCTTTGCGCGCGGTGTATTGGCCCAGTGTGCCTTCGACCTCGGGGTGACCCGCATGCCCAATCAAAACGCACTCACGGCCTTCTTGCTGATAGTGACCCACTTCCATGTGCACTTTGGTGACCAGCGGGCAAATGGCATCGAAGATCCGCAACTGGCGACGGGCCGCTTCTTGTCGCACCCCCTTCGCCACCCCGTGAGCACTAAAAATGACCGTGGCGTCATCCGGCACTTCATGCAATTCATCCACAAAAATAGCGCCTTTTTGCCGCAGGCCGTCCACGACGTATTTATTGTGAACGACCTCGTGTCGTACATAGACCGGGGCGCCAAATAGTTCGAGAGCGCGCTCGACAATGCCAATTGCGCGGTCTACGCCAGCGCAAAAACCGCGCGGATTGGCCAGATGAATTTCCATGCTAATGATCCGTTCTTGAGGGTTCAGGGGCTGATTATACGCAGGCCTATTGCACCGGCGCACCGGCCGCCCGCCAATCACGCAACAATTCCCAGGCGATCATGAAGGCGCCGACGCTAATACCGCTGTCAGCGAGATTGAACGCCGGGAAGCACCAAGGCGAATAACACAATTGGATGAAATCGACCACGTAACCCAAGGCCATGCGGTCCCAGCAGTTGCCAATCGCACCGCCCAGCACCAGCATCAGGGCCGTGGGTGCCCAACGCGCGCCAGCCGGCATCGCCCGCCAAGAGGCGAGAATCCACAGCGCGGCGCCGATAGCAATCGCCATGAAGAACCAGCGCTGCCAGCCACCTCCCTGCGCCAAGAGGCTGAACGCGGCACCGGTGTTATGCAGCAAGGTGAGGTTGAAACCGGGTACTACCGGCCACGGCACGCCATACGCCAGACTGGCTGTGGCCCATGCCTTGGTAAGCTGATCGGCCACCGCCAGGCCGAGCGCGCCGCCAACCCAAGGCCAGAGCGTGAGTCGCGACTCAAGCATTGAGGTTCAGCAGCCGGCGCGCGGCGTGACAGTCCAACGCAATCTGGCGGGCCAGCGCATCGAAGTCAGTGAAGGGTAAATCGTCGCGAATTTTTTCGACAAATTCCACCTCGATGTGGCGCCCATAGATGTTTTCCGAGAAATCGAATAAATGCACTTCCAGCACCCATTTTGAACTGTCCACAATGGGCCGATTACCTACGTAGGCGATGGCCGGCAGCGGCGTCGGGCCCAAGCCGCGCACGCTGGCCGCAAAAATGCCACCGAGCGGCGACTCGCGCCGATGCAGATCGAGATTCGCGGTGGGGAAACCCATCTCGCGCCCGCGCTGCTGCCCGTAAACCACGCGGCCCGACATGCTGTAGCGGCGGCCCAACATCGGTAACACATCGCGCAACAGGCCATCGCGCAACAAGGCCCGAATGCTGGTACTGCTGACTCGCTCGCCGGCGGTCAGAAATGAATCTGCCCGGCGGATAAAAAAACCATGTTCCAGGGCGCTCCGTTTGAGCAGGTCGAAATCGCCACTGCGATGACTGCCAAACTTGAAATCGTCCCCCACAATAAGACCGCGCACCGCTAAGCCATCGATGAGCAATTTTCGAACAAATAACTCGGCAGGTCGGGAGGCTAGGTTGGCACCAAAAGGCATGATCAACATCTGCTCTATGCCCAAGCCCGCCAGCAAGGTGGCTTTCTCGCGCAGCCGTGTGAGGCGCGCAGGCGGCCGCCCAGCGGTAAAGTATTCCGCCGGTTGAGGTTCGAACACCACCACGGTGGACGCCGCACCAAGGCTCTTGGCCTGCACCATGAGCGCACGCAGCACCGCCTGATGGCCGCGATGCACCCCGTCAAAGTTACCAATAGTCGCGACGCACTCCCGGTGACGGGGCCGGATGTTGTGCTCGCCTCGAATAATCTCCATTAGCAAACCTTTAGCATTGGAATGCGAATTATAGCCGCGGCTCTGGCTGGGCCATATGGATTAGCCTTAATCCAGTCACCCACGCCAGCGAGACGTACAGCACGGCGCCCCCAGCAACCAGCAACGCCAAGCAACCGCCACGTTCTAACACGGACCAGCCCACCCATCCCGTGAAGTGGTTTAACGCCACACTCAACCCCACCCCCATGCCCGCCGCCGCCAGCCCCACTTGGGTGGCGAATGCTCGCCAGCCGGCCTGCGCTCGGTAGACGCCATTCATTAACAAGCCACGCAACAACAAGCCAGAATTCACAAAGGCGGCCAGCGACACCGCCAAGGCCAGCCCTGCGTGCTGAAAGAACCACCCTAAAACCATGCAGGCCAGCAGGTTAACCAGCATCGAGATGAGTCCAATCTTGACTGGCGTTCGAGTGTCTTGTCGCGCGTAATACGCGGGCGCGAGCACTTTCACCATGATCAACCCGGTGAGGCCAGCGGCATAGGCCATCAGCGCCTGCGCGCTCATGGTGACGTCGTGTGCCCCAAACTCGCCGTACTGAAACAAGGTGGTGAGTAAAACCGGACCCAATACCGCAAGCCCCACGGCCGCCGGAATAGTCAGGGCAAACACCGTGCGCAGCGACCAATCCAGTGTTTTTGAGAACAATTCAGGCTCTACACGGGCATGGTGGTGGGCTAGGCGGGGCATGATAACCGTGCCCAATGCAACGCCCAAAAGACCCACCGGGAACTCCATCAAACGGTCTGCGTAATAAAGCCAAGAAAGGCTGCCAGCGGTAAAAAAAGAGGCGATAAAAGTGCTCACCAGTAAATTTAATTGCGCGACTGACACCCCAAAAACTGCGGGGCCCATCAGGCGCAGGATGCGGCTCACCGCCGGATGTTGAAAATTTAAAGTGGGTTTGGGCAGCAGGCCCGCCCGCCACACGGCCAACACTTGCAGCCCTAACTGCAACGCGCCCCCCAACAGCACACCGATTCCCAGCGCAAAAACAGGCTGAGGCAGGTGGGGCGCCAACCACAGCGTACACGTAATCATGGCCACGTTAAGCAAGGCGGGCGTCAACGCTGGAATCGCAAATCGTCCGTAGGTATTCAACGCCCCACCGAGCAAGGCGGTCAGCGAGATGAACCACAGGTAGGGGAAAGTCAGCCGAAGCAAACTCGCGCTGAGCGCGGATTTTTCTGGGTCGTTACCAAAACCGGGGGCCACGAGGGTGATGATGTAGGGGGCGGCCACCACCCCCAAAGCGACTATGACCAGCAGCACCAGCGCCAGCGCGCTGCACACGGCGCTCAGGACTGTTTTGACTTCCTCGGGGCTAGCCGTGGATTTATAGCCGGCTAGGACGGGGACAAAGGCCTGCGAGAAGGCGCCCTCGGCAAACAGTCGGCGAAATAAATTGGGGATCCGGAACGCCACAACGAACGCATCTGTGGCACCACTTGCGCCGAAAACCGCGGCGATCGCGCTGTCCCGGGCGAGGCCAAGAACACGCGATATCAAGGTCATTTGCCCAACTAACGCCGTTGAGCGAAGTAGCGATTTGGCCAGCGGGAACTCCCCCAATAAATGCCTGAGAGACGGGTACCGAAGGCATACACGGCAAGTTGAGTATAAACCAAGCGTTCAGCACATGAGCCTTGGGATTGACTTGCGGCGCAAGCGATCGCATATTTCGCCGCCCTTATCTCGTCGTTCGGAGAACCCTTTGGCCAACACCGCTCAGGCGCGTAAGCGCGCTCGTCAAGCACAGAAGCATCGCCTCCATAACGCCAGCCGGCGTTCGCTGCTTCGCACCCGCATCAAACAGGTCCTCAAAGCCATTGAGGCCGGAGATAAAAGCGGTGCACAGACCGCCTACGCCGTCGCGGTGCCGGTGATCGATCGCATGGTGAAAACAGATTTGATCCACCGCAATAAGGCGGATCGGCACAAATCTAGGCTCAACACCCGCATTCACGCAATGGCGTAGGGCCCGGCGCTCAAACGAGCGCCAAATTGTCTCGGTGGATGAGTTCGAGGTCGCGCAGATAACCGAGAATCTCTTCGAATCTCGAACTCGGCGCGCCCTTGATGAGCTGCGTCTCAGCCGCGCTGTAGTTGGCTAGCCCTCTAGCTAACTCCACGCCGTTGGGGTCTACGCAGGACACCAACTCGCCCCGCTCGAACTGACCCTCAACCCCGGTCACACCCACCGCCAGCAGGCTCTTGCCTTGCTCACGCAGCACCCGGCACGCGCCCTCATCCAGACGCACCACGCCCCGCACGTGCAGGGTACTGGCCAACCATTGCTTGCGCGCCGCGAGTTTGGTCGTCGGTGCAACAAATAACGTACCCACCTGACGCCCTTGCGCAATCGTGCTCAACACGCCTGGCTGGTGTCCACCCGCGATAATGGTCGAGGTGGCCGAACGCGCTGCCAGACGTGCAGCGCTGATCTTGGTGCGCATACCGCCGCGTCCCCACGCGCCACCCCCCCCAGCCATCGCCATAATCTGCGGATCGTCCAGGTCAGCCCGGGTGATGAGTTTTGCTGAGGGGTCTAAGCGGGGATCCGCGCTCATCAGACCCGACTGATCGGTCAGGATGACGAGCAGGTCGGCATCCACCAAATTGCTGACCATTCCCGCGAGGGTATCGTTGTCACCCAGTTTGATTTCTTCGGTCGCGACGGTGTCGTTCTCGTTGATCAGCGGCACCACGCCAAGTTGGAGCAGGGTGAGCAGAGTGCTCCGCGAATTGAGATAGCGTTCCCGGTTGGCGATGTCTTCATGGGTGAGCAGGATTTGCGCCGCCAGCACACCACACTGACTGAACGCCAGATCCCAGCTTCTCGCCAAGCCCATCTGGCCGATCGCCGCCGCCGCTTGGAGTTGGTTGAGAGAATTGGGGCGGGTGGTCCAGTTGAGGCGGGCAGCGCCTTCGGCGACCGCGCCGGAAGTGACCACGATGATGTCGGTACCGGCCTGCCGAATGGCGGCCAATTGCGCCGCCCAATCCTCAATTGCCGCGAGATTCAGGCCCACACCGTGTTGGGTAGCAAGCGCACTGCCGATCTTGACCACCCATCGGCGGCTGCAGGCGAGCGCCTGACGTTTGGCGGCTTCGTCGGCGTTCAAGCCTTCACCGATTCGCCCATCGCTTCCTGCGCCACGGCACGAATGCGAGCGTCCGCCGCCATCATTAATTCTTGGCAGCCCTCTCCAGTGGCAGCAGACACCGTATAAATCGGTCCTTTCCAACGCAATTTCGCGCGAATTTTGGCTGCCAGCCCCGCACGCGCTTCAGGCGGCAGAACATCGGCTTTGTTCAACACCAACCAACGTTCCCGGGTGGCGAGACTGCGATTGTGCTTTTTTAATTCTGCCGCCACCGTACGGATATCGGGGATGGGCTCGCGTTCGGGATCCATCGCAGAGACATCCACCACATGTAGCAACAGTCGCGTGCGGTCGATATGCCTCAGAAATTGCAATCCGAGACCTGCCCCTTCCGCCGCGCCTTCAATAATGCCGGGAATATCCGCCAACACGAAGCTGCGTTCGGGTCCTAATGAGACCACTCCCAACACGGGATGCAGGGTGGTGAAAGGGTAGTCGGCAATTTTAGGGCGGGCCGCCGAAACTCGACTGATCAAAGTGGATTTACCCGCGTTGGGCAGCCCAACCAGCCCCACGTCAGCGAGTAACTTCAGCTCCATGCGCAGCTCGCGAGCTTCGCCGGCAAAGCCCGTTGTAAACCTGCGTGGCGCACGGTTGGTGCTGCTCTTGAAGGTTGCATTGCCCAAGCCATGTCGGCCGCCCTTGGCGACCAGCAGGCGCGTACCGGGTTCCAGCAACTCGCCAATGAGTTCCGAGGTCTCGTGGTCGTAAATGTAAGTACCCCCGGGGACGCGAATTTCTAAATCCTCGCCGGTTTTCCCATAGCGGTCTCGCCCCATACCGGATTGGCCGTTGGGTGCCTTGAAATGCCGACGGTAGCGAAAATCGATCAGGGTGTTCAGCTGCGGGTCCACCGTCAGGAAAATGCTACCGCCATCACCACCATCACCACCGTCCGGACCACCGAACTCGATGAATTTCTCACGCCTAAAGCTGAGACAACCATCGCCACCTTTCCCGGCAGCAACGTTGATACGGGCTTCATCTACGAACTTCATGGGTTTTGAGCTCTATCCTAAAATAAAAAACCCCGTCAGGGACGGGGTTTGGGACGGTCAGGCTAACGGCTTAGGTTAGTTAGCCACTACCGTCACGTACCGGTGCTTATCGGGCCCCTTGCGCTGAAAAAGCACCGCCCCATCGGCGGTTGCAAACAGCGTGTGGTCTCGGCCACAGCCCACATTAGGGCCGGCTCTGAACGCGGTTCCCCGCTGACGCACAATGATATTGCCCGAAATGACGGCTTCGCCGCCGAATTTCTTGACGCCTAGGCGTTTTGCCTGAGAGTCGCGGCCATTGCGAGTACTACCGCCTGCTTTCTTATGTGCCATGGCGTTTTAAACTCCTAAAATCTCGTTAATCTGGACTTTCGTGTAGTTCTGGCGATGTCCCATCTGTTTACGATAGTGCTTGCGCCGTCGGAACTTGATGATCCGAATCTTCGGCCCACGGCCGTTTTCAATCACCGTCGCACGGACCACCGCACCGAGCACTAAGGGCTTGCCCACCGTGACGACAGTGCCGGAGGCTAGGAGCAGGACTTCCTTGAACTCGATGATTTCGCCCGGCTCGACGGGGAGTGACTCAACCGATAATTTGTCGCCGACGGCTACGCTGTACTGCTTACCGCCGGTCTTGATTACTGCTTGCATGGATTTTATTTAACCGGTATCCAAAAGGAATTCGAGGGCCTAAGGCCCGCTGAGCCCTGCATGGTACGTAAATGTCCCCCCTGACTCAACCCTGAATTGCAGTGCTGCGCCTCGGCCCACCGCTTGCTCTGGCAATAGCGCAGGCCTATTGGCACAATCCCTCCGATGATTACGCACGGTGTGTCCCTTTGATGTCCCCCCTCGCCAGTCCTCCCAGCCATCCCGCGCTCGCCGACGTGAATCTTTTGCTGACGGCGCAACTCGCCGCGGTCGACACCCTAATGCGCGAGTGTTTGCACTGTGACGTGCCGTTGATCAATCAAGTCAGCCACTATGTGATTGGCAGCGGCGGCAAACGGTTGCGCCCCGTGTTAACGCTCGTTAGCGCGTGCGCCATGGGCTACCCGGGTACGCGGCACATCGACTTAGCCGTGATCGTCGAGCTGATTCACACTGCAACCCTATTACACGACGATGTCGTGGATTCCTCCAGGCTACGACGCGGCCGCGAAACCGCAAATATCGTTTGGGGCAACGAGGCCAGCGTGTTGGTCGGCGATTTCTTGTACTCGCGGGCGTTTCAAATGATGGTGGAAATTGGCGAACTAAAAGTTCTCAAAATCCTCGCGGACGCCACCAACACCATCGCCGAGGGCGAGGTGATGCAGCTGGTGAATTGCCGGGACCCTGAAACCACCGAGTCTCGGTATCTGGACACCATTCGCTTCAAAACCGCCAAACTCTTTGAAGCCGCGGCGCAGCTCGGCGCAGTGATCGCCGGCAGTGATGCGGAGCACGAAAATGCGCTGGCCTGCTATGGACGGCATCTCGGTACCGCGTTTCAGTTGGTCGACGACGCATTGGACTACAGCGCAACCGCCACAGAGATCGGAAAAAATATCGGGGACGACTTGGCAGAAGGTAAGCCGACGCTGCCACTGCTCTACGCCATGTGGAAAGGCTCGCCAGAACAAGCGCGCATTATTCGCCGGGCGATCGAAGAAGGCGGGCTAGAGCGGATCAATGAAATCTCTTCTGCAATTGAATCAACCGGAGCCATCACTTACACTTTCTCGCTCGCTGCAGCGGAAGCCCGGGAAGCCCGGGAAGCTTTAGCGGGAGTTCCGGGGTCGCCGTTTCTGGATGCGCTAGTAGCGCTCACAAAATTCACGGTAGAACGGAAGTCATAGCAGTCAGTCGGGGTGTAGCTCAGTCTGGTAGAGCACTGCCTTCGGGAGGCAGGGGTCGCAGGTTCGAATCCTGTCACCCCGACCATATTTTTCACAGGCGCCACGCCGGTGGCGCCACTCTGGCACGATGAATTCGTGGGTAGGTCAAGCGACATCTAGCATGATGGGTGGTCTTCCTACGACAGCAGACGAAAATTTTCAGAGCGCCATTCTGCAGGGCGTGTCCAGAACCTTTGCATTAACCATCCCGGCCCTACCCAGTGAGCTATCACGCGCGGTCGGCAACGCCTATCTACTGTGCCGCATCGCCGACACGATCGAAGACGACGCCGACCTATCCCTGCTTGCCAAGCAACGCTACGCCAACCAGTTTAATGCCATCCTCGCCACGCACGCGCCCGCGACGGAATTTGCCGCCGAACTGAGCGGGCAACTTGCCGCGCACGCTACCGCTGCCGAGCGAGAACTCATCGCCAACACCGAGCGTGTGGTCCGGATAACGCATTCGCTTGCCGCCCCACAGCAAGCTGCACTCGCGCGTTGCGTGCGGGTGATGTCGGAAGGCATGCTTTTTTATCAGGGACAGGAAACGCTCGATGGACTGAGCGATCAGCCGGCGATGGATCGCTACTGTTACTACGTTGCTGGCGTGGTCGGCGAAATGCTGACCGAACTTTTTTGTCACCACTGTCCCGCCCTTGCCCCCCAGCGGGCGACGCTATTAAAACTCGGTGTGTCCTTCGGCCAAGGCCTCCAAATGACCAATATTCTGAAGGACATTTGGGAGGATCGCGCCCGCGGCGCGTGCTGGTTGCCCCGCCCGGCTTTTGAAAATCGCGGGCTACGCCTCAGTACCATGGGTCCCGGTGAGGGTGGCGAGGCCTTTGTCGCCGGGCTGCGAGAGCTGCTGGGCATCGCCCATGCACATTTGCGAAATGCGCTGGAGTTCACCTTAATGCTCCCAGCCAACCAAGTTGGCATGCGGAAATTCTGCCTGTGGGCGCTTGGAATGGCCTTATTGACCCTCCAGAAAATTAACGATCAGCCACATTTTGAATCAGGCCAAGTGGTTAAGATTTCCCGCCGCAGTGTCAAAGCCACGCTCGCACTGACCACCCTAACGGCGCGCAGCGCGACCGCCTTGCGCCTATTGTTTGCACTTGGCGCGAAGGGCTTACCGCTGACGGATCTGGCGCCTCCCGGTCCGCTTCTTCTCGATGCAACAGCACCTCGGCCGCCCGATTAGGCACTCGCCCTGACTCCAGTGCAGCACCGCCCCCAATGAACCACGCCCCTCCTATCGGCGTCGTCGCTGCGCTGTCTGCCGAAGCGCGCAGCTGCGCCACATGGCGCGAACTCGGAAATCTCGAGCTGATTATTGCGGGCCCTGGCCCGCTGCGCGCCGCCGCCGCTGCGCGACGATTGGTGGCTGCCGGCGTCCGGGAGCTCGTGAGCTGGGGAACTTCTGGCGCGCTCAGCGAGCACTTAAAACCCGGTCAATTGCTGCTGCTTAAAGAGACCTGCGATACCAACGGTCAGCGCTATCCAGCGGACGCCCAGCTGCTGCAGCTGTTTAGCCACCGTCTGGCAACCCTCAGCCCACTGCCCGTCGTGGCCCTGACGCTCGCAACACCCGTCTTGCATCAACACGAAAAGCGCGCGCTCGCACAACGCCACCACTGCGCTGCCGTGGACATGGAATCGGCGGCCGTGGCCCAAGTGGCGTGTGCGGCGCAGCTCCCATTTCTGGCGGTGAGGAGCATCGTTGACCCGCTAGATTTCGATATTCCAACAGCGGCGATGGCCGGCATGAGTGAGGATGGCGAGCCACAACCTATCGGGGTGATGAAGGCGCTGCTGGCGCGGCCGCGCGACTTGTTCGCGGTCATTCGACTGGGGCTCCACTACCGCACAGCGCTCGCCACGCTGGCGCGGGCGGCCGGGCTGTTAGGCCGCAGCGAGATTGCTCGCTAGTGCGCGCGCCCAACTATCTCAGTACTTCGTGCACGCAGACCACCCAACGAGGTGCTGACGGCACGCCTCGCCAAGCTATCCGGCGCGCGCTCCCAACAGCACCCTGTGGGCTAGCGTCGTGACCATCCTCGTCACGGGTGCCTCGGGCTTCGTGGGGAGCGCCGTGGTGCGCGCGCTCTTGGCGCGGGACTCGCCGGTGCGGGTGCTCGTGCGTCCCCAAAGCGATCTCAGCAATGTGCGCGACCTCGCAGTGGAAATTGTCGAAGGGGATCTCCGCGACCCGGCCTCTCTGCGGCGCGCCTGTGAAGGTTGCAGCGGCCTTTACCACTTGGCCGCCGACTATCGCCTATGGACGCGCACGCCTAACGACTTATATGCCAGCAACGTAGAGGGTACCGGGCACTTGATGGAGGCGGCGCTGGCCGCGAAAATCCCACGCATCGTCTATACCAGCAGCGTCGCGACACTCGGCCTGCATCAGGATGGCCGCCCTGCCGATGAAAGCACGCCGGTCAGCCTCAGCGACATGATCGGTCATTACAAGCGCTCGAAATTTCTGGCCGAACAACTGATCGACCAGCTGGTAGTGGAGCGCGGTTTGCCTGCGGTTATCGTGAATCCATCAACCCCGATCGGACCCTACGACATCAAACCCACCCCAACGGGTCGGATGGTTCGGGACGCCTATTTCGGCAGAATCCCAGCCTTTGTCGACACGGGGCTTAATCTGGTGCACGTCGAGGATGTGGCGCACGGCCATTTGCTGGCGTTCGATGCGGGCACCGTGGGTCGCCGTTATATTCTGGGCGGAGACGATCTCTCGCTGCGCCAAATCTTGACGGCCATCGCCAAACTCGCCAAGCGTGCGCCGCCGATGATGGAAATCCCCAGAATGGCAATCCTACCCATTGCCATCGTAGGCGAAGCTTGGGCGTGGCTCACTAACGGCTCTGAACCTCAAATTACGGTGGATGGTCTGCGGATGTCGCTCAAAAAAATGTACTTCGACTCCAGCCGCGCGCGACGCGAACTGGGCTATGTGAGTCGCCCCGCCGCAGCGGCGATCGCCGCCGCCGTCGAATGGTTTAGTCGCCCGGAACGCCCACGTGCAGCGCGCTGAGATGCACGCGGTTATCCTCGCCGCCGGTGTTGGGAGTCGGCTCGACCTGCCCGACAGTCAGCCCAAGGCTTTGCTGGAAATGGGCGGGCAGTCGCTGATGGCCCGCCAACTGGAAAATCTCTCGCGTTTAAACGTGCGTCGCGTGACGGTCTGCGTGGGCCATCAGGCCGACTATCTCACCACCGCTATCCAGCGCGCCGGCCATCCGGAGGTGCAGTGTGTCATCAATACGGAATACCGTCTGGGTAGCGTGCGCAGCCTGTGGACGGTCCGCGCGGCCCTCACTAGCGGCGCAGATATCCTCGTGCTAGACGCCGACGTGCTGTCTTGCCCTAGCCTGCTCACGCGCTTGGTCAACAGTCCGATACAAAACTGCCTGTTGCTCGATCGCGACTACCCACCGGGCGACGAGCCAGTCAAAATTTGCGTGCGCCAAAACGCTATCGTGGAATTTCGCAAGCGCCCAGATCCCGCCATCGCGTTCGATTTCGCGGGAGAGTCGGTGGGCTTTTTTAAATTCGCACCCGCCGCCGCCGCCGCCCTAGCGCGCCTGACGGAGCGCTACATCGATACGGGACGCAGCAACGAACCGCACGAAGAAGCCATCCGGGATCTGCTGCTCACCGAAAATCATTCCCCAGGATTTGAGGACATTACTGGCATACCCTGGATAGAAATTGATTTCCCCGCGGACCTACGCCGCGCGCGTGCGGAAATCTTACCGAGGATAACGCCATGACTGATCCTGCGATCAGCCCCTCAGCGGTCGGTCGACGCCCACTGCCGCGCGGCTGGTATCACCCCAGATCGCACAGTGCCTTAACGAAAAACGCACCGCAGGCGTGGGACACGCATCCCGCAACCAACGGCCGGATAGAGCTTGGCGCGCCACATGATTGAAGCAGTTGAATTTGTCGAAGCGGCGCGCCGTGCAGGGTTTACTTGGTACGCCGGCGTACCCTGTTCGTTCCTCACCCCGTTTATCAACCATGTCATTGACGACCCCACGTTGCAGTATGTCTCGGCTGCCAACGAGGGGGACGCAGTCGCCGCGGCTGCCGGGGCGAGCATCGGCGGTCGACTCGCGGTGGCGATGATGCAGAATTCTGGCCTCGGTAATGCCGTCAGCCCACTGACGTCGCTCACGCATGTTTTTCACATCCCGCTGCTGCTCATTTGCACACACCGCGGTGCGCCGGGCGTCGCGGACGAACCGCAGCACGCATTAATGGGCACCATCACCGGCCAGTTGCTCGATACCATGCAAATCCCGTGGGAGCAGTTTCCCACCGAGCCACAGGCCATCGAAGCGGTGCTAATGCGAGCCATCGCACACCTGACGACCGAGCAGCGGCCCTATGGCCTAGTCATGCAGCAGGGTAGCGTTGCGCCGCAAGCTCTCGGGCCGAGGGGCGTGGCGCAAGTTCGAGCTAGCGTGCTAGCCCAAGGTGCCTTGGGTGGTCACGCCGATCGTCCCTCCCGCACGGCGGCGCTAGAGCGCGTCATCGCCGCCACCCCGCTGCAACACTCGGTGGTGATTGCCACCACCGGCTACACCGGGCGCGAGCTCTATGCCCTAGCCGACCGGGATAACCATCTGTATTTGGTGGGATCGATGGGTTGTGCCACCTCGCTAGGCCTTGGCCTCGCGATGGCGCGTCCCGACTTGCACGTCGTGGTGGTGGATGGGGACGGCGCAGCCCTGATGCGCATGGGAAACTTCGCGACCCTGGGTCATTACGGCCCGGCTAATTTGTCGCATGTGCTATTGGACAACGAGATGCACGAATCGACTGGTGGCCAGTCAACAGTCAGTCCATGGGTGGATTTTGCGCAGATTGCGGCGGCCTGCGGCTACACGGTTTGTCAGCGCGCAGCGACCTTAAACGACGTCGACCGCTTTCTAACCCGTCACCGGCAGCGAGGTGCAGGGTTTCTGCATCTCAAGATCAGTCCGGGCATTCCGGCGAATTTGCCCCGCCCGAGCACGCCCCCACCGACCGTGCTCCGCCGGTTGACGCGCCATTTGGCGGTCGCCTCGGACGGGGTTGGAGCAGGCTCGCCGCCAGTCCGCTAATGCGGGTGGGCGAGGGGGTCAGGCGATCGGGCTGCTCGCCACCGATGCGGTTTGGGCGGCCCAGCGCGCGCGCACTTTTGCTTCCACTTGGTCACTCGTGAGGCCAGCCTCGCGCAGCATGTCTTCGCGCGCGCCGTGTTGTAGGAAGCAGTCTGGCAACCCAATGTGTAGCACTTGCGCGGCGATTCCTTGCGCCGCCAGCACCTCGCTCACGGCGCTGCCCGCACCGCCCATCACAGCGTTTTCGTCAATCGTCACGAGTAAGTCATGGGAACGGGCGAGCTCTACCACGAGGGCTTCGTCCAAGGGTTTGATGAACCGCATGTTCACCACCGTGGCGTTTAATGCCTCGCCCACGCTCAGCGCCAAACCCACCATGCTGCCGAACGCCAGCAAGGCGATACCGGTGCCCCGACGTCGCACTTCGCCTTTGCCGATGGGCAGCGCGGTCATGGTTTTTTGGACCTCTACGCCCAAGCCTGGACCGCGGGGATAGCGCACAGCAGCTGGGGCATCGAGCGTGAAGCCGGTGTAGAGCATCTGCCGACATTCGTTTTCATCCGCCGGCGCCATGAGGACCAAGTCGGGTAAACAGCGCAGGAAGCTTTCGTCGAAACTACCGTTGTGGGTCGGGCCATCCGCCCCCACCACACCCGCCCGATCTATCGCAAAAAGCACCGGGAGTTTCTGGGTCACCACGTCGTGGATGAGTTGGTCGTAACCGCGCTGAAGAAACGTGGAATAAATGGCCACCACGGGCTTCAAGCCGTCGCAGGCCATACCCGCGGCAACCGTGACGGCGTGTTGTTCAGCGATCGCAACATCGAAATATCGCGTCGGATGTTCGCGTTCAAAACGCACCAATCCCGATCCTTCGCGCATCGCCGGCGTGATGGCGACCAAGCGTGGGTCGTGAGCCGCCATGTCACAGATCCATTCGCCAAAAACGTCGCTGTAAGTCGGCTTGGCCACTTTGGCCGAAGGCACGATTCCGAGCGTGGGATCAAACGGCGAAACGCCGTGGTATTTCACCGGATCGGCTTCCGCCGGCTCGTAACCCTTGCCCTTTTTAGTGATGATGTGCAGGAACTGTGGGCCGCTCAATTCGCGGATATTACGCAGCGTAGCGAGCAGCGTTGGCAGGTGGTGGCCATCGATTGGACCAATGTAGTTAAAACCGAATTCTTCGAACAGCGTACCCGGGACGACTAATCCCTTGACGTGTTCCTCGGCGCGGCGCGCTAACTCCCAAACGCTCGGCAACTGCGAAAGCACTTTTTTACTGCCTTCGCGCACCGTGGTGTAAAGCTTGCCGGAAATAAGTTGCGCGAAACGATTAGCCAAAGCGCCGACGTTGGGCGAAATCGACATGTTGTTGTCGTTGAGAATGACCAGTAAGTCGGCGCCAATATCGCCGGCGTGATTCAACGCCTCGAAGGCCATCCCAGCGGTGAGACCACCATCACCAATGATCGCCACCGCACGCCGGCCGCTGCCGGTATGACGCGCAGCGATCGCCATGCCCAAGGCAGCGCTGATGGAGGTACTGGAATGGCCAACCCCAAAGGCGTCGTAAGGCGATTCATCGCGTTTGGGGAACGGCGCTAAACCTTCCCACTGACGAATGGTTGGCAAACGCTCGCGGCGACCCGTGAGAATTTTATGCGGGTAGGCCTGATGACCCACATCCCACACAAGGCGGTCTTCGGGAGTGTTGTAGAGATAGTGCAGCGCGATGGTGAGTTCGATGGAACCCAGTCCGGCTGCGAAATGGCCACCGCTGCGGCTGACCGACTCTAACAGGCAGCCGCGCAGTTCCCGGCCGACCTGCTCTAAAGAGGATTCCGGGAGCTGTCGCAGGTCGTAAGGCGAATTGATCCGTGAGAGTAGCGGATACTGTATTTGCTCGGTCATGTGTGATTCCGCGATAAAGATCCGCTGCTCAGAGCCGGGCGTCAGATTATGGATAGCGCGCGAATTGCTTGCAAGCCTGAGGCGGCGTGCGCAGGTCAGCCCCCCACGCCATTACGGCCGAGGATTTAAGCTTCCGATGCCCGATGCAATGTCGTAACATGCGGCCAACCCATCGTTTTCAATCCGTTGAAAAAAGATGGCTTATTCCTCCGACAACAGGGTTTTCTACGCATGAGTGTCCCCTTCATCCAGCAATACCGTATCGCGCGTTACATTATTAGCAACAAGCTGCGCGGCATAAAACGTTATCCTCTGGTCCTGATGCTGGAACCGCTGTTCCGTTGCAACCTCGCTTGTTCGGGTTGCGGCAAAATCGACTATCCGGACGAAATCCTCGATAAGCGCTTGAGCTACGAGGACTGCATGCGCGCAGTGGACGAGAGTAATGCCCCGGTCGTCTCTATTGCCGGCGGCGAACCCCTGATCCACAAAGAAATGGCCCAGATTGTCCAAGGCTATGTGCAACGCAAGAAATTCGTGTATCTCTGCACCAATGCGCTCTTGCTCGACCGCAAGATGGACCAATACACGCCCTCGCCCTACCTCACTTTTTCTATCCACCTCGATGGCAATAAAACCCGCCACGACAACTCCGTGTGTCGCGAAGGTGTGTATGAAAAATGCGAACAGGTCATCCTTAAGGCGCGCGCTCGCGGCTTTCGGGTAACCGTCAACTGCACGCTATTCCAAGGTGAAACTGCGCCGGAACTCGGCCAGTTCATGGACCGAATGATGGCCTTGGACGTCGAAGCAGTCACCATGTCCCCTGGTTACAGTTATGAGCGCGCGCCGCGGCAGGATGTGTTCCTCAAGCGCGAGGCGAGCAAGCAACTGTTCCGCGATATTTTCAAACTGGGCAAAGGCCGCAATTGG
The DNA here is from genome assembly GCA_945862315.1 of Klebsiella pneumoniae. GTDB lineage: Bacteria > Pseudomonadota > Gammaproteobacteria. Next base: position 50,347 of record CAMAXW010000005.1, read on the forward strand.
CGCTTTAACCAATCGCCCTTGTACATGGACTTCTTGGCCGGTAACCAGACCTACCATTGCACTCCTTGGGGTGCTGTTACCCGCAATGTTTTCGGTTGGCAGAAGCCGTGCTATCTCCTGGTTGGAGAAGGCTACGCCAGCTCCTTCAAAGGGCTCATGGAAGAAACGGAATGGGAGCGCTATGGCACCGGCGTGAATCCTAAATGCGCCAATTGCATGATGCACTGCGGCTACGAAATGACGGCCGTGGAAGACACCTTCTCCCACCCCATCAAAGCGGCACGCGTGGCGTTGTTCGGGCCTAAAACCACCGGCCCCATGGCGCCGGAAGTACCTTTTCGCTACCCCGAGGCCGTACCGACTCCAGCACGGCTACTCAGCGTGGTGAAAAACGAAAAAGACACCACGAAACAGGTCGCTTGACCGACCTGCCCAACCTGATGTCCTGCGGCCCCCGCGGCGCCCCCAGCCCATGATGTTCTGCTGGGCTGTGGGCGCCGCAGTCATTTGGACGGCCATCTTGCTGCTCCCATGGCGGCCCTGGGCAGTCAGCGAGCAAATTTCTGCGGCGGCACCCGGTGCACACAGCGGTCTGGAAGACATCACCGCACTGATCCCGGCGCGCGATGAAGCCCACTGTATTACCGACACCCTCCAACGACTTGCCGCGCAAGGCCACCTCGCGCGCATTGTGCTCATCGACGACGAAAGCAGTGATGGCACGGGAGACCTCGCCAGAGGCTTAGGTCTCGACTCGTTACACGTTATCAGCGGGCAGCGCCCGCCGCCTGGCTGGTCGGGCAAACTCTGGGCGCTCGAACAAGGACTGCAACACGCGACCACGCCTTATGTCCTGCTGCTCGATGCAGATATCTCGCTGGCGCCTGGGATCCTCGCCGCGTTATTGGAGAAATTACAGCGCGAATCGCGCGACTTGGTCTCCGTCATGGCGGCCCTCTCGATGACCACAGTGTGGGAGCGACTGCTCATCCCACCCTTCATCTATTTCTTTAAAATGCTTTATCCGTTCGCTCTGGCCAACTCGAAGTCGCCACGCGTGGCCGCGGCAGCAGGTGGCTGCATTTTAATGCGCCGCGACACCCTCTTGACACTCGGTGGTTTTGCCGCGCTCCGCGATGCGCTGATCGACGACTGCACGCTAGCACGGCATGTGAAGAGCGCCGGTGGCAGCACGTGGCTGGGACTCTCGCGCGATGTGTTTGCCGCCCGCCCCTACCCCTCGCTCGCGAGTATCTGGAACATGGTCGCCCGCACGGCCTTCACCGAACTGCGCTACTCGATCCTATTGCTGTTGCTGTGCACCGTGTTGCTGGTGGTCGTATTTGTGGTGCCAGTGGTCGGCTTGGCTAGCACCGATAACACCACACGAGGCCTATGCGTGCTGGTGATGGCGGCAATGGTGCGCAGTTATCTGCCCGTCCTGCGTTACTATGACCGCCCGCAGCTCTGGGCGTTAACACTACCCATTGCAGCAACACTGTATCTGGCGATGACTTGGACCTCGGCGCTGCGCTATTTTCGCGGCGAGCGTTCCCGCTGGAAGAATCGAACTTATCAACGCTAGTTATCGCTAAGGCGAGGAAAAAGCCATGTTCAAATCGCTCCGTATTACGACCTGCCTGCTATTGGCCATGGCCGCCCCACTGGCGTGCGCCGCGGCGGCCGCCGACGGTGCAGTCGCGGTGGTAGAAAAACTCCACGCAGCGCTGTTGAACACCATGAAAGATGGCACCACGCTAGGCTACAAAGGTCGGGTGGAGCGTCTGACCCCGGTCATCAAGGAATGTTTTAACTTCAACACCATCGCGCGCGCCGTGACCGGACCGCACTGGAAAACATTGGCCGCTGATAAACGGGAACAATTTATCACTACTTTTGCGCAACTCAGCGTGGCGACCTACGCCGAGAATTTTTCCAGCTACGGCGGCGAAAGTTTTGAGACGGTAGCGCAAGAAGAATCTCGCGGTGCCACGCTCGTCAAAACCGTTATCATCACTGGCGACGGCAAACGCGTTTCACTGAATTACGTCGTGACCCAATCGGCAGAACAGTGGGGAATTGTGAATGTTATCGCGCAGGGGGTGTCCGATCTCGCCTTGAAACGTACCGAATATGACGCCGTCATTTCGGCCCAGGGCATCGATCCACTGATTGCAAAACTCGACGCCAAAGTTGCATCATACGCAGCAGCCGGAAAGTGACCGCGATGATCAACGAGCACCTAGCAGCAGAAAGTTTAGCCATGGTTCGGAACCAAAAAATGTCAAAAGAGCGCATCGTCCGAGGACTATTCACCCTCGTGTTGGCCGCCTTGGTAAGCGCTTGCGCCACCAATACCCCCAAAGGGCCAAACGACCCTTGGGAAAAACAGAACCGCAAGTTCTACAATTTTAACGATAGCCTCGATCGCAAATTTTTCACCCCGGTGGCTAAAGGTTATGTTGCGGTTACCCCCAAACCCGTGCGGGCGAGCGTCACCAACGTTTTTGAAAACGTCGGCTATTTAAACGTGATAGCCAACGACCTGCTGCAGGGCAAGCTCACCAATTTTGCCGCCGACTCCGGCCGGTTCATTGTTAATAGTTCCATCGGCTTGGGTGGCATTTTTGACCCCGCCACTAGCCTCGGCCTGCCAGCGCACGACGAAGATTTTGGTCAAACGCTCGGCAAATGGGGTGCTGGCGAGGGCCGCTATTTGGTGCTGCCCCTCATGGGACCTAACTCCTTTCGGGATCTGCCAGACATTGCGACATCCATGGCACTGAACCCGCTGACCTACATCAGTGCGGTCGTCACCGTACCGCTGGGGGTTCTCAATCTTATCAACATGCGGGCTAACCTACTGGAAGCCACCAACATCCGCGACCAAGCGGCGCTAGATCCCTACACCTTCGTGCGCGAGGCCTATCGCCAAATGCGGGAATTCAAGATTTACGACGGTAACCCGCCGAGCGAGAGCATCGATGACTACCTTGATGAAGATGACGGCGACGTAGCGGCAGCCCAGCCAGCAGTCGTCCAACCGCAGGCAGCTAAGCCAGCAACTGGGGCAGAGGCCGCTGACCCGTCGGTCTTAAAAGTCTACTAAGGCTACGCCGGCGGCGGTGCAGGCTAGGACGCCTGCCCAGCCGCCGCGTCCAAAATCTCCAACCAGTGGCGAACCGGTTGTTTCGCCGCCCCCTCTAAATGCAACATGCAGCCAATATTGGCGGTGGCGATCACGGCCGGGAAATCGGCGGTGAGGGCCGTCAGCTTGCGCGCCCGCAACTCCCCACTGATGACTGGCTGTAGCACCGAATAGGCGCCGGCCGAACCGCAACACAAATGCGAGTCGGCCACAGCGCAGAGTTTCGCACCCGCCGCCTGCAGCAAAGCCTCGATGCGGCCAGCCCCACCCAAACCATGCTGAAGCGAGCATGGCGTTTGTATCGCCACGCGGGCGTCCACGTTCAAACCCATCGCAACAACATCCTCGGGCCGCAAAACTTCGGTCGCATCACGGACCCGCGCGGCCACCTTTGCGGCGCGTTCGGCATAGACCGGATCATCGCGCAGAATTTCTGCGTAATCCTTTAGAAAAGTAGTACACCCGGTGGCGCTACTGAAGATGCCTTCGGCACCCCGTTCAATCTCCGGCCACCACGCATCGATATTGCGCCGGGCATGCGCACGGGCTTCTTCGTGCGCGCCCAAGTGGTAGGCGAGCGCCCCACAACAACCACGACCTGGCACTCGCACCAGAGATTGCCCGCAGCGATCGAGCAGGCGCGCCGCAGCGGCATTGATTGAGGGTCGGGCCACCGCCTGAACACAGCCATCCAACGCCACCCAGCGACGGGCATGGCGTGCGGATGGCCAGTCACCGGCAGCGCGAGGACGGGGCACGAGCCGAGCGAATACGGCCGGCAGCACCGGCCGCAAGCGTTGTCCCAGCCCTAACAGCAAGCCAAAGGCTCGCGACGGCACACCCCGTCGGAGCAGCCAGCGCTCAAGTTTGGCGAGTCGCCCGCGCGGCACCGCAATGTCCAGTCGCGGGCGGACCAAATCGAGCAGCCGACCGTAACGCACACCCGACGGGCAAGTGGTCTCGCAGGCGCGGCAGGTCAGGCAACGGTCTATATGGCGTTGGGTTTCTAGCCCCGTATCAGCACCTTCCAACAGCGATTTAATCAGGTAGATGCGTCCTCTGGGGCCGTCCCGCTCATCGCCCAGCAGCTGGTAGGTTGGGCAGGTTGCATTGCAGAAACCGCAATGCACACAGGCGCGCAGGATGGTGGCCGCCTCGGCGCCATCGGGCTCACTTAAGAGAGCGGGTGGCAGACGCGTGCGCATGGTCAGTCGTCCTGTGGTGAGAGTTCTGGATTGAACATCTGGAGAGGGTCGAAGCTGTGGCGGATCCTCTTCTGGAGCGCGCGCTGGACGGCCGTGAGGCCGCTATTGAGCAAGCTGTAGTTTGCATCGAACGCGCTGGCATAGCCCCCAGCCGCCGTCGCGCAGGCGGTGATTTCCGCCGCAGTCGCCGTGGTTTTTAGCCAGCGCTGGGCGCCGCCCCAATCCCATAGCCAACTGCCGCTCAAGGCCAAATTGGGTGCATTCGGCGGCAGCACCAAACGCCAAAGCGCCCGCCCATCGGCGAAAAACGGCAGCGCCCAGTCACGCAATTGGCGCCAAAAATCGCTGGTTTCTTCGCTCGCAACGTTGATCAGAGCCTCGGCGGCGGCGGCCACTGCGGCGGCCGAACCCGAAAAACGCACGTGTAAGTATTCGCCGTCATGGCATAGGCCCGTTAAGGGTGAAAAGCGGCCGCCGGCCTCGCGCATCCACGCGCGCGCGGCTTCCAACGACAGTGGCCAGCGTAGGCAGCATTCCGTCGCAGGCGCCGGCACGACCCTCACCGCGATTTCCATAATCGGCCCCAAAACACCCCAAGCCCCAGTGACCAGACGCGAAACATCGTAGCCGGCGACATTCTTCATGACCCGTCCACCAAATTGGAGTAGCTCACCTTGCGAGTTCAACAGCCCCACCCCCAGCACATGGTCGCGCACCGACGCCGTGTAGGGTCGCGCCGGGCCCGAAAGCCCCGTGCTGATGACGCCACCCAAGGTGGATTGCGCACTGCCGCGCGGGGCTTCGAATGCCAAACACTGGCCGTGTTGCGCCAACAGGGTTTCAATCTCGACCAGCGGGGTACCCGCACGCGCAACGATCGCCAGTTCCGAGGGCGCATAGGCAATGACCCCCGCGTAGGAAGACAGCGCCAGCACCACGGGCCCGGCTGGTGGGCGCAGAAAATCATGCGTGCCGCCGCCGCGTAGCGACACCGGTTGGCGCTCAGCAACGGCACGTGCTAGGCGCGCACGGATATCAGCAAGGGCGTCGTGCGCGAGGGAGTCTTGAGCGCCGTCCATTTACTCGCCGTGACCCGCACGCCGTGTCGGAATCACCCGCGATGCGTGCAATTCAGGAACCGCGCGCAATGTCCGGCGTTGACGACCTAACGTCGCCATTTTGCGCGCGCTGGCGCAATCCGTGGTCCATTAAGACTAGCGCGAGCATGGCCTCCGCGATGGGGATGGCCCGAATGCCAACGCAGGGATCGTGCCGTCCGAGCGTGGCGATGGTGGTTGCCATGCCGCTCACATCGATGGTTTCACCGCTCAAGCGAATACTAGACGTTGGCTTTAGCGCGAGGCTCACCAAAAGATTTTGCCCGGTCGAAATACCGCCCAGAATGCCCCCAGCGTGATTGCTGGCAAAACCCTGCGGTGACATTTCGTCGCGGTGCTGGGTGCCGCGTTGCGTGACGACCGCGAAACCATCGCCAATTTCAACACCCTTGACGGCATTCAGCCCCATCATGGCCTTAGCGATATCCGCGTCTAGGCGATCGAACACCGGCTCGCCCCAGCCGGGCGGCACTTGGCTGGCCATCACGTTAACGCGCGCACCTACCGAATCACCGCTTTTACGCAAGGCATCCATGAACGCCTCGAGTTCGGGCACCCGCCCCGGTTCCGCACAAAAAAATGGGTTGTTATCAACGGCGTCCAGATCCTCGCAAGCCAACGCGATGGGGCCTAACTGGGAGAGCCAGCCACGAATCGAAATGCCATAGTGCGCAGACAAGTATTTTTTGGCGATGCCGGCTGCTGCCACCCGCACACAGGTCTCGCGCGCGGATGCGCGTCCACCACCCCGATAATCACGCAAGCCATATTTTTGCTGGTAGGCGTAGTCGGCGTGACCAGGACGGAATTTATCTTTGATGTTGCCGTAATCTTTCGATTTTTGGTCGGTGTTTTCGATTAGCAGGCCGATCGGCGTACCAGTCGTAACCCCCTCAAAAACGCCCGATATTATCTGGACTTCATCGGCCTCTCGGCGCTGGGTGGTGTGGCGCGACTGGCCAGGCTTGCGCCGGTCCAAATCGTGTTGAAGATCCGCCGCGCACAATGGCATACCCGGTGGGCAGCCATCGACGATGCCCACATAGCTCGGGCCATGGCTTTCTCCAGCACTGGTGACCGTGAAAAGCGTTCCAAAGGTGTTTCCAGACATGGGCTTTATTCTAGCAACTGGCGCGGCGTTACGTCGCCCCGCACACGCGGAAGATCGCGCGCCGCCAGCACCGAAATACCGTCGCCGCCGTGGGCCAGTGCCACCCAGGTGAACGGGAAGTCGGGGAAAGCCTGCGCCAGTGCATCTGAAGTCGCGCCGGTATCCATCACCAACCAGCCCTCAGGGGCTAAGTAGTCGCGCACCGCCCCCAATAAACGACGCAAGACCAGTAAACCGTCCGCACCCGCGACCAGACCGAGCGCCGGCTCGTGTCGATATTCCGCCGGCAAGGCGTCGAACTCCGCCTGCGGTACATAGGGCGGATTGGCCAGGATGAGATCGTAGGGTTCCCGGGGGGTCGGATAAATATCCGTCAAATGAAAATGTACGCGGTCGGCGACTCCCAAGCGCGCAGCGTTCTCACCCGCCACTTCGAGTGCCGCCGGTGAAATATCGGTGGCGTCGACCTGGACCCACGGAAAAGCCAACGCCGTCGCGATGGCAATACAGCCACTGCCGGTGGCGATATCCAGCACGCGCCGGACCTGGCCAATGTCCAACCACGGCGCGAAGCGGGTGTTGATGAGTTCGCCGATAGGCGAGCGCGGCACCAGCACACGCTCGTCGACGAGGAATTCGTGGCCACAAAACCACATGCGACCGGTCAAGTAGGCAGCCGGCCGCTGCTGCGCGATGCGTGCCTTGATCAAAACCTCGACCGCTACCATTTGGGCGGGTTCCAGCAGTTGGTCAAGTGCCGCATCGGCCGTATTAAAACTCAAACCCAAGGCGTGAAAAACCAAAAATACGGCTTCGTCACGCGCGTTATCCGTGCCGTGGCCGTAAGTCAGGCGTGCGCGCAGGAAGCGCCGCTCGGCGTTCAAGACCAAACGCCGCGCGGTAGCTATGCGGGGTGGCATACGCGAAAACCTCTCTGAGTGCGCTAGTTTACCGGCGCCTCAGACCACCACCTCGGTGAGGAAAGTATTGAGCCGACGCACGAAGGCCGCTGGGTCCTCCAGTCTGCCCCCTTCCACCAGCACGGCCTGATCAAACAGCAGTTGCGCCAGATCACCAAAGCGTTGATCGCCGTCTTCCGTCGCCAACCGGATGAGCAGCGGGTGCCGCTCGTTCACTTCCAGAATGCGCCGTGCCGGCGGCACTTCCTGACCGGCCGCCCGCAGAATGCGCTGTAAGTTCACACTCATGTCGTAGTCATCACCCACCAGACAAGCGGGGGAATCGGTTAAACGCGTCGAGGGCCGGACCGCGCTGACTTTGCCTTCGAGCGCCGCCTTAAGCTTGACGATCAGCGCCGAGTCTTCGACCGGGGCATCTGGGGTTGTGGTTTCCTCATCGCCCGGCAGTTCCAGTTTGCCCTGCATGACTGAGCGCAGTGGCCGACCGTCGAATTCCGTTAGCTGCTGGACCACCCATTCATCGACCGGTTCACATAACAACAGCACTTCAATGCCGCGTGCCCGAAACACTTCCAGATGCGGACTAGATTTGGCGGTTGCGTGGGTCTCGGCCGTCAAGAAATAAATCGCTTTCTGGCCTTCCTTCATGCGTGAAACATAGGCTTCCAGCGCGGTCGTCGGTTCTGCTTGATCAGTCTGCGTGCTGGCAAAGCGCAGCAGCTTGGCCACCCGCTCACGGTTGCTGGCATCTTCAATGATGCCTTCCTTCAGGACTCGTCCAAAAGTCTGCCAGAACTTCGCGTAGTCTTCGCCTTCGGCCAGGGTTTCGATCAGCCCCAGAATTTTCTTCACCGAAGCGCCACGGATGGTGTCGATCGATTTGTTACGTTGTAGCAACTCGCGTGAAACATTGAGCGGCAGATCACGGGTGTCCACGATGCCCCGCACAAACCGCAGGTAACGTGGCAGCAATTGCTCGGCATCGTCCATGATGAAAACGCGTTGCACATACAGCTTGATGCCGTGCTGCGCGTCGCGATCAAATAGGTCGAAAGGTGCCCGCGCAGGAATAAAAAACAGGGTCGTGTATTCCAGTTTGCCTTCGGACTTCGTATGCACCCACGTCATGGGGTCCTCGAAATCATGCGCAATATGTTTGTAGAACGACTGGTAATCCGCGTCAGGAATATCCTGCTTGCTGCGTACCCACAATGCCGTGGCGCTATTGACCGTCTCCCGCGCGGCGGGGGTCTCCTCACCTTCGGTGGGGGCTGCAATGGCCGGCATCGTGATCGGCACCGCGATGTGGTCGGAGTATTTTTTGACCAGCGCGCGCAGGCGGTAGGCGTCGGCAAATTCTAGGGCGTCTTCCTTGAGGTGCAGAATAATTTCGGTACCACGGCGGCTGCGCAGGCAAGCTTCCACCGTGAACTCCCCACGTCCATCAGACTCCCAACGCACGCCAGTTTCTGGCCCGGCACCAGCCCGGCGCGACAAGACGGTGACTTTGTCGGCGACGATGAACGCCGCATAAAAGCCCACGCCGAACTGGCCGATGAGTTGCGAGTCTTGGCGGGCGTCGCCGCTCAAACCACCAAAAAATTCTTTAGTGCCGGACTTGGCGATCGTCCCCAAATGAGAGATGACGTCCTCGCGGGTCATGCCAATACCGGTATCGCGTAACGTGACGGTGCGGGCCTCGCTGTCGAAATCGACGGCGATCCCAGCGGCCGCGTCACCCTCATACAGCGCCTCGTCAGACAGCGCCGAGAAGCGCAGTTTCTCAATCGCGTCGGAGGCATTGGAAATGAGCTCCCGGAGAAAAATCTCGCGGTTGCTGTATAGCGAATTAATGACGAGGTCCAGAAGTTGATTAACTTCAGATTGGAACCCCAGAGTTTCTTTAGGTGCGGTAGTGGTCATGGCATGGGCCCGATTGTTGCTGGATTCGACCCTCGAAGATGGGGCTGCGGCGCCATAAATTCAAGATGGCAAGCGCACTGGCAGCGAGGGTTGGGGCTGCTATATTGCCAGTCTTGGTGTCCATCTACCGCATTTGAATGTTGAGCAGCTATGTCCGGTCCTAAATTTCGCCGCAATCTTCGTGCGCTCGCCAGCGGGTGGTTGGTGGTTGGCGCGTTGGCGGCGTGCACGCATGCACCTACCACGCCCTCCTCGCCACCACCAAAGCCGCCCATGGGCGACCCCGCCAGCGTGCTGCTGGAGGCCGAAACCGCTTATAACGCCGAACAATGGGCTGCTGCCGAAGAGCGATACCTCGCGTTGGTGCGCCAAGATCCCAGCAACGGCCCGCTGTGGTTCAAGCTAGGCAACGTCTATTTTCGTAGCGGCCAGCTGAAAGTCGCGGCGGCGGCGTACGAGGAGGGCGTCAAACATGCGCCTAATCTCACCAAAGCCTGGTACAACCTGGGCATCGTGCGGCTGCGCCAAGCCTCTCAAAGCGTCGCCGAAGCCGCGCGGGTCGCGACCCCCGCGGAGGCGGACGCCGCCACGCGGGCCGGTGTCCTGAACGCAGGCATCGATGCACTGCTAGCACCTACGCGCTGAAAAACCATGCGTGATCCCGCCACCCACACCCCGGTCATGCAGCAGTATCTAGGCATTAAAGCCGAGTATCCCGACCGTTTGCTGTTCTATCGCATGGGCGATTTTTATGAACTGTTCTTCGAAGACGCCCAACGCGCGGCCCGCCTCCTCGATATTGCCTTGACCAGTCGCGGGGACAGCGGCGGCGAGAAAATCCCGATGGCGGGGGTGCCGGCACACGCGGCAGAACAATACCTGGCGCGGCTGCTGAAACTCGGCGAATCGGTGGTGATTTGCGAACAGGTGGGCGACCCTGCGACGTCCAAAGGACCCGTCGAACGGCGGGTAGCCCGGGTGCTCACACCAGGCACTGTGACCGACGATGCGCTGCTCACCGCGCGCGCCGAAACACTGCTGGCGGCCGTGCATGCGGTGGGCGAAACCCTCGGTTTGGCATGGGTTGATTTGGCCAGCGGTCGCTTCCTAGTCACCCCGCTCACCGACCTGGCAACCCTTGCCGCCGAGCTCAGCCGCCTCGCGCCGGCAGAAACACTGGTTGCGGAAGGCTGGCAGCCAACGTTCGCCATCCCCGGCCTGCGTCACCGCCCCGCCGCGCAGTTTGCAGCCCCCACGGCTGAACGGCGCCTACGCGCCAGCTTCCAACTGGGCAGTCTGCGGGCCTTAGGGCTAGACGATACGCCGGCGCTCGCAGGGGCCGCTGGGGCCCTGCTCGCGTATTGCGAGGAAACCCAATGCGGACCCCTGCCCCACCTGCAACCGCCCATGGTGGAACTGACTTCGGAGGCGGTGGTGCTCGATGCGGCAACCCGGCGGCATCTCGAAATTGCGATTGGTCCGGACGGCGATGAACGCCACACCTTAGTGGCCTTGATGGATACCAGCATCACCGCCATGGGTGGTCGTCTGCTGCGGCGTTGGCTACAACGGCCAAGCCGGAATCAAACCGAGCTCACGCTGCGGCTGGAGACCGTCAGCGCCTTGATCCACACCAGCGTGCTCGACGACGCGCGATTACAGCTACGCGGCGCCGGCGATTTAGAACGCATCGTCACGCGGATTGCTTTGGGCAGCGCCCGTCCGCGCGATTTGGTCAGCCTGCGCCACACCCTGGACATGCTCCCTCATTTGACGAACTTACTGGCGCCACTGGCCGTACCGCGTTTGGCAGCTCTCTGCGCGCTGTGCCCGGCCTACGCCACTCAGGCCAACCTGTTAGCCCGAGCAGTCGCCGACAGCCCGCCGGCCATCGCGCGCGATGGGGGGGTAATCGCGCCAGGTTTCGATCCCGAACTGGACGAATTGCGACAACTGGCCGGCGACGCCGATCGCTATCTGCTCGATCTGGAACGTCGCGAACGTGAACGCAGCGGCATTGCAACGCTCAAAGTGGGCTACAACCGCGTGCATGGTTATTACTTGGAACTCGGTCGCAGCCGTGGCGACGAGGTGCCGGCGGATTATGTCCGGCGACAAACGCTAAAGGGCGTCGAGCGCTACATCACCCCTGAGCTTAAATCTTTTGAAACCAAAATTTTACACGCGCATGAGCAGGCGCTGGCGCGCGAGCGCCAACTCTACGCAGCACTGCTCACCGAACTGGCACTGGCCACCACACCGTTGCAGGCCAGCGCCGCCGCGCTCGCGGAAATCGATGTCTTGGCCTGCTTTGCCGAGCGCGCGCAGAGCCTTGGGTATCACGCGCCGCAGTTTGTGCAAACACCCGGCATCGCCATCACCCAAGGCCGCCACCCCGTGGTGGAACAGCGCTGCGAAGATCCCTTTGTTGCCAATGATTTAAACCTCGATGCAGCGCATCGCATGCTGGTAGTGACCGGCCCCAATATGGGTGGAAAATCTACCTATATGCGCCAAGCGGCGCTCATCGCAGTACTCGCGCACAGCGGTAGCTTTGTGCCGGCGCGGCACGCCGAGTTTGGTCCTTTGGATCGCATTTTTACCCGCATCGGCGCCGCCGACAGCGTGAGTCGCGGTCACAGTACTTTTATGCTGGAAATGACCGAAACGGCGCATATCCTGCGCTACGCCACGCCGCAAAGTCTGGTGTTAGTGGATGAAATTGGTCGCGGCACCAGTACCTTCGATGGCTTGTCCTTGGCGTGGGCGACGGCCGAACATCTGGCACAGGTCAATCAGGCATTTACCTTGTTTGCCACCCATTATTTTGAGTTGACTAGCCTCGCCAATGAGATTCCCCTGATCAGCAATGTGCGTATGGACGCGATTGAACACGATGAAAAAGTCGTTTTTCTGCACGCGGTGCGCGCCGGCCCGGCCAATCAAAGTTTTGGTTTGGCGGTTGCCCTATTGGCCGGTATGCCGCGCGCGGTGGTGCAGCGGGCACGGGCACGGCTCGCGCTACTCACGGCGCATTATGTGACGCCACTGCCACTCGCGACGCCCAGCATGCCGGCGCCGCCAGAATGCCCCACCTTGGCGCTGCTGCGCGCGAGCGACCCCGACACGCTCAGCCCGCGCGACGCGCTGAACCTCATCTACCGCTTGCGCGCCACGCTATCGGACTAAAGCCCGCGCGGAATGCCCCCAACAGCCACACCATACGCTACCGCATGGTTCCCCTCGCGCGATCGATCGCTATAATGCGCGCACCTTCCAGCAAGACGTTGACTCAATATGACATTCGTAGTGATAGAAAATTGCATCAAGTGCAAGTACACCGACTGTGTCGAAGTGTGCCCCGTGGATTGCTTCCACGAAGGCCCCAATATGCTCGTCATCGACCCGGACGAATGTATCGACTGCACCCTGTGCGAACCCGAATGCCCAGCTGAAGCCATTAAATCAGAAGACGATTTAACGGACTCCGAGCAGCATTTCCTGCAACTGAACATCGACCTCGCCAAAGACTGGCCGGTGATCAACGAAATGAAAGAGCCGCCTGCCGACGCAGACGACTGGAAGGGCGTGGCTGACAAACTCCAGCACCTCGCGCGCTGATCCGGCTTCACGGGTAAAAAAATCGCCGGCGTGCGTGGTCAAACGCGCGCCGGCGTGGCTCCCCCGCGGGCTCATCCTTGAGCCGTCTGCAGCGGGGTGGCATTGAAGGCCGACGCTAAGCGTCCTGGCCGCAGCGACCTACGCCTGACATCCTTATCAAACGCAGATGCAGCCTAACCAACGCTAGCGGGCGACGGCAAATTCCCGGCAAAGTGCGGCGGCGGAGAAAATTCTCAGCGCACCCAAATACTTGACGGACTATTCGCAGAAATTTGCGAGATTTTCGGCGCTTTATCGTAGCTCGCAAAGGAAATTTTCCCGCCTCCAAGCAGGTGTAACGCCTGCAGCAGTCACACCAACAGGCCCGTTGGAACTGGCAGGGCTGCGCTTTTATACTGTCGACAGACTCTCGGAACAGGCGTGGCGCCGATGCGAATGGTTGGTCGTAACGACCTAAAAATAATGCTAGCGGCGCTGCTGTGGGCGGCATGGCTGCCCGCCCAAGCGGCCGAAATTTTTCGCTGGGTGGATGCCGATGGACAAGTGCATTTGGGTGATCGTCCCGCAAACCCAACCGCGCAAAAGTTAATCGTCCCAAGCAGCACCCCCCACCCGAGTCAGCCTCCAGATGCCGGGCGCACACAACGCCTGCTGGAGGAATATGCCGCGGCCCGGGCCGAGCACAAAGCCACCCGCGCCACTGCGGCCAAAGCCGCAGCCGAGCGCGAACAAGCCTGTTTGGCGGCTAAAAATCGTGCCTTAGAGACGGATCAAGCCGCCTACCTCTATGAGCGGGACGCACAAGGGCAAAAGCGAATTTTGAGCGACCAAGAACGCCAAATGGCGCACACTGAAAGCCGTGCCGAAGTAACCCGCTGGTGCGACTAACGCCGCGCGTCGCACCCTAGTCGCTAGAAATTAGCCAAGGTAATATGGTCCCAAAATAGCCTCCAGTAAGGGAGCCAGGTCGATGCAGGGATCTTTTTGGAAATCCGACCGTTTCTTCGGTGCACTGATCTCGATCGGTCTCATCGCTGCGTGGTTGCTAAACCTGCCGATGCTGGAGCGCCTCGAAGGCGACGCCTACGACCTTGGGGTTCGGCTGTCCTCCCGTGAGGCCAGCGCCCGAAAGGATCAAATTGTGATCGTGGCAATCGACGATCAAAGCATTCAAAGCATCGGGCGGTGGCCGTGGCCGCGCGACGTGCACGCCAGTCTGATCAAAAAACTGACTGAAGCCGGCGCTAAAACCATCGCCTCAACGGTGTTCTACTCAGAACCGCAGGTCGACCCGGGTCTAAAATGGCTGCAACAACTGCGCGACCAACTTGCTGGTGCGGTGGTCAACGGTGCCAAAGGCGACCCCCAACAAACGCTCGACGCGGCCTTGGCAGCACTGGACACAGATGCCATTTTAGGGCGAACCCTCCATGAAACCGGCAACACGGTCTTGGGGATGCAGTTCGAACCCGGTGAAGTGCTGGGCAACCCCGACGCGCCACTGCCGGCGTTTGTCACCCGCTTTGCTATTCCAACTGAAAATATCAGCGACCCCGCCGGGACCAATGAAGAATTCCCGATCACCACCGTCAAGGCAGCCCCGCCCGTGGCGCTAGTGGGCGATTCCGCAGCCGGACTAGGCGCGCTCATCAACCCGCTCGACAACGACGGCACGCTGCGCCGTGAACCCCTCGCGGTGCGTTATTACGACCAGTACTTCCCCTCGCTGTCGTTGGCCACCGCGGCGCGCAGCCTCAATTTAGGGGTCAAAGACATCCGCGTTCAGCGCGGCGATTCGGTACAACTGGGTGGGCTGTCCATCAAGACCGATGCAGCCTCGCTGATGAACACGTTTTACTACGGTGAGCACGACGGACGCGCGCCGTTCCCTGTTTATTCCTTCTACAACGTCATCCAAGGCGAAATCGCCATGGACAGCTTCAAGGGTAAAATTGTGCTGGTGGGGGCGACGGCCTTTGGCGTCGGTTCGGATCTCCGCACGCCGCTGGGCGAGGCCAAAGGTCCCGTGCTGATTTTGGCACACCAAATCGCGAGCATTTTGAACCAGCATTTCTTTGTGCAGCCGAACTGGGCTTTTGGCGTCGAACTGCTGGCCATCCTGCTCGTGGCCGCCTACCTCATCGCACTGCTGCCGTTGCTTAAGGCCGGCGCCGGCGCGCTGACCAGCGCGGGCATTTTGCTGGCGCTACTGGCAACAGAACTCGGCGTCATGATCGGCACCGCCAACTGGATCCGCCTCGCCACTGCCGCGGCCCTGCTGGTCGTCGGCCATCTGCTGCTCACGACCAAACGCTATCTAGCGACGGAACGTGGTGCGCTCGACAGCGATATAAAAGCCGCCCTGTCTAACCGCCAACTGGCGCTGCAATTCCAGCAAAAAGGTGAACTCGACAACGCCTTCGAATACTTCCGTCGCTGCCCGGTCGATGAACAGGTTTTAGAGTCCTTGTATGCCTTAGCTACTGACTTTCAGGTTAAACGTAAACCCGAGAAATCCATGCTCGTCTACGAGTACATGCACGCTAAGAACCCTAAGTTTCGCGACATCCAGTCCAAAATCAATCAAGCCCGCCACCAAATGGAAACCCAGGCGCTCTATCCTAGCGGTCGACCGTTGGGCGCCGGCGGGGCTGCGCAAACGGCCGTACTGGCGGGGACGGGCGGCGCTAGCCAAACCATGCTGGGTCGCTACGCGGTGGAACGCGAACTCGGTAAGGGCGCGATGGGGGTTGTTTATCTGGGTAAAGACCCCAAGATCAACCGGGTGGTGGCGATCAAAACCATGGCGCTGTCCCAAGAATTTGAAGCGGATGAACTGGAAGAGGTGAAAGCGCGCTTCTTCCGCGAAGCCGAAACCGCTGGACGCCTCCAGCATCCCAATATCGTGACCATTTACGATGCGGGCGAAGAACACGACCTCGCGTACATCGCGATGGAGTTTCTGGAAGGTCACGACCTCTCTCGTTACACCAAATTGGACACCCTGCTACCGTTGTCGGTGGTGCTGGGCATTATCTTCAAATCGGCCCTGGCGCTGGATTATGCCCACAAGGCCAATGTGGTCCATCGCGACATCAAGCCCGCCAACATCATGTTTGAGCCCACCAAAAAAACCGTGAAAATCACTGACTTTGGCATCGCTCGTATCACTGACTCCAGCAGAACCAAAACCGGCATGGTGCTCGGCACTCCCTCCTACATGTCGCCCGAGCAGCTCTCGGGTAAAAAAGTGGATGGCCGCTCTGATTTATTTTCACTCGGGGTGATGCTGTACCAAATGGTCATTGGCAAGCTGCCTTTCCAAGGTGAGTCGATGGCCACGCTGATGTACAAAATCGCCAACGAACCCCATAAGGAACTCGCCGAACTCAAACCCGAACTGGCGGCGCAGCGGCCCTGTCTATCGGAAATCATCAACCGGTCGTTGCAGAAAGATGTCAACGCGCGGTACCAAACCGGCGCCGACATGGCCCGAGATCTCCAAAACTGCGCCAAGCAGGTCACCGGCTAAAGCCGGCACCTGACCATGCTAAGCAGTAACGTGGAGTTCGCTATCGTCTCTGACCCCGGCCTCAAACGCACGCATAACGAAGACAGTGCCCTCACCGACCGGAGCTTAGGGCTAGCGCTAATTGCCGATGGCATGGGGGGCTACAAATCGGGTGAAGTAGCCAGCGCGATTGCTGCCCAGTGCGTGCTGGAGGGGATTCGTGAAAACCACAACAAGCACCACTTCGTGCGCGGCACCGACGAGCAAAAAACATCCCAAGAAGGGCTGCTGATTCGCAAAGTCATATGTGCGGCTAATCAACGTATTTTTCGCACCGCGCATGCGTTGCCGCAGTGTCATGGAATGGGTACGACGATTGTCGCGGCGTTGTTTAGTGAGAACCACGTGACGCTGGCCCACGTGGGTGACTCGCGCATCTATCGGTTTCGTAATAACCAAATGTCACAGGTCACTAACGACCATTCCCTGCTGCAAGAACTCATCGACAGAGGCTTCTACACGCCGGAGGACGCGCGGGCCAACACGCCCAAAAACCTTGTCACACGAGCGCTGGGAATAGACGAACAAGTAGCAGTAGAAGTGACGGAACACGCGACAGAAGAGGGGGACATCTTCCTGCTCTGTTCGGATGGCTTGAATGATATGGTGGAAGATGAAGAAATTAGTTTAACCCTCGGGAAATATAGTGCTAATCTTCTGACGTGCGCAAAAGAACTAGTCCGCCTCGCCAACCAAAATGGCGGTAAAGACAACGTATCTGTCGTGCTCGCTCGACCACGCGCACCCACTAACGAAGGTGTAAGTCTTCTCGCCAGACTCAAAAAGCTCTTGTTTAGAGCCAGCTGACAGGAAACGATGATGGGCAAACTCGTACTCAGCTTGAATGGCGTCGTGCACGGAGAGTTCCAGCTCAAAAAAGAGCGCATGACGGTGGGTCGTAAACCCGACAACGAGTTACAAATCGATAACCTCGCGGTCAGCGGCAAACACGCCCTCATCATCACCATTCTCGACGACTCCTTCCTCGAAGACCTCGGCAGCACCAACGGGACTTACGTCAACGGGAAGCTCATCAAAAAGCATGCGTTGCGTGATGGCGACATCATTGGCATTGGCAAACACGAGCTCAAGTACGTCAACGAGCATGCCACTGCGGATGACGAAGAATTCGAAAAAACCATGATTATTCGACCCGGCTCGGCCAGCGCTGCCGTGGCCGCCGCCCGGTCTGTCGACAACGCGCCAACCGCCGCGCCGGCACCGGCACCAGCCCCGACGGGGTTTGGTGGTGGTCTTCCCTTAGGCAAAATTAAAGTGCTGAACGGACCCATTGCTGGCAAGCAACTAGAACTCACCAAGGCGCTGATCACGCTCGGCAAACCTAACGTGCAGGTGGCCGTTATCTCCCGCCGCCCACAGGGATATTTCTTGACCCACATCGAGGGTGACGGCAAAAACATGAATTTCCCGATCGTCAACGGACGGACGATGGGTGCGCAGGCCTACGCGTTGAAAACCGGGGATATCATCGAACTGGCGGGCGTTAAGATGGAATTCTCAATCATTCGCTAAGCCGCTAGCAGTTCGCTGCAGCCGGCCATCTACTCCGACAGCAGCGAATGAACGCCATCCCAGCCTACGGGGGGTGGGGAGCGCCGAAACTGCCGGATGCGTTCGATATAGACCTTGTAGAGCGCGGGCGAGCGCGAGGTCCTGGCCAAATTCACAAAACTCACCTCCGCCACATCCCACGCGCTCGTCCGATACAAACGCAGCGCTTCGCGGTGAAGTTTTAATTCGTCTTTCCATTTAGCGTCCAACTCGTCACGCCGACCGATGGGTTCATAAATGGGCATGGGTAGCGGGTGACCCGCCACCAACACGAGATCAATCTCACGATAAGCGTACTCCGGCATTGCGTCGCGCGTGTGCTCTCCAAGCAAAATCTCCACGCCGTAACGCTGTGTCAGCGCCTCCAAACGCATGCCTAGATCGGCTGCCGTGCCCAGCACGGTGTACGTCCTGCGGAATTCCGAACCCAGATTACCCACAGTCATCGTGTCGGTATTGATGCCAATGCCCACTTGCAGCGTTGGCCACCCGCGGGCCGCAAATTGCTGATTCAGCGTCGCGAGCTGCGAACGCATCGCGAGCCCGGCGCGTAGCGCGTTCAGGGCATGGTCTGAGGCTGGCAGCGGTGCGCCCCAAAACGCCATGACGGCAGGCCCTAGATATTTGTCGATGGTGCCGCGGTGCTCATGAATGGCACGTGTCATGGGGGTCAAAAACTGGTTGAGAAAATCTGCGAGCTCTTGGGGTGATAGCCCTGCGGTGAGCGCCGCAAACCCCCGCACCCGCAAAAACAAAATACTCATCTCGCAGCGGGTGGGTGCTAGCGAGTAGGCCGTGGGCTGCAGCGCCATTTCAGCCACCAGTTCCGGCGGCAGGTAGAGCCCAAACAGGCTGGACAACTGGCGCTTGCCGCGCGTCTCAATAAAGTAGCCATACGACATATTGAGCATAAACAGGACGCTCAACAGGATTAAACCGCCCGCCAGTGGCAGCACTAAATTTCCCGCCACCCAGACCACAAGATTCAAGCCCAAATAAGCGGCCAGCAGCGCGAGCGTTAGGCCGGTGGCCAACAGTGGTGTTAGCAGAGGCGCTGCGACAGCCAGCACCACACCAAACAACAAAAGTAGCAGGCCTTCAGCGGCCAGCGTGTAGGCGGGCAGTTGCTTGATCGTGCCATCCAGAATGCCCGCGATGAGGTTGGCGTGGACTTCAACGCCGGGATAGGCCTCACCCACCGGCGTTGCGCGCAGATCCAACAAGCCCGGGGCCGTAGTGCCCACCAGCACTACGGCGTTTTTTAACAACTGTTTATCGACCTTACCGTTGAGCACATCGGTGGCCGAGAGATAGGTAAAACTACCGCGATAGCCACGATAAGGCACCAGCGCCTGAACACTACGGTCCACCGGCACCGCCGCGCGCCCGATGGTCAACCACTCAAGCCCCGGATAACCCCGGCCGCCGAACAACGGCTCCCCAAACCCCGGCGTGACCGTTTGTTTATCGCCCAGTATCTGGCGCGCCATTTCCAGCGACAGCGAGGCGTAATAGGCGCCCTCATAATTAATCAACATGGGAACCCGCCGCACCATGCCGTCCGGATCGGGTTGCGGATTGAAATGGCCGCCGCCGTGCGCACTCGCCTGCAGCGCTGGCAAATTACCGCCGTAGCCATTGGCCTGCCGAAAGCCAATGTTCTTGCCCGTAAAAGTGCCTTTAACGAAGGTAGGTTGAGGCAGCGCGCCACTGCGCGTGGCAACCGCCGGGGCTGCCGCGAAATTGAAGTAATACCCCAGCACCACCGGGTAGTGCGCAATCGCCTCGGCAAACTGCCGGTCGTAGTTCAGCCGGGGACGCACTTTTTCTAGCGCCTGCCTAAAACCAACGTCCCCCCGTAGTTCATTGTTGGCGAGTGCGTCCAAGACCTCCAAACCCGAACTGTTATCCGGCTCCGCAAACACGATATCGAAACCGAGTAGACCAATCTGGTACTCATCAAAAAGGCGCCGCACGAGCACCGCCAGCTTATCGCGGCTCCACGGCCAGCGACCTTCAGCGGCGAGGCTTTTTTCGTCGATGTCGACAATCAGGATGCGGGGATCTGGGCGCTTGGGCATCGTGAGCAACAAGCGCTGGTCGTAGGCGAGGTTATCGAGTTGGTCGATCACTCCCAGGTGCAGCCAATCCGCCGCGTGGGCAACAAAGAGCAGCACCACCAACAGGCCTAACCCAATTTGAATTTTGGCTGCGTCCGCCCGCTTGAGCAGATTTCTCATGCTGTCCCCACGACGGCTTGGCCGTCTTAATCTTAACGTCGCTACCTGCTAGGCGAGCTACCAACCCCAGTCAGCCGTGTTTCAGTTGCGAGGTGGCGGGGTCGCATGAATCGAAAAAACTTTATCCAGTCGCGCGAGGGTCAACACACTCATGACGGGTTCGCTGACGGCGATGAGGAAGAATTGCAAACCCTTCTTTTTGGCCGCCTGAAAACCTTCCACCAAACCGGCGATGCCCGAGCTGTCGATATAGCTCACCTGCGCCAGATTAACGCACGTATGCTGGCCCAAACGGAGCTGATCGAGGATGGTCTTGCGCACCGCAGGCGCACACGAGAGGTCGATTTCGCCCTCCAGATGCACCACGGCAAACCCACCTTCCATTATGACTTTGGCGGACATTTCTCGACTCCCAGTGCCCGCGCAGGCGTGCGGCAGGCTACCACTCGCGTTGCGTGCTGATTGGTTTACTCATCTGTAAAAAATTGCCCGCGCCCTCGGGCAGGTTGCCATATTCATATCGTTCCATCACCGCGCGGATGAAGTGCGTGCCCAGTCCGCCGGGGCGCAGTTCGGCGAGCCGCCGGGGTCGGATGTTCGGCACCACCACCGGGGGCGCGAAATCCGTCACGCGGACCTCGAGATCGCCGCCCACCTGTTTCATCTCGAGCACTATTTCCCCAGAGGCATCACCCAAGTAGGCATGCTGCATCACGTTTGCGCAGGCCTCATTGACCGCTAGTACCACCTCGGACACCCATTGCGTGCCGCAGCCTAAGCTGGCCATGGCGGCCCGTACACAACGCCGCATATCGCAGAGTTTGTCCGGATCGGCAGCAAAGCGCAGTTCTAGCAACACGCTGCCACCACAAGTTCAAGGCCGAACGCGCCCGCAGGGTTCAAACGCCAAGCGGCCAGGTTGCGCGTGGTGTACATCACTGGCCTACGCATCGTTAATCGGCCCTAAAAGATAAACGCTGGCCGCGCTCAGCGCCAGCGCGATAGACGCGGGGTCAGCGAGGCTGGCGCACTCAGCGCAACGCACGCAACGCCACTAAGTAGGCGGCTTCATCGGGCAGACGGCCCGCCGACTGGGCGCGCCAGAGTTCCTCAGCCAAGCACTCAATCATGCGATGCTCCGCCGCGTGTGGCCGATCGTCGTTGGCGAGCCGCTGCGCATGGAGCAGCGCGATCCCTGCGGGACGGTCAGCCGCAACTTGCTCGCGCAACGCGATATGCAGCCCCATGTGCAAAAAAGGATTGTGCTCGGGTGCCGCACTTCCATAATCACCCGCCAGACCCTGCTGCCCAGCATCGAGCAAGGCATGGTATTCCGGATGCAGCGCAATCACCTCGGCAACCAGACGCTCCATTGGCTCCAGTGGCTGGCCCTGACGGTGTTTCGCCCACACCTCGAAAAAGAATTGGCGGGCCGAATCGCGGGATTGCACCAACATAGGGGCTACACCGGCACCCGGCGGGTGTTGGTCAGGGTTTTGTCCGGCCATTCGCACAAATCGGCCAGCACACACTCACCACAGCGCGGCGCGCGCGCAGTGCAGGTATAGCGCCCCTGCAGAATCAGCCAATTGTGGGCGTGCAGGAGATAGCGCGGCGGGATGATCGCGAGCAAAGCCTTTTCCACCGCCAGTGGCGTCTTTCCCGGGGCGATTCCAAGGCGATTGCCGACCCGAAAAATATGGGTATCTACCGCCATCGTGGGTTCGCCAAAGGCCACATTGAGCACGACGTTGGCGGTCTTGCGGCCCACCCCTGGCAATGCCTCGAGCGCCGCCCGCGCCGCGGGCACTTCCCCGTTGTGGCGGTCGAGCAAGAGCTGGCAGGTGGAGAGAATATTGCGCGCCTTCGCATTAAATAAACCAATGCGCTTAATGTGCTGCTTCACGCCCGCCTCGCCTAGCGCCAGCATCTGGCGCGGCGTATTGGCTTGCGCGAACAACGTCAGGGTTGCCTTATTGACGCTGATATCGGTCGCTTGCGCCGACAACATCACCGCAATGAGGAGCTCGAAGGGCGAGTCATAGTGCAGCTCCGTCACCGGGGTCGGGTTGAGCGCAGCCAGACGCTTGAACACGGTGCCCACCTGCCGTCGGTTCATCCTGGGAACTTCGGGGGGCGGGCCTTGCGCTCGCGCACGCGACTTAGCGCGGCCGCGATATCGTCACGCGCCTGGATTGCATCCGTCGGTGGCTGTACATAGGGCTCGCGGCTTTCAGCGGCACTGCGGGCCAAGCGCTGCGCTCGCTGAGTCGCGCGCTGCCCGGCGACCACGGCTTGCTCGGTTTGCCAGCGCGAAGCTGCCAACAGGGCGCGACCCTGGACAAAATAAGCCGGTAGGGGAATGCCGACCGGACACGCGGTGCCACACTGGCCGCACGCAGTGCAACGTTCAAGTCCCAGCGCCAGCGCACGGTCCAAATCGCCCTGGGCCACTGCGCGTGCCAGCGACGCGGGTGCAAGTTGGCTAGGGCACACCGGGCCACAATCGCCGCAGGCGGTACACTCGGCAATATCTGTCTGGGCTCTGATGTCCTGTGCGCTTGGGGACTCGGCGAGCGGCCAAGCAAAGCCCACGGGCACGCTAACCCAGTCGATACAGTTGGTGGGACAGGGCGGGATGCACAAGCCGCAGCCCGTGCAGTGGTCGGTCAGGATGTCGTGGAGTTGGCGGGGCGCACCGATGATGGCATCTACCGGACACACCGCGATGCACTTGGTGCAGCCAATACAAGCGTCGTCGCGAATTTGTACACGCAGGGGCGCTGGTAGCGCGGTCTCTGCCGCCAAATTCGCGCGCGGCGCGGGCGCGCGTTCCAGCAAACGGCTGAGTTTCGCCACGAGCAGCGACCCGCCGGGCACACAAGCCGTCACCGCGGCGGCGCCGTGGGCTAACGCGGCGGCGAACGGCGCGCATCCCGCGTAGCCACAAGCGGCGCATTGCGTTTGTGGCAAGACCCGCGCAATGGCGTCCACGAGGGCGGCGTGCTCCATGGCCGGTTGGTGCCGGTGTGCGCTAGCGGCTATTTGACGCGCATGCCGGGCAGCGCGCCGTCGTCTGCGTTGAGCAGAAAAATGCCACTCTCAGATCCGCTGGCCGCCAGCACCATGCCTTGGGAAAGCCCGAAGCGCATTTTGCGCGGCGCCAAATTGGCGACTAAGACCACCAGACGACCCGTGAGGGCTTCTGGCGCATAGGCCCGCTTGATGCCGGCGAATACCGTGCGCTGTTCGCCGCCAACATCCAATGTCAGTTGCACGAGTTTATCGGCCCCATCGACGTGCCGGGCTTCAATAACGCGCGCGATGCGCAACTCTACTTTGGCAAAGTCATCGATGCTGATTTCCGGCACCGCAGGCTCGGTGCCCGTTGGCGCCGGCTCGGGAGCGCTTGCCGGAGGCACTATCAGCGTCACGCCGGGACTCGGATTAGCAGGTTTACTGGCGTCCAACATGGCCTCCACTTTGGCTTTTTCGATACGGGTTAACAACGGGGTAAAAGGCGCTATCTGCTGCGCCGGCAGTTCCTCATCCAGTGCCGCCCACGTGAGTGGGGCACAGCATAAAAAGCGTTCTGCCCCCTCGACTAGCGTTGGCACCACGGGTTTGAGATAGATCATCAGCACCCGGAAAGCGCGTAAGCCCGTGCTGCACACGCGCGCCAATTCCGCCCGCGCCGTGGGGTCCTTGGCCATCACCCACGGTTTGCGCCGGTCGATGTACTGGTTAACCCGATCGGCCAACAACATCACTTCGCGCATCGCGCGCGCGTAATCGCGGCCCTCAAAGCACTGGGCGATATCCTCGCGGGCTGCCCGCAGGCTCGCCAGTAACGCCGGGTCATCGTCGTCGGCGGCCAAGTTGCCGCCAAAATCACGGCTGATAAAAGCCGCACAACGGCTGGCGATATTGACCACCTTGCCCACTAAATCAGCGTTGACGCGCGCCTGAAAATCTTCAAGATTGAGGTCGATGTCGTCGATGCCCGGCCCCAACTTCGCCGCAAAGTAATAGCGCAAGCACTCCGGGTTGAGATGATCGAGATAGGTTCTAGCGGTAATAAATGTACCGCGCGATTTCGACATCTTTTGGCCGTCGACGGTCAAAAATCCGTGCACAAAAACATTCGTGGGCAGCCGGAAATTGGCCCCGTGCAGCATTGCCGGCCAGAACAATGTATGAAAATACATGATGTCCTTACCGATAAAATGATAGAGCTCGGTGCTGCTTTGCGGGTTCACGAAGGCCTCGAAATCCAGGCCCACCCGGTCGCACAGATTGCGGAAGCTGGCGAAATAACCGATGGGTGCATCTAGCCAGACGTAAAAATACTTGCCGGGCAGATCAGGAATTTCGAAGCCGAAATACGGCGCATCGCGCGAAATATCCCAGTCCTGTAAACCCACATCAAACCATTCCTGCAGCTTGTTCACGACGCCAGGCTGGAGATCGCTGCGTGTCAGCCAATCGCGCAGCACCGCTTCAAAATGTCCCAAGCAGAAAAAAACATGCTCGCTATCGCGCTGCACCGGCGGCACCCCGCTCAGCGCGGAGACCGCATCGATTAAGTCCGTGGGCGCATAGGTGGCGCCGCAATGTTCGCAATTATCGCCGTACTGGTCCGGCGTCGCGCAGCGGGGGCAGGTTCCGCGGATGAATCGGTCGGGCAGAAACAGTTGTTTCAGCGGGTCGTACGCTTGGCTAATCGTCCGCACCGTGGTGTGGCCGGCATCCCGCAAACGCGCGTAAATAAGCGAGGAAATAGCGCGATTTTCCGGCGAATGCGTGGTGTGGTAGTTGTCAAAAGCTACCTGGAAACCGGCGAAATCGCTGCGGTGGTTGGCCCAGACCTCAGCAATGAGTGCCTCTGGCGTCACGCCTTCTTGCTCAGCCCGTAACATGATGGCGGTGCCGTGTGCGTCATCAGCACAAACATACCAACACTCATGTCCGCGCATTTTTTGATAGCGCACCCAGATGTCCGTTTGGATGTATTCCACCAAGTGGCCAATATGGATAGGACCATTGGCATAAGGCAGCGCGCTGGTAACGAGGATTCGGCGGTGAGAACTCATGGTGATTAATCGGCCTGAAATTCGCGGCGCGGGATTGAGCGTAGCGCGCGGGCAGAAGTCGCCAGCGCCGCCGGGGGAGGCAAAGGTAGCACCTCGGCCGCAGGCTGTCATGGCAGGAACCAGCCCCGCGTGCTGTACACTCAGAGGCTAGTTCGTTCTCAGGAAATTCTGACCATGCCTCCTACTCAAGCCGACATTGAACAAGCCCTCAAAACTTGGACTGACCCTTATCTGGCAACTGACGTGGTCAGCGCCGGCATGGTCAAATCGATCCAAATCGCCGACACCGGCGTCACCCTCGATATCGAAGCGGGGTTTCCGGTAGCACGCTACGGTGCGGAACTCATAGCCCACCTCACTGCCGCCGTCACGCCGTGCTTAGGCGGGGTCGCCTTAAGCATCAATCTGAGCAGCAAAATCGTCTCGCGCGCGGTCCAAAAAGGCGTCTCGCCGCTCAAGGGCGTGCGCAATACCATCGCCGTGGCGTCGGGTAAGGGTGGCGTGGGCAAATCGACGACCGCCGTCAACCTGGCGCTGGCACTGCGCGACGAAGGCGCCACGGTAGGGCTGCTGGATGCCGACATTTATGGTCCCAGCCAACCGCGAATGCTGGGCGCACCCGGGCGTCCCGAGTCCCGCGACGGCAAGTCCATGGAGCCCAAAGTCAGCCACGGCATCCAGTCCATTTCCATTGGGCATCTGGTGGAAGAAGACACCCCCATGATTTGGCGCGGGCCGATGGCGACTAGCGCGCTCGAACAACTGCTGCGCGAAACCAACTGGCACGACCTCGACTATCTCGTCATCGACCTGCCGCCGGGCACCGGCGACATCCAGCTCACGCTCTGCCAGCGGGTGCCGGTGAGTGGCGCGGTGATCGTCACGACGCCTCAAGACATTGCCCTGCTAGACGCCCGCAAAGGGCTGAAGATGTTCGAGAAAGTAGACGTTCCGGTGCTTGGCATCGTGGAGAACATGAGCCTGCACACCTGCAGCAACTGCGGCAATATCGAGCATATTTTCGGTAGCGGTGGCGGCGCACTGATGGCCAAGCAATACGATGTTGACCTGTTAGGCGAACTGCCTCTCGACATCAAGATCCGTGAGGGCGTGGATGCCGGCAAACCAACCGTGGTCACTCACCCGGACGCGCCTTCCACGGAAATCTACCGAAAAATTGCCAGACGGGTAGCCGCTAAGTTAGCGCTGCGGGCGAAGGATTACTCGGGTCGCTTCCCCAATATCGTCATCCAAAACAGCTGATAGACCGCGTTTTAGGGAGGGCTTGCGCTATGCCGATCAAGGCGGACAGTTGGATTAGACACATGGCCGAACAACACGGCCTGATTGACCCCTTTGAGCCCGCACAAGTCCGCGAAGTGGCGGGCCGTCGGGTGATTTCCTACGGGACATCCAGCTACGGCTATGACCTGCGCTGCGCGCCGGAATTCAAGGTTTTCACTAACGTTTATTCCGCGATAGTCGATCCCAAGGCCTTCGATCCGGCCAGCTTCGTCGATATTACTGGGGACGTTTGCATCATTCCGCCGAATTCCTTCGCGCTGGCGCGCACGATCGAATACTTCCGGATTCCCCGCAATATCCTCACCATCTGCTTGGGAAAATCCACTTATGCGCGCTGCGGCATCATTGTGAACGTCACGCCGCTGGAGCCCGAGTGGGAAGGCCACGTCACTCTAGAATTTTCCAACACCACGCCATTGCCGGCCAAAATTTACGCCAACGAAGGCGTCGCGCAGGTGTTGTTTCTGGAGTCTGATCAGCCTTGCGAAGTGTCTTACCGGGACCGCAATGGGAAGTACCAGGGGCAACGCGGGGTCACCTTGCCCCGCACCTAAACCGGCCAGCCCTTAGGCCGGACCCTCGGTGCGCGCAATGGCCACCCGATACACGCCCTCCTCCGGCCCGGTCACCGCCACCGCATAACCGGCGCTCTGCGCGAAGGCCCGCAAATCCGGGACGCTGTCGGTGTCGGTGGTGAGTACCGTCAGCAAACTACCCACGGGCAAGCTCAGCAACGCTTTTTTAGTTTTTAACAGTGGCAGCGGGCAGTTCAGGCCCCGAACGTCGAGCGTGCTAGCGTTAGCCGCTTCGCTCATTTGTGGCGCGGTTTAAGCGTCAGCGCCACCGAATTAATACAATAACGCTGGCCGGTTGGCGCTGGCCCATCGGGAAACACATGGCCCAAATGGGCGTCGCACTGGGCGCACAACACTTCGGTACGGAGCATGCCGAGACTACGGTCAGACACCGCGGCGACGTTCTCAGGCACGGCAGCGTCCCAGAAACTGGGCCAGCCCGAACCTGAGTCGTACTTCGACGCAGAATCAAATAATGGCGACCCGCAGCACACACACAGGTACTGGCCTTCGGTTTTGCAATCGGTCAGGGCGCCCGCGTAGGGACGTTCCGTGCCGTGCTCGCGACACACCGCATACTGCTCTGGGGTCAGTTGCGCGCGCCATTCGGCGGCAGTTTTTTCAATCTTGGCCATCGTTTCGGCACTCCTGTGAAAAAAATCTAGTAACGAGGTGGGAGGGGTGATCCTACCCACACCAAAACCCGCGAAGCGGGCAGGTTGTCTTGGTAGCTGTCATCGCCAAGTATTATAGTCATGAGAAATCATGGATCGGGTCTGGCCGCCAGATTAAACGCAGGACTGAGGGGGCGAAAATGAGAATAGCATTGCTCGAAGACGATCCCGATCAGGCCGAACTATTTCGCCACTGGTTGGTCGCAGCGGGGCATGTTTGCGAGGTTTTTGATACTGGCAAGGCGTTCTTGGAGGGTATTACGCTGGACAGCTTCGATACCCTGATCCTCGATTGGATGGTGCCCGACACCAATGGCTACGAGGTGCTCGGTTGGGTCCGCGCCAATATTGCGTGGCGAATTCCGGTGATGTTTCTGACCGCCCGCGATGACGAAGACGACATCGTGCGGGCCTTAGAACTCGGCGCTGACGATTACATTTTGAAGCCCGCCAAACAACGCGAACTATTGGCCCGCCTGAGCGCTGTCGCCCGGCGTGCACCCATCCCTGCAGCAGAGCCGATAACCATTGATGTCGACACGTTTCGCATCGACCTCACCACCCGTGAACTGTCCAAAGACGGCGAGAAAATCGAGATGACGCACCGGGAATTCGCGCTCGCCAGCTTCTTTCTCAGAAATGTCGGCAGAATCGTCACCCGTGCAAAGCTTCTGGAAATTGTCTGGGGCCGCAACCCCGGTCATAGCAGTCGCACCGTGGACACCCACATCAGCAGACTCCGGGTAAAAATGGGCTTATTACCCGAACATGGCTGGCGGATTTCCGCCATCTACCTGCATGGTTACCGGCTTGAACGCGTGTCCGACGCCTAGGCTAACGGCGTCACCACCGCGCGCTTTGGCGTGCGTCACTGGCCTAGGTTACTATTGGCACAACTTGCTTTTTGGCCACTTTGAGTATCACCCAGCACCATGATTGACTTACCGAATTACGCACGACATCGCAGCGTCGGGGTCCGCGTTGGGCCGATCACTATCGGCGGCGACCATCCGATCGTTGTGCAATCCATGACCAACACCGACACCGCAGATGCCGCGGCGACCGCCAAGCAGGTGCAGCAACTCGCGGCAGCCGGTTCGGAACTCGTCCGAATCACCGTCGACACTGAGGCGGCGGCCGCGCAGGTCGGACGGATCCGCCAGATGCTCGATTTGGTGGGCTGCCGCGTGCCGTTGATTGGAGATTTCCACTACAACGGCCACCAGTTGCTCACCAAGTACCCGGACTGTGCGCAAGCGCTGGATAAATATCGCATTAACCCAGGCAATGTCGGCTTTGGACGCAAACGCGACGGCCAATTTTCCACCATGATCGAAGTCGCGCTGAAATACCAAAAACCGGTGCGCATTGGTGTTAACTGGGGCAGTTTGGATGAGTCTCTGGTCGTCTCGATGATGGACGAGAACGCGCGCTCGGCGCAGCCACGCTCGGCCGCCGAAATTACCCGTGAGGCGTTAATCCAGTCCGCACTGTTGAGCGCCGCGCGTGCCGAAGAACTGGGCATGGCGCGCGATCGGATTGTGCTGAGTTGTAAGGTGAGCGGCGTTCAAGACCTCATCTCGGTGTACACCGAGCTGTCCCGCCGCTGCGACTACGCCTTGCACTTGGGGCTAACGGAAGCTGGCATGGGCTCCAAAGGCATCGTGGCCTCCACTGCCGCCATGGGCATTCTGTTGCAGCAAGGGATTGGCGACACCATCCGAGTATCGCTCACACCGGAGCCCGGCGGCGATCGCACTAACGAGGTGGTGGTTGCCCAAGAAATTCTCCAAACGATGGGCTTGCGGGCGTTCACCCCGCTAGTGACAGCCTGCCCGGGCTGCGGCCGCACTACCAGCACCGTCTTTCAGGAACTGGCTTCGGACATCCAAGCCTACGTTAGAACCCAAATGCCTATCTGGAAATCCATCTATCCCGGGGTCGAAGAAATGACGCTGGCGGTGATGGGCTGCGTCGTGAACGGACCCGGCGAAAGTAAGCACGCCAATATTGGCATCAGTTTGCCCGGCAGCGGTGAAACGCCCGCCGCACCGGTATTCGTGGATGGCGAGAAATTCACGATTTTGCGAGGGGACAACATCGCCGGAGAATTTAAGCAGATTCTGGACAACTATATCGTGACGCATTACGGGCATGCGGCGGTGTCCCACGCCACCTCCTAACACGCTCGTCGCCAAGATTTTGCTGTCACCCAAGCCGGCGCCACGGAGTCCCACATAGTGCGCATTCATATCTTGGGGATCTGCGGCACCTTCATGGCCGGCGTTGCGCAACTCGCGCGCGAACTGGGACACGAAGTCAGCGGGGCCGACAGCCATGTCTATCCCCCAATGAGCGATTTTCTACGCGCCACCGGCATCCCAGTGCAGGAAGGCTGGAGCACGGCAGCACTCCAGCCCCGCCCGGATTTGGTGGTCGTCGGAAACGCGTTGAGCCGTGGCAATCCATTGGTGGAAGCCGTATTGGACGCGGGTCTGCCCTATATCTCGGGCGCGCAGTGGGTTGCAGAACACGTGCTGAACCAGCGGCGGGTCATCGCGGTGGCGGGCACTCACGGCAAAACCACTACCGCAAGCTTAATTGCCTGGCTGCTCGAGTGCGCGGGCCTGAATCCCGGATATCTCATCGGAGGCATCGCACACAATTTTCCCACCCCTGCGCGTTTGGGTACCGGCGAGTACTTTGTCATCGAGGCGGATGAATATGACACCGCGTTTTTCGACAAACGTTCGAAATTCGTCCATTACCGGCCGCGCATTGCCTTGCTCAATAACCTCGAATTCGACCACGCCGATATTTTTCCGGACTTAGAGGCGATTAAGGTTCAGTTTCATCACCTCCTCAGAACCGTGCCCAGCAACGGCACTGTGGTGTGGAACAGCGACGATTCCGCGCTCGCAGAGGTTATCGCCCGCGGATGTTGGAGCGCACAGCGGCGCTTTGGCGCCAGCAGCGGCGAGTGGCGGGTTTGTGCAACCAGCGCGGGTTACCTAGTCGACGATCCGACCGGGCAGCGGCATGCGGTGACCGGCGCGTTGCCGGGCCGCCATAACGCACTTAACACCGCCGCAGCACTCGCGGTAGCGAGCTTGGCGGGCGCCGAGCTGGCGGGCTCAGTGGCAGCTCTCGCGGGATTTGGGGGGGTTAAACGGCGGATGGAACTGGTCGGCACCGTCGCTGACATCAGCATCTACGATGACTTCGCCCATCATCCCACCGCGATCGCCGCGACCCTTGAGGGCCTCAAACAACGCAACCCGCAGGCCCGTCATATCGCGGTCCTAGAATTACGCTCAAACAGCATGCGCTCGGGTGTCCACCGAGAACATCTGGCTGGCGCCCTGAGCGGCGCTGACCTGTGCTATCTGCTGGCACCGTCAACGCTGACGTGGGACCTCGCCGGCACGCTTGCCACCCTGGGCGAGCGTTGCAGAGTGCGGAGCGATACCGCCCAAATCATCAGCGAGCTCGCGCAGGAAGCCCGTTCCGGCGACCAAATCTTAGTCATGAGCAATGGCGGATTTGAGCAACTCCCACACCACTTATTGCAAGCGCTACAGCGCCAGATGGCGAGCACCACACCACCATGAACGAATCCCCCGCAAACGAAGAATTACCGCTATTTCCGTTACGCACCGTGCTATTTCCCGGCAGCGTGCTGCGCTTACGCCTCTTCGAGCGCCGTTATATCGACTTAATTCGCGACGCCATGCGCAATGGGACTGGCTTCGGTATCCCGGCCATTAAATCGGGTAACGAAGCCGGAACGCCCGTCACACCCTTCGAAGTCGGCACACTGAGCAGCGTGGTGGACTGGGACCAAGGCCAAGATGGCTTGTTATCCATTGTCGTCAAAGGCACGCGGCGCTTTCAGTTGCACGCCACTCGGATCGAGACAGGCGGGCTGATGATCGGCAAAGTCTCCTGGCTAGCTAGCCAAGCGGCGGTACCAATACCGCCTGAATCCAGTGACCTATTGGCTTTACTTAAAGCCTTATATAGCCTCGATGAAAACCCCGCTGAGGCGACCGAAATCTCGCCCGAAGACACGGACCAACTGGTTTACCGAATCATCGAAAGGCTGCCCGTGCCCCTTGCGGAGCAAGTACGTCTGCTGGCCATGGATAGCGCGCCGGCGCAATTGGCATTCTGCCAACAGCAAGTTGCGCGCTACGTTAAAGGCCAAGCTCAACGCCTGAATTAGACTGAGGGCCCGTAGCCCCTAGCCAGTAGTTGAAGGCGTTCCCCGCTTGTGCGATTTTACCCGGACGCTGGGAGCACGCTCCCGAATACCCGGGCCAATGTTCAAAAAAATAATAATTGCGGCGGTCTTAACTGCCATCTGGAACACCGCGGCCGCCCTCTCCTCCTCGCAATCGAACAAACCTAGTTCGAACCCGGAGTACTGGTGGCTGTGTCCGATCGACCGTAGTTTGCCCTTGCGCCCAGAATTCAGCGGTGTCGATACCGCGCCAGGCAGCATGGAAGTACGGGCCGGACAGTCGCGCGTGGTGGAACGCGACGTCACCGATTTCGACGACGCCGTTGAGTGGGTAGATGGTAGCCACGCGCTGCGCGCCGACCACGTCTCCTACGACCAACCGGCAGACATCCTGCGCGCGTTTGGTGATGTCCACCTGTGGCAGGACAATCTGCTGTGGCGTGGGCCGCGAGCGACCCTCAACCGGACCGACAAA
Source organism: Klebsiella pneumoniae (assembly GCA_945862315.1). GTDB lineage: Bacteria > Pseudomonadota > Gammaproteobacteria. Next base: position 83,141 of record CAMAXW010000005.1, read on the forward strand.
AACACTGTGCTCGATCGCGGTCAGTACTGGCTGCTCGATTCACCGGGCCGAGGTTCGGCGAAGATCATTCAAACCGACCAAGGCACACAAGTTTCGGTGCTAGAACGGGCCACCTACACCACCTGCCCAGTCCGTCAGGAGACATGGCAGTTTTCGGCCCAAAAAATCAAGCTAGATCAGGCAAAGGAACGTGGTTACGCCACCCATGCTCTGCTAAAAATTCACGACGTGCCGGTTTTCTACTTCCCCTACATGAGTTTTCCGCTAACCGACAAACGTAAATCGGGATTTCTCGTCCCGACTATCGGCTACACAAGCGACCAGGGTTTCTCGAGCAAAACACCCTACTACTTCAACCTGGCACCCAATCAGGATGCGACGTTAAGCCCCAACGTGCTCTCGCAGCGTGGCCTGATGATGGGGGGACAGTACCGCTATTTGGGTCAGGAGTTTCATAGCGAGGTCGACTTCGATTATCTCCCTAACGACGCCTTGTCGGATGATCAAGACCGCTATTTTGCCAGCTTGAAACACGCACAAGCCTTCGACGAGGGCCGGGGCCATCTCAATGCCCTGTTACAAAATGTCTCGGACACCCGCTATTTTGAAGACTTTGGCGGTAGCTTAGGATCCTCTAGCCAACGCTTTTTAGACCGCCGCATCGACGCCACCTATCTGGGGCACTCGATGGCCGTCAACGGCATCCTGCAAAGTTATCAAAACGTCGACGAAACCATCCCGGAGGCCTACGGGCCCTATAAAAGACTGCCCCAAGTCATCGCCCAAACGGTGTTTCCAGAGTACAACCTGCGCCCACACTTCCGGATGCTCTCCGACGTCGCTTATTTTGAGCGGGCGGGCACTGTTTCCGGCGGACGAATTGGGCTCGAACCCAGCGTCTCGCTACCCTTTATCAAGCCGTGGTTCACTCTGCGGCCACTGGTCGGCGTGCGGCGCACAGATTATTTCTTGTCCGATACGGGTGGCGCCTCGACGACCGATGCCAGAATGGCGCCGCTGCTGAGTGTGGACGCGCAATTATTTGCGGAACGTCGCTTTGAAATGGGCGACCTGCCCATACTACAGACCTTTGAGCCGCGGGCTTTTTATCTCTTGGTGCCCAATGTCGACCAAGATAATTTGCCGGTTTTTGACAGCGGTTTATATGACTTCGCTTTCAATATGCTATTTCTGGAAAATCGCTTTGCGGGTCGCGACCGCATCGGGGACGCTAATCAGCTGGCGCTCGCGCTGACCTCACGTTTCCTCAACTTGGAAACTGGCCGAGAATTTCTGCGCACGAGTCTTGGGCAGATTCACTATTTTCGCGACCGCTCGGTCACGCTGCCGGACGTGCCGGTAGAAACTGACGCCACCTCAGAGCTGGTTGCAGAAGTCGCCGCTAGTCCGGTTGAAAACTGGTCGGCGCGGGCCACGCTGCAATGGGATCCCAACAACAACCAAACCGAGAAAGCGGCGCTCACGCTACGCTATGCACCACCGGATGGCACGCTGGTTAACGCAGCTTATCGGCTACGCGGAAACGTCAACGGTCTGATTACCAACAGCATCGCGGGACAGACCCAAACTATTGAGCAAACTGACCTCTCGTTCCGCCTGCCGTTTACAGAAAATCTCAGCCTGATCGGGCGTTGGAGTTATTCGCTTGAAGGTCAGGATTCGTTGGAATTTGTCGGTGGCGTCGAGTTTGAGACCTGCTGCTGGGGCGTGCGGGTGTTTAGTCGCCGTTACATTCGCGACATCGAAGGCAACTTCGAGAACGCGCTCTTTATGCAAGCTGAGCTGAAAGGGCTCGGCGGCTTAGGGAGCTCCGCCAGCTCGTTCTTGCGCCGAAATTTGCCGGGCTACGAACCCCTCTTTTAACCGGCACTTTTTTTGCTGCTCCCTGCGCAACGAGTACGCTAGAATGCCGCTCGGTCAGGGACTCCATCGACCGCCGAGAACTTCCTCCCTTTTTCAAAGTCTGCGAGAACCATGCGGTTAGTTATCGTCCTATTGGGTCAACTGTGTGTGCTCCTAGCGCTGAGCGTGGGGACCTGCGACAGCTTGGCCTCGGAACTCGACAAAATCATCGCCGTTGTGGATGACGACGTCATCATGAAAAGCGAACTAGCCCAGCAGGTCGAACGGGCCCGTTCAGATATTCGGCGCCAAGGCTCCGAGCCGCCATCGGACTCGGTGCTTGAGCGGCAAGTGATGGATCGCCTGATCCTCCAAAAGATTCAGCTCCAGCTCGCCGCCCGGACCGGGGTTGTGGTGTCGGAAGAAGCGCTCGTCAAAGCAGTTTCCGATATCGCCAAAAAGAACAAACTCACCGACGAAAAATTTCGCGAAATCTTGGCGTCGGAAGGTTATGACTTCAACGTGTTTCGTGACGACATCCGACAAGAAATCATTCTGGCGAGGCTGCGCCGAGAGGAAGTCGACAAACGGGTTCAAGTCACTGACCGAGAGGTTGAGAACTACATCAGCAACCGTAACGGGCAGCTCCAAAACGAGGCTGAACTCAAGATCTCGCACATCCTCATTGCCATTCCCTCGGGTGCCACCGACACCGAACAACGCGCAGCGCGCGCGAAAGCCGACGAAGCACTGGCCCGGGTGAAAGGCGGGGAGGATTTCAACCAAGTGGCGATCGCGATGTCAGATGGACAGGATGCCTTGGACGGCGGTGATCTGGGGTGGCGAAAAGCCACTGAGATCCCCTCGTTATTCGGCGATGTCGTGCGTGGCTACGCCATCAATCAAATCAGCGACGTCATCACGAGTTCTACCGGCTATCACGTGATCAAACTGAGCGGCCGGCGGGCTGGCGAAGCGTTAATGGTCGAGCAAAGCCACGCTCGGCACATCCTTGTTGCGTTAAGCGATCTCGTCACCGACGAAGACGCCATCAGCCGCCTGAAACAACTTCGCCAGCGGATCGAAAGCGGCGATGATTTTGCGGCGATCGCTAAAACCCATTCTGACGACCGTGGCTCGGCATTACTGGGCGGCGATCTGGGTTGGGTGAGCCATGGTCAGATGGTGCCCGAGTTCGAAGAGGTCATGGTGGCGACCGAGGTGGGCGAACTTAGCGCGCCATTGCGCTCCGAATTTGGCTGGCACATTCTGGAAGTGTTAGAGCGCCGCAAATACGATGGCACCGACGAAGTCCTGCGCTTGCAGGCGAGACAATCCGTGATGGACCGAAAACGCGCAGAGGCTTTCGAGGACTGGCAGCGTCGTCTGCGCGATGAAGCCTATGTTGAAATCCGCCCCGAGAAATAAGCCCTTTCCGACTATCGCGATCACCCCCGGTGAACCAGCCGGGATCGGGCCAGACATTGCGCTCATGTTGGGCGCCCGCGGTCTCAAGGCCAAAGTGGCGTGGATAGCTAACCCCGACCTGCTCGCGCAGCGGGCGCAAGCGCTGGGCATCGCCGCGGATATTTCAACGTTCAACCCAGAGTTCAAAAGCCATCGCGCGGGCCACTTTGGTGTGATCCCCATCCCACTGGCCAAACCCAGTACGGCCGGCATTCTAGAAGTCGACAATAGCCGCTACGTATTGGACTGCTTGGACCGCGCTATCGCCGGCTGCCTAAGCGGCGAGTTTGACGCCATGGTCACCGGGCCGGTACACAAAGCGATAATCAACGAGGCGGGTTTTCCATTCTCTGGACATACCGAGTACCTTGCCGCAGCCGCCGGCGGCGTGAAGACGGTCATGATGCTGGCCACCCCCACCTTGCGGGTCGCATTGGTCACCACCCATGTGCCGCTGGCCCTAGTTCCCCAGTGCATTACACAACGCAGCGTGTCCTTCGCCATCGAAGTGGTAGCCGACGCCCTGAGAAAACAATTTGGCGTGCTTAACCCACGCCTCAGTGTGTGCGGACTCAATCCCCATGCAGGCGAAGGCGGACATATGGGACGCGAAGAAATAGACCACATTGAGCCCGCCATCGACTGGGCGCGTTCGGCCGGCATCGTCGTCGAAGGCCCCCTACCTGCCGATACAGCGTTCACTCCCCACTCGCTTGCGCGCACAGACGCCGTGCTCGCCATGTATCACGATCAGGGTTTGGCGGCCTTAAAAGCGCTCGGATTTGGCAACGCCGTTAACGTCACTTTGGGTTTGCCATTCATCCGGACCTCGGTGGACCACGGCACCGCGCTCGATCTCGCGGGCAGCGGGCAGGCAAACGCAGCGAGTCTTAAGGCCGCCTTCAAGCTCGCCCTCGCGCTAGCGACGCAACGCGACGCACCGACACACTCGTCATGAGCACAGCACGTGACCAACCGCACGCCAAACGCCGCTTTGGTCAAAATTTCTTAATCGATACCTCGGTGATTGCAGAAATCATCGACTGCGTTGCGGCCAGGCCAGAGGACAATCTGATCGAAATTGGCCCCGGATCCGGGGCGCTAACCAGCCCCCTGCTACGGGGCGGCGCCCAGTTGACGGCGGTCGAAATCGACCACGATTTGATCGCCTCGTTGACGACCAAACTGGGCCACTACCCCGGTTTTAAATTGGTGCAGGGCGATGCGCTGACCTATGATTTTCGGCCCGCAGAGCCAGCGGAACGCAAGCTGCGCATCGTCGGAAATTTGCCCTACAACATATCCAGCCCGCTACTCCTGCATTTGCTCTCTTATGCTGAGTTCATTGAAGACATGCATTTGATGCTCCAAAGAGAGGTGGCACTAAGGCTCGCAGCGGCTCCCCGCTGCGCGGACTATGGCCGTCTCACCATTGCCTGCCAATCCGTTTGCACGGCTGATCTGTTGTTTGACGTGGACCCCGGCAGCTTTCAGCCCGCGCCCTCGATTGTTTCGAGCCTCGTGCGTCTGACACCCAAGCCCAACGTGCCGTCTGCCTCACTCAGAGACGCGCTCGGTCGAGTCACTCAAGTCGCTTTTTCGCAACGGCGGAAAATGATCCGGCACACCTTGGGCAAAGAATTCAGTAGCGAAGAGCTCAGCGGTTTAGCCATTGGGTCCACGCTACGTCCAGAAGAAATTTCCGTGGCCAATTATTTGAAACTGGCCGAAATTTGGGTTGCGCGGCGGGGTCGTTGAGGCGCGAGAGCAGTCTAGGGTTGACGTGACGAGGGGACTCCCAAGCCCCGCCCTCACGCAGGGCGCTATAGCCGGTGGCGCAACGCCGTCACTATCGAACGAGTCTGTGGTGCCCGTGCATGCCACAGACGAAACGCTTCCGCTGCTTGTTCTACCAGCATGCCCAAACCGTCATAGCATAGTGTGACGCCACGCGTCCTTGCCCACGCCAGAAACAACGTGTCGCCGTGGGCGTAGCTCAAGTCATAACAGCAGGTCTCAGGGCCAACCGCCGTCGCCGAGAATGTCGGGGCTGCTTGGGCCGTCAAACTCGCAGAGGTTGCGTTGATCACCAGATCGAAGGGTTGAGGATACGCCGTGTCCAGCGCTAACAGCTCAAAATCGCCCGCTAGTGGCAGCGCCGCGGCCCGCGCGAGGCTACGATTAGCCACCGTGATGCGATGCCGATTGTGGCGGGCTAATTCCGGCAAAATGCCGCGTGCCGCACCACCGGCGCCGAGCACTAAAATCCGCGCTTGAGTGAAATCAATATCGAGGAAAGCGAGATCGCGCACCAGGCCCACGCCATCGGTGTTATCGGCTTGCAGCGCCCCCGACTCGTCGAACCACAGCGTGTTCGCCGCACCCGCCGCCTGCGCGCGGGGATGTCGGTAGTGCGCCAGTTGGTAGGCTTCTTCCTTCAGCGGCACCGTGACGTTGATACCGCTCGCACCCAGTTGGCGAAAGGTGTCGAGGGTCTCTAATAAGGTGCCCGGTTGGACCTCCTTTTTTTCGTAACGCAGGGCGAGGTCAAACTGCTCGGCAAATAGCCGATGAATGAGCGGAGAGCGACTATGCGCAATAGGCGAGCCAATGACGTAGCAGTGCTTGAGCGGCAGCGACATAGAGAAAAGCTTAGTGGCGTCGATGCGTTACTTAAACGATGCGCGCGCCCAACCCGCCGCGCAGGACATAGGTTTCAAAGCCACGTTCATTCAGGAGAAAGGCCGCCGCGGAACTACGCCGACCGGTTTCGCAGCAAATGACATAGCGCATATTGGGATTGAGCGTGTCTACTTTCAGACGCAGCATAAAAAGTGGAATGTTAAGGCTGTTCGGCACCGCGGAGTTCACCCGTTCGCTTTCCAGTCGAACGTCCAGCCATTGCCCGCCTGCTTGAATTTTCTGTTGGGCGGCCTGCGGTTCTAGCCAGTTGATCAGCGGCTCTTTAAGCAAGGCGTTAAAGTCTTCTTTCGCCAACCGCATCAGAAACCCGTCAGTCTCCATGACGACCGTGGCGTTGCGCTTGGTTTCAGAGATCAGCGCCTCCTCACCAAAAGCATCGCCGTCGCGGAGGGTAGCCAAGGTCAGCTGGGCGCCCGTTTTCGAGGTCCGCGACACTTTGGCGCGCCCCTCTTTGATGATGTAGTAGAAATCGCCGTCCTCGCCCTGCCGAACCACCGCCTCTCCCGCTTGTTTCGACACTTCCTGCATGCGCATGAACATGGTTTGGATATTGGCCGGGGGGATCTGCAGAAACGCTTTGGATTGCAGAATTCGCGTCATCCAATCGGTATCACCATCATGGCGGCCGATCGCGTCAATTTCGCTGACCTCAATGCCGGAGAGTTGGTCCCACGTCAGGAGAATATCCAGAAGATCGCTATCAATGCGCGTAATTTTGCAATCGGTGCGGGCTTTAGCGCTGAGTGCTCGTGGCTGCGCGTTGGCGAGGGGATGCTTAGCAGCAGCTGTACCCTCGGTCATCAAAATAGATTTGCCGGCGGCATCGGTCAGCACGATTTCCCCTTCGAGGAGATAGATGGTCTTACGATCAGTCTCGCCGAGATTGAATATCATCTTTCCTATCGGCACTTCTTCGATGAAGGCCTTACCTGCGAGCTCTTGGAAATTTTCGATGTTCAAGGAACTGGCTGGCACCAGCGATTTCAGCAGCAATTTGTCGACCAGTTTGACGTCAGCCATGATGATAGAAATGCCTTTGCCTAGCTGAATGGGACATACCGTTGGCCACACTAGGCACCGCAGGAATCACGAAGTTCTTGAGCGTGCCAGTAGGCGTCGCTATTGTAGGCAGCTATCAGGCCCTTTGAAAGTTCATCGCCCCGCGCCGGGGCCTTCAAGCCATTCATCACTAACAGGAGTAACGCCGTGACCCAACCCACTGCCAGTCAGAACTCACCCATTAAAGTCGACCTCGAGCCGGGCCAATATTGGTGGTGTTCCTGCGGCCTCTCCCAAAAGCAGCCTTTCTGCGATGGGTCCCACAAGGGTACCGCCTTCACGCCACAAGCGCTCAAAATTGAGCAGCCACAAACGATGTGGCTGTGCGCTTGCAAGCAGAGCAAGCGCGGCGCCCAGTGCGACGGTACCCATAAAACGCTGTAGTCCGGCGCGCCTCGACTTAGATGATGTACGCTCGCTCGCCGTGCTCAGCTAAGTCGAGCCCTTCCATTTCTTGCTCGGTGGTCACGCGCACACCCACCGTCGCTCCTAGCAGTTTAAAGAGGATGAAAGTCACCCCGCCGCTCCAAGCGGCCGTGGCCAACACGGCGAGCGCTTGGACATAGACTTGATAGGCCATGCTGCGATCCGCCACCAAGCCGCTACCGCCGAGAGACGCCGAAACGAATACCCCAGTCAGCAGCGTGCCCAAGATGCCACCGATCCCGTGCACGGGGAAAACATCCAACGAGTCGTCAATCTTCAAAACCCGCTTCACGTAATGGGTGGCCACATAACAGAAACCGCCGGCGAGCAGACCAATCGTTACCGCCGCCCACGGGGCGATGAAACCGGCCGCTGCGGTCACGGTGCCCAAGCCGGCGACCATCCCGGTGACGATACCCAACACGCTCGGCTTGCCGTAGCGTCGCCATTCGATGGCAACCCATGACAACGCCCCACCGGCTGCCGCCAGGTGGGTCGCGAGCATCGCCATACCGGCGCTCCCATTCGCCGCCAAGGCGCTGCCGGCATTAAAACCGAACCAACCCACCCACAACATGGAGGCACCCCCGACGGTTAGGGTCATGTTATGCGGCGGCATGGCACTTTCTGGGAAACCTTTGCGGCGCCCAACGACCAAGGCTGCAACCAACGCCGCAACACCCGCGTTGACGTGGACCACGATGCCGCCAGCAAAGTCCAGAACGCCCATCTTGGCCAACCATCCGCCGCCCCAAACCCAGTGGCACACGGGCACATAAGCCAACAAGAACCACAGTGCCGAGAATAAAATCACGGCCAGAAATTTAACTCGCTCCGCATACGCGCCAATGATCAGCGCCGGCGTAATGACCGCGAAAGTCATTTGAAACATTAGAAAAACGCTCTCGGGGATATCTCCAGTCAGCGAGTCGCGGCCGACGTCGGCCAGCCAGAGGCTACCGCCACCAATGAAAGCATTGAGCGAACCGCCGTCACCGAAGGCCAGTTCGTAACCGCAAACAAACCACAACAAAGACACAACGCAGGTGATGGCGAAGCATTGCATCAAAATCGACAGGGCGTTTTTGCTGCGAACTAGTCCACCGTAGAAAAAAGCCAAGCCCGGCAAAGTCATGAAAAGCACGAGCGCCGTGGCGACGATGAGCCAAGCTGCGTTGCCACTGTTGGCGCCATCAGCGGCTTGGGCGCCGCAAACGGCAAGGCTGGGCATCGCCAGAATAAATTTGCCTGACATGCGCACGAGGGTGTTCTCCTTCACAAAGCGGGATCGGAATGGTGGCAGGCAACATCATTTGCCTTTTTCTGCGTTAGCAGATTTTGTGCCAGCAAAAATCCAGCGATTTTAGGGCGGGAAATGCCCTAAGAGAAAAATTTTACGGTGGGGATAAACAACACCAGCCCTCAAATGGCGCGCGCCCAGCCGGCGACGCCCCAAAATAGGGATTTTTGAGGGGCCCATTGACGGCCTGCCTCACCTGACAGCGATAGGTCTGCGGCGCGCTCGCCACGCCCGGCGTCGGTGACACCGGGCGGTTATTCGCAGGGCCGAACCCGGCAGTCTTTACAAAGCGTCGATGCCCGTTTCGCCCGTACGGATTCTCATGACGTTGGTCAGTTCTGTGACAAAAATTTTCCCGTCGCCAATCTTGCCGGTGTTGGTCGCCTTGGCGATGGCCTCAATCACCTCGTCGACCTTGTCGTCAGCGACGGCTACCTCTAGTTTGGATTTGGGTAAAAAATCGACAACGTATTCAGCGCCCCGATACAGTTCCGTATGGCCTTTCTGTCGGCCGAAACCTTTCACTTCAGTGACGGTAAGGCCTTGGACTCCAATATCCGACAAAGCCTCCCTGGCGTCGTCCAATTTGAAAGGTTTAATGATTGCAGTCACAAGCTTCATGGTCTCACTCCGGATTCTGGTGAATCGTTCGTCTTACGGTTTTTCTCAAGGCGCCTCGAGTTATTCAGAGGTCGCTCAAACTCACTTAGGGAACCCCGCAGGGTAAGCGCCGTCAGCCACTCGACCCTCTTAAAGTGTCGCCTCCCCTGTGCATCTGTGACGTAATATATCGCAAGGTCAGCGGCGCAACGGTTTTTAAGAAAATCAAAACTTAGTTTCGGCTGCAGGGCTTACTCAGCATTTCCAGTCAAGCATCTAGCGTGCCAGCGGGTCATCTGAGCTGGCTGATGGCTGAAACGTGGCGGATTTTTCAAACTGCAGGGCCAGCAAACGAGACTCAAAAAGGAAACGTGCTCAGTTGCGACTCGCCGTAATCATCGGACGCCCTAAAATAATGCGAAAGCTAACCGTTGCGTCCTATATCGTCGTAAAACCTCGAGAGAACACCGCCCCATGAACTTCAAGACCGAACTACTCGATCGCCTGATGGAACAACTGACAAGCGTGTTGGGCCAAAACCATTCCGCCAACCGAGATGAAATAAAATCCTTGTTCTCCTCTGCGCTCAACTCAGGGCTCGCGCGCATGAACCTAGTGACTCGCGAAGAATTTGACGCGCAGTCGGCGCTACTGTCGCGGACCCGTGAAAAATTAGAACAGTTGGAAGCCACGCTGGCGCTCATGGAACAAGGGCAACGCTGAGCGTCTCACCGGTTGGCCTAAAAAAAATATCGGAGGAAAGCGGGAAACACGCTATATTTTGCCCACGCCGCGCAGGAAAGCGCGACGGCCCATGCCGACAAGGAGTCTGCCATGATCGTTGCCATCGCCTATAGCCGGGCCCAGCTCGGTATCTCGGCACCGTTGGTGAGAATTGAAACTCACCTCACCAACGGGCTGCCCGCTTTTAATCTTGTTGGATTGCCAGAAACCGCGGTGCGCGAAAGCAAAGAGCGCGTGCGCTCCGCCATTCTGAGTTCGGGGTTCGAGTTTCCAACCCGGCGGATCACCGTCAATCTGGCGCCGGGCGATCTACCCAAAGAAGGAACCCGCTACGACCTCGCCATTGCGCTGGGTATTTTGGCCGCGTCGGTGCAAATTCCACACGAGCCGCTGGCCGAGTTTGAGGCGGTGGCAGAACTAGCCCTCACCGGCGAGTTGCGTCATGTGCGCGGCGTCATGCCAGCTGCCCGCGCCTGTCAGTTAGCCTCACGGAGCTTGATCGTTGCCCCTGATAACGCTTTGGAGGCCACGCGCGTGCGCAACGCCCGTGTGCTGCCAGCACCCACACTCAGCGCCCTCTGCAGCCATCTGAAACAAACCAAGCTTTTAACGTGGGCAACAGCCACCCCGTCCAGCGAGCGTCCAGCGCTCACAAACCGGCTTTGCCTAAGCGAAGTGAGAGGCCAATATTTCGCCAAACGCGCCCTCGAAATTGCGGCGGCGGGTGGTCACAATATTTTATTTTACGGGCCTCCGGGTACCGGCAAAACCATGCTGGCAACACGCCTCGCCCATCTGCTAGCCCCTCTCGATGATGAAGAAGCCTACGAAGTCGCCGCCATTCACTCCATTGCCGGTGTACAGCGCGCAGAGGAACATTGGTTGGTTCGCCCCTTTCGCGCCCCTCACCACACCAGTTCCGCCCCCGCCTTAGTCGGCGGGGGTTCAACCCCACGGCCCGGCGAGGCGTCTCTCGCCCACCGGGGAATTTTGTTTCTAGACGAATTGCCCGAATTTGGCCGGCGCGTCCTAGATGTCTTGAGGGAACCGTTAGAAACGGGGCACGTCACCATTTCGCGGGCCGCCGGCACGGTTGATTTCCCCGCCACCTTCCAACTGGTCGCGGCCATGAATCCCTGCCCTTGTGGTTATCACGGCGATCCGGGCGCCAGCTGTCGCTGTACACCAGAACAAGTGAGGCACTATCACGCTCGCGTCTCTGGGCCACTGCTAGACCGCATCGACATCCAGATCGAGGTCGCCAGAGAACGTAACTGGCTGAGTAGCGCCGTAACCGCCGGGCTGGAGTCCAGCGCCAGCGTGCGGGAACGCACGCTGGCGGCCCGTGTTCGCCAGTGGGCCCGTCAGGGAAAAATCAATCATCACTTATCGGTGAGCGAGCTCACTATCCATGCCCCGCTGGATCGTCCAACCGAGAAATTTCTCGCCCACGCTTTTGAACATTACCGGCTGAATCCGCGCACCTACCATCGCTTGATGAAACTCGCGAGAACCATTGCAGACGTGGCCGAATGCCCGCGTATCTCGCAAGATCATTTAACCGAAGCGCTAGCGTTACGGCGTCTGGAGGTTGCCCCGGCTTGGCCCACGGGGACCAAAGCTTGATGCCTGCTTTACCCCACTGTTGGGTTTCTCTAAAGTCATGGGATTGCCTATTTCCCCGCGCACAGATCATCGTGATGAGTAAAATGCACCGTATCAAAGTTGTTGCCGTTACCGCCTTCATGGCCGATCAGTCAGAACCCGCCCGCAAGCGTTATGTGTTTGCCTACACCATCACCATTGAAAACACCGGTGATGTCACCGCCCAATTGCTCTCCCGGCACTGGGTGATCACCGATGCGCTGGGCCAGGTACAGGAAGTTCGTGGCGAGGGCGTGATCGGCCAGCAACCCATTTTGGTGCCTGGCGAATCTTTCCAGTACACCAGCGGCGCTATTCTGGAAACGCCGATGGGGAGAATGGAAGGCTCGTATCAAATGCTCGGCGAGGACGGGGTTAGTTTCGATGCGGAAATTCTCCCTTTTCGCTTAACCGTTCCTCATTCGCTGCATTGAGCCCATCAACCCACAGTCGCCAAGGGTCCACGTACATCGTCGGTGATGTGCAGGGCTGTTTTGCAGAACTCATGAGCCTGCTGGCGCAGACTCAATTCGACCCTGCGCGGGATCGGCTCTGGCTGACCGGCGATTTAGTCAACCGCGGCCCCAATTCACTCGCGGTCTTACGATTTGTCAAAACGCTAGGCAGTGCGGCAACCTTGGTATTGGGCAACCACGATCTGCATTTATTGGCTCGCCACTACGTCGATCAGGTCAAGCAACGGCGCCGCGATACGCTGAGCGAGGTGCTCAACGCACCCGATCGTGATGAATTAATGGAATGGTTGCGCCAACAACCACTGCTCCATCGCGACGAACAGTTGGGCTTAACGATGGTCCACGCCGGACTGCCACCGCAATGGTCGTTGGCGCAGGCGCAAGTGCTGGCGCGCGAAGCGCAGGCACAGCTGCAAGGGCCCGCCGTGCGCGAACTCTTAGCGGACATGTACGGCGATTTACCCAATCGTTGGAAGCCAGACCTCACAGGCGCCGCGCGGTGGCGCTATATCGTGAACGGCTTTACCCGCATCCGCTTCGTCAGCCGCAAAGGCGAACTCGATCTCCGCGCGAAGGGTTCACCCTTGGACCATGCGCCAAAGCTCATGCCTTGGTTCGCGGTGCCAGCACGGGTCAGCCAGCCGCATCGGGTGGTTTTTGGACATTGGTCAACGCTGCGTCTGAGCGCTGAAGAAGAACAGCGTTATAACGTCGTGCCCCTCGATACCGGGGCCGTGTGGGGCGGTGAACTCAGCGCTTGGTGCGTCGAGTCCGGCGCACGATTTCAGGTGCGCGGCACGGCAGCGGCAGCGTCCTAGGTCGGGTTTCGCGCCGGACAGCTGAGGCCCGCGGCCCGCTCCAGCACCACGAAACTGCAGGCATGCTCGTTTGATTCATCAGCCGGCTGAGCTTCACGACTCACTTCCAGCCAGTCGTTGCGATCAAAACTGGGGAAGCACACGTCGCCCACCGCCGTGGTGTCGACCTCCGTCACAAACAAACGCTGGGCGATGGGCAGTGCTGCGGCGTACACACTAGCGCCACCAACCACCATTATTTCTTCCATCGCGCAGCACACTGCCAGGGCGGCCTGAAATGTTTCGACCACCACGCAGCCGCGCGCTTGGAAACTCGGCGTGCGACTCAGCACGATATTGAGCCGACCCGGCAACGCCCGTCCGATCGACTCATGCGTGCGGCGTCCCATCACCACCGGATGACCCAAGGTGATGGTTCGAAAGCGGCGTAAATCGGCCGCCAAACGCCAAGGCAAGCCGCCGTCCCGGCCAATCACACCTTGCCGATCCAGTGCCACCACGATATTCACACGCATCTCGAAAATCCCGGCTACACCGCAATGGGCGCCGCAATACCCGGCCAAGGCTCATAGCCGATGAGATCGAAATCTGCGTAGCAGAAGTCGTCGATGGACTGCACAGCGGGATTGAGCCGCAACTGGGGCAACGCACGGGGCGTGCGCGCGAGCTGGATCTTGGTTTGCTCAAGATGATTCTGGTAGAGGTGGGCGTCCCCCAGCGTGTGCACAAAATCTCCGGGCTGCAGGCCACAAACTTGCGCGATCATGAGGGTTAACAGCGCATAGGAGGCAATATTGAAGGGCACGCCCAAAAAAATGTCGGCGCTGCGTTGGTACAGCTGACAAGACAGCCGACCTTGCGCCACGTAGAACTGACACATCACATGACAGGGGGCCAACGCCATCGCCGGCAATTCAGCGACGTTCCAAGCGCTTAAGAGGTGACGACGAGAATCCGGATCGCGCTTGATCCCGGCGATCAGGCTGCTGACTTGGTCAATCAACTGGCCGTCGGCAGCCCGCCAGTGCCGCCATTGCACCCCGTAAACAGGCCCAAGCTCGCCCTCGGCGTCAGCCCATTCATCCCAGATTGTCACGCCATTCTCCCGCAGATAGCGCACGTTCGATTCGCCACGCAGAAACCACAGCAGCTCGTAGATGATGGACTTTAGGTGCACCTTCTTCGTCGTCAGCAAAGGGAAACCTGCCGCCAAATCAAAGCGCAACTGGTGACCAAACACACTGAGCGTGCCGGTGCCGGTGCGATCGTTTTTGGCCACGCCTTGCTCTAGCACTTGACGCATGAGATCCAGATATTGCTTCACCGCCCCACCCCCGGTTCACGCCGGCCAGGTGCCCAGCACAGCAGGCCTACGCCTAGCAGAAACATCGGCAGGCAGAGCACTTGTCCTAGGGTCAGCCAACCGCCCCACAAATAGCCCAAATGTGCATCCGGCTCGCGGAAAAATTCCACCGCGAAACGGCACACCGCGTAGGCCAGCAGAAAGACGCCCGTGACCGCACCCACCCGCGGCGAGCGGCGTCGAAACCACGCCAGCAGGCCGTAGAGCAGCAGTCCTTCGAGGAGGGCTTCATACAGCTGGGAGGGATGTCGTGGCACGCCACCGGCCAGCGGCGCGGTAAATAGCACCCCCCAAGGCAACTGCGTGGGCGCCCCCCACAGTTCTTGATTGACGAAATTAGCGAGCCGTCCCAAGCCGAGCCCGATAGGGACCACCGGCAGAAAAAAATCGGTGGTTGCGAGAAAGCTGCGATGGTCTGCACGGGTAAACCACCACAGCCCCGCCGCACCACCCAGCAGCCCCCCGTGGAAGGACATCCCACCGCGCCAAACCGCTAAGAGTTCCCAGGGATTAGCCAGATATTCGCCGAAATTATAAAACAGCACATAGCCTAGCCGCCCGCCCAACACCCCGCCGATGGCGGCGTAAAAAATGAGATCAGCCAGCGCATTGGGGGACCACGCACCAGCCCCAGAGGCCTGGGCGCGCCTAGCCAGCAACCACCAACAAGACCCAATACCGGTGAGGTAGGCCAGTCCATACCAGTGGATGGCGATGGGCCCTAACTGGAGGGCGATGGGGTTGATGGACGGAAATGGCAGCATGGCGCGGGAGTCTAGCATGGGGCCGCGCGTGTGATATTTGCTGGCACGGCCGGATTCGCTGCCAACCGCCGCAAGTCCTTTCGGGCCCGGCGTTCGCGGCTCGTCGCAGCACCCGGCGCGTCGGCCCCGCGGCGGCAGATAGAGTCCAAGACCGGGCTCGTCCCCTAAAACTCCGCTGTTTGGCGGCGGTGGTGGTCCAACTGGGCGGGCCTTGCGTCCGCTGCGGGACGCTGTTGAACCTCGCCGCGACGGCCAATTTCGATACGCGTTCTTCGCGAGCGCTGAGGTCGGTCAGGTGGCTTGGCGCAACCGATAAACTGCTTGCTGATCAGGCACAGAGGATCGACCGTGGCACGGACACCGGACTGGGTCTGGTGCTCCATCTGCTCGACCCCGCAGATTTTCGGCGGGCGCCGCGAGGCCGTCGTCGCGGCTAGAAAATTCAAAGCCACCAGCTGGCGTTGTTTTCGCAGCGCATTGAAAGCAGGCATTCAGCCCGGTCTTCGCCCGAGGATTGGCACTCCCGGTGGTTGTTCGCGTGGCTGGCCGGCAGCGAGTTCTTGCCAGCCACTACCGCCCGCGAGCGATTCGTCTCGCCGCAGCAGCCCGCAAGCGCAGCGGAGTTTTGCGATGCATGTCGCTTAACACGCCGTCCATGCAGATCCTACACGCCGTGGCCTCGGCCTTGGCGCGCGCACGACCCCTGCGGGCTCAGCTCCGGCGGTGTCGACGAACACCGAGCACCACCGGCGCCGCACCTTAAGCGTTGAAGATGGCTTTTTTTGGCATATGCACGGGGCTTTGTGGGTCGGCCCCGGGATCGGTGCCGGGGCCGATGAGGGATCGCCTATTTAATCGCGTATTTAAAAGTGGCGTCTGCACGTCAGCCTGCGTTATCTTTTTGACTGACTGACACCGCAGGCGTGGCCCGCGAGCACGGCCAATCATCGCTTTGGGAGAATTTCTCATGTACCTACCCATGACCCCCGACCTCGCTCCTGCCGCCCCGGTCACGCCCTGGATGTATGGCCTGCGTGCCTACCAGCGCGACCAGCCACGCTTCTTCCAACATTTGGTCGAACGCTACGGTGATGTGGTCCATTGGCGCGCGCTCCTAGACATCTACGTCATCAACCATCCCGAAGACGTTAAACGCATCCTGAGCGCGCCCTCTGCGCGGTTTTCCAAAGACACCATCGACTACCGCATTCTCGCCGCATCCTTGGGCCGCGGATTGGTCACGAACGACGGCGCGCCGTGGGCACATCAGCGCAAGCTCATGCAACCCATGTTTCACAACCGCGCCATTCATCCCTTCGATGAACCCATCAACCGGCTCACCAACGCGCTGGCCGAGCGCTGGTCGACCTTGCCGGCGGGCCAAGTGGTGATGGTTGAGCGCGAAATGGGCAAGTTGGCCTTCGAAATCGTGGGTACCACGCTGTTCGGCACGGACATCGAGCAGCACGCGGCAGAAATCTCCGAAGTGCTCGAAGTGATCAACGTGCCCACTCACGAACTGCGCTCGCTGCTCTTGGTGCTCGCGCCGTGGCTACCAACGCGCCACCGCCGCCAGCTGCGGTTGGCGATCGCGAGACTCGATCGGGTGGTTTTTGGACTCATCAACGGGCGCCGCGCCAGCGGTGCGCAAGGCGAGGACATTCTGGATCGTCTCCTCGCGGCCCGCGACGAAGAATCGGGCGCCGGGATGAGCGAGCAGCAAATTCGCGATGAAGTGGTCACGCTGTTGCTGGCCGGCCACGAAACTTCCTCTAATGCGCTGGCCTGGACTTTCTATCTGCTCACCCAACATCGGGAGGTGGAAGCTAAGTTGCTCGCAGAATTAGCCCGGGTCTTAGCAGGGCGCCCCGCTACCAGTGCTGACTTAGCACAGTTGCCCTACCTCAAGCAGGTCGTTCAAGAGTCGCTGCGCATCCTGCCACCCGTGTGGGCGATTGCGCGCCGCTCGCATCAGGCAGAAGTTTTTCAGGGTCATCACGTACCGGCCGGCGCCTACCTCATCATGCTGCCGTTCACCCTGCACCGACACCCCGAATTCTGGCCCGAATCCGAACGTTTTGACCCCGAACGTTTTGACCCCAGCAGCGGGCAATCGCGTCATTCTTACAGTTACCTGCCGTTTGCAGCGGGGCCACGCACTTGTATCGGCGCGGGCATGGCGATGTTGGAAATTCAGCTGGTACTCGCCAATTTACTGCCACGCTTCCATTTGGCCGTCGCACCCGGGCGACGCATTGAAACGGTGGCCAAGGTGACTCTCTCGCCTAAATACGGCATGCCCATGATCATTACCCCGCGCACTGCGGGCACAGCACAAGGAAGCCCCGCATGAGCAAACCCCGCCTCGGATTTGGCCTTTGGTATTCACTGCGCAACCCCGCCCAGTGGGCGCGCCCCTATCCGGAACTCTATGCCCAGACGCTACGGCAAATTGCGTGGGCCGAGACTATCGGTTACGACGATGTATGGCTGACCGAACATCATTTTTGCGAAGACGGCCATGCCCCTTCAATCTTGCCGCTGTGTGCGGCGGTTGCCGCGCGCACCACGCGGATTCGCATCGGCACGAGCGTGCTGTTGTTGCCGCTCTATCACCCGGTGCGCGTCGCAGAAGACGCCGCCACCATCGACATTCTCTCCAACGGCCGCTTTGAACTGGGCGTGGGCGTGGGCTACCGGCCACAGGAATTTAAAGGTCTGGGCTTACGGCCCCAGGACCGCGGCGCGCGCATGGATGAAGGGCTGGAGATCATCCGGGCCCTGTGGCGTGGGGAGACCGTGGACTATCACGGCCAGCATTTTCAGATCGAAGGCGCGAAGTTAGCCCCCATGCCCGTGCAGACGCCGCCGCCGTTATGGATCGGCGGCTTCGCACCGGCCTCGGCCAAACGCGCCGCGCGCATTGGCGATGGTTATCTCGGCACCGGCGAAATGGGCGAGATGCTGAAGATTTATCGAGACGAACGCGCACGTCTGGGTCACGCCGGACCGGGCCGCGCCATCGGCGGGCATTTCTGGTTGGTGGTGTCTAAAAATCCGGCCAAAACGCTGGTGGACCTCGGGCCGCATGTTTTGTATCAAATCGAGATGTACAACAAATGGCTAGGCGAAGCGGGCCAAGCGCTCTTCCCAGCCGTGGAATCTCCGGCCCAACTGGTCGAAATGGGCATCCTGCAGATCCTCACGCCGCAGGCCGCCATCGACGCCATCGCAGCTTATGTGGAGGCGACCGGCATCGAGCGTTACTACACTTGGACCGTGCCGCCGGGCTACCCCGAAGCCAAAATGGACGAACACCTGCAACTTTTTGCCGAAGAAGTCATGCCGGCTTTCCGTTAGGCCTAACTCAGGAAAAAACCATGCAACTCTACGACTGCGCTATGGCGCCCAACCCCCGGCGACTTCGCATTTTTATGGCTGAAAAAGGCCTCGAATTGCCGCGGATAGAGCTCAATATTTTGGCGGGCGAAAACCTCACTCCAGCCTTCCTTGCCATCAATCCCCGTGGGCTACTCCCCACCTTGGAACTCGACGACGGCACCTGTATCGACGAGGTCATGGCGATTTGTCGCTACCTCGAAGAACTCTATCCCTGGCAGCCGTTACTGGGGCGCACCGCAACCGAGCGGGCGCTCGTCGAGAGCCTGCAACGGCGGGCCGAATTTGACGGCATGATCAGCGGCTCCGAAGTCTTCCGGAACCAGCATCCCCAATTTGCTGAACGCAGTATTCCCGGCAGCGGTGGTCAGCCCATCCCCGCCATCCCTGGGCTGGTGCAACGTGGGCATCAAACCATCGGGCGCTTTTATGATTGGCTAGAAGAACGCCTGCAGCGCACGCCCTATTTGGTGGGCGATGCGCTGAGCATGGCCGACATCACCGCTTGGTGCGCAGTCGATTTTCATGCGTGGATAGAACGCAGTATCCCGGCCGACCACCCCGCAACGCAGGCCTGGCACAGCGCGCTGAAAGCCCGTCCCAGCGCTGCGGCGTGACATGAGCAGCACCGCTGCCTTGGCGCCGCTACCGCCGGGCCCTGGACGCCTCGCGAGCCTGCGCGCCTATGGCCGTAATCCGGCCACCTATTTTCAGGCGATTTTGCCGCGCTACGGTGATGTCCTGCGCTGGCGCGGCTACATGGACATGTACCTGCTGAATAACCCCGACGATGTGCGGCAGGTACTCACCCGTGCGTGGCCCGAATTCACCAAGCGCAACATCGATTACCGAGTGCTGCGCCAAACCATGGGCGAGGGATTAGTCACTAGCGACGGCGACTTTTGGGCGCGACAGCGGCGCCTGATGCAGCCGATGTTTCACAGCCGCATCGTCAATGGTTTTGATGAAGCGATTAATCGTGCCACCGCGGATCTCGCGGCCCGTTGGCGTGCCCGCCCCGCGCAGACGCCCTTTGCACTAGACCGTGAAATGGGGCGGCTCACGTTCCGTATTGTGGGCGAAACGCTGTTCGGCGCGGCCATCGAACAACACGCGGAAGAAGTGGCGGCACTGCTGGCACAAACCAACACCAATCCCAAAACCATGGCGGCCCTGCTGACCCTCTGGTCGTGGTTGCCGGTGCCTAGCAATCGACGTTTTCGCCGCCAACTGGCGCTGCTAGATGGCATCGTCTATGGGTTAATCCGCGATCGCCGTGGCAGCAGCGTGGCCCGCCAAGACCTGTTGGGCCTGTTGCTCGCCGCCCGCGACGAACACGACGCACCCATGCCGGATCCACAAATCCGCGACGAAGCCATTACCTTGCTCCTCGCAGGTCACGAGACCTCCGCCACCGCACTCGACTGGACCTTCTATCTGCTCGCCCAACACCCCAGTGTTGAGCAACGTCTGGTGGCAGAATTAAACGATGTGCTGAACGGCCGTGCGGCGAATGCCGCCGATTTGCCGCAACTGCCGTTTCTCAAACAAGTGGTGCAAGAATCGCTGCGGCTCTATCCGCCGGTGTGGGGGCTGTCGCGACGGGCCGAGGAGGAAGCCGAATTTGGGGGGTTTCGCATCCCGGCAGGCGCCTACGTGGTGATCCTCCCCTACACCCTGCACCGCCATCGCGATTGGTGGTCCGATCCCGAATGCTTCGACCCCGACCGCTTTAGCCCCGCCCGCAGCGAAGGGCGGCATTCTTATGCCTATCTGCCCTTTTCGGCCGGTCCGCGTGCCTGCATCGGCATTGGCATGTCCTTGCTGGAAATCCAACTTGTACTGGCGCAGCTTGTGCCACAATTCGTGGTGCGACCCGTGCCGGGACACCCCATCGTACCCTCGCCATCCGTCACTTACCGGCCGCGCTTTGGCATTCAAGCGACGGCGGCTATCCGTGGCCCGGGCGGGTAATTGGTCCGCGCGCACACGCCCCTATCAACCCGCCCCGCACGGCTCATCTAGCCCTCGGAGTCATTCATGAAACTCGGACTATTCGGCATCAACATGAACGCCTGCAGCGACCCGGACACCTCGCTGCGGGTCGCCCAGGCGGCCGAGGCCGCGGGTTTTGAATCGCTGTGGACCGGCGAACACGTGGTCCTCCCAGATCCCCAACTCGCACCCTCGCCGCTGCCGCCTCAATATCCGCTGCTCGACCCTGCCGTCACGCTAGCGTTTCTAGCCGGTCACACCCGCACCATCAAACTGGGCACCGGCATCATCATCCTGCCGCAACGCAATCCGTTGGTGTTGGCGAAGGAATTGGCGAGCGTGGATGTCATTTCAAAAGGGCGTTTGATCTTTGGCTTAGGCGTGGGTTATCTCAAACCAGAGTTCGATGCTTTGGGTGTGTCCTTTGAACACAAAGGTGCGCGCGCCATTGATTATCTGCTGGCCATGCAGGCCATTTGGTCGCAGGCGCAACCCCAATATGCCGGCCGCTTCGTGTCCTACAACGCCATTCAGGCCCAGCCGCAACCTATCCAGCAGCCGGTGCCCATTGTCATCGGCGGCCACACTCCCGCGGCTTTTCGGCGGACCGTAGCGCACGCCCACGGCTGGTATGGTTTTGCCCTCGACCTCCCCGCCACTGAACGCTGTCTGGCGGGTCTGGCTGAAGCCGCACGCACAGTAGAACGACCTGCTGCATTGGGTCCGTTAGAAATCAGCATCACCCCAGCTGCCGCGCTCGACGCGGCACTCGCACAGCGCTACATCGCGGCCGGCGTCCACCGACTCATTCCGTTTCCGCGCCTGAAAACCAGCGATGAATTGGTTGCCTATGTCGAACAAACCGCGCGGGCCTGTTTGTAGTCCTGTCACCAATTTGAACCCGATAACGGGTTAGGATCACCAGACACCGCAACCCAATAAGCGCTGGCCCCACAGCAAAGGCCGGACTGCCGCAACAGACCGAATCTCCTAGAGGAATACTTGGATGCATTTCAGAGACATTAGTAGACTTGCCTTGAGTGGCGCACTGCTCCTCAGCAGTGTGGCGATGGCCACCGAGACAGCCCCCAAAAAAATCAGGCTGGATCCAGACAAAATCGTCCAGCAAATGTGTGGTTACTTAAACTCCCTTAACCAGTTTTCCTTCCGCGCTGAAGTGACCGACGACCAGGTGTACAGCGGCGGCAAAAAGCTGCAATACACTTTTGACACCGAGACCTTTGTGCAGCGTCCCGATAAATTGCGGGTGAACGCGCGGGGCGATCGGCTCGACAAACAATTCTTTTTCGATGGTAAAGCCCTCACGCTGTACGACGTAGCGCACCAGGTTTACGCCACCGCCGCATTCCCAGGTGACATTGAAGGCGCGCTCGAACACGCCGACCAGAAATTAGGTTTTAGGGTGGCGCTGGGCGACTTCGCCAGCCCCAAACTGTGTGAGCATTTAGCCCACGGTAAAACCCATGCGCTATACGTGGGTGCGAGCACGGTGCGGGGGGTCCCAACGGCCCACTTGGCGTTTGACCGTCAGGACATCCAACTGCAAGTCTGGGTTGCCAGCGGTCCGAAGCCCTTTCCGGTAAAGCTCCTGATCAACCAGAAAAACCTGAAGGGTTCCCCCCAATGGACGGCCTACATCAGCGACTTGAACGCCAAGTCCAAACTTGAACCGGCAACGTTCCTGTTTAAGCCTACCGCTGGCGCACAACCGATTAAATTTTCACCTCTGCGGCTAAAGACCCCAGCGCAAGCCGCGGCCCAGCCCACCAAAACTGGAGAGAAACCATGACCACGCTGAGCGTTAAAACGATCCGGTCGGCGGTGTTAGTCACGCTGGTCGTGGGTCTGGTGGGTTTTGGATCGGTAGCTAGCGCGCGCGGCGGTGGCGGTGGTGGCGGTGGCGACCACGGCGGGGGCGGCGGCGGGGGCTCCCATGACGATGGTTTTAGTGGGGGCAGCATGCGCGACAGCGGTAGCGGCGACCACTCGGGCGACTACAGCGGCAGCGTGTCCCACGAGGGCGACGTCACCACCGGCACGGGCAAAGATGGCGGCAGCTACGCAGAAGGCCCCCACGGTGGCGAGGTGGCGGTCGCGCCGGACGGGGCGACGGCGGTCCGTGCGCCGGACGGTGCCACCGCGGTCCGCGGGCCGGATGGGGCCACCGCGGTCCGCGGGCCGGATGGCGCAGTGGCGGTCGGCGAAACTGGCCACGGTGCGGTCTACGCCAACGACTATCACGGTGCCGGCTGGGATGGCTACTACGGCGATGGTTATGGCTATGCCGCTGGTGCGATCGCGGTGGGTGTGGTGGTGGAGTCGCTACCGGATTCCGCCGATCGGGTGATCGTTGACAACCAAACCTACTATATGGACAACGATGTGTACTACCAGTCTTGCTACCAAGGTTCGGCCGTCAATTATTGCGTCGTCGATGATCCCACTTAGGCGAATTTTTTAAGCCTTTAACGCCCAGCACGCGCGAGTTCACCTGCCCGAGAAACCCTCTGCGACGCTCTCGGCACCGGCACGCAGCGCGCGTCTGGGCTCACCATAAATCGGGCCTGCCACCCCTGCGCTCCTCTGGGCGCGGATGGGTGGTAAATCCGCGTCTAGCCACTACACTGCCGCCCCATGTTGTCTTTTCACGATGTCAGCCTGCGCCGTGGTGGCCAGGTCTTGTTCGCCGCGGTGTCATTCATCGTCCATGCGGGCCAAAAGATTGGCCTCACGGGCGCTAATGGCGCGGGTAAGTCGAGTTTGTTTGCGCTCATTCGGGGTGAACTGGGCACTGACACCGGCGAAATCGATCTGCCAGCCACGCTGACGTTGGCCCACGTGGCGCAGGAAACCCCGCCCGACCCCCGCGCGGCGCTGGAATATGTACTGGATGGCGACGCGGAACTGCGGTCGCTCGAAGCAGCGCTGTTGCGCGAAGAAACGGCCGGTGGCGTGCGCCTTGGCGAACTCCACGAGCGCATGGCAAGCATTGAGGGTTACGCCGCGCCAGCACGCGCGGCGAAACTCTTAAACGGTTTGGGCTTTGCCCCGGGCACACAGATGCGCCCGGTCAATGCTTTCTCCGGGGGCTGGCGCATGCGGCTAAACCTCGCCCGAGCGCTGATGTGTCGCTCGGATCTGCTGCTGCTCGATGAACCCACCAACCACCTCGACTTAGACGCCGTCATTTGGTTGGAAGACTGGCTGCTCGCCTATCCCGGCACCTTAATCTTGATTTCCCACGACCGCGATTTTCTGGACCGTGTGGTGGGCGTTATCGCCCGCATGGAGCAAGGTGGACTCAAGCTCTACACCGGCAACTACAGCGCTTTTGAACGCGCCCGCGCCGAACAACTGGCCGGTCAACAAGCCTCCTTCGAACGCCAGCAGCGCGAAGTTGCGCATATGCAGTCCTTTGTCGAGCGTTTTAGATATCAGGCGACCAAGGCGCGCCAAGCACAAAGTCGACTCAAAGCACTAGAACGCCTAGAACTCATCGCACCGGCGCATATCGATTCGCCCTTTAGCTTCACCTTCCTGAAACCGCGTAAATTGCCCCAGCCGCTGCTCACCCTCGAGGGCGTGACAGCGGGTTACGGCGGACAGCGCGTGTTGGATAATCTCAAACTCTCCATCGCGCCCGGCGACCGCATCGCTTTATTGGGTGCCAATGGCGCGGGCAAGTCCACGCTCATCAAGGTGCTGGCGGGCGAACTGGCCCCGCAGTCCGGCGAAATGCTGGGCGCACAGGATTTAGCCGTGGGTTACTTCGCCCAGCATCAATTGGAACAGCTAGATGCCAGTGCGAGCGCGCTCCAACATATGGAGCGTTTGGCACCGCAAGCGCGCGAACAAGAATTGCGCAATTTTTTGGGCGGATTCAATTTCCAGAACGACATGGTGATGCGCGCAGTCGGTAGTTATTCGGGAGGCGAGAAAGCCCGCCTCGTGCTGGCCATGCTGATGTATGCGCGACCCAATCTGCTGCTGCTAGACGAGCCCACCAATCATTTGGATCTCGACATGCGCCATGCGCTGACCCTCGCCTTGCAGGATTTTGCGGGCGCGCTGGTCGTGGTGGCCCACGATCGGCATTTGTTGCGGACCACCGCCGATACGTTGCTGCTGGTTAACAATGGGATAGCCCAAGATTGGCTGGGCGATTTGGACGACTACGCCCGTTGGTTGGGCGGCGGGCGGCGCGAACTGCCCTGGCTGGCCCCCACGCTGGTACCCACCGTGGTCAGCCCCAATGAGCGGGGCAATGAAAAACAGCGCCGACAACAAAACGCGCAAGCGCGCACCCAGTTAAAACCACTGCGCGACGCGGTGCGGCTGGCGGAGAGCGCGTTAGAACGCGCCCAGAAAGGGCGAGCCGAACTGGCCGCCAAGCTCGCCGATCCGGAACTCTACGAACCCACCCGCCGCGAGCAACTAAAAGCTTTGCTGATGGACAAAGCCCGCGTGGAAATGCAAATCGATGCGGCTGAAAGCGCGTGGCTGACCCACAGCGAAGCCTTGGAATTAGCCGAGCAGGCGGCGATCGTCGGCTAGTTGTACGGGGCGCGAATTAGGCGCCCTAAGGTGATCAGGGTGGCCGCCGCACGCTGCACCCTAAATCTAAAACTTCAATACGGACTTTCCCCCGGCTTGCGCCCAAGGGCGTAGGCCTTTTCAATATTATCCATAAACAGGCCATAGAAATCGCGCAGCAGCGGATCCATCTGCGCCGCGGGCAAGGCCCCTTCGGTGTAATGCCCCTCCCAGGTGATCAGCGTGCTCCCCGGGGTGACCTCGGCGAACTGCACCACCGCCACATAATCCAGCATCGGCAAGGGGTAGTTTTCGACGATCGAGTAGACGATGACCGTGGGTGCAATGGCCACATCCAGACGTTCGATAATCTGCCCGGCCACCCCCATCTCCGGCTTGAAACGCGCAAAGCGCCGGGCGCCAATATGGCTGCCCTCGCAGTGGAACTCGGTAAGGTTGCCGGGAGGGTGTAGCCGGTCGAGCGCACCAAAGTCAGCAAGCCAAGCCCAACAGTAATCGCGGGGGGCTTTGAGCGTGCGTTGTAGCGTGGCAATTGGCATGGATAAACCTCTGTGTTCAAAAAAAATTACGGGTCGCCGGTAGTCGCGGCGACCTCCACTGGGCGGACTAAACTGACGCCGCCGCCAAATAGGCCGCTTCGTCAAAGCATGCCGGATAATCGAAGTCGCTGACTGTGATCTGGCCGCGGCGAATGAGTTGTTCGGCATGCGCTCCGCGGTTGATCATTTTCAGGGGTGGCCGGCTGGCGCGGCGCGCGGCGCGCAAGGCGTGGGTCGCGCTGTCGTCCACCTCCCAACCCCGACGCAAATCCGCAACGGGGATCAGCACCACGCCGTAGTCGTCACGTGCGCTCTGTAGAGACACTAGCCCACGCTGCACGTCGAGGCGCACCCAGTCTGCCACCCGCGCCAACGGATCGCCCCAGCCGCCACCACCGGGCGTGAGGATGCGCACGATGTCGCCGGCTTTCACCGGCACCGCCTCGCGCTTGTACAGAATTTGCTGGGCGTGGGGTGTTTCGGGGTTGATGAGCGCCCCACCCGAGCGACCTGCCATGCCGCCGTTGACCCCAAAACACGAAAAAATGGTCCGATAGGAGACCGTCAAAAAATGCCCATCCACGAGAATCTCGACGTCTTTCAAATAACCCAAACCGCCCCGGTAAGCACCCGGCCCGCCGGAATCGGGGAACATCCCCACGCGATGGACGATAACTGGGAAGCGCTGTTCAATAAACTCGGTGGGCAGATTTTTAGAGTCTGGGACTAAATCGACGGTGTCCGTACCGTCGGCAAAGGGCCGTCCGCCGGAACCGGCCCCAAAAATTTCACGATATAAAAAATCCCGCCCCTCAAGGTCTTTGCCATAGAACCCATAGAGCTGGATGCACTGCGAATCACCCACCATCTGGCCGTTAGTGGCTTTCGCCATGGCGGCCATATAGGCCCCGATCATGCGCAGCATGCAATCCATGCGATCAGCACCGGCGGCAGGATATTCCGCAGAGAGCACCGTGCGTGGCGGCAAATACGCCTTAAATACCCGCGTAAGACCTTCGTTAACAATCATCCCGGGCACTTGGGCCTTCACAAAACCGCCCAGCCATTTGGCATAGTGACGACCGTCCATCACCCAATTCACCGGGCCTGGGACTTGCGGATCGGTGCCCGCAAAGTCGACCACGATTTTCTGCGGGTCTTTACGAATCGTGAGCATGATCTTCACGGGCCGATCGAGATCGATGCCGTCGGTTTCTAGAAAATCTTCGCCCACATATTCGCCGTTAGGAATATGCGGTAGCGCGACTTCACGCACGATTTCTTCGCAGCGGTCCATGATGCGATAGAACGCCGCCTCCACCGTATCCGTGCCGTAGCGCCGGCACAGTTCCTCGACTCTGCGTTGAATGATGCGGGTAGCGCCCACAAAGGCATCGATATCCCCGCGTAAGTCCTCGGGATACCGGCTGTTGCGCAGGATAATCTTCCAAGCATCTTCGTTGCGCACGCCTCGGGCATAGAATTTGAAGGGCGGCACTTGAATGCCTTCTTCAAAGACGGTGGTCGCCGTCAAGGGCCAGCTGCCCGCCACTTTACCGCCCACATCATTGCAGTGTCCGAATACCTGCGAAAATCCAATGAGGCGGCCAGCGGAGAAAATGGGTACGACCACACAGAAATCTGGCAGATGTCCAATCGTACCGCTCGACTCGTGAATATCGTTGTAGAGGTAAACATCGCCCTCGTGTATGTCCTCTAGCGCGTAATAGTTCCGAATGGGATCGGCCGTCGCCGCCCACGACACGCGGGTCACACTGTTGCAGTCCACCGTATTCAGCGACGCGCGATAGTCGTGTTGCTCACGCACGATGGTTGAGACTGCAGTGCGTTCAACCGCGGCTTCGCCTTCGTCTATGGCCGCTTCGAGTGCCCATTCCAGGACGTCCAGCGTGACGCTATCGAGGCTGTCTTTGAGCGCCAGAATGCGTGGCCAATGCTCGTCATCGCGGGTAAAACTGGCCTTGCGCATGGGCGCGTAAGCGCCGCTTAAATAGCGGGATTCGTCGAAAATCTCGACCGCCTCGGGGCTTTTTTGCGGGCTAATCTGTGCTGACATGATGGAATGCCTCCTACGCCTGCTGAATGACGATAATTTGGCCGACTTCGTCTAGTGATGCGCACCAGCCGGGTTCAACCACCAAAGTGGCATCGTATTGTTCGATCACGGCTGGGCCCTCGAGCGGCACGCCGACGGGCGCACGCGCACGTGCATAGACCGGCAGGTCGCATTCTCCCAGACCCCGAAAAACGCCCCGCCGCACGGTGATCAAAGCACCCGGCCAAGTACAACCGTCACGCCGCTCGACGGCTGTTTGGGGACGCGGAAACAGCCCAAAGCCCGTCGCCCCGATATTCACGATTTCCACCGGCTGACGCCCTTCATACTCATAACCGAAGCGATCGTCGTGGGCCCGATGGAAAGACTTAATGGCGTTACGCACCGCCGCCTCACTGAGACTGGCATCCAGCACCGTGACCGGCACCCGAACTTCGTAGGCTTGTCCGACATAGCGCAGATCAGCGAAGGCGGTGATCGCGGTGTGCTGCGGTCCAAAACCTTCACGTTCGAGATCCCCTAGCACCTGCTGGTAAACACCTGAGAATTCCCGCAGCAAGCGGGGTAAATCGAGCCGGTCTTCGCGTTGCACATCGGTGACCACACGGTCCGATCGGACGTCCGTGGAGAGCAAGCCTTCGGCGGACGTCACGCCCGGAGCGGGTGGCACAATCAGGGTCTTAATGCCCAGTGAGTCTGCGACCGGGCAGGCGTTCAGTCCGCCCGCGCCACCAAAAGCCATTAACGCGTAGTCCCGCGGGTCGCGTCCACGCTTCACCGAGACCACGTTGATGCCTTGGGCGATATTGGTCGTCGCGAGATCGAGGATGCCCAGGGCGGCGTCCTCCACGCTCAGGCCTAGCGCCTGCGCAATGTGCTCGTCGATGGCACGCCGGGCCGCCGCCACATCCAAGGTGATAGCCCCCTCCAGCAGATAGGGCGAAACCCGCCCAAGCACCAGATGCGCATCGGTGAGCGTGGGCACCGTGCCACCGCGCCCATAGCACGCCGGTCCTGGCGCTGCGCCCGCACTCCGTGGCCCCACGCGCAGGCTGCGGCCAGCAGCAAGCCACGCAATAGAGCCCCCGCCCGCGCCCACGGTGTGCATGTCGATCATGGGGGTTTTAATGTTGTAGACGTCGATGCGTCCTTCCGTGAGCATATTGGGCACACCCTGATCGATCAGACAGATATCGGTAGAGGTACCGCCGATATCGATCGTGATGAGATTGGGATGACCGGCGGCGCGCCCGTAATAGGTGGCGGTGACGATGCCCGCTGCGGGCCCCGAAAGCACCGCCGCAATAGGCTGTGGCGCCATCTCCGTCGCGCGGATAATGCCGCCGCTGGATTTCATCACGTAGAGCTTGGCGGCGATCCCCGCGGTCTCGAGCCGGCTCTGCAAATTATCCAAATAGCGCGTGACCAACGGCATCAGGCCGGTGTTGAGACAGGTACTCAAGGTCCGCTCATATTCGCGATATTCGCGGATGACGTCGGAGGAAATAGACACAAAGCAATCAGGGTGCTCGGCCAGAATGAGTTCGCGGGCCCGGCGTTCGTGGGCCGGATTGCGATAGGAGTGGATAAACGACACCGCGATGGCCACCAGCCCCATGGCACGGAAATCCCGCGCGCTGGCGCGCACCGCTTCCTCATCGAGGGGGGTGTGTTCCTCTCCCCGAAAATTGAGCCGACCCGGCACCTCGCGAACGAGTTCCAGCGGCACCACGCGGGGTGGTTTCAACCACCAAGTAATATCGCCGAAGTCGCCGGGAACGGTCTGCCGCCCGACTTCCAGCATCTCGCGGTAGCCCTGCGTCACGATTAAACCCAACGGGGCATAGTTGGATTCCAAAATGGCATTGGTGGCCACCGTCGTGCCGTGACTAATGAAATGAACCTCGCTCACCGGCACACCGATTTCGCTGAGCAGCTCGCGGATGCCGTTAGTGAAAGCCCGGGAAGGATCGTCGGGCGTGGACGAGGTCTTGCGCGCGAATCGTTGCCCGGTCGCCTCGTTTACCGCGACCACATCGGTGAAAGTACCACCGGTATCTACCCCTATGCGCCACCCCATGCGAGCCTCCTTTCTTGATTACCACCGGCGTGCTCACGCCCGTGCGTTGCCAGTATTTTTTTTAAGTAACGCCCCGCGTACAGTTTTTGATGTCACCAAGGCTATCACGCACTCGGGTGGCGGCTAGTCCTCATTTGGAGGAAACCGCGCGGGTGATCCCAGTGCTACTTCCGCACCCTACAAAACGCCGCACGGCCGTACCCCATGGCCCCCAGCGCCAGCTGGGCGACGGTAGCCGCTTAACGCACCAGCGGACGCCGCGCCCGCCACGGTGCGTCCGCTTCCAACTGCGCGGCCAGCCGAAACAACGTGGCTTCCTCGGCGTAGCGACCCATCAACTGCACCCCGACCGGCAAACCCTCGGGGGTCCAGTGCAGCGGCAAACTAATCGCGGGCTGTCCCGTAATATTGGCCACCGCCGTGAAGCGCGGCAGATCGCTCATGCGTTCGGTAGCCTGTCTGGGGTGTTGGGGATCAAAATCAAACCACCCTAGCGGTTGGGGCGGCTGGGTTGTGGTCGGCGTAAGCCACACGTCGTAACGCGTAAAAAACGGCGCAATTTCACGCGCCATGCGCTGCATGTCTTGGATGGCGAGAAAGAGGTCGGAGGGCCGGCGTTCGGCGTCGAAAGAAAACATTTTCCAAGTGTGGGCTTCAAAATCCTCGCGCTTGGGTTCACGACCAATACGCCGTGACCAATCGCGGATGGCCCAAGCCACCATCGCCAACCAAATGGTCGTGAAGAAATCATTGAACTGCTCCGCCGATACCTGCGGCGTGGCCTCTTCCACGTGATGGCCTAAGGCTTCCAAACGCCGCGCCACGGCTTGCGCTGCGCGCTGGCACTCCGGGTGTACCGGCGTGCCAGTCAGGGGGGACAGGCTTAAGGCAATGCGCAAACGGCCGGGCGCGACACCCACCTCTTCGGCGAACGGGCGCGGTGGTGACGCCACGCAGTAGGGCGCACCCGGATCTGCACCCGCGGTACAGTCCAAAATGGCGGCGCTGTCTAACACCGTGTGGGTGACCACGTGTTCGCAAATAAGCCCTGCCCCCATGTCGCCGTAGTCAGGCCCCAATGGGTTGCGGCCGCGAGTGGGTTTCAAACCCACCAAGCCGCACCAAGCGGCGGGCAGACGAATGGACCCACCACCATCGTTGGCGTGGGCCGCAGCCGTCATGCCGGCCGCCACCGCCGAGGCCGAACCGCCCGACGATCCGCCGCAGGAATACAGGGGATTCCACGGATTGCCGGTTTTACCAAATAGTTCCGGTTCGGTGGTGGGCTTGGAGGCAAACTCCGGGGTGTTCGTCTTGCCCACAATCACAAAACCCGCCCGGCGATAACGCGCCACCAGTTCGCTGTCGCGCGGGGAAATATAATGCTGTAAGAAACGCGAGCCTTCGGTCATGCGCGTCCCGGCATACTCGGCCAGCATGTCTTTGAGCAGCAGCGGCACACCCGCAAAAGGCGCCCCGGCGGGCAACTCGCTTAAGCTGGCACGGGCGCGTTCGGCCAGCGGCAAAATGACCGCATTCACTTGCGGGTTGAGCCGCTCGATCGCCGCCAAAGAAGCCTCCAACATTTCGCTGGCCGACACGGCCCCCTCACGAATAAGCCGTGCTTGTTCCACGGCGCTGTAACGCATGAGCTCGTCCATAAGTACTCCTTGGGTGGCGGCGGTAGGGCCCGCGCGAATGGGAGGGAGTGAGCGGGCAAGCCGCCGCACCGATTTGTGTACCGACTATAAAACATGCCGGAGGTAGAAACTCCGCCCAAACAGGTGATAACCGCTGGAGAGCACGGCGACCTGACAATCGACAAAACCCACCCGACCAAACCGCGTGGGCGCTGACGACAGTCTTGTCTAGCGCGCCCGAAGCGGCAATCATGCAGGGCTAACGCAGCGCTGGCGGGCACGCCTACGCCGATCGCGCCGCAGACACGGGCCAACTCACGCCGGCCCGTCCAAAGACCGCTAACTCACGGGACTCCTACACAATGGGACGCATGTTCGAAACGCGTAAGCACACCATGTTCGCCCGCTGGGACCGCATGGCCAAACAGTTCAGCCGGGTGGGCAAAGATATTACGATCGCAGTCCGTCAGGGTGGCCCCGACCCCGCGAATAATCCCACGTTGCGCCGTGTGATCCAGAACGGACGCGCGGTCAACATGCCCAAAGACAAAATTGAAACCGCCATCAAGCGCGCCTCCGGTAAAGATGCAACCGACTATGAGGTCGTCGTTTATGAAGGCTACGCGCCCCATGGGGTCGCGGTCTTGATCGAGACGGCCACGGACAACCCGGTGCGCACCGTCGCGAGCGTGCGGGCGGCGTTCAATAAATTTGGCGGCAATATTGGCATCAGCGGTAGCGTGGCGTTCATGTTCAAGCGCATGGGTGTGTTCCGGATCAATCCGGCGGGCTTAGATGCTGACGATCTGGAACTCTACCTCATCGATTTTGGCTTGGAAGAAATGGGCGAAGGGCGCGGCCCCAAAGACGAACCTCAGTGGGTGGCGCGCTGTCTTTTTGCAGATTTCGGTCTGCTGCAAAAAGCCTTAGAAGAGCGCGGCATTACGCCGATTTCCGCCGAGCATGAATATCTGTGTATCACCCATACCGACTTGCCCGAAGAGCAGGCCAAAGAAGTGTTGGAACTCATCGATAAACTCGAACAAGACGACGACGTCCAAAACGTCTATCACACGCTCGCCTGAGGTGAGTGCACCCTGTAAGGAATGATGCTGCGATGTCACCTCGCTCCCCACGCGCGCTGCGCGTTGTCGTTATTGGCGCTGGCATGGCCGGCATTTTGGCCGGGATCCGTTTGGCCGAGGCGGGGTTTTCCGACTACGTCATTTTTGAGAAATCAGCGCGGGTGGGGGGCACCTGGCGCGAGAATACCTACCCCGGTATCGCCTGCGATGTCCCAGCCCATCTCTACACCTACAGTTTCGCGCCCAACCCGGACTGGTCGCAGACTTTTGCACCGGGCTCAGAAATTCAAGCCTATTTCGAGCGCATGGCCACCCAATACCAGGTCATGCCGCACATCCGCTTTAACGCCGAAATCACCCGCTGCGAGTTTGTGGAGGGCCGCTGGCAGCTAACCCTCGCAGACGGCACCCACGAGGTCGGCGATGTGGTCATTGGGGCGAGCGGCGTGCTGCATCATCCTAATATTCCCGAACTACCGGGCTTGGCGGACTTCGCGGGCGCGAGCTTTCACAGTGCCCGCTGGAACCATCAAGTCCCGTTGGACGATCAGCGCGTGGGGGTTATCGGCACCGGGTCCACGGCCATCCAGATTACCTCGGCGCTGGTGCCGCGCGCGGCGCACTACACGCTGTTTCAGCGCACGCCGCAGTGGGTGATGGCGATTGAAAACCCGCTCTATAGCCCAGCCGAACGCGCTGAGTTTGCCCGTGATCCCGAGAAAATAGAGGCCATACGGGCCGCCGCCAATACCATGATGGTCGACTTTGTCTCTAACGCGGTGATCGACGCCGACTCGCCCGGCATGAAATCTATCGAGCGGCGTTGCCAACAAAATCTCGAGCACAGCGTGGCCGATCCCCTGCTCCGCGAGCGCCT
>CAMAXW010000006.1 GCA_945862315.1 Klebsiella pneumoniae
CGAGGCATATTTGGCGTTGCTCACCACGATCACCGCCAGCAACCCAATCAGCGCTATCACCAGCGCCAGCCACGGCCGGCCCAACAGCAGCAGCAGCCCGCCTTGAAAGGTCAACCACAAGCCGGCGTGCAGCGCGAGCGTGGCGGGCGGGCGTCGCCAGGGCAGCACCATTGCCGGTGCCAACAATCGCTCTAGCCCCAAGGCCAGCACCACCCCCAGCAACAGCGCCGGCCACACGACGTGCAGGAGCGTCTCAGGGGCCATAGCGCAGCAGCCGCAGAATTCGCCCGGGCACCACCCCCAGCAACAGCGGCGGCCACACGGCGTGCAGGAGTGTCTCAGGGGCCATAGCGCAGCAGCCGCAGAATTCGCCCGGACACCAGCTCCAGCAACAGCGGCGGCCACACGGCGTGCAGGAGAGTCTCAGGGGCCATAGCGTAGCAATCGCAGGATTCGCCCGGAGACCGCGGCCGGCAACACCGCCAGCCACCAACACCCAAACGCCAACAACCACGGAAACGTAATGCGCGCGCGATTGGCCGCCAGCCCGCGCCGAATAACCCGCGCCGCCCGCGCTGCCGACCACACGAAGGGCTTGGGCCCCGGCATTGCGCGACACATCGCCGAGTCCACATAGCCCGGCATGACCACATTGACCCAGATCCCCAGCGGGGCAAGACCGCCACGCAAGGCTTCCCCATAAGCCTTGAGCGCGGCCTTGCTCGCGCTATAGGCGGGCGTCAACGGCAAGCCGTGATAGGCGGCCAGCGAACTCAGCAGCGCAATCTGCCCGCCGCCCCGGTACCGCATGCCGGGCAGCACCGCGTCCACACTCGCCATGGCCGCCACCACGTTGATCTCCAACAGTCGTTCCACGTCTACCCAACGCTCGCTCTCGCCCGCGGGCCCAATGCTGTTATTGACGCCGGCGCAGATGATCAGGAGTTCGGGTTCTTCGCGGCGGGCGACCTGGCGCATCCATTGGTGGTAGGGCACGCGCGTCGTGGCGTCTACGGTATGACTGACCACGCGCGCGCCCATGGCGCGACACGCCTCCGCCAGCGCCCACAACACTTCGGCGTTACGTCCCTGCAAAATCAGCGTCACACCGGGCGCGGCGTATTCACGGGCTAGCGCACTGCCCAACCCACCAGTGGCACCGGTGATAAGCACGCAGCGCGGCGCGGTGGTGCTCAGGGGGCACCGAGGGGCGGCGTGCTGGCCAGCAGTTCGTCTAGCCGGGTGCGCTCACGCAGCAGCGCGGGCAGTAGTTGCGCCACAGCCAGCGCAATGGCGGGCGCGGTATAAAAGCCCCCGTTGATCTGGGTGGCATACATCACCGTGCGCCGAAAATTGTCGAACAGCGTCATCTCTGGCGGCTCCCCACCACCCCAAAAATCATCCAATGAACCTTGGAACGTAAGCCCCGGCAGATGATAGATGGCCGCCGCGAGCGCCAGTGTTGGGCGCGCCAGTTCCAGCGCCAAACTCCCCACCGTGCTGTTGACCGTCACCACCCCACGCGCACCCCTCACCAAGGGCAGCAGATCGCCGGTCTCCAGATACACCACGCGGCCGGCCAAATCGTACTGGCGCAGCAGCCTCTGCAGCTGGCGCTCGTGGCCCTGCCAGCGGTAATCCAACGGATGATTTTTCACCACCAGCAGCGTGTTCGATGGCGCGTGACGCGCGAAAGATTTCAGCACCAAGTCCAGTAGCTCATGCATGTTCGTGAACGGCGAATGATCCCTAATTTGAGCGTCGCCGTTTAACTGCAACGGTAGAAAAAAATAGGGCTGCGAGCCCGCCAGACAACGCGCGGCGCGTTGGGCATCCGCCGCGTGACGTGCGCGCAACCGCACGTAGCGCCGCACATAGCCGGCATATTCCAGCGGCGCGCTGACTTCAGCGTGCGTGCGATAGTGTGGGAACACGAGCGGGTTGAGCAAGCCGGCCACATGGTAGGCCACGTCGTGGAGCGCGCGGGTGGCGAAGGGTTGGTGAAAGGTCTGCGGCGCGGCGACCGGCGGCAAGCTGGGCGCCACGGCGTGATACCAGTGCGGATCGCGCGGCAAGCGCGAATGCCGATTCACGCCATCGCCTTCTAGGGTGAACCAATAGGGCCGGAAATAACCTTCCTCCAGCACATGACTACGCACACCCAACTGCGCGGCACTCGCGATCGCCTGCTGGTGCACGGGCCGGCGGTCGCCAAAAACGAGCAAATCCGTCACCCCGTGGCGCGCACAATAGGCGGCGAAAAATTCGCCTATCTGAGCAGGTGCAACACGACAGTGGGTGGCAGGTCGTGCGCCCCAATACAGGCAATCCCCCGCGTTGAAATTGAGCTTGAGAACTCGCACGCCCGCCGCTTGCAATGCCTGCGCGAGGCGCGCAAAAAAAGGACTGCACACACCCTGCAGCAGCACCCAAGTGCGCGGCTTCATCGTACCCCCACCACGCGCCGCAACAGCGCCCGCCACAGACCGCGCCACCACGGCGCGCCGCGCCGATGGGCTTCATCCCGCCACGCGCGCAACTCGGCCAGTGCGTGTTCTGGGGAGGTCTGCTCGCCGGTGGTGCGACTGAAATACACCGGGTAGCGCAGCAGTGTCGCCGCCACCAGTTCGTCGAGAGAACGCCGCCGCGTGCGCCGAGCCAGCGGATACATATCGTGGGTCAGACCCCAGCCAGCGTAAAAGGGTACGCCATAGCAGGTCACCGGCTTGCCGCGCAGCAGGGCTTCAAAACCGGTGAGAGAGGTCAGCACGTGGACTTCATCCACGCTGGCAAACAGCGCGTGCAGGTTCACGTGGGTCACCACGGCATCGGCCAGTGCTGCGATTTGCGCGGCCGCGCCATCCGCGACTCGCAAGCCTGCCAGAACGTCGGGATGGGGCTTGTAGACGATAAACGCCGCCGGGGCGGCGGCCCGCACCGCCTGCATCAGCGCGAGATTGGTTTTGATCACCGGCGCACCCGCGCGCAACGAAGCGTCACTCTCCACCTGACCGGGCACCAAAATAACCCGCAACACCTGTGCCGGCCGCGACCACGATGCCCCGGCGAGGTTGTATTTGGTCAGGCCATCCGCCACCACTTGCGCGCGCAACCGTGCTGCGCGCACGCACTCCGCCGGGCTGAAATCGGCACTCTCCAGCCACCCTTCCAAATCGCTAGTGCGGGTCGCGTCGTAGTACAAACCCCGCCGGTCGACCACCCACGACAGCGGCGCGGTGAGTTCCGCGCCCAGACCCACCGAGCGCAAAAAGCCGTCTTCCACCCGCAAGACCACGAGATCTGGGCGGGCCGTCAGCACCGTGGGGTCGTTGCCCCAACACGCCACCGTAGCCCCGGGCGGGATCCAATCTAGACCCGCAACAAAGCGCACGTGCGACTCCGGCAGCGCCGCGGCCAAAGCTGCCTGCTTCCAGCGCGAGAACCCCACGGCGTAAACGTGCGGTAGGGCGGGGGCCGTGAGCCACGGTGCCAACACGGCAAAATGCGCCGCCCAAGTGGGCGTGACAAACGGCGGGCGTGGCGCGCGCGCCGCTGCGACATCGAGGGTGGCGCAGGCACTAATGGCCTGCGTCCACGCCGCCACATCGTGCGGCGCCAAATACTGGGGATGGTCGCCCGCGATTTCGCGAAACACCGCTAAATCGCTGGCGATAACCGGCACACCCAACCCCAACGCTTCCACCAACGGCAGGCCGTACCCCTCCGCAAAAGACGGAAACAGCAGGGCTTGGGCGTGCGCAACCCAAGTGACTAATTGGGCGTCGCTGCAGGCGTCAAGCGCCAGCACAAAATCGCCGCGCGCAGCCCCGGCGTGCAGGTCCTTGAGTGTTTGTTCGTAAAGCCAACCGGGTTGGCCTACCACCACCAAACGGGGCGTTAGTGGCCCCAACTGGGCCCGCAGCGCTTGCCAGACCCTCACCAGCAGGGCGTGATTTTTACGCGGCTCCAGCGTGCCCAGCACCACAAAATAAGGCGTCGCCAACGGGCGGGGCGAGGTGCCTGAGAGCGTTAACCCCACGCCTAAATGTGCCACGACTACCGGTGGCACAGGCAAATGCTGGTCGGCCGCCCAACTGCGCAGCGCCGTGTGGGTTGCGGCCGAGTTGCACACCACGCCAGTGGCCAACGAGAGCGCCTGCCGCAGGCGTGCCGCGTGCCGCTGGGCCTCCCCGAGGCGACAAAATTCCGGGTGAGTTAAGGGGATGAGGTCGTGAATCATGACCAGCAGCCGCCAGCCCTGCCGGCGCACCAAGCGGCGATAGCTCGCGGCGTCCAGTCCGCCGTGCCCGGTATGGATTAACAATCCCTCGCGCGGCGCGGCGCACAGTGCCGCCCGCAAGCTCCCCACCGCCACCCAAAAATAGCCGAGCAGGCGCGGCGAAGGCGCTTGCAGCCAGCGAAACAGGGCGGCGGATTCACGCCTAGGCAGCAAATGCGCGCGTCCC
Organism: Klebsiella pneumoniae; assembly: GCA_945862315.1. Lineage (GTDB taxonomy): Bacteria > Pseudomonadota > Gammaproteobacteria. The sequence continues at coordinate 4,467 of CAMAXW010000006.1, forward strand.
GCCCAGCGCACCAAGGCACGTGCGCGGTGCTCAAAATGGTCGACGTAAGCTAGGCCCACGCGGTCGATTCCGGTCGGCAGACGGGCAGCCGACAGGCGCGCGACCAAGCGCGTGACGTCGATAACAATGGGCGTGTCGGTGGCTGTCACCGCGCGCGCCTCAGCCAGCACGCCGGACGCCGAGTCCCAGCGCCAGCAACTGAGTCCTCAGCCGGCGATCCTTGATCCTAGACGCTGACATGCCCGCCGCCGCCTAACGCGTTGCATTCACAACGGTCATTGCGGGGTAAAAAGCACCCACCACGATGTTCACGAATTTCTGGAGTTCGGCGGCTGGGGAATTGGCCACATACAGCACGTCGCTATTGGCCATGGGGAAGTTCTGCGCGATGAAAAACGCGGTGGGGTCGCGGAGGTCAATTTGATAAATCACCGGCACTTTGCCCTCGGCGTTAACGCTGGGCGCCTCGGCCCAATTGAGCGCCGCGGGATCCTCGTAGCGGAACACAAACAGGCCCTTCGCATCGGCGCGGCTATCGTTCATGCCGCCGGCGCGCGCCAACGCCTGCGCCAAGGAAATACCCTGCGCCTCAAAATTGATTTCCTCACTTTTGCCGGCCGCGCCCAACATGGTGAAGCTCAGCGGCTGGAACAATGCAGTCACCACATCCCCGGCCTGCATGAAAATGTTCTGCTGCGGATCTTGAATGATTTTCTCCAAGGGCAGACCGCGCACCTGCGTGCCGCGGGAAACCTGCACCGTGGTGCGGTCTACCGACTGCTTGACGCCACCGCCAGCCGCCAGCGCATCGAGCAACCGTTCACCCTTGGCGGTGAGCGGCATCCGGGTGCTGGTGAGCACATCTCCCACCACGGTGACGTTGGCGGTGTTATTGCGAATGGTCCGCACCAACACCTGCGGCTGATTCGCCTTGCCCTCCAAACGCGCGGCGATGTCGGCCTCGATTTCCGCAGCGCACCGCCCAGCGGCCTGCACCGCGCCGGTGAACGGCAGGGTGATCGTGCCTTTGCTGTTAACCATTTGCTCCGGAAAATTCACCATCCCGGCGTTGGCTGGCCCAAAACGTGGGTCGACCGTCATTTGGTTACCAAACAGCAGGGCCGGCGGGGCTTCCCACACCGAGACTTCGATCACATCGCCTTTGCCGATCACCGGCTCGTAGCCCACCCCCATACCGAAGGCCTCGGCGAAGGACTGCTGTTTGCGCGAGGCGGTGAGTTGGCGGGTAATCTCATCGGTGACCGCCACCAAACGCACGCCTGGGAGCCCGGCCTTTTGTTGGTGTTCTTCCACCTGTTGCCGACTGGGGCCTGAGGTCGGCAGCCAAGCAGGCCAGGTGCTACAGCCTGTGAGCGGCAGCGCACACCAGAGCAAAAGCGTTCGAAAAGTCAGACGATATGGCAACCTGTGGGACCTCGAGAATAAAGCGGGATGGTGTGGTGGGTCGCACAGCGTGGGGCAAAACGTGCCGCGCAGCGCTTTAACAGTGCGCCCCGTAGACGCAAATTTTAGGACTCCGACCCTGAGGAATACACAGGCAGGCAAGCACTGTCAACGCTGCGCGCCACCGTCGCGGTTTGCTAGTTGCGCAGCAGATGAGAAAAATCTTTCAACTACTCGACATTTAAAGATTTAAGCTCAGCCTCACCGATCGCAGACCCAACTCAAGGAAGCGCCTACCTTGCTGTCACTCTCCATCGTCATGCCCACGCTGAACCAGCGCGCGTTTATCGCGGAGGCGGTGCGCAGCGTGTTTGCCCAGGACTTGCCGGGGCTAGAACTGGTGGTGGCCGACGGCGGTTCGTGCGATGGCACGCCATCCCTGCTGGCCGAACTTGCCGAGCAACACCCTGGACGCTTGCGGTGGGTATCAGCGCCGGACAGCGGGCCGGCGGCGGCGGTCAATCGGGCCGTGGCCTTGGCCGAGGGCGAGGTAATCGGCTGGTTGAATTCCGATGACTGTTACACGCTGGGGGCGGCGGCCCGTGCGCTAACGCTGTTCCAGCGTGACCCGGCCTTGGTGATGGTCTACGGGGCTGGTGAGCATATTGACGTCCAGAGCCGCGTACTGGGGCCCTACCCCACGCGCCCGCCCGCCACCCCGCGCGCCGCTTTCGCCGAGGGTTGTTTTATCTGCCAGCCCACGGCGTTTTTTCGACGGGCGATTTTTCTGGCCTTGGGCGGACTGGATGAAGCGCTGCACGCAGCGTTTGATTTCGACCTGTGGCTGCGCCTGTTTGCAGCGCATCCAGGCCAAGTGGGTTGGGTGCCGCAGGTGCAGGCGCAATCACGCTTACATGGGGACAGCATCACCGCGCGCCAACGCGAGGGCGTGGCTTTAGAAGGCCTGCAGGTGTTGCATCGTCATTTGGGCTACGCGCCACCCCACTGGCTGCTCACGCATATCGCTGAGCGCTGTGCCCAGCACCCCTTTGGGCCGGACCGCACCGATCTGCCAGCAGAATTGGCGCACTTCGCAGCCCGCGCCGAAGCGCTGTTAAGCCCCGCTGACCGGCAGTTGGTGACTCAGAGATTGGCGCAAAACCGGGCCTTGCAGCTCGCCACACCCGACCTTTACGCCGATATATGGCCGGACGGTTGGGCGCCGCGCACTTTGGAAATTCGCCTGCGCCAGTCCACCCCGCCCGCGATGGGGCTGCGTATCAGCGGTACTCACGCCCATCCCGCCGGGGGGCGCACACAGCTCATCGCCAACGCGCCAGACGGCCAAACTTTTAGGGTGATATTGGCGCATGCCGGCCCTTTCGAGTGGACGCTGCCCATTACCGAGCGCCTACCGGACGCCCGGTTGGTGTACCGCATTACCGCCGACCGCATCTTTGTGCCGGCAGCCCTCGATGCCCAGAGCACGGACACCCGCGAACTGGCTTGGCGGCTAGACCACTTGGCGCTGGATTTAGCGTAAACCCGCGGCGTGTGCCTCACAGCACATCGCGCAGCCGGTAATACAACATCGCCAACATCAGCGATGGGGTGCGCAGCCAACGGCCGCCGGGAAAAGTGCGATGGGGAATGCGCGCAAAAACGTCGAGTCGCGAAGCGTCGCCGGCGATCGCCTCGGCCATGAGGCGCCCCGCCAAACCGGTAATCGCCATGCCGTGTCCGGAGAATCCCTGCGCAAAATAGAGATTGCTTTCCAGCCGCCCAAAATGCGGCGCACGGTTGATCGTGATATCCACAAAGCCACCCCACGCATAGTCCACGCGCACGTCGGCGAGGCTGGGGAAAACTGCCACCATCCGGCGCCGCATGGAGGCCGCCAGATCCGGTGGCGTAATGCCGGAGTAACTCACCCGCCCGCCAAACAACAGTCGGTGGTCGGCCGAGCGCCGAAAATAATCCAGCACGAAATTGCTGTCGGTCACCGCCGCATCGCTGGGCAGCAGTGCCTGAGCACGCGCAGCACCCAGCGGTTCGCTCGCGATGATGTAGGTACCCACGGGCATGATGCGGGCGTCTAGCTCTGGTACCAGCGGCCCAAGACTCGCGTTGCCGGCAAACACCAGTTGTCGGGCGTGCACTTGCCCCAGCGCCGTGTGCACCACGGGCGTGGCCCCACGGGTGACTCGCAGGGCGAGCGAATTTTCGTAGATTCTAACCCCGGCTGCGCGGGCTGCTTGCGCCAAGCCCACGGTAAAATTGAGGGGGTGTAGATGACCCGCGCTGGGGTCAAACAAACCGGCCAGATAGCGCGGGCTCACAATATGCGCGGCGAGCGCCGCACCTTCTAGCCATTCAAGGTTGGAGTAGCCGTAGTCCTTGACGAGGCTAGCCTGATAGCGCGCGAGCTCGGCCACCTGGCGGGGCTTTATCGCCACGTGCAGCTGCCCGGCGCGCCAGTCGCAATCGATGGCGTAGCGTGTGACTCGCTGCTGAACTAAAGCCACGGCCTCCAGCGACATATCCCACAGCTGCTGGGCATCAGCGCGGTTGGTCAGTTGCGCTAGGGTGTCTATTTCGCAGGCATAGCCGGCAATCACCTGCCCGCCGCTGCGCCCCGACGCACCCCAGCCGATGCTGCGGCCTTCTAGCACCACCACTTCAAAGCCCCGCTCAGCGAGTTCCAGCGCACTCGACAGGCCCGTGATACCCCCGCCAATAATGCACACATCGCACCGCATCTCCCCCGCCAGCGCGGGCAGGCCCGTAAACGGGTGCGCGGACGCCGCGTAGTAGGAGTCGACCGGCGAAGTAGCAGCAAGAGTAGACATAGGGACGCTGGCGTTGAGCTGCGCGAATGATGCGCCGCCTGACACGCGGGCGGCAAGCTAGCTCGACCACTACCGCCTGGCGTGGCTATGATGGACATAACCACCATGAGCGGCCTGATGGGCTAGTCGAGTACGCAGTGCACTCGACCGGCAGGCCCGCACAAAAACCGAGGTCTCGCATGAGCACCACCACCGATGACGCCGTCGCCCGCCGGGGCTCCTTAGAACGCTGGCTGCGCGAGCGCAACTGCACCGAGGTCGAATGCATCATTCCAGATTTTTCTGGCGTGGCGCGCGGCAAAATCATGCCGGCCAGCAAGTTTTGGCAAGAAGAACGCTTACGCCTGCCCGAGGGCGTATTCGTGCAAACCGTGACCGGCGATTACCCGGACGAAGACACCACCGACCCCACGGAACCCGACATGCTGCTGCGCCCGGATGTGAACACCATCCGGCTGGTGCCGTGGGCGGCAGAACCCACTGCGCAGGTCATCCACGACTGCTATTACAACGATGGCCGCGAGGTGGATTTGGCGCCGCGCACGGTGCTCAAGCGGGTTTTGCAGCTCTACGATCGGCGCGGTTGGAAGCCAGTGGTAGCACCGGAATTAGAGTTTTTTTTGGTCGAGAAAAATATCGATCCGGACTTCCCGCTGAAACCCCCGATCGGTCGCTCGGGCCGCCCTGAAACGGCACGCCAAGCCTATGGCATAGACGCGGTGAACGAATTTGACCCGCTGTTTGAGGACATTTACGACTACTGCGAAGTGCAGAAACTCGACATCGACACCCTCATTCACGAATCTGGCGCGGCGCAAATGGAAATCAATTTCCTGCACGGCGACCCGCTAGAGCTCGCCGATCAGGCGTTTTTATTCAAACGGACCTGCCGCGAAGCCGCGTACCGGCATGGCATCTACGCCACCTTTATGGCGAAACCCTTAAAGGACGAACCCGGCAGCGCCATGCACATCCACCAAAGCGTGGTGGATAAAGTCACCGGGGAGAGCATTTTTGCGGAGCCAGACGGCAAAGTTACCGATCTTTTCCTCGCCCACATCGCCGGCATGCAGAAATATATTCCGCACGCGATGGCCATTTTTGCGCCCAATGTGAATTCCTACCGGCGCATCGCCGTCGGCGGATACGCGCCCATCAATGTCCAGTGGGCCTATGACAATCGCACCGTGGGTTTGCGGGTACCGATCTCCGATCCGCAAGCTACCCGGATTGAGAATCGCGTGGCGGGGGCAGACGTCAATCCCTACTTAGCCATCGCCGCCTCGCTGGCCTGCGGCTATATGGGCATGGTGGAGGGCCTGCGCGCCACCTCACCGGTCACCGGCAGCGGCTATAACTTGGGTTATCAGCTCTCGCGCAGCTTGGAGGATTCGTTGCGCTTGCTGGAGACTTCAAAAGAGCTCAACGACATCATTGGCGATCGCTTCATCCGCTCGTACTCGGCGGTGAAGCACAAAGAATACGAAACTTTTTTCCGCGTAATTAGTTCTTGGGAGCGGGAGTTTCTCCTGTTAAACGTATGAGCACACTGCGTCATCAACACGACACCGCCGGTTGGCAAGCGCTGGACCGGCAGCATTTTTTGCACCCGTTCACCGATCACAAAACGCTGCATGAACAGGGCACACGGGTGATTACGCGCGCCGACGGCGTCTACCTCTGGGATTCCGAGGGCACGCGCTTGCTGGATGCCATGGCCGGCCTATGGTGCGTCAACGTGGGCTATGGGCGGCCCGAACTGGCGGCAGTCGCCGCCGCGCAGATGAGCGAACTCCCCTACTACAACAGCTTTTTTAAAACCGCCAACCCACCCGCCATCGCGCTCGCAGCCCTCCTTGCCGAGGTCACACCCGCGCATTTTAATCACGTGTTTTTTACCGGCTCCGGCTCCGAGTCCAACGACACCATCGTGCGTCTGGTGCGACATTATTGGGACGTGCGCGGCGAACCGCGCCGTAAAACTTTCATCAGTCGCTGGCAGGCTTATCACGGTAGCACCGTGGCCGGCGCGAGCCTGAGCGGCATGCCCGCGATGCACACGCAGGGCGACCTGCCCATCCCGGGTATCGTGCACATCGACCCACCCTACGGTTATGTGCTGGGCGGGGAGCAGTCACCGGCAGAATTTGGCCTGCGCGCGGCCGGCTGGCTGGAAGCCAAAATTCTGGAACTCGGTGCCGACAACATTGCAGCCTTCATCGGTGAACCGATTCAGGGTGCCGGTGGGGTGATCATTCCGCCCGCGACTTACTGGTCGGAAATCGAGCGTATCTGCCGAAAATACGGCATTTTGCTGGTGGCCGACGAAGTCATCTGCGGCTTTGGCCGCACCGGCAACTGGTTTGGCTGCGAGACGTTTGGCTTTACACCCGACCTCATGGCCATGGCCAAGGGCATGTCCTCGGGGTATTTACCCATCGGCGGGGTGATGATCGCTGACCACATCGCCGCCACGCTATTGGAGCAGGGCGGGGAGTTTTTTCACGGTTATACCTATTCAGGCCATCCCACCTGCTGCGCAGTGGCCGAACGCAATATCCGCATCATCCGCGACGAAGGTCTGGTGGAGCGGGTGCGTACCGATACCGGGCCTTATTTACAGGCGCGCTGGCGCGAACTGGCGGACCATCCGTTGGTTGGCGAAGCGCGCGGCGTTGGGTTTATTGGCGCACTGGAACTCGTGCAGGATAAAACCACCCGCCAGCGCTTCGAACCCTACGGAGCGGCGGGCACTACGTGCCGGGATTTTTGTTTTCAGAACGGGCTGGTGATGCGCGCGGTGTGGGACACGCTCATTATTTCACCGCCGCTGGTAATGAATCGAGACGAAATCGACGAGCTCATCGCGCTGGCCCGACGCTGCCTCGATCTCACCGCCGCCGCGCTCGGCGTGCGCTGAGGTCGACAGCGTCGCTGGCACGCCGGCCCGCGTACGCCGGCAAACTCAGTAGGATTTTGGCAACCCCAACTGCCGCTCGGCGATGTAGTTGAGGATCATCTGCGGGCTAATCGGCGCGATGCGGTGAATTAACACTTCGCGCAGATAACGCTCTACGTGATATTCCTTCGCGTAACCCATGCCACCGTGGGTCATGACGGCGTTAGTGCAGGCCGAAAACGCGGCTTCGGCAGCGAGATATTTGGCCGCATTGGCGGCCACCCCACAATCCTCGCCCGCCGCGTGCTGAGCCGCGGCTTTGAAAACCAATAAATTGGCAGCCTCCAGTTCGGCCCAGTTCTGTGCGAGCGGGTGCTGAATGCTTTGATTCTTGCCGATGGGGCGTCCAAACACGACGCGCGTATTGGCATAATCGGTCGCCCGCCGCAGCGCGGCGCGGCCCAGACCAATCAAGCCTGCGGCGATGAGCACACGCTCGGCGTTGAGCCCATGCAGCAAATATCGGAAGCCTTTGCCCTCCTCGCCAATGCGATCGGCGACCGGCACCGGCATGCCGTCGAAAAAAATCTCGTTAGAATCCACGCAGTGGCGGCCCATTTTGTCGATCACCCGCACATCGGCATAACGTCGATCGAGGTCGGTGTAAAACAGCGTCAGGCCATCCACTGGCCGGGCGCACGCCTCGAGGGGTGTGGTGCGCGCAATCAGCATAATTTTGTTGGCCACCTGCGCGGTGGAAATCCACACCTTCTCGCCGCTCACCAAATAATGATCGCCGTGCAGTTCGGCGCGGGTTTTTAAGCGGGTGGTGTCGTGCCCGGTGTTGGGCTCGGTGACCCCAAAACAAGCGATGTCGTCGCGGCGCACAATGCGCGGCAACCAGGCCATGCGCTGTTCTTCGCTGGCATAAGCCAGGATGGGAGTGAGTCCAAACAGGCCGATGGCAATCGCGGATACCCCGCTATTGGCCGCGCCAGATTCCGAGATGGCTTGCACGACGATGGCCGCATCAATGGTGCCTAGCGCACTGCCACCGTAAATCTCCGGCACCGCGGTACCAATCCAGCCGCCGTCGGCAATGGCACGGCAAAATTCCTCAGGGAAACGTCCGTCGGCATCCCGCTGCAGCCAATACTGATCGCCAAACTGCGCGCAGAGTTTGAGCACGCTAGCGCGGATTTGGTGTTGTTCAGGTGTCCAGTCGAAATTCATTCTCTAACGCTCCGGTGTCGTTACGCGTAAAACAAGGCTGCGTGGCACACGCGCCTCACGAATAGGCCAATGGCAAGCCACGGCGAGCAGCGCCAGGGCGATGTCGGCATACCACATCCAACGGTAATCGCCATAGCGCACGACCGCTATGCCACCCAGCCAGGCGCCAAAAAACGCGCCCGTCTGGTGGCTTACTAGCGTCAGCCCAAAGAGTGTGGCGAGGTGGCGTGGGCCGAATAATTTACCCACCAAACCCGCGGTGGGCGGCACGGTGGCAAGGTAAGTCAAACCCAAGGCCGCCGCAAAGCCATAAAAAACGAGCGTGGTTTTAGGCGCCAGCAAGAAGACCACAATGATGACGGCGCGCGCCGCGTACAGCCACGCCAACACCATTTTCATGCGATAGCGCTGACACAAGGCCCCCGCGCTGAGACTGCCCGCAATATTGAACAAGCCGATTAACGCCAAAGCGTTGGCTGAAACCGCCGCCGACAAGCCGCACAAAGCAACTTGCCCGGGCAAATGCGTGGCCAGAAAAGCCACGTGAAACCCGCAGGTAAAAAAAGCGAGATGCACCAGCCGATAGCTGCGATCGGCCAGCGCCAGCGCGACTTGGGCACGCAACCCTAAGTCGGGTTTGCTGGCTAACGCGGGGGTTTCAACCAGCTGCGTGGTCAACCCCACCGCAAGCGGAATGCCGAGCAGTGCAGTGGCTGCCAGCACATAAAATGCCTGCGCCCAACCCAACGTCGTGATGAGCCAGTGCACCAGGGGTGCGAACAAGAATTGCCCTAACGAGGCGCCCGAATTGATCAGCCCACCGGCAAACGCCCGGCGGTGCTCGGGCAAATGACGCGCGATGCCGCCGATGAGAATGGCGAAGCTACCACCCGCGGCACCCATCGCCGCCAGTACCCCCAAGGTCAACGTGAGCGCGGCCGAAGAGTGCGCTAGCGGCGTGAGAGCGGTGCCCAGTGCGACCATCAGCGCGCCGATAATGAGCACTGTTCGCGTACCCCAGCGCTCCGCCAACACGGCGAACACCGGCTGCGCCGCCCCCCACACAAACTGCGACACGCCAAAGGCGAAACCAATACTCGCGAGGCCAAAACCCTTGGCCGCATCCAGCGGCCCCACAAACAAGCCCAGCGACGAGCGCGCGCCCATGTTGATGAGCAGGATGGCCCCTGCCGAGATCACCAAACGCCAGAACGAACCGGCACGCTGCTCCGCCAACGCCATCCTCAGTAAAGCGTGGTGCGGTAGTTATCCTCGATGTATTCATCCACGGTGCGGATGAGTTCATCGCTGGGTGGCGCATCCGCCACGGCCGTCTGCTCTAGGATCATTTTGCCGAGCGAGGGCAACTCGCTGCGGTCGCGCTGGGCTTCCGCGGACCACAGCTGGGAGCGCTTGATCGCCTTCGCGCAATGCAAATAGGCCTCTTCTACTATCACCCGGATGCCCAGCCGAGGTGCCTTGCCCCGCACCGTACAACGGGCAATGAGCTGCTCGTCATGAATGAGCTGCGCCCGGCCGTTTACCCGCAACATGTCCTCGAAACCCGGCACAAAAAACAGCAAACCCACGCGCGGATTTTTAACAATGTTAATTAACGAATCGTAGCGGGCGTTGCCCGGCCGCTCGGGCAGGAACAAGGTGTTGTCGTCGAGAATGAGGACGAAACCGGGCTGGTCGCCACGCGGAGAAACATCCACGTGGCCCTCGGCATTCGCGGTGCCCAAAGTCATAAATGGCGCACGTTCGATAAACGCCTTGCAGTACTTGTCGAGGTAGGGAATGGCTTTACGCGCAGCGAGGTCCATCGGATGGCCTAGCAGATCACGCAGCTCGGCTTCCGTGCTAAACACCGTGGGATTATTGTGCATCGATCAGCTCCTTAGTCGGTCACCCAGAAGTAACGCCTGGGTAGGTTTTTTTGTCGGGCCGCTGAGCGCACGCGGCATGATTTTCGCGCGTGGCGCGGTATGAGCCTTACTGAACCTTAAACACCTCGTCGACCGGCACTTGCAGAGTGGTCACCAAGCCATTGGTGGAATGCGCCATGCCGATGACCGCGAGCAGCTCGCCGTATTGGTCTTGCGTCATGCCTTTAGCCCGCGCGGCGGCGGTGTGCGAGTGAATGCAGTACTCGCACTTGTTGGCGACCGATACCGCAATGTAGATGAGCTCTTTGGTGAGCGGGTCCAGTGCGCCCGGCGCCATCACCGATTTGGCCGCCTGCCAAGTGCGCGCGAGCTGCGCGGGATTGACCGCCAGGGCCTTCCAAAAGTTATTGATGAAATCCGTCTTGCGCGTCGCGCGGATGTCGTCGTAGACCTCGCGCACGGCGGGGGTTGCTTGGGCGTATTCAACTAATTCGACGGTTGCCATGGGCCGTGCTCCGGTGGGGAATGGGATGCCCAAGCCTACAAGATTCGGCGTCGCGCTGTCGCGGCTCACGCCATCCGTGGGCGTCGGGGGTTGAGGCGGTCGGTCGCGGTGTCAGCGGTCATGAGGCAGAACTCCCCGTGTCCCCGTGGGGGGTCCTAGGGTGTCCCACGGTGAGTGTCCTTGGTTTTCCTCGGGTTAGGTTGTCCTCGGTTGTCCTCGGTGGGTGTCCCAGGTTGTCGTCGCAGGTTGTCCTTCTCGTGGTTGTCCTCAAGGTTGTCACGGTGGGTGTCCCAGATTGTCGTCCCACCTCGGTGGGTGTCCTAGGTCTCTCGCTCCTCGGTGGGTGTCCTAGGTCTCTCGCTCTCCTAGGTCTCTCGCTGGCTAGCACTGCGGTGGTGCGCAAAATCCTGTTTTGGTGCGACTTTATGGCCAATTGGGTGTGCCTGCGGGCACTTATCCAGCGAGGATGCGGCACGATGCGTGCTTAGGGTGAATGTCCCTAGTTGGAAAACGCGGAGTCCCGATGAGCAATTCAATATTTAATGAGATGAGCGACGCGCAGGGCATCGCCCGCCCGCATTACGAAGCCTTTGACGCCTGGCTCAAAGGCTTGTCAGCAGATACCGTACAGGTCAAGCAGACCGAGGCCGACCTGATCTTCCGGCGCACAGGCATCACGTTTTCGCTCAACGGCGACGAGGGCGGCACTGAGCGACTCATCCCCTCGGACCTGATACCGCGCATCATCCACGGCAAAGAATGGGCGCAGCTGGAAAAAGGTTTGGTGCAACGCGTCAAAGCCATCAATATGTTTTTGCACGATGTCTACCACGAGCAACGCATCTTGAAGGCAGGCCTCATACCCGCAGAACAGGTGCTGGCCAACGCGCAGCTCATGCCCGTGATGCTCGGTTTAGATTTACCGCATCAGATTTATGCGCATATCGCCGGTGTGGACATCGTGCGGCATTCAGACGGCGATTTTTATGTGCTGGAAGACAACTTGCGCGTGCCCTCAGGCGTGTCCTACATGCTGAGCAACCGCTTGCTGATGATGCGTTTGTTCCCTGATTTATTCCGCCGCTATGCGGTACGCCCGGTCGAGCATTACCCGGCACTGCTGTTGCAAACCCTGCGCTCAGCCAGTTGGGTAGACCAGCCCACGGTAGTGCTGCACACGCCGGGGCGCTTTAACAGCGCATATTTCGAACATGCATTTTTAGCCAAGCAGATGGGCATAGAACTGGTCGAAGGCTCGGACCTGTTTGTGCGACAAGGCTATGTGTACATGCAAACCACCGAAGGGCCGCAGCAGATCGATGTCATTTACCGCCGCGTCGATGATGTGTACATGGACCCTCTAAGTTTTGCGCCGGATTCATTGATAGGCGTGCCGGGGCTGGCATCGGTATACCGCCAAGGTAATGTGGTCATCGCTAACGCGCTAGGCACAGGCGTGGCGGACGATAAATCTATCTACCCTTGTGTGCCCGACATGATCCGGTTCTACCTAGACGAAACACCGATTTTGAACAACGTGCAAACCTGGCAATGCCGCAAGCCCGATGAGTTGTCTTACGTGCTGGCAAATCTGTCGCAACTGGTAGTCAAAGAAGTACACGGCGCAGGCGGCTACGGCATGCTTGTCGGTCCCACGTCCAGCAAAGCGGAAATAGAGAGTTTTGCCAAGCGCCTGAAAGCGCGGCCGGCCAATTACATCGCGCAGCCCACGCTCAGTTTGTCGGCTTGCCCGATTTTTGTGGATCAGGGCATAGCGCCGCGCCACATCGATCTGCGCCCATTTGTGCTGATGGGTAAAGATACGCGCATCGTGCCCGGCGGCCTCACACGCGTGGCTTTGCGCGAAGGCTCCTTGGTGGTCAATTCGTCACAAGGCGGCGGCACCAAGGACACCTGGGTGCTGGAAGACGAGGGGGCGCTCTGATGCTGTCTCGTGTAGCCGCGCAACTTTATTGGCTGTCGCGCTATCTGGAGCGCGCCGAAAACATGGCGCGTATTCTAGAAGTCGGCGAGTCCTTTGCTCTTTTATCGACCTCGGACAGCAGCCGTGCCGCGCCGGACACGGTGAGCGAGCCACTAGTCATCACCGACACGCTCGCCGCCTTCGAAGCCACGGGCCGACCCATGCGCTCGGACCAAGTGGCGCAGTTTCTGGCATGGGACCCGGACCATCCTTCGTCCATTTTCAACTGCATACAGGCGTGCCGCGAAAACGCGCGCTCGGTGCGCGGCGCTATGACGGTGGAAATGTGGGAATGCATCAACGACACCTGGCTGGAGTTGCTGGGGCGCAAAAAGAAAATCAAAGGCACGGACCACCCAGTGGACTCCTCGCTGTTTGAATGGATCAAGGAACGCTCGCATTTGTTCCGCGGCGTAACCTTTGCCACCATCCAACGCGACCAACCCTACCACTTCATCCGACTAGGCACTTACCTAGAACGCGCCGACAACACCGCGCGCATACTGAGTGTGAAAACGCATGTGGAACAGGCCGAGAGCAACGGTCTTGTGGACGATTATTACCGTCTGGGTGCGGTACTGCGTTCGGTCAGTGCGCTGGAAGCCTACCGCGACACTTACCGCGACGCGATAGACGCCGACCGCGTATCGGAGTTACTGATCTTCAACCCGCGCGTGCCGCGTTCACTGCATTTTTGCTTAGATGAAACCGCCTACATCCTGAAGCAATTGCCGCAACAGACTGGCCGCACGGCGCGTAAACGTTGCGCCGACCTGCTGACCAACCTGCGCTATGGCAGCCTGAGCGAGGTGTATGAAAGTGGACTTGAAAATTACCTGGAAATCTTTGTGAAAGAAAACATTGCCTTGGCCGAAGCGGTGCAAACTGATTACCTAGAGTCCATCGCATGAAGCTACAGGTATTTCACGAAACAAGTTACCGTTACGAGCAGCCGGTGCGCCGCAGCATCCAAATGCTGAGAATGACACCGGCCAAGACTCACAGGCAAAACGTTGTGCACTGGCAGCTTGACCTGCCGGGCAAGGCCACCACTTGGACGGATGCCTATGGCAATCTATGCCATTGTTTGGCGCTGGAAAATGCTAACCAAGACATTGTGTTGCGTGCGCGCGGCAGCGTGAACTTGATTGATTCGGACCAGGGCGAGCCTGAAGGCCCAGTGCCGCATGCCGTGTACTTGCGGGCCACAACGCTGACCAGTGTCGATGCCTCGATGCAAAGCTTTATTGAACCCTTTCGTGCCACGGTCAAGTCACGCCCCTATATGGCTTTGCACGATGTGATGCTGGCCTTGCTCGAACGCATGCCATATGAAACCGGCATCACCCACGTAGGTGATTCAGCGTCACACTCATTCGCCAAGGGCAAGGGCGTTTGCCAGGACCATACGCATGTGTTTCTCGCCTGCGCACGTTATCTGGGCGTGCCGGCCCGCTACGTCAGCGGTTATCTGCACTCGGCGCAAAACGAGCAAGGAGCCAGCCACGCCTGGGCCGAAGCCTGGGTAGGCGGGCGCTGGATAGGGTATGACGTCAGCAACTCCAGCGACGCCGACAGTGGCCACATACGCCTGGCGCACGGCCTTGACTATGGAGACGCCAGCCCGGTGCGCGGCATGCGCATAGGCGGCGGCAATGAAACCATGCACAGCTACGCAAAAGTAGAATCCGGCACCTACGATCAGCAATAAGGAAAGACATGACTTACTGTGTTGGCATGGTGCTCGACGAGGGACTGGTGTTCGTTTCGGACTCGCGCACCAACGCGGGCGTGGACCACGTGTCTACGTTTTGCAAGATGACGGTGATTGAAGCGCCGGGCCAGGGCGTCGTCGTCATGCTTAACAGCGGCAACCTAGCGACCACGCAGCAGGTGGTCAGCCGCATCAAGCAGCACGCCATCGACGCTGAAAAACCGCTGACCGCGCACGCCTCCATGTTCACTGTGGCTGAACTGGTGGGGCGCGAATTGCGCAAAACCATACACACCACCATGAACGAAGCGCACGAGCAAAGCGACGTGGATTTCACCGCTACGTTTCTGGTCGGGGGTCAAGTGGAAGGCGAAGCGCCGCGTTTGTTCATGGTCTACCCCCAGGGCAATTTCATCGAATCCACGGCCGATACGCCATTTTTTCAGATCGGCGAGAGCAAATACGGCAAACCTATTTTGGACCGCGTCATACAACCCGCCATCAGTATGTCGCAGGCCATCAAATGCGCTTTGGTATCGTTTGACTCGACCATCAAAAGTAATTTGTCGGTAGGCCTGCCTATAGATGTCGCCTTGGTCAAAACCAATGATTTGCGGGTGACCAAGCGGCACCGCATCGACTCGGAAGACGCCTACTTCAGAGATTTACGCAGCAGTTGGAGCCAGGGTCTGCGCCAAGTGTTCGGGCAATTGCCAGATCCGCAGTGGCTTAAGTAAGCCATGCGCTGGGTTCGCTCCCTAGGGATATTTTCCATAACCCTCGTACCGCCATTGCGAGCGTAGCGAAGCAATCCAGTCTATTGATGACTTAATTCTGCAGGCCATCCTGGTGGAACAAATGCTCCAGTTTCGTCCCAGCCTTTGTCTACGAAGGCGTCCCGTATTTCAGGCCGGAAACATCTCGCGCAACTTCAGCTTGTAAAACTCGCCCGTAGATCTGCGCGGCACGGCAGCAAGGCTTTAACGGAGGGGATCTAGGAGGGGATCTAGGACACCCACCCAGGGGATCTAGCGGCAGGGGATCTAGGAGGGGATCTAGGACACCCACCGAACTCACCGAACTCACGGCGGAGGGGATCTAGGACATCCACCGAACTCACGGCGGAGGGGATCTAAGGGGATCTAGGACATCCACCGAACTCACAGCCCGGCAGGGACGGGATCTAGGACACCCACCGAACTCACAGCCCGGCAGGGACGGGATCTAGGACACCCACCGAACTCACGGCCCCAGCCAATTCCGGGAATCTAGGACACCCACGGATCGGGATCTAGGACACCCACCGAACTCACGGCCCCAGCCAATTCCCAGACTACAACCCGCAGCCACCTCTAGACGCTGAGTTTGGCCGGATTCAGGATCAGCAGGCAGCGCTATGTCGACTGCGCCCTCGATTAGAAACCGCCGCGTGCAACCTGCCCGCAGCGACTCCCAGCGCGCTGGTTTGGCCATCGACCGCACCTTCCCCGCACCCAATAGCGCGGTGGCGTTATTCGGTGGCCCTCGTATAAAGACGCCGGGCCGCCGCCTGACCGCGCACCCATCGCCAGCCTTTGCGCTGCGCCAGCTCACGCAGCCGGTGTGGGGCACCGATGAACAGCTGAAAGCGGGCAGGCAGCTCGCATACCCTCGCCAACCATTCGCCGGGGTCGAGACCCAAGCCTGCTAGCAGCTTGGGTGTAGTAGCGGGGATAACGCCGAGCTTGTTGGGATGCGCCGCACGGCCGCTCGCATCCAGCAGGTCCAGATAGTCCTGCAGGTTGAACGGCAAGCCCGTGTCTTCGTCGCCACGAATGGCCTGAGCGAATGGCAGCAGGCGGGGTTTGGGTGAGTCGGTTGCACGCGGGGCTTGCTGGGTGACGGCGAACAGCCGTTGCTGCCCCGAAGTAAAAGTGGAGCCCTCGATGGACGAAGCCAGCCCGGCGCGCACGGGGTTCAAATCCACATAGGCCATCACCACTAGCAAGGCTGCATCATCCAGCAGTGCCTGTGATTTGAAGCGTCCTTCCCAGAAGCGGCCGGTGCAGTCGTCCTCCGCGTTGGCGCGGCGGGCGATGTGTTCGTTAAGACAGCGCATGAACCAGCTCAAGTCGGCTAGACGGTGGCGCCAGATGGGCACGAGCTCAAGGAGTCGTGCCTGATCCATGGGATCTAGTGGTTTTTGCGACAGATAATCGGTGAGAAAAGCAGGCCCCGTGTACAGGTTCCGCCAACGCTCGATGACCGCCCTATCCGTCCACGCTTGTGCGCTTACCGGATCGACCCGCAACACCAGATGGTAGTGATTCGACATCAGCGCATACGCGCAGATATCGATGGCGAAGGTGTCCGCAAGCCGAGCCAGGCGCTCGCGAATGTGCTCCTTTCGATGGTCGAAATTCCGGCCGGAAAGTGGGTCGTCGCCGCACAGAAAGGCCCGGCGGACGCAACGGCCGATGCAGTGGTAGTAGGGGGTGTCGACGAGGGACACGAGGGTCGAGCGTGGGAGAGTCATCCCAGCATCTCCTAATTTGCACCGACGTCCGTGCCGGCCCACTCAAGCTAGTGGGGCTGAGACATGCATTACAAGGGCCGTAAGCGATGAAGAAAGACAAACGGGAAAAGTGGAAAAGTGGGTGTCCTAGAGTTTGTCCCTAGAGTTTGGTCCTTTGCCACATCGGTTCTCGGGACAACACGTCGTCAACCAACAAGGCCGCGCCCTCCGCCATCCGGCGCGCACCGCAGCTTGGGCAAAGGGAAAAGTGGATGTCCTAGAGTTCTCCTGACGCTGGCGCAGGTCAAGGAATCCGGCAGTCCCGCAGGAACACCCGGACTGTGCACTTTCGCCCCCTGAGAGCGAGCCAAGGTTGGTCATCAGGGCGTTTGTTGCGCCGCGTGCTTCACTCTCAAAATCTCGACGGTGCGGGTCTCGGCCAGTACACGATAAAAAATGATGTGGCTCGGATGAACGACAAGTTCACGCAACCAGTCAGGCAAGCCCGGACGCCCTTGGCGGCCTAGCTCGGGATGCTGTGCAAGCGGCTTGGTCTTGTCTTGCAGTTCCTGGCCGAAGCGCCGAGCTCTTGCCGGATTGTCCTTGCCGATGTAGCGCACGATGGCGCGCAAGTCATCGCGCGCCATCGGCCGCCATTCAATGCGGTAGGGCTTGGCCGTCATGCGTGTTTTTTATTGGGCAAGGCGGCAATATCGGCGTCCGTTTCGGCCATTGCTTCAGCGTGCGGAATGCTCGGCCGGGGGTCGTCAATGGATGCCTGAATCTCGCCGGCTAGCCACTGGTTATAGGCTGCGGCTTCATGTGCTCCGCGCATGGCGTCGGCCCGGCCCCGGTTGCCGGCGTCGTGTTCCTTGTCTGCCGGGTTGTATTCGCTCGCGTCGAACTGTCCTACCGTGATGCCGATATCACGCAGCACGTTCAACGCGGCCAGCGGATTGCCGAAGCGGCGCGGCTCGGTGCTACGGGCCTTCGACAGCACAGCACTAGACCCGCTGCGGGTGTCGATCTGAACAAGAAACGCCCCGCCCTGCCCTTTCAAGGTCACGCCAGACACGCCGCCGGCGTTACTGGCAGCGCGCAGTTGCTCTATGGTCATGCTTTGCATGGTCGGGTCCTTGTTGGCTGACACAATAAATGCGGTTAATTGTCCAGGTATTCAAGGAAGCTCGCAATCGTTTTAGCGTCGGGAAACGCTCGTTTTTTGCTCAAAATTCCGCTGCCACCTTCAAGAGGTTTCCCTCGCTGGCCGGGCCTTGATCCTGCGACATGCATTTGTCTCGCAGTCTAAAACACCCTGTCACATTTAGGGTCGAGGATTGCCCCAATAAAGCGGCCACATGCACCGCCATCCTGCCGGCATTCGTTGATATTTGGAGTAAGCCTAATGTTTAAAAAAGTCCTCGCAAGTCTCACCTTCGCGTTCAGCTTGCATGCTGCCGGCGCCCACGCCGCGCTGGTCCTCGGCGCGCAAACGCTCAATGTGGGTGGCAGCAATGTCACCACCGGTAGCGGCACCGTTAATATGCTGTTGGCGCCTAGCTTCGAAACCTTTGGCAACACGCTACCCGACGGACTGAGCAATCTGCTCGCCCCGCCGCCGTCGGCTGCCAACTACAATTTCTACGATGATTACCTGCTGAACGTGCCCAACGGCAGCGCCGCCGCCATCGCGACAAGCTTTAGCTTCGGCAGCCTGTTCAACATTGACCAGCTGCAGATTCGCCTCTACAGCGGCAACACCCCAACGCTGGGCACGCCGGTGGGCGTTACGATTCAGTCTTGGAGCAGCCCCATCAGCGCCGGCACCTTCAGCGGCACCGTGGTCTCGCTCCCGGAGACCCTGTTGGCCTCCGGCAATTATGTGCTGGAAGTGCGCGGTCTGGTCACTGGCACGGCCGGTGGGTCGTACACTGGTCAGCTCGCAGTGGCGCCGGTGCCCGTACCTGCAGCCCTGTGGCTAATGGGTTCCGCCTTGGGCCTAGTGGGCGCCGCAAGCCGCGCGCGGCCGCAGCAAAAACAGTCCTGATCGCCTGTGACAACCGCCAGCGCCGGTTGCTGTCACGTCTTCCTCGTGTGGGATCGGGCACCATCCGCTCCCACGCGTCGCTAACAAGGGTTGAATAAAATACCGGGCCGCGAACTCGGTGGTCGGTGGTCGGAAGTTGACTCGCGCCCGCCCGGCGGATCCGCGACCCCAGCCCGCCGTCCAGATCCCCTTGGCGCGTGTGACACGGATGCCGCTCGCCCCGCCCCCGCCCCACCGGTTGGCGCAAGCGCTACTTGCCGGGTGGGGAAGGCCGCAGGACAATGCGGGCCCCGCTTGATGTATGCCCGATGACCTTACTCACTTTTGACAATATTTCTCTGGATTTCGGCGAACAGATCATCCTCAAAGAGGCCAGTTTTTCGCTGCAAGAAGGCGAACGCGTGTGCTTAATTGGGCGTAACGGCGCGGGCAAATCCACCCTGCTCAAAATTATCTCTGGCGAACAAGCCTACGACCGCGGGGTACTGAAACGGCGCAACGGCCTGCGCATCGCCAAATTAGCGCAAGCGCTGCCCGCATCACTCGAGATGACGGTGGCTGATTTCGTGGGCGAGGGCTTGGCGGAGGTCATGGGGCACATCACCGCGTGGCGCGCACTGGCGGAAAACCACCCCGATGCTGTTGGCCTGCGCCGGATGGAGGCGCTCCAGCGACAGATCGACGCCCAAGGCGGCTGGGGTGTGGAACAGCAGGTGGCAACCATCCTGTCAGAACTCGATCTACCACCTGAGCGCCGCCTCGGCGAACTCTCCGGCGGCTGGCAGCGCCGCGCGGCATTAGCGCAGGCGCTGGTGAGCAGCCCGGACGTGCTACTGCTGGACGAACCCACCAACCACCTGGACATCAGCACCATCACTTGGTTGGAGCAGAAAGTGCTGAGCTTCCAGGGCAGCGTGCTGTTCATCACCCATGACCGGGCTTTTTTGCAGCGGCTAGCGACCCGCATCGTGGAGATCGACCGGGGCAATCTCACCGATTGGCCGGGGAATTATCGAACCTATCTCACCAATAAGGCCAAGGCGCTAGAAGACGAAGCCCGCCACCACGATCTGTTCGATAAAAAATTGGAGCTGGAAGAAGCCTGGATCCGGCAAGGCGTGAAAGCCCGCCGCACCCGCAACGAGGGCCGGGTCCGTGCCTTGGAGGCATTGCGCGAAGTCGCCGAAACCCGCGTTAAACCGCTGGCCGCACCCCGGATTCAAGTGGAAGAAGCCGAAAAATCTAGCCGCAAAGTGGTGGAAGTCCACAACGTGGTCCATGGTTTTGGCGGCGCGCCAGTCATCAAAGGGGTATCGCTGAAAATCATGCGTGGTGAGCGCATTGGCTTGGTCGGCAATAACGGGGTGGGTAAAAGTACGCTGTTAAAAATTTTGCTGGGCGAAATTGAACCCGATAGCGGCTCGGTCAAACTGGGGCTCAATTTGGAGATAGGCTATTTTGACCAAATGCGGCGCGACCTCGACCCCAACAAAACGGTGGCCGATATCGTGGGCGATGGCCGCGACCAAGTGCTTATCGACGGCCAAGAGCGGCATATCATTGGCTATCTCAAGGGCTTTTTGTTTAGCGCCGAGCGCGCCAAAACGCCCATCCGGGCGCTCTCCGGCGGAGAGTGTAACCGGGTGATATTGGCCCGGCTGTTTACCCGGCCCAGCAATTTGCTGGTGTTAGACGAACCCACCAACGATTTAGACGTCGAAACACTGGACGTCCTCGAAGCACGGCTCCAGGACTACAGCGGCTCGTTGATTGTGGTCAGCCACGACCGCGCCTTCATGGACAACGTGGTCAGCAGCGTGTTGGTGTTCGAAGCCAACGGGCAAATTGAGCAATACCCGGGCGGCTACAGCGATTGGCTGGCGCGTGGCCGCAAGTTGGCCGAAACCGACAACCCCAATCGCACCAAACCCCGCCCAGTCGCCGCGGCCCCCATCGCTACCGCGCCGCGTGAGCAAGCGGCTGGCAAGCTCAGTTTTAAGCTGAAGTTTGAACTCTCCCAGCTGCCGGCCACGATTGAAGCCTTGGAAACCGAAGTCGCTGCCCTCACCGCGCAGACCAACGCCAGCGGGTTTTATCAGCGTCCCCACTCGGAAACGCAGGCCACCCTAGCCACTCTCGCAGCCCGCCAGTTGGTATTGGACGGCCACTACGCCCGCTGGGCACAGTTAGAGGCGCTCCACACCGGCAGCGCCTAAACCACGGACCCACCACGGACCCAGCGTGCGCTAGGTGTGCCAGAAGGTGGCCAGCATGGACTCCGAGGGCGCCATGGCCGCGTGCGCAAATGGCAGCGCAACACCTGGCACAGGGTCGAACACCGCCAGCGCCTGCACCAGCTGGTTCACCTGCGCTGCGTGTAGCGTTGCACCACCCGCCAGGCGAAAGGTGTCCACGCGCTGTGCGGGTTCGGTGTACCAATCTGCCAGCGTGAGGCGATCGGCCGTGCCACGCGCTGCCAGGGTTAGCGCATCACCCTCGCGCCACCAAGCCAAATCGCGCGGACGGCGCACCCCTTCCAACAGAACCTCATCCACACCGGCGGCGTCCGCGTTCGCGATGACATCCCGCCCCCAGCCACGGCCAAAAATATAGCGGTCGTTGCCTGCACCGCCGCTGAGATGGTCGTTGCCAGCCCCACCGGTCAGTCGGTCGTGGCCCTCGCCACCCAGCAGCCAATCGTCCCCCGCCCCGCCATCTAGCTGGTCATTGCCGGTGCCGCCATCCAGGGTGTCGGCGCCACGCTCGCCATCAAGCCAATCCGCACCGGCACCGCCGAACAGCTGGTCGGCCCCCTCGCCGCCGACGAGTTTGTCGTTACCGGCCAGGCCTTCGAGATGGTCATTGCCCGCGTGACCCGACAGATTATCCTTGCGGGGCGTGCCGACTAGCCAGTCATCCCCGGCGGTGGGGCGCTGGCGTGCGGCAGGCGCGATCGTAAAAAGCAAGGCGCGGGTTGCCTGCGCACCCTGTTCGTCTTGCGCAACCAGTTGCAGATTGAGCGTTTCGGCAATAGTTGGAGTGCCCGTCAACACGTGCGTGTCCGGATTGAAGCTGAGCCAAGCTGGGGGGTTAGCGCTTGCCGCCTCCAAGCGCCAACGCAGCGTGTCGAGGGGATCGGGATCGCTGAACCAGTCGCCTGGTAGCGTTTGGCTAAACGGCGTGCCCACCGTGGCCGTCAGCGTGTTGGTGGTGCCACTGGCAAGAGGCGCACGATTCGCGAGCGTTAGCAGGTTGACGGCCGGGCCATCGCCGCAGGCGAGGTTTTCGATGCGCGCCGCGCTATCCGCATCCCAGTTGGTCAGCCGCACCGTGTCTTGGCTGCCATGGGTGATGAGTAAATCGAGCCCGACATGCGTGAAACTCAGAGCAGCCACGCTAGCCGCGTCGCTAAAAAGCAGGGTATCTGTGCCGGCGGTGTCGATGAGGACATCGCGCCCACTCCCCGTGGCGAACACATATCGGTCATCACCCGCGCCCCCCGCCAAGGTGTCATCACCCGCGCCTCCCACGAGCCGGTCGTCACCGGCCAGCGCCAGAATGCGATCGGTCACGTTGGTACCGGCCAGAACGTCCGCCGCTGCGCTCCCAACCAAATCAAAGCCGCGGCTGATCAGCGCGGCATAATCCACGCGTGTGCCGTCATCAAACTCGATGGCGTCGACCGTGCGTGGCCCACCCAGCACATCGTTAAAATCCACATCCTGCAGATGAATTTGCGGCGAATCCGGGCCTAGATCGATGAGTACCGAGCCCATCCTCAACGTCAATCTTGCCCACGCGCTACCGCCGTGTAGGCGCAAGGTATTGGGGTCGCCCGAGCTGTCGTGGATCGACAACTGCACGTGGCCACGACTAAAGACCTCGTAGAGATCCGCCTCGCGTCCACCGTAGATCTCGATAATCGGCCCCGGGTAGCTGATTTGCACGCTCGAGATGGCATCCACGATCACCTGATTGCGGCCGCTTCCCGTATAGATGTTGCCCCCGCCACCCCCGCGCACGTGCACCACGTCATCGCCGGGGCCGGCGTCGACCGTGGCGTTGGGTCGCGCGTCAATGAAGTCATCCGCGGCAGTTCCGGTTTGTAAACTACCCACAAATGCCGGCGCGCCGTGAATGACAAACGCAGCCCCGCGCGCCTCATCACTGGCCAGTACATCGCCATAACCATCGCCGTTTAAATCCCCCGCCGCACGCAACGTATGCTGGAGCGCATAGCCGCTACCCGGCTCGGCAAAGCTCACCAAAAAACCATTGGCACCGTTAAGCGAATTGAGATTTAACGCACCCCCAGTTGGCGCCTGACCCAACACGACCGCGGCATAGGCGAGGCCTGCGGTGAACAGATAGGGCGCGGAGCCCAGCCCCACATCGGCCAGCCCATCGCCGTTGATATCACCCAGTGCCGCGAGCGGCCCCCAACCGCTGGCCGCTAGCGCGCCATTGGCATCAAATTGGGGATAACCCTCGTAGGGGGGCAGTGTGAAGCGCAGGGCGCTGCGGCCATCCGGGTTATCCAAGTTCACCGGAGTGCCCACACTGCCGCCCCCAAACACCACCCCTAACCAGTCCTCGCTGGCATCCCCGGGGTTTAGCGTGACCGCGAAATCGCGCTGACCATCGCCGTTAAAATCGCCTAACACAAGGTAGTCGAGGCAGGCGAGATTGGCCCCGCGATAAAACAGGTTCAGGGGCGCCAAGGACGGGGCAATGGCGAGGGGCCATTCTGCTGGCGCGGATAAACTGGCGTAATCAAGGGTGGCCGCCCAATGCCCGCGTTGCCCCAGCAGCACCCGCGGTGCTGCGTTGCTATCCCCAAGCGGCTCGAGCAGCACATCGTCGATACCATCGTGATTCACATCCGCAACCACCGGCACAAAGCGCGACTGACCGCGGCCGCCCGGCACCCAGTCTGGCGCGTTCAGTAAGCGTGTGCCGTTATCCCCGTTAGGGGCGGCGAGTAAAAAATCTGCACCCGTGCTGCTGCGGCTGCCAAAGCGCACGGTGTCGCGGTAGAGCAAGTCGGCGATCCCATCGCCATTGAGGTCGCCCACGGCGGCGGCCACCGGGGCTTTTGCCGCGGTGTACTGGCCAGCCGGGCGCTGGAGCCACACGCCATTCGTGCCGTTGATCACCGAACTGGCAAACAAGGCCTGCGTGTTCGGCCGAAACGGCAACAGCACATCGAGGCCAAAAACCTGCGTGGCGCTGAGTGCCGTGTCGTCGCTCGCGCTGACGGCAACCGCCAGGGAACGCACGGCGTCACCGGGTGCCTTGCCACTAAAAATCTGGGTGGCCGGATCAAACGATAACCACGCGGGTAGCGCACCGCCGTCGGCTAAGCGCGCGTCGTAGTGCAACTGAGTATCAGGATTGGGATCAAAAAATGCTTCTAGCGGCAAAGCAAAACTAAACGCCGCGCCGCCGGTCAGCGCCCGATTGCCAAGTTGCTCCCCAGTGCGCGGCGCGAGCGGCACCTCGTGTAGAAAGCGCTCGCGCATTTCCTCAGCCGTTAACGTAGTACCCGCACCAAAAACATAGCGCGCAAAAGTATTGGGGGCAGCCACCACCAGCAAGTCTTCGCAAGACCACTGCCAGGCATTGTCCTGCAACGCCAGCGCGATGCTTGCTAGCGTCATCTCGCGCGGGAAAACCAGGGTGTTTTGACCGCTAGAATCTTCGATTTGCGCATGCGCATGCGCCTCCAGCACATAGTGGTCATTACCCGCGCCAGCCGTGACCGGCCCGCCCGCCAGCGCCAGATTAAGATAGTCATCACCGGCGCTGCCATGCGCGCCAGCGGTGGTCACAGTTGCCACGATGCCCGCCCACTGCGGTGCCAAAAGATGTTCGCCGTCGAGCACACCGGAAACGCCAAAACGCAAGGTTTCTGGCCCAGAAGTGCGCCAATTCTGGAGGGTCAAGGCGTCGCCATTGGGCTGCAACAAGACCAAGGCGTTGCCGTTTTCAAGGCTCTGCCAGTTCACCGGATTGGGCGCATCGCGCAGCCAAATGAGGTCCTCGCCGCCGCTATCGGCCCACACATCTTGGCCATCGCCGGCCATTAGCCAATAGGTGTCATTGCCGGTACCGCCCAGCAACACATCCGCCCCTGGGCCGCCCACCAGCCAATCCTCGCCACTGCCACCCGTGAGCCGATCCGCACCCGCACCACCCAGTAGATGGTCGTCGCCGTCACCGCCCAGCAGCGCGTCATTACCGGCCTCGCCGTGCAGTTCGTCATCGCCATCGCCACCGTCGAGGACATCTTCACCAGCCCCGCCAAACAGGTGATCCGCACCCGCGCCACCCTGTAGTTCATCGCTCCCAGCCTCGCCGCGCAGTTCATCGTCACCGCTATCACCCCACAGCACATCGTTATCGTCGCCCCCCCAAAGTTGGTCGTCCCCCACCTCGCCAAAGAGGCGATCAGCACCCGCATCACCCGCTAGCCAGTCGTTACCGGGGCCACCCTGAAGCTCATCTGCGCCGTCCCCACCACGCAATTGGTCGGCACCATCGGGGGCTACGCCATCAGCGCGATCGCCGTATCCAACGAGAAAATCATCGCCCGCGCCCCCTTCAAGAACGTCGGCACCACCGCTGCCGCGCAGATGGTCGGCACCCGGACCACCGCGCAAAGTATCGTTACCATCACCGGCGAGCGCGGTGTCGTCGCCGAGGCCACCATCGAGGTCATCATCCCCCGCGCTGCCGATGAGAAAATCGTCACCCGCATCGCCATAGAGCCAATCACCACTGGCATCACTGGGCCAATTGGCTTGCCCCAAACTCACCGGGCCAAACTGGAGCAAGCTTAAATTGCGCGGGTCGCGCAAGACCTGACCCAAAGGGGGCGTGCCACGTACCACCTGCCAGTCGGCGAGGGGTTCAAGAAAGGACAAACCGGCGATCAGGACATCGTCGCCCTCGCCCCCCAGCAACACATCCACGCCGGGGCCGCCAGCCAGCAAATCGTCGCCTTCGCCTCCCCGCAATAGATCGTTGCCCGCATCGCCACTCAAGGCATCGTTATCTGCGCCGCCGTCCAGCTGATCAGCATCCTCGCCGCCCAGCAAGACATCACGCCCCTCCTCGCCCAACAACTGATCTGCACCCTCATCGCCCAGCAAAATATCGGCGCCCAGGCCGCCGTACAGGCGATCCTCGCCCGCCAATCCGCGTAGCCGATCAGCTCCAGCCAAACCCTCGAGTTGGTCGGGTAAGCCGCTACCGGACAGCACATCCTCCGCTGGGGTACCGCGTTGCACGGGCAAGGCTGGCAGGCTAGTGAGATCGGGAAATTGAATCCCCAGATCCCCCGGTGTGAAATCGAGGACGCTCACCCCGCCTACCCGCAGCTCGCGGGTTAATTCATTCCAGACCAATAGCAGGCTGGGCCCCTCGGTGGTTTCGAACACCCGTACCGTGGGCGAGCCGGGCAGCGCCCGCAGGGGCGCACCACTCACCGGCACCCAGCTCGGATTTGCCCACACCCATAGCTGACCATCCGTATCGCGCACCACATCCCCGCCGGCGGCGTAGAGCGCATCGTTCCCCGGCCCGCCCATTAGCCAGTCGATGCAGTCGTCCTCACCACTCGCCTGGGTGTTGCCATAAAGCGCATCGTCGCCGAGGCCGCCGGTCAGCGTGTCGCGGCCCGCTCCGCCCAGCAAAAGATCTTGACCCGAGCCACCTTCCAGCACATCAGCACCCCGCGCACCCGCCAGCACATCCGCACCTGCCCCGCCGTACAGCCGATCAGGCCCGTCGCTGCCTGCGAGCGCATCGTGGTCGTCGGCCAGATCTGACCCAAACACCACGCCCACCGGCGGGGCCGCCAGCACCCGATCTAACGCCAGCGGCTGGACCTGAAAAGCTAGCCCCGTGCGGAGGTCCGCAAAGCGCATGGCGCTCTCACCCGCCACGAAGGAGCTAGTGCTGTCGTTGCGGCGGCGACTCATTTCATAGACGAACATCTGCGCTCGGTCGGCCCATTCGGCCGCGGAGGTTTGTTGCGTTGTCAGCAGTGGCCCGCTGACCCGCTCGGTATACAGGGTGTCGTCGCCCACCACGGCATAGGGATTGAATTCCCGTAGGGCGTAGCGATATGCGGCTGATTCGAGCGCAAGCTCGGCCAGCGTGGCTGGTGCCAACGCCAGCAAGGACACCAAACGCGCGTTAGGGTGTGCGGCAAACCCTTGCGTAATGGGCAACAAGGCATCCTGTAGCAGGTTGCGCGCAGTGAAAACCGCGGCGTCATCGGAGTAGCCAATCCAGCTCACCCCCAGGGGCGTGAACACGCGGCGTCGATCCAGCACGCCTGACAGGCCCGCCACAAGTTGTTCGATGGAATCCTCGGCTCTGGTTGCGGCGGCATCGAAAATTTCCTCGAGGGCGCGGGGCGATAAATCAGGTCCCAGATTCTCTAGCGTCGCGAACACCGCCAGACTTTCCATGAGGGGATCCATACCGTGGCTGTTGAGCTCGGTGCGGATTAAGGTTGGGGCCGGCAAGCGCTCGACGCCCGTGAGAGCCGAGGGAATGAACGCCAAATCATTGCCCTGGCTAGAACTCTCGCTCACCACGTTGAGGAGACGCGCCGCGAGCCCGTGAAAATCTGGCGCCGGCGCGGTGGCGACCAAAGTGCCCGCCCCTGCCACAAAGGCCTCGGTGAGTTGCGCCGAGCCTAGGCGATCAAAACCCGCCGCGTTGAACAACACGGCCTGGGTGAACACTTGAGGGAAAACCCGCAGCGCGAGGGCCGCCAGATGGCCGCCCAAGGAGTGTCCGGTCACGGTGACCGGCAAGTCCGGGTTGAGCACACCCAAGCCAGCAGTGGTCTGAGTATCGAACCAAAAATAGTGGCGCAGGGCCGCCGGCCCCGGTTCAGAAAACGCTATCGACAGCCGCCCGTCAGGTACTGGCGAGGGCAATAACTCAAAAGCAGATGCCCGCTGCAGCACATACTGCGCGACGGGACTACCGCTGGCGGCGACACTGCGCGCGACGTAGTTGATCAGGCTAGTGGCCTGGCCCAGCGCCAAACCCAAACCGCCGATGTCCACTAAATCGGCGCCAAAGAAATCCAAAATACTGGCCTCACTCAGCTGCGTGCCAGGCAGCAGGGCCCGCACCATGTCCATCACGCTGTCGCCAAATTCCGTGCCCCTAATAGCCAGAATTTGCTCGTTGGGCGTCACCACCCAATTGGCGGCAAAGCCCTCGGCATCGTTAGGGGCAATGCCGGCCGTCGGCACCGTCCAACCCCATTGACTAAACACCTGCGCCGCCCACGCGGGGGAAATCAATTGAGCGTCCAGCGCCGCGGCAGCAAGATTCTGCGCGCTCAAGGTCTGGCGCTCGGGCCAGAAGGCGTATGAGAGATTTGCCGCAACGGCATAATTAAACAGCTGGTTAAATTTCATTCTGGCCTCCGTGCCTAGAAATTAGTCCCCTTGGATACCGCCCGCTGAGGTCCCGGGCGGCAGCGTCGTGAGTGGCCGACGCGCAGCGGTGGGCGGCGCGCGCAGCGTGGCGTCAATGAGCAATTCCGTGGTGTTGGGGAATTCGATGTAACGCGTGATGCCGGGGCCGGCGCATCTAGGCGCGGTCAGAGGACCACCGCCAAACCTGGCCAGCAAAGCCCGGTCGAGCCAACCCGGATACAAGCGAAACGTGACGAATTCTCCCAACACGGCAGCCGAGCGGTGGTCAATCAGCTGCGCGCGCTGCCGCAGAATGGCGCGCGTCACCACCTCGTTGCGCGTGACGACTTCGTGGTCGCTTTTAAAACTTTCGACGCGTTGGCTTAGCGCCACCCCAGCCACCCGGCTGACACGGTGTTTCTCGCTGCCTACGGGATATTCCACATAACGAAAACCCTTAGCTTCCCAGTGAGGAAAATCCACCAAGGCGATAAACCCGGCCGTGGTCGCGGTGGCCTTGGCGTGCAACCCACCTTCGCGCTCACACAGTTGCTGGGCGAGATGGGCATTCCACAGCACATCGCCGTAGGCGAGCACGAATGAGGCGCCCCAGATGGCTAACAGGGCGAGCATCCGCAGCCACCAGCGGCGCACCCCCGACCGCAGCCACTTGAAATAAACCAGCGGCAGCACTATCCAAAATACCGCCGTCATCACTAGCGATGGCGCCCCGTACGTCACCGTATAGGCCAGCAGGGGAATAGGCTCAGACATGCGGCTGATAGGGCGTGCCCACCGCCCGCGAAACGGTGGCCGCATGCACGCCAAAATAGCGTGCAATTTCTTTCTGGGTGTAACAACCGCACGCGTAGGCCGCGCGCATGGCCTCGCGGCGATTGGGGTGTTCAGCCGCAAAGCCTATGAGTGCGGGTCGCGGCCAACGCGTCGAGCGCGGCAGTTCGGCGCACGCGGCCAAGTGGCGCGGGGCTTGCGCCAGTAAGTTGGCAAAAAACGCCGAATCTCCCAGACATCGCCGCACCGGTTGGGGGCGGTCGAAGGCCCGCGTGCGCGGTGCCACGAGCGCACTAGCGAAAGCCTCTGCAGCGCAAGATGCGGCACTGAACGGCGCTAGCGTATCCTCGACCGCCAACCACGCCGGCGCCGCACAACGGCCCACGGTGGCGGCATAACTCGACCATGCCCAGCCCTCAGGCGTATCCGCCAGCTCCTCGCGCAAGGGCGCTAACAACACCCGCCGCACGGCCTCTACCAGATAGCGATCGCGATCGACCACGATGGCCTCATAACGGCCTTCAAAGAGCTGGCCGGGACCGGGCTTGCGGTGGGGCAAAGCCTGCGCGTAGCGGCTGTTCAGGTGGCGCATGCCGGTGCTCAGGTTAGCCTCGTCCGTGACTAACATGATCTGGTAGTAGGCTGGGGTTAGGCACCAAGCTAGGCAACGCCAGCGATAACGCAGACACGAGCGACCCAAACAGTCGATAAAGGATTGATAGTCCGCCTCGGTCCCAAACAGCACGTCACCGTGCACGCTGCGCGCCGAGATGAGATAGGTGGCACCGGCCACCTCCAAACGTAAGGGTCTAGCCATAATTCCTCCCTGAATCTAACTGCGATAAGTGACACCCGGTGGTCAGCGCCTTAGCCCAAACAAACCCCGGTGCTGCATTTCATGAGCAGGCGGCCCCTCTGCTCAAGACCTACGGCGCAAGGCGGGAAAAATTCCCGAGAAGAAGCAGCGCTTTGCGCCGATTTGGGGGTGGGCCGCAGCCAGATGAATGCCGCTATACTCGGCCGCGTAGCAAGGCGAAGATTTCTGGCGGGGTACGGCCGCTCCCCACCCCGACCAGCGAGACACTGCCGCCCAATTCACGCCCTGCGCTTTTTAAAGGAACACCCATGCCAAATTACGACTACCACTGCGCCGCCAACGGCCGCACGCTAGAAGTGAAACACCGAATGAGCGAATCAGTCGCGACCTGGGGCGAACTCTGCGCCTTGGCCGGCATCGCCACCGAGCAGACGCCGCTCGACAGCCCCGTGGCCAAAGTGCTCTCGGCCACGTTTGTGGCGGCGGGTGGCCAGACCGGCGACAAGCCCAGTGCGCCCGCGCCCGGTGGCCATCGGCATTCAGCGATGTGTCAGCACTAAACCCGAAAACCTGCAAATCGGAGGACACGCCATGCACGAGCAACGCCCGGTCTGTTTGATCACTGGTGGCGCCAGCGGCATTGGCGCCGCGTGTGCCAGCGCGTTTGTCGCCGCCGGTTATACGGTGGTCATTGGCGACATCCAGCACGATAAAAGCCGCGCCGTGGCCGCAGCACTAGGCGCACACGCCAGCGCGTGCGAGCTGAACGTCGCCGTAGAAGCGGACTTCGAGAACGCTGTCACGGCACTCATGGCAACCCACGGACGGCTGGACTGTCTGGTGAACAATGCCGCGATTGTGGGCGCCTTGGGACCCATCGCCGAAATCCCGCTAGCAGAATTTGAATACGCCCAGTCCATTATTTTTCGCAGCGTGTTCCTCGGCATGAAACACGCCGCGCGCGCCATGCAGGGACAAGGCAGTGGCAGCATCGTCAACATCGCCAGCGCTGCCGGTTTAGTTGCCGGTTATGGCCCGCACTTGTATAGCGCCTGTAAAGCGGCGGTCGTGCAACTCACGCAATCGGTGGCATTAGAACTCATCGAGCAAGGCATTCGCGTCAACGCGGTGTGTCCGGGCAATGTCGAAACACCCATCCACACGGGCGTCACCGACGAGCGCTGGCTACGCCGGATGGATAAAATTCGCATCGATCGAGCGGACGATCAGCCCCTAGGTAGAATGGCGCTGCCCGCTGAAATAGCCGACGCCGTGGTGTGGTTGGCGAGCGCGCAATCTTCTTATGTGACAGGTCATGCACTGGTGATCGACGGCGGTCTGCTGGCTGGCCCGCCGTGGCGTAAACAGCCCGATTA
The DNA here is from genome assembly GCA_945862315.1 of Klebsiella pneumoniae. Classification (GTDB taxonomy): domain Bacteria; phylum Pseudomonadota; class Gammaproteobacteria. The sequence continues at coordinate 35,919 of CAMAXW010000006.1, forward strand.
CTACCGCGAATTCCGTCCTGCGCGTCGGTAGACGGGTGCGGATTTAAGGCAACCAGAGCTCAAAACACCCGCCGGGTTGATTGCTCAGCACAATGCGTCCACTACGGCCACGGTGGACGTGCATTTCGGCCACCCGACGGGCGAAAAACAAGCCCAAGCCGGTGGAACGGTGGCTGTGTTCGTAGCTCTCGGTGGCGTCAGCCACACTGGCCAACATGCGTGAACCATAACCTTCACCGTCATCCAACACACTAAACACCGTGTAGCCTTCTTGCAGACGACAGGCCAGCGTGACGTGTGACCGGGCGTAGGTAAAAGTATTGTTAATCGCCGCATTGAGCACGCCAGCCACCAAGCCGCGGTCAAAATAACCCTCGGCAACTGGGCATTCGCTCGCTTCCAGCTCAATGCCCCGGTGGGCCAACAGCGTCGCGTTGTAGGCCACGAGTTCGCTTAGAAGATCTTCGCATTCCACCACCATCGGCTGGACCAACGGGCGACCACGTTCTAGTTTAAACAATCCCAAAAGGCTCATTAAGTCGGCATTGGCGCGCCGCGCCTCGTGTTGAAGCACGAGCAACGCACGCTGCGCGGCCGGCGACATAGTCTCCCCGTCGGTGAGGCTTTCCGCCGAGTTGAGCACCAGCGCGAGCGAATTTTTGACGTCATGCACGGCGTTCGCCACGAGATCAGCGAACACCGCGTCGCCAGCAGGCGTCGCCATTAACCCGCCGCCTGACGAGCCGCCGCAGCGACCAGCGTCTGGAGACGAATTTTGAGCTGCTGAACTTTCTCGGATTTCGGCGCCAGACGCTCAGCCCGGGCCAAGTGCTCGCGGGCTTGGTAGCGCGACTGATTGGACAGTCCCTCGGCCTGCATCTGCAACAGCAACGCCTGCAATACGTTCAGGGTAACGGTGAGATTATTGGGCAGTTCTTCAGCAGCTTTTTGCAACTGCGCGACCGCTTCTTTGTAACGTCCAGCCTTCGCCAGCAGCACGCCTTCATTGTTAATCTTGACGATTGCCTGTTGGGCTTGCTCGATGAGCGCCGAGCCAGCGGCATCCATACCGATGCCGCTAAACATCACCTGGACAGATTCCAGGACGTCCGTGCGGTCGTGGTTTTCGCGCACCAGTTTGTCCACCATGCCGCGCGCCTGGTCGTCCAATCCGGTGGCAAAACACGCCTTCACCAAGGCCAAGGTAGCCTCGGCCTTACCCGGGGCGGGGTCGTCCCGATAGCCCTCGAGCGCGCGCTCTGCGGCCGCGAGTGCTTCTGCACCACGGCCAGCCGTCACCAGTAGCGAGGCTTCCATACTGCTCAGTTGCCAGTGCGGACCCCGCGTGCCGCGTTTGCGTGAAGCCCGTTTGAGCAACTCACCCATCGTGCGCAGCGCCTGCTCGTTACCCTTGGTTTCTACCATCGCCGCCACCAAACCGGTGGCGTCGTCAGGGCGGGCGAAACAAGAGTCTTCGCCCATCGTCAGCGCGCGCCCATAGGCACGCTCGGCCGCGGCGAAATCCTGATTCGCGGCGGCCATATCGCCCAGCGCTTGCTGGCGTCTGACGGACCGCGAAGAAACTGCCAAGGCCTGCGCCAAAATGCGCTGTGCGTCCTTGCTTTGACCTTGTTCGCGTTCGATTTGCGCCAGGAAATCGTAGGCTTCCATCACCGTGGGGTTTTGTTCAATAATTTTTTGAAAAGTAATGCGCGCTTGGCGGGTATCACCGAGCTCATGTTGGGCACGACCGAGCGCGAGCAACATCCACGGCTGGTCGTATTCCGCGCCACCTTGCTGCCGCTCCGCCAGCAAGCCCGCACAGAACTCAGCAGCGGCGTCAAAATCACCGTTGCGCAGGAGGGCTTCAGATTTTAACCGCAGCAACTCGCCGCGCAGGGCGGGGTAGCGTTGAGCTTGCATCTCTGCCAGCCCCACAGCCTCCGTAAATTTCCCGTTGCGCAAGGCTGTCTCGACGTCTTTGACGATCATTTTTCGCCCAACGGCACGCTCCAAGCGCGCCTGCAGCACCGCCTTATTGATGGGCTTAACGAGATAGCCATCGGGGTTGTTCTCCACCACCCCCATCACCATACCCATCGATTGCTCGGCAGTGATCATCACCCACGCCGCGTGCGGCAACAGCACACCCCGCCCGCGGGCTTCTTCGAACACCTGCTGGCCATCGCGGGAATCGCCCAAATTGTAGTCGCACAGCACAATGTCGATGGGGTGGTTCTTGAGCACCTCCAGCGCTTCTTCGGCATTTTTGGCGTCCCAAAACTGCTTAGCCTGGAGCGCTTCCAGCATGGAGCGCAGGGTGATACGCATCTCGCGGAGGTCATCCACAATGAGAAAGCGGAAGTCTTTCAGATTCAAAGCCATGATGAGCAACGGTTACCGTGGTGGGAGTGCACTTCTTAGCGGCTCGAAGGAGCGCCTGCTTGAGGGTTTGCTAGCACGATGCGATGGCGCCATCGGTTTCCAGAAACAGCAGTTGCAGGTCGTTTAGGAAACGATAACCCAGCGCGGTGGGCGCCACGCCGAGCGCGGTTTGCGCCAACCAACCACGGGCGATGGCCACCGCCACTGGGTCGGCGATGGTGCGCCACGCCAAGCCCGTGCGTTGGGTAAACAGTGCCGACGAAAAACCTGCCCGCAAGCGGAGCGCGTTGAGCATAAATTCCATGACCAAATCGCCCACGGGGACCGCCACGGAAGTGCCCTCACTCGCAGCCTTCAGATAGGCCTGCGGATGCCGTCGTTTGAGGGTGCGCACGATGCCCCCCGCGTGGGTTAACTTGCCATGTGCCCCGGCGCCAATGCCCAGATAATCGCCGAACGTCCAATAATTAAGGTTGTGGCGCGACTCGCAGCCCGCACGGGCATAGGCCGAAACCTCGTAGCGAGTAAATCCTGCCGCCGCCAGCAGCGCGCTGCCCGCGTCGAAATCATCAGCGATGACATCCTCATTAGGCAGCACGGGGGGCCGTTGTGCGAAGGCCGTACCGGCTTCAATGGTCAGTTGGTACCACGACAGATGGGTCGGCCCAAAAGCCAGCGCCCCCCGGAGATCTTCAAGCGCATCACCGGGGGCATCGCCAGGCAAGCCATGCATGAGATCCAGATTGAAATTATCAAAGCCGACGGCGCGCGCGGTGGCCACCGCCCGCGTGACATCGTCTGGTCCGTGGATACGGCCCAGCGCCTGCAGTTGCGCTGCGCGCAGACTCTGTACGCCAATCGAGAGCCGATTAACCCCCGCGGCCCGATAGCCCGCAAAATTGGCGGCATCCACCGTGCCGGGGTTGGCTTCCAGCGTCACTTCCGCGTGCGCGGGCAAGGCCACGCGTGCGCGCACGCCGTCCATTAGGCGTCCGATAGCCGCCCCCGAAAACAAGCTGGGCGTGCCCCCGCCAATAAAAACCGAGCTTAACGGGCGTTCCTCAAGAGTGGCCAAATCGGCGGTTAAATCGCGCAATAAAGCCGCCACGTAGGCGTCTTCCGGCAACCCGTCCGGCGCGGTGTGTGAATTAAAATCACAGTAGGGGCATTTGCGCACACACCAAGGCAAGTGGATGTATAAGGCCAGCGGCACCTCAGAGGGGGTCAATTCACTCACCCGCAGGCCGGCAACTTGGCGACCAACGCGCGCAGCGCCTTACCGCGATGGCTCACACGATGTTTGCGTGACGGGCTTAGCCGCGCGGCGGTACAACGCGCGGTGGGCACCCAAAAAATGGGGTCATACCCGAAACCGCCGTCCCCCTCCGGGGCCAGCGTGAGCACACCTTCCCAGCAGCCTTCTGCAATCACGGGGCAGGGGTCAGCGGCATAGCGCAGGTATACCAGCACACACACATAACGACAGGTCCGTGCGGCGGGTGGCACCTCGGCCATCGCCGCCAGCAACGCCACCAGATTTTGTTCGTCGCTCGCACCCACCCCGGCATAGCGCGCGGAGTAAATACCCGGCGCACCATCCAACGCATCGCACACCAAGCCGGAATCATCCGCCACCGCCGGCAACCCCGTGTGGTGGGCGGCGTGGCGGGCTTTGAGCAAGGCGTTCTCGACAAAGCTCAGACCGGTTTCGGCCACCGTCGGCACCCCAAACGCTGCTTGGCTGTGCACCTCATAGGGGCTGTGGGCTAACAGTTGGGCAAATTCGCGCAGCTTGCCTGGATTGCCACTCGCCAAGACGAGGGGAGTCATGGCAGGTGCTCAGTTTTCGGCCAAACAGGCTTCCTGCGCGGCCAGTAGGTCGCGGATGCCCTTATTGGCCAAGTCGAGCATGGCGTTGAGTTCGTCGCGACGAAAAGCATGGCCTTCTGCCGTGCCTTGAATCTCGACGAAGTGACCCGCGTTGTTCATCACCACGTTGAGATCGGTCTCGGCCGCAGAATCTTCTGCGTAGTCCAGATCCAGCACCGGCACGCCTTGGCTAATCCCGACGGACACCGCAGCGATCGCACCATGGATAGGATTTTTGTTAATGACACGCTGTTTGATGAGATGACGGATGGCGTCGACCAGCGCCACATAGCCACCGGTAATCGCCGCGGTGCGCGTGCCGCCATCCGCTTGCAACACATCGCAATCGATGAGAATAGCGCGCTCGCCTAGGGCGTAGGGGTCGATGACCGCACGCAGCGAGCGGCCAATCAGGCGTTGAATCTCCAGCGTCCGCCCACCCTGTTTACCCTGCGCGGCTTCGCGGCGTGAACGGGTATGCGTGGCGCGCGGCAACATGCCGTATTCGGCGGTGATCCAGCCCATGCCTTTGCCTTTCATCCAGGCCGGAGGGCGGTCTTCAACGCTCGCCGTGCACAGCACCCGGGTTTGACCAAACTCCACCAAGACCGAACCTTCGGCGTGCTGGGTGTAGCCGCGGGTGAAACGCACCACGCGTAATTCGTCGGGAGCGCGGCCGCTGGGTCGGTTGGGCATCGAAAACATCCACACTGGAGAAGGACCCACAGTATAGCCGCCGTGCGTGGCGCGGACCGGTTCTGGTCGTTAAGATTAACGGCCAATATTGATGACCCTACAGGAGCTTCCCATGGCGCGCAGCATGACGGCCTTCGCCCGTCTCGAAACAACCGGTACCTGGGGTCGTGCCATCTGGGAGCTACGCTCAGTCAATCACCGCTTTCTCGAAGTGGGGCTGCGACTACCCGAAGAGCTGCGCTTACTCGACAGCGAAGTTCGCGCGCGGATTGCGGCGCGCTGCACGCGCGGCAAGGTGGACTGCTCGTTGCGCGTCGAAGCCACCGCACGCCATGCGGTAGAACTGCGCGTCAACACGGAACTCGCCCGCCAAGTGATCACGGCGGCAGCGGCGGTGGCCGCGCTGATGACCAACGCTGCTCCCATCAATCCGCTCGACGTCCTGCGTTGGCCCCACGTGCTGGAAGCCCCGGAGGTCAACTTCGATGAACTAGGGGCTACTTTGCTCGGTCTGCTCGACCAAGCACTCGCTGAGTTTGTCGACAACCGTGACCGCGAAGGCGCGAAACTGCAGGAACTGGTGCTGGCCCGCTGCGCCGAGATGCACGAAATTACCCGCACGATGCGGCGTCGGGTGCCGGAAATTATCGAGGTACTACGCAGCCGCCACGCGGCAAAAATCCAAGATCTCGCGGGCAGACTGGACCCGGCACGGGTAGAGCAAGAGTGCGCGCTGCTCATCCAACGGCTGGATGTCGCCGAAGAGGTCGACCGTCTGGAAACCCATCTACAGGAAGTTGAGCGGGTGATGCAGCGCGATCAGGTCGTGGGTCGCCGACTAGACTTCCTCATGCAGGAACTCAACCGCGAAGCCAACACCTTGGGCTCGAAATCGGCGCATATCGATAGTTCCAGCGCAGCGGTGGATCTCAAAGTACTCATTGAGCAGGTCCGCGAACAAATCCAGAATCTAGAATGAAACGGCCTGCCACAAACGGACAATTAATCATTGTCTCGGCCCCCTCGGGCGCCGGCAAAACCAGCTTGATCAAAAGCCTGCTGGACAAAACGCCGGGGCTTACGCTCTCGGTGTCGCACACCACACGACCCCGACGGCCCGGTGAAATCGCGGGCGAACATTATTTTTTTATTGACTCGGCCACGTTTGCGCAAATGGTCGCGGCCGGTGAATTTCTAGAACACGCGGTCGTCTTTGGCAATTGCTATGGCACGGCGCGGGCCAGCGTTTTCAACACGCTGGCGGCAGGTTTCGATGTCATTTTAGAACTGGATTGGCAGGGCGCCCGCCGTATTCGCGAGCTATTTCCAGCCACCATCAGCGTGTTTATTGTGCCGCCATCCACCGCGGTCTTGCGCGAGCGACTGGAGGGACGGCAACAGGACGATGCGGCGATTATCGAGCGGCGAATGGCGGCGGCAGCCGATGAAATGGCCCATCAGAGCGAGTACGACTACGTGGTGCTCAACGATTCCTTTGACCACGCACTGGCCGATCTCAGCGCCATTATGCGGGCCGCCCGGCTGCGGGTGCGGCACTAACGCCACGCCCAAAACCTCGGCGATAGTATCGAATTGAACCCTCTGCTATCCTCCGCCCTTGAATTTCCAATGATTTTAGCGAGAAAACGATGGCCCGAATTACCATAGAAGACTGCCTCCCGTTCGTCGACAACCGCTTTGACCTCGTCATCACAGCCAGCCGCCGTGCCCGTCAGGTCGCGCGTGGTGCGCAAGCGCTCGTGCCCGAAGAAGGCGACAAACCCACCGTTATCGCCCTGCGCGAAATCGCCGCCGGCTTGATGAGCCATCATATTCTGGATGACATCGAAGCCAAACGGCGCGCCGCCGAAGAATATGAACTCGCCGAGGCGGCCTATCTGGCGCAGGATTCCGCGCCGCCCGACTACCCCTGAAGCCGTTGCGCGCGTGACGCCCGCAACGGGCGCCCAGCCCTCCTACCGCGCGCTTTTCCTCTGCAACAACATTGCGCCGCCCATTGAGGGGCGCAGTGCTTGAACGCTCAACCAGAAATTCTCCAGGTCGACGACCTGTGCGGGCGCATCAGCGCCTATCTCCTGCCAGACCAAGTGGCACAGGTGCGCCGCGCCTACGAATTTGGCGAACTTGCCCACGCGGGGCAACTGCGCCAGTCGGGAGAACCCTATATTCAGCATCCGTTGGCGGTCGCGCTCATTCTCGCCGACATGCACATGGATCACGAAACGCTGGTCGCCGCGATACTCCACGACGTCATCGAAGACACGGCTATCGATCGTGATCGAGTCTCAGCGGAATTTGGCGGAGAAGTAGCGACCATCGTCGTGGGGCTCTCCAAGCTCACGCAGATCGAGTTCGAGTCACACGCAGAAACCCAAGCGCGCAACTTTCAGCGCATGTTGATGGCGATGGCGGATGACATCCGTGTGATCCTCGTCAAGCTCGCCGATCGCCTGCACAACATGCGCACCTTAGCGGCGCTAGCCCCCGAGAAGCGCCGCCGCATCGCCCGCGAAACCCTCGAAATCTACGCCCCCATTGCACAGCGCCTCGGCATCAACAGCATTCGGCTGGAGTTGGAAGAACTAGGCTTCTCCGTGCTGTATCCCTTGCGCTACCGAGTGATTCGCCAGGAAATGCTCCGCGTGCGCGGCAACCGCAAGGAGGTGGTAGATAAAATCAAAGACCGCATCAAGCGGCATCTGCGGCAGGAGCGACTGGTGGCTCACGTCTTGGGCCGCGAAAAGCATTTGTTCAGCATCTATCAAAAAATGCGGGAAAAGCAGCTCGATTTTTCCGGGGTAAACGACGTCTACGCCTTTCGAGTCCTGGTTGACTCGGTCGACACCTGTTACCGCGCGCTGGGTATTTTGCACAGCCTGTACAAGCCCGTGCCCGGCAAGTTCAAAGACTACATCGCCATCCCTAAAGGCAATGGCTATCAGTCGCTGCACACCGTGCTGTTTGGACCTTTTGGCGTGCCCATCGAAGTGCAGATCCGTACCAACGAAATGGAGCAGGTGGCCGAGGCTGGGATCGCCGCACACTGGCTCTATAAAACCGGCGATGGGGCGGCGAAAAGCGCTAATAAACGTGCCCGCGAATGGTTGCGCGGCATTCTGGAAATGCAGCAACAGGCGGGCAATTCGCAGGAATTTCTCGAGCACGTCAAAATTGACCTGTTCCCCGACGAGGTCTACGTGTTTACGCCCAAGGGTTCGATCATGGCGCTGGCACGTGGCGCGACGGCGGTCGATTTCGCCTACGCGATCCACAGTGACCTCGGCAATACCTGCGTGGCGTGCCGTATCAATCGTCAGCTGGCGCCGTTGCGGACCCCGCTCGCTACCGGTCAAACGGTCGAAATTGTGACCGCGCCGGGCGCGCGCCCCAACCCCTCGTGGCTGACCTTTGTCGTGACCGGCAAAGCGCGCGCCACCATTCGGCACTATCTTAAAAATCTGCAGACCGACGAAGCCCAGGCGCTGGGTCGTCGCATGCTGGAGCGAGAGCTCGATTCGGCCGGCCTGAGTTTAGCCAGACTGCCGGCTGACCTGCTGGCGAACGTGTTGACCAGCCTCAAGCTGGAGAGTGTCGAGCGCTTGTTTATGGAAATTGGCTTGGGCAATCGCCCCGCCCCGCTGGTACTGCGGCTATTCCAGCCCGAGCCACCGTCCGCAGACTCCGAAACTGGGAAACGGCAACAGCGCCGCCGGGGCAGCAGTGAGGGGCCGCGCAGCCCGCTCGCCATCAGCGGTACGGAAGGCATGGTAGTGAGCTTTCCTAAATGCTGTTACCCGCTGCCGGGCGATTCCATTATCGGCTTCCTCACTGCGGGTCGCGGCATCGTGGTTCATCAACAACAATGCGCGAACGTGGCCGAATACCGCAGCGCGCCGGAAAAATGGATCGACGTCCAGTGGGCGCCCAGTATCGATCGGGAGTTCAGCGCGGAACTCTCGCTGGATGTCGTCAACCGACGCGGCACCCTGGCTACCATTGCGACAGCGTTGGCCGATGCCAACGCCAACATTGAAGACGTGTCGTTCTCCGAACGAAACGAGCGCAATACCAACATCCGCTTCGTCATTGCCGTGCGCGACCGCAAACATCTCGCGGACGTCATTCGGCTAGTGCGTCGCGTGAAACCGGTGGTGCGCGTCACCCGCAAGCGGGCCTGACAGAGGCCCCACCACCCACTCGCCAGACGCAGCGTCTAGGGGGTCCGTTGACCCCCGCCGTGATGCCTCGCCATGCATGGGCCTCCGCTCGGGCTTGCGGATGTAAAACGCGCGCCAACCGGCTAGCATCAGGCGATAAACTGCAATGAACTGCCGCGCAACCGGGAGGACCCCTATGGAAGATTCAACCGTGGGCTTTGTGGGTATCGGGCGTATGGGTGGGCCACTGGCAACCCGACTCCTCAACGCCGGGCACCCAGTCGTGGTGTTCGATACCAGCGAGAGCGCCATGGCGGCGCTTGTGCAACGCGGCGCAGTCCGCGCGGCGTCGGCGGCCGCCGTAGCACAGGCAGCGAGGGTCATTTTTGTCAGCCTACCGGGTCCCGAGATTGTTCACAGCGTGGCACTGGGTCGAGGCGGCCTCATTGAGGGTTCGGTGGTCCAGCGGGTGGTGGATTTCTCGACCATCGGGCCGCGCACCGCGGGACTCGTTGCGCAGGGGCTGGCGGAGCGCGGCATTGTGTACGTCGACGCCCCCGTGAGTGGGGGGATTGCGGGCGCAACCCAAGGCACCTTGGCGGTGATGGTCGCCTGCGCGCGGGCGGTCTTCGAGGAACTGGAATCGCTGCTCAAGCTGTTTGGCAAAGTGTTCCACCTGGGCGAGACCGCCGGACAGGCGCAAACCATGAAGCTCGCCAACAATCTGCTGTCTGCTGCTGCCGTCGCGGTGTCCTCAGAAGCCTTGGTAATGGGCGTAAAGGCGGGCCTTGATCCAACCCTCATGCTGGCGGTGATTAACGCCGGCAGCGGCCGTAACAGCGCCACCCAAGATAAATTCCCGCGGGCCATCCTGCCCGGCACGTTCGACTTCGGCTTCGCCACCGGCCTGTCTTATAAAGATGTCCGGCTGTGCATCGATGAGGCGGAGGCCTTGGGCGTACCGATGGTCGTGGGTGCGGCGGTCCGCCAGATGCTGGCCGTCACCAATGCCGTCTATGGCCCGGATTCCGATTTCACCAGCGTGTGCCGAGTGGTGGAGAGCTGGGCCGGCGTGACGGTGCGTGGCTAGCGCACCCACATGTCTCGGTCACTGCCGCCGCCTCCGCCCACCGCGCGGCCAGCAACCCGCGAGCCGCTGGCCGCGAGCGTCACCCGGCTAGAAATCGATGAGGCGATGACGGCGGCCTATCCCGATCGGCAAGGCGGTGAAGTGATCAGTCACCAGGTGGGCGGGGCCATCCACCGCAGCCGTCTCGACAACGTTATCAACGCCACCACCGCCGCCGCCGCCGTGCGCAGCCGTTTTCGCAGCGCCGTGGAAAAAGCTTTTGGCGCAGCCCGCGCCGAGACCATCGAGCGTGCCATCAACGAACTTGAGCGCAGCGCTGACGCCGGCGAACTGGCGCGCAGCCTGCGCGCAAACACCGTGGCGTCAGTCGAGCATCCGCGCTGAACGGCCGCGCAGCGTGCCTGACAAGGCTATTTTTCAACTGGGAGCAAGACCATGAATGACGAACTTTTTGAACGCGGTTTGGCGATCCGAAAATCCGTTTTAGGCGCCGAATACGTGGAGCAGTCCATCGCCTCCGCAACGGATTTCAACCTGCCCTTGCAGCGGCTGGTCACCGAGTATTGCTGGGGTGCGGTGTGGGGTCGTGAGGAACTGCCGAAAAAAACTCGCAGCATGCTCAATCTCGCCATGTTGGCGGCACTCAATCGGCCCCACGAACTCAAACTCCATTTGGCCGGGGCACTGCGCAATGGTGTTTCACGCACGGAAATTCGCGAGATTTTCCTGCAGGTCGCCATCTACTGCGGCGTGCCCGCGGCAGTCGATTCGTTTCGTACCGCCCAAGAAGTCTTTGCGGACTTGGACAAAAATACGACGGAGTAAGCGCGCTATGAGTGCCGACCACTACGCCCTATACGCCATTAAATACGCTCAATTGGCGCGCCGCTCGTCCGCCAATTTTTTGGGCGGCGATGCGCACGACACCGACATGCCCTTGTTCTACTACGTGTGGGTGGTACAAGGCGGCGGTCGCACCGTCGTGGTCGACACGGGTTTCAACGCCGAGGTGGCGCATAAACGAGGCCGCACCATTACCCGCCCCGTGGCGGAGGGATTACTCGCGCTAGGCATCGACCCGCAAAACGTGGCGCACGTGGTCGTCACTCATCTGCACTACGACCACATCGGTAACCATGCCCTGTTCCCCACAGCGCGGTACTACCTGCAAGACCAAGAAATGGACTTTGCCACAGGCCGATGTATGGCGCACGCGGCCCTGAACCACGGCTATGAAGTGGACGACGTGACCGAAATGGTGCGTCGGGTGTATGAGAATCGCGTGCGGTTTGTGGCTGGCCGGCATGAGCTCATGCCGGGCGTGGAGCTCCATCATATTGGTGGCCACACCAAAGGACTGCAGGTGGTCCGGGTGGCGACACAGCGCGGCTGGGTGGTGCTCGCCTCTGATGCAAGCCATTTCTACGCCCATATGGAACAGGGTCGTGCGTTCCCCATTTTGTACAACCTCGGCGACATGCTCGAGGGCTATCGCACCTTGCAGCGGCTGGCCACTTCACCCGCGCATATCATCCCCGGCCACGACCCGCAGGTGCTGGCACGCTACCCAGCTGCCTGGCCGGGTGCGGAGGGCTGGATTGTCCGGTTAGACGTGGCGCCCATCGCCTAGCGTTGCGCCGCACGGCCGTTGCCCGCTGCCCCTGATTTGCCAGCAACGGTCTTAAGCTTGACCGCCCCCCGCGCCCATGGCCGGTCTGTGCTTGCGCGCGTTGGCTTGAGGCGATATACGCTGTGGACAGATTTTTCTCGGAGATTTAAATGACTAGGATCGCGATTTCGACAGACGCCGCACCACAGGCCATTGGGGCCTATTCGCAAGCGGTCCGCGCCGGCAATACTATTTATCTCTCCGGTCAAATCCCACTGGAACCCGGCACGGGTGAACTGGTGGACGGTGATATTCGCACGGAGATTGCGCAGGTGTTTGCCAACTTATCCGCGGTTGCCAACGCGGCCGGCACCACCCTTGATGCGGCAGTCAAGCTCACCGTGTACCTGACGGACTTAAGTGATTTTGCCCAGGTCAACGACGCCATGAGCCGGATTTTCAGCGCGCCCTATCCCGCCCGCGCCACGGTGCAAGTGGCGGCCTTGCCCAAGGGCGCACGGGTGGAAATAGACGCGATGCTCGTGTTGCCGGATCCGGCCTAAGCGGCACCTCCACGATGGCCGCGGCGCCACCGACGAGTTTGGAAGACCCTGTACTGCGGCTGACCGGCGTGGGTCCCAGCGTTGCTGAAGCGTTAGGGCGATTGGGGATCCGCACCATTCGCGAGTTGGTATTTCATTTACCCTCACGCTATCAGGACCGGACCCGAGTGATCCCCATCGGCGATGCCCGCCCGCTCACCGAATTGGTCGTAGAAGGCAACATCGAAACCAATCAGGTGCACTTTGGCAAACGTCGCTCCTTGGTGTGTCGGGTAGCCGACGACACCGGGACGCTCACCTTGCGATTCTTCTTTTTCAACCGCGCCCAAGAACTGCGACTTGCCGTCGGGCGGCGCGTGCGCTGCTTTGGAGAAATCCGGCGTGGGCCCCAGTGGTTGGAGATGGTGCATCCGGAAGTCCAGGTCATCGACGACGCAGCACCCCTGCCGAGCGACACCGCGCTAACGCCCATTTACCCCACCACCGAAGGGCTGCATCAGGCACGCCTGCGTAAACTCACCGATCAGGCGCTGGAAGTGTTAGCACGCACAGCCACCGACGCCGACGAAATAGACCGTTTTATCGCCCGGTATTTCCCCGCTAAACAATCGCTACCCGGGTTGGTCGAGGCCTTGCGCTACGTTCATCGACCCCCGCCCGCCGCCCCCGTTGCCGCACTGTGGGAAGGCCATCATCCAGCCCAGCAGCGCTTAGCGATTGAAGAACTGCTCACGCATCAATTGACTTTGCGGCGCCTGCGCCAGCATTCGCACCGTTACTGCGCACCCAGTCTGCCGCCCGATACCGCTTTACGTAGGCAGCTGCTGGCAAGCTTGGGCTTCACACTGACCGGTGCCCAGCAACGGGTGGTGCGAGAAATCGATGAAGACCTCGTGCGTGACCGGCCCATGCTCCGCCTGCTGCAAGGCGATGTGGGGGCGGGCAAAACCGCCGTGGCGGCGCTGGCGGCTACCAATGCGCTGGCGGCCAATCGGCAGGTGGCGCTCATGGCGCCCACCGAACTGCTGGCAGAACAGCACAATCGCACCCTAGGCCGCTGGTTTAAGGCCCTGTCGATCGAGGTGGTGCTGGTGACGGGCAAGCAAACCGGCCTCGTCCGTCGCCAAGCGCGTGCGGCCTTGACCGAGCCCGGGCCGCGGCTTTTCGTGGGCACCCACGCGCTGTTTCAAGCCGACGTCCACTATGCTGATCTGGGGCTGGTGATCGTGGACGAACAACATCGCTTTGGCGTGGATCAACGCTTGGCGCTGTTAGAAAAAGGCGCCCGCGAGGCCACGCGCCCGCATCAACTGATCATGACGGCCACCCCGATTCCCCGCACGCTGGCCATGACCGCTTATGCCGATTTGGATATTTCCGTGCTGGACGAACTACCACCGCTGCGCCAACCGGTGCGCACCAGCGTGTTGCCGGCCACCCGCCGGGAAGACATCGTGACGCGGGTCGCGCAGTTGTGTCGGGACGGACATCAAGCCTATTGGGTGTGTCCGCTCATTGAAGAGTCCGAGCATCTAGATTCTCAAGCCGCCACCGACACCGCCGAAGCGCTGAGCGGCGCGCTCGCCCCGCTGCGCGTGGGGCTGATCCATGGGCGCCTAGCAGAAAAAGAGAAGCAGGCAATCATGCTGGCCTTCGTAGCTGGTGACATCGACCTGCTCGTGGCCACCACGGTCATCGAGGTCGGTGTAGATGTCCCTAACGCCAGCCTGATGGTCATTGAAAACGCCGAGCGTCTGGGCTTGTCGCAACTGCATCAGCTGCGCGGGCGCGTAGGACGTGGGCTAGCGCGCGCCGACTGTGTGCTGCTGTATCAAGCGCCGCTGTCGGAAACCGCGCGGCATCGACTCCAAGTACTGCGCGAAACCAACGATGGTTTTGTGATTGCGGAACGCGATTTAGAACTGCGCGGTCCCGGCGAAGTCCTGGGCACCCGGCAAACAGGCCTCGCAGAATTTCGGATCGCCGATTTAAGTCGCGACCGCGCGCTGCTGCCGCTGGTCCAACGCATGGCCGATGAGCTCTTGGCGCAGGCGCCGGCGCTGGTCGAACGTCTCATTGAACGCTGGGTGGTGGCGCGAATTGATTATGCAAAAGTCTGAGGCAACCCGCCGTCCCGCTTGGAGCGCTTATTGGCGCCTGATGCGCTTGCATCGCCCCATTGGCATCCTGCTGCTGCTCTGGCCGGCCCTGTGGGCATTGTGGATTGCCGCAGATGGCCTGCCCAATCTGTTTGTGCTGGCGGTGTTTGTGTGCGGCACCGTGCTGATGCGTTCGGCTGGGTGCGTGATCAACGACTACGCCGATCGTCATTTCGATGGTCGGGTGCAACGCACTCGCGACCGGCCGCTCGCGACGGGGGAAATTTCGCCAGCCGCCGCGCTACGCGTGTTTGGCGTGCTATTGATCTTGGCCGGCGGGCTCGTTCTGACGCTTAACTGGCTCACGGTCGCGCTGGCGCTGGTCGCCGTGCCGCTGGCGGTTATTTATCCTTTTATGAAGCGCTATACCCATCTGCCCCAAGTGTGGTTGGGGGCCGCGTTCGCGTGGGCCGTGCCCATGGCGTTTGCCGCCCAGTGCGGCCACGTACCGCCGCTGGCGTGGCTGATGCTCGGCGCAGTCGTGCTCTGGGTGCTGGTCTACGACACCCAATATGCGATGGTCGATCGGGAAGACGACCGCAAAATCGGTATTAAATCCACGGCCATTCTGTTTGCTGACTACGATCGCCTCGCCATTGGCATACTCCAGCTACTGCTCCTAATCACCCTCATACTCATCGGCCAACAGGCGCATTTAGGTGGCGCTTTTTGGCTCGCGCTGCTGCTGGCAACCGGCCTTGGGATTTATCAACAATGGCTGATCCGTACCCGCGATCCGGCTGCCTGCTTTAAGGCTTTCATGAATAACAACTGGCTGGGCGCCACGCTGTTCTTGGGCATTGCCGCGCACTACGCGCAGCGTTAAGGCGTGGGTGTGCTGGGCTCATCGCGGGTTAGGTTGGCACTGGGGAGGCTGCGCGCGCGGTTGAGATAACCCCGCCCGCGCGCCTGTGCCAAGGAGACTTCAGAAGCCTCCAGACCGCGCCCCATCAGCGCCAGATTCACCGTCCCCAGCGGATGGCCCAAACGCTCGCCGGCGTAAGTTCGCGCATACGCATCGATCGAATCTCGCGCCACCCCGCCGCCGCCGGTGGCGTAGAGATAGCCCAAGTTGATCTGGGCGTCGGCGCTGCCATTATTAGCTGCCAGCTTGTACCAAACGACTGCGCTAGCCGGATTGCGCGGCCAGCCCTCACCAAAATCAAACAACATACCCAGCGACAACTGCGCAGGCACAAAGCCCGCCGACGCCGCTTTCTCATAGAGCTGGGCGGCGCGCGCCAAATCCCGTGGTTGACCTTGGCCCAATCGCACTAAGCGCGCGAGATTGTAAGTCGCCTGCACCTGACCCTGCTGAGAGGCTGGCACGTACCAGTTCACCGCCGCAGCGTAAGAGCGGTCGGTGCCCTGCCCGGTCTCGGCTAACAGGCCCATGCCAAACATGGCATTGAGATGCCCACGCGCCGCGGCGCGCTGCATCCAGCGGTAACTCAGAGTTTGATCACGCGGCACCGCACCGCCTCGCAGATACATTAAGGCAAGGCGATATTGGGCCTCCACATCGCCGCCTTCCGCAAATTGAATGATCCGCGCCACCGCATCAGAGTTGCCTTGGGCCGCGGCCTGTTCAAACCAGCGGCGCGCGCGCGCATCGTTGCGCGGGACGCCACGTCCGGTGAGGTGCATCACACCCAAATTATACTGAGCCTTGGCGTAGCCCTGATTGGCACTTTTTTCATACCAACCCGCCGCCGTCACATCGTTTTGGGGCACTCCATCGCCGTTGTCGTAGAGCAAGCCCAAGGCAAACTGGGCTGGGGCCTCGCCCGCTTGCGCCAGGCGTTGAAACACTTGGCGGGCGGCGGCATAGTCTTGGGCTCGATAGGCCGCAACACCACTCGCAAAGTCATCCGCGCGCGCGACCGTGAGGCCGGCTGTCAGCAACAGCAGCCCCGCTATCCGCCATAGATAAAACTTCGTCATGGTGGGGTTAGCGGCGGTCTGCTCAATAATTGCACCCGCCCGCCGCTAGGGCTTTACCGAAATCATTGCTGGAGCGCTTGGATGCATGACCTAGTCAGCGATTGGATGACCCCTAACGTGATTTCCGTCTCCGCCAGCACCAGCCTCGAAGAGGCGGCCAACCTGATGCGAACGCGCAACATCCGCCGCCTAGCGGTGATTGATGCCGAGATCCTCGTGGGCATTCTGAGCCTCGGCGACGTACGCGCCGCCATGGCCACCGCCTCCGCCGATACGGCAGAATTCAACCACACCCCGCGCGTCGGGGCGATCATGACCCCCGACCCCATCACGATTCCGCTCACCGCCTCGGTTGCCCTCGCGGCCCAAACGATGTTGCAACTCAAAGTGAGCGGACTGCCGGTGGTGGACATGGACGGCCGGCTTTGTGGGCTGCTGTCGGAATCAGATTTGTTTCGATACATCGTTGAAATCAGCAAAACCACGACCTGAACAACGCTCGGCTGCACGCCTCAAACTGTGGCTGGCCTTAGGCTGGTTGCAGACGCTGGGTGTGACTATTTTGAGCCTCCTGCCCCTGCGCGAGCTGCCGGGGCCAGCGTTTTCACACCTCGACAAGCTCTACCATGTCACCGCCTACGGCGTGCTGATGGCTTGGTTTGCGTGGGGCACCCCCGTGGCGCGACGCAAGCAGTTGGCCGGTTGGCTGCTGGTGCTCGGCATTGCCATTGAACTTGCGCAAGGCTACGTGCCCTATCGTGCAAGCTCCGTAGCCGATGCGTTAGCCGATGCGCTGGGAATCGCCCTCGGTGCTTGGCTGGTGCGTCGCCCTTACGCTGGCTTCGCAGCGGTGGCCGGCTCAAAATAGACACCCTGCAACGCGCAGCGTTGCCTATCCACCGCAAAACTAGTTCGGGCCATCCACCAGGCCACGAGGAGCCTATCGCGCATGTCATTGTCGTCCACCACCCGCCGCCCCTTAGATGGCCTGCGAGTTATTGAGGTAGGTCAGTTACTGGCTGGCCCCTTCGCTGCCACAATTCTCGGCTATTTTGGCGCTGAGATTATCAAGGTAGAACCCCCTGAAGGGGGCGATCCCATCCGCCGCTGGCGGGCGCTCAAAAACGGCAAGGCGCTGTGGTGGGCGAGCCTCGCCCGCAATAAAAAATGCGTGACCCTAGACCTGCGCAAAGCGGAAGGCCGCGAGCTGCTGCATCGTCTGCTCGACAAATCCGACATTCTGGTCGAAAACTTTCGCCCCGGGACGATGGAAAAATGGGGCTTGGGTCCCGCAGATATCAAAAAGAGCAACCCGGCGCTCATCTACGCGCGGATTTCCGGCTATGGCCAGACCGGCCCCTACGCGCCGCGCCCGGGTTTTGCCTCGGTGTGCGAAGGTTTCGGCGGCTTTCGTTACCTCAACGGCTTCCCCGGCGAACCCTCGGTGCGACCCAATCTCTCTATCGGTGACTCGCTGGCCGGCATCCATGCGGCGCTGGGTATCCTGCTGGCCTATATCGGACGGCTGCGCGATGGGACCGGCGAGGGTCAGGTGGTGGATGTGGCTATTTTTGAGGCCATCTACAACCTGATGGAATCCGTGGTGCCCGAATACGATGGTCTAGGGCTGGTTCGCGAAGCCTCAGGCTCCACGCTGACCGGCATCGTACCGTCGAATATCTACCCCACGATGGAGGGTAAAACCATCATCATCGGGGCTAACACCAACCCGATGTTCACCCGGCTCTGCGAACTCATGGGCCGGCCCGACATGGCGCAAGACCCGCGCTACCGCGACAACATCAATCGAGTGGAACATCAAACCCATATCGACGGCGTGATTGGCGCGTGGACGGGTTCCATGCCGCAAGCCGAGGTCTTAGCCAAACTAGAAACCGCTGGGGTTGCGGCCGGTCCCATCTATAGCGTTGCCGACATGTTTAATGATCCCCAGTACCACGCCCGTGGTCTTTTCGAGACCGTCACCATCGACGGTGAACCGTTGAAAATCCCCGCCATCATTCCTCAGTTGGGGACCACCCCTGGGCGCACCGACTGGCCGGGCGCGGATCTCGGCGAGCACAACGCGCAGGTGCTCGGAGAACTGCTAGGGCTATCCAGCAGCGAACTCGCCGGTATGAAAACCCGCGGCGTGGTGTGATGCCCGGCGCGGATGGCGCGTCCCGCCGCATATCGGCGTGGGCGCGTCCGCCTCGAAGACCTATGATGAGCGCTCGTCGCGCGCGGCTTTAAGCCTAGCCCTCGGGGGGCTACGTGTAGCGCTGAGCCGTGATACGCCAAGGCTGGCGCATCTATCCGTGTCTCTCGTGTGGTAGGGCTCACTTATAGGAGGTGCTTAATGCTTCAGGTCGATGTCGATAATGTGTGGCGGCAACAGACCCCAGGCGACGCCGCGTGGCCACGCACACCGCGGCCAGGTGCGCCCAACAAGTTTTTCATGGTGTCCGCTGATTGCCATGTGCAAGAACCCAACGATTTTCTAAGCGCGCGCATGGCGGCGAAATACCAAGCGCGCCTGCCGGGTATCGTGCTGGGAGGTGACGGCGCGCAACTGCAGAAAAGCGAAGGCTTCCGTCCTATCCGGATCGGCAGCTTCACGTTGGCCGGTGAAGACCTCGAGCGCAGCGTGTCCGGCAAAACCCCTGATGAGCGTCTGGCCGCGCTGGCGCGCGATGGGGTGGACTGCGAAGTGTTGTTCCCCAACAAGGGTCTCACTATCTGGGCCACTCCCGATGTGGAATTCAGTCAGGCCATGTGTCGTGCCTATAACGACTGGGCGTGGGAGACTTTTGCCGACTACAACGCACGTCTGGCACCCATGGCTTGCGTGGCGAGTGCCGATATCCCCGGCGCCATCGCCGAAATCAAACGCGCCGCCCACCGCGGTTTCAAGGGCTTGTGCCTACCGTGCAAGCCGATATGGGGGCCGCCCGATCACGAGCACGTGAATTACAACCTGCCGCTGTTTGACCCACTTTGGGCGGCGATTGTGGATTGTGATCTACCGATCACCTTTCATGTTTCCACCGGGCGCGACCCGCGAACCGCGCGTGGCAACGGCGGGGCGGTGATCAACTATGCCGTGCACTCCTTGGCACCCACCATGGAGCCGCTCATTAATTTGTGCGCGTCAGGCGTGATCGAGCGTTTTCCCACCCTGCGTTTTGGCAGCATCGAGGCGGGCATCGGCTGGGTGCCGTGGATGCTCACAGCGATGGACGAGGCCTATCACAAGCACCATATGTGGGTGCGGCCCAAACTCAAGCAACTGCCGAGCGATTATTTTCGCAGCAATGGCTTTGCGAGCTTCGGCGAAGACCCACCAGGCCTCGATTTAATGCGGGAGTATGGGCTGACGGACAATTTTTTATGGGCCAACGACTTCCCCCACCACGAAGGCAGTTGGCCACATTCGGCCGCGGCCATCGAACGTAGCATGGGTAAACTCAACGACCAAGAACGCGCCCAAGTGCTCGGCCTGAATGCCGCGCGTATTTTTAAATTCCAACGCCCGTAGCGGGCTAATGCTAGGCTTCGCGCCAGCCCGCTGAACTCATGCTCGGCAACAGTGTCACAACCCGCAGTGTCACTAAATCGGCGCTAAACGATGAAGGTGCAGCCCCGAGCTGCCTTTGAAACTTTCAACAAGAGTCTGAAATCCTAATGAAGTCATTCGCAAAATTATTTGCAGCCGTCCTTGCAGTAGCGCTCGTGGTGGCGGCACCCGACGCCTCGGCACGCCGCTTTGCCAGCAGTAAATCGTTCGGCAAGTCCTATCAAACCTCACCTTATAGTGCGAATAAAGCCACCCCGGCACCCGCCTCCCCCCAAGCAGTGGGCGCATCGGGCATGAGCCCAGGCACTAAAGGTATGCTCGGTGGACTGGCGGGCGGCCTGTTGGCGGGCAGCCTTTTAGGCGGATTAATGGGTGGTGGCGGCATGGGGGGCGGCGGTCTCCAGTTGATGGATATTCTGCTTTTTGGCGGTTTGGCCTTTCTGCTCTATAAATTTCTGCGTGCACGCACCCCAGCGACCAACCGGGGTTCCGCAGCCTACGGCGGAGCCGGGCCAGCTGCGCCGGCGGCGCGCCAAGTTTTCGATTTCGAACACATCGGCAACCCCAACGCACGCCCGGCACTGGGCGGGAATTCGTTAACCAAACCAGACTCGGCGGGGTTTTCGACGACGACCGTGCCCTTTAATTTCCCGCCGGACTTTCAGATGAACAGCTTTCTGTCCGGTGCACGCGATCACTATCGCACGCTACAAGAGGCGTGGAACAGCAACGATCTGGATAAAATCCGCGAGTACGTGGCGCCGGAAATCTATGCTGAGTTAGCCGCTGAACGCGCAACGCTAGAAACCGTACAGCACACCGAGGTGATGTTTGTAGATGCGGAGATTGTGCGCGCGGAACTGCAGGACGACACGGCAGAACTCAGCGTGCAATTTACCGGTGTGTACCGTGACAAGCACGAAAACGTTGAGGAGAAATTCACCGATGTCTGGCACTTGGCCCGCGCAACGGACAACCCAGGAGCACCGTGGTACATCGTCGGCATCCAGTCCCACTAAAAAAACCGTGTCAGCAGCGCACCCCTAGCCTAAGCCGCGGGGGCGTGCCACCCATCGCCGCTAGGGGGCGTGCATCATTTTCTCGGTGGTAACCGACAGACGATGAATCAGCGTGCGCAAAAATACTTTGAGGAAGCGCACCTGGCAGTTCAACGAGGCTTGCGAAATAACGCTGGCGTTGAGTTTGAGCAGAGACGTGGGTCCGTTGGCAAAAATTGAAGCCGTGCGCCGGGTTTTGGTGAGATAACCCATTTCACCGAAACAGTCGCCGGCGAACAGCGAACGCAGATCGCGATGGTTCTTCCGGACTTTCACCTCGCCGTGCACGATGATGTAGAAAGAATCATCAATGTCGCCCTCCACGATAACCTCCGCGTCGGCTGCATAGTCTTGCCAGCGACCCGCGCGCACGATTTCCCAGATTTCAGCATCGGGAAAGCCTTGGAAAAAATCGAGCTGTTTCACCGCCCCAAATTTTTCCTGCTCAGAAATGTTCTCGCGCGGAACCTCCAACAGATTATCGAACGCGTGGGCTAAATCGGCCGCGAGTTCAGCCCCCATCTGATAGCGCACGGCGCAATCCTTGGCCAACGCGCGCATGACAATACGCGCCAACTCTGGCGGCACATCGGCCCGGAAATCAGTCAGCGGCGGTGCCGGATCGTGCAGAATTTTCTGCAACAAACGCGAAAAATTATCCGTCGCAAAGGGGTGCCGACCCGTCAACAACTCATACATGACAATTCCCAGAGAAAACAAATCGGTTTGTCCCGTGATGTACTCCTCACACACTTGTTCCGGGGACATATAACGCGGCGAACCCACCAGCCCGATGGGCATCGTGCCGGTGGTATCCATTTTGGTCAGCTGGGCAATGCCAAAATCGCCGATTTTGATATCGAGAGTCTCGGTCACCAAAATATTGGTGGGCTTAATGTCGCGATGAATAACGCCCTGCTTGTGGGCATAATCCAGCCCGCGGGCGCACTTAAACACCATCTCCACTACCCGCTCGATGGGCAAAAGGTTATCCGGCCGGCAATACGGCTTGAGCGTCTGGCCACCTTCTATGTACTCCATCACGATGTAGCAAATGTCACCTTCCACGCCGGCGTCGTAGATGCTGATGATATTCGGATGGGTGAGGCGACCGGCGGTGTGCGCCTCGTTAAAAAACATTTTTCGATAACGCTCGCCGGACTCCTCGTCGTTGAGTTGCTCCGAATGCGCCACTTTGAGTGCAACGGGACGATCGATATACAAATCGTGTCCCAGATAAACGGTGCCCATACTGCCCCGATTAATCTCGCGCAAGACCTCATATTTGCCGAGCCGGCGGCCCTCAAAGCTACTCACGAGGCGGTTCCGGAGGGGTCAGAAGTGTCTTTCATCGGCGTTTTAATCCAAAACAATCAAAGTAATTGAGTGCCTCCGCAACAGCTGCTGAGCTCGGTTCACGGCCGGTGGTCATGGCCTACGCTGGGTCTGTCGCTGTGCTTGCCGAGGCCGGGGCTACGGCACTCGTGGCCCGAGTGGTCGGCGCGGTGACACCCAAACCCAGCTTCGGCAAGGGTGTTAGCGGCCGCTCGCCGCGCCAACCGTAGGGCGTTTGGGTGTGGTGCCGTCAAGCCCACCGCGCTCCGATTTTGGCCCCTACGACCGGTGCGCGCGTCTACCCCACCCGCTAAGCCCACCCTGAGGGATGTCCCGCAGCGCCGCCGCTCCTAAGACTTGACCAAGCGCTCATTGGTCGCCACCAAGCGCTCGATTAACACCCCCGTGAACACTTTATAGAAACGTAGCTGACAGGCCGGCGCCACTTGCTCTAACAACGTCGCGTTGATTTTCATCAGTGACAGTGGGGTCTCGGCGGTCACCGTGGCGCTGCGGCGAATTTTGTGTAAAAAACCCATCTCGCCGAAGCAGTCACCGGCTTTTAGACGTTGCAATACCTGACCCTGCTTGGTCACGTTCGCCTCGCCTACCCGGATGAGATACAGCGCGTCTTCAATCTGGCCCTCCCGCACGATGACACCACCTTGCGGGGCTTCCTGCCAAATGCTCGCACGAATGATTTCCCAGATCTCGCCATCCGTAAACCCACGAAAAAATGGCACCGTTTTAAGGGATTCAAAACGCTCGCGGGCGGAGATATCTTCTTGGGGTCGCTGGAGATGCGAGAAGGCGAGGCTCAAATCTAGGGCTAAATCTATGCCCGTGCTGTAGCGACGTTCTGGCATTTTCTCCAGCAGTTTAAACAGAATTCGCTCTATCGCGGGTGGCAAGTCAGGCCGATACTCACTCAGCGGCGTGGGTGCTTCGTTGATCACGCGATACATCAGGCGCGAGAAGCTCTCCGCACCAAAGGGATGTCGACCGGTCAACAATTCGTACGCGACAATCCCGAGAGAAAATAAATCCGAGCGACTACTGATAAGGTCTTCCTGAATGTGTTCAGGCGACATGTACCGCGGGGAACCCACGAAACCCAGCGGCAGGGTGTAAGAGAGATCCATGCGATTGATATGGGAGATGCTGAAATCTGCGATTTTCACATCCATCGCCCGCGTCAGCAGAATATTGGAAGGCTTGATGTCACGGTGGATGACGCCTTGTCGATGCGCATAATCCAGCGCTTTGGCGCACAGAAAGAGGATTTCCGCGACTTGATTCAGCGGCAGCAGATTATCCGGGCGGCAGTAGGTTCGCAGCGTCTCTGCCGATTCAATCAACTCCATCACAATGTAGCATTTGTCTTGGTCCACCCCCGCATCAAAAATATCTAAAATATTAGGATGCCGCAGCAGGCCCGCCGTATGCGCCTCGTTAAAGAACATTTTGCGGAATCGCTCACTGGACTCCGGCGACTTCAACGCATCGGCGATGGCGACCTTAACCGCCACAGAACGACCGATGTAGGGATCGAGTGCCTCGTAAACAATACCCATACTGCCCCGCCCAATTTCACGGCGTAGCTCGTATTTGCCCATTTTGGCGGGCATGGTTGCACTGCTGGCAGGAACGGACATGAACATCCTCGTGGTGGGGATTCCTCGGGAGTCTAACAGGCCAAACCCAAGGCGCCGATTAACTTTGCCCCCGTGCCGCCAGAGCCCGTTATAATCGCCTGATGACCACCTCCTCACCACGACTCCAAGCCAACGCTTGGATTGCCCTGTTAGCCTTTGTGGCGCTCAGTGCTGGCGCATTGTTTGCCGTTTTACGCGAACAACAGCGCCCCGCCATCCCTAATTTAATCTGGCCCGACCCACCGACCTTGGGCGCCTTCAGCCTGTCGATGGCCGATGGCGCAACGCTAAACCAAGACTCGTTAAAGGGACATTGGACGCTATTGTTCTTCGGGTTCACCCACTGCCCCGATGTCTGCCCCAACACCTTGTCTGTCCTGAAACAAACCACGCAGCGTCTGGCAGATGATCCACTCTATCGCGCGCGCGGGCAGGTGGTGTTTGTTTCGGTCGACCCAGAGCGGGATCAGCCAGCGGCGCTGGCCAAATACGTGCACTACTTCAACCCGCAGTTTCTAGCGGCCACTGGTCCGGCAGCGGCGCTGGCGGATCTGACCCGGCCGCTCGGGGTCATCCACGCTCGGGTACCGCTGGCCGGCGAGGAGTACTCCTTTGACCACACCGCGTCCATTTTCTTAATCGATCCCGCGCTGCGGCTACTGGGGGTTTGGAGTCTGCCCCACGATGCAGAAACAATTAGCACGGCGTTCCGGCAAATCAGCGCCTTTGGTGCGCAAAATCCATGAATTTGGGGCGCGTTTTGCTGCTGACATTGGCGCTGCCAATCACCGCCCAGGCGTGCCCCGGGCTTGAGGTACACGCGGCGTGGGTGCGCGAGCCACCACCCGGCAGTCCCGGTACCGCAGCGTTCATGCAGTTACATAACGCTGGCACCTCCCCGCTCACGCTCACCCAGTGGCACAGCCCACAGTTCGGCATGACCATGCTGCACGCCACAGAAGTGATTGATGGCGAGGCCCGCATGCGCGCGCCAGCGCCGCTGTCCCTGCCGCCCGGCACAGACGTCACCTTGGCGCCGGGCGGCTTACATCTCATGCTCATGAAACCCGTGCAAAGCTTGCACGAGGGCGATTTAGTGTCGATTGAAATCAACTGCGGCCCGCACGCACAGACCTTCGCGCTCCCCGTGCGGCGCGCGCCACCGGCGGCCCCGTGAAACCGACCCTCGACGCCTTACTGGTTTTCCCCCAGCGCGTACTACCCCAACGGGCTTTGTCGGACTTGGTCAGGTGGCTCACCAGGCTGCGCTCCCCGCAACTCGCACCCATGGTGATTCGCGCTTTTTGCCGCTGGTATGCGGTTAACTTGGCGGAGGCAGAGCGCTCGGAGGCCACCGATTACCACAGCTTTAACGACTTCTTCACCCGCGCTTTGCGCAGCGGTGTACGGCCATTACCCGCCGCCTCAGCGGCCATCGCCAGCCCGGCCGACGGCACCCTGAGCCAGTTTGGTCAAATCGCCAATGGCCAATTGCTGCAAGCCAAAGGGCGCTCGTTTTCCCTTGCGGCATTGTTGGCAGGCAACACCCTCTTGGCCGGGAAACTCGCCGGCGGTCGTTTTGCGGTGGTCTACTTAGCGCCGCGCGACTATCACCGCGTGCACGCGGCAATGGCCTGTCAGATCACAGACATTACCTTCGTGCCGGGCACACTTTATTCCGTGAACGACCGCACCGCGCGCGTCATCGACCAACTGTACGCGCGCAACGAACGGGTAATTTTGGCCGGCGAGTGCGAGTGGGGACCGTGCGCGCTGGTGATGGTGGGCGCGATGTTGGTCAGCTCAATGGCCGTGCGCGGCTTTGACTTGGACGCCCTGAGCCGCGGCGCGCAAACGGCCACCAAAGCGCGGGTAGACCCCGGTTTGGCCTATGCCCGCGGCGAGGAGATGGGACGTTTTAATATGGGC
Source organism: Klebsiella pneumoniae (assembly GCA_945862315.1). Taxonomy (GTDB): domain Bacteria; phylum Pseudomonadota; class Gammaproteobacteria. Next base: position 61,966 of record CAMAXW010000006.1, read on the forward strand.
TCGACGGTGGTTTTACTCTTGCCAGCCGGTGCGCCCAATTGGTCGGCGGATCTCGCCCCGGGCTTGCCCCTGCTGATGGGGCACGCGCTAAGCCGCTAAAAGCCCGCGGTTAAACGGCTTTCACTGCCACGGCAGATAAGGCAGGGTCGCGCCCACACACACCGACATCAGCGCGCTGGGCGCCAAGCCCAGCAACAATACCGCTAGGCCATTGACGCTGAAAATGAGTTTGAGGTCGGGTCCTGCCTCGACGCCGGTGGTCACCAGTGGCTCGTCGAAATACATGATCTTGATCACCCGCAGATAATAGTAGGCGCCTACCAGCGAGAACATGACCGCCACCGTGGCCAGCCACACATCGTGCGCTTGCACCACTTCTTTGAGCACGAACCATTTGGCCCAAAATCCCGCGAAGGGTGGCACACCGGCCATCGAGAACATCAGGATCAACACCATAAAACCAAACCAAGGACTGCGCCGGGCCAAGCCTGTGAGATCGGCGAGTTCGTCGGCCTCAGACTGCCGCGACGACAGCAAGATGATGGCGCCAAACGCGCCCATGCTCATCAACGCGTAGACCGTGACGTAAAACAGCGAGGCGGCATAACCCGAGGCGGTCGCGGACAACAGACCCAGCAGCATGAAGCCCATGTGCGCAATGGTGGAATAGGCCAGCATGCGTTTGAGATTGGTCTGGGCAATGGCCAGCAAATTACCAATACCCATCGAAAGAACCGCCAGAATAATCAGCATTTGACGCCATTCTTCCGCTAATCCCCACAATCCATCCACCAGCAAGCGAAAAGCCATGGCAAAGGCGGCGAGCTTGGGTGCCGTGCCAATAAACTGAGTGACCGGGGTGGCCGCACCTTCGTAGACGTCTGGAATCCACATGTGGAACGGTGCCACCCCCAGTTTGAAGGCGATCCCGACCAGCAAAAACACCAGCCCAAAGACCAGCAGCATGCGCTTGTCGTCCGAGACACTGACCTTAATGAGGAGTTCGGACAGATCGAGTGTGCCCGTTACGCCATACAGGAGCGACATACCATAGAGCAGCATTCCGGACGCCAAGGCCCCCAGAACAAAATACTTCATCGCGGCTTCTGAGGATTTGGCGGAGTCGCGTTGCAGCGCAACCAAAGCGTAAAGAGAGAGCGACAGCAGTTCTAGCCCGAGATAAATGGTGATCAAGCTATTCGCCGAAACCAGCAGCAGCATGCCCAGCGTGGCGAACAGCGCCAAGGGGTAATGTTCACCGTGCGGGGTTTCGCGTTTGCGGAAATAATCACGCGCATAAAAAAACGAAACCACCACCAGCAACAGAATAAAACCTTTCAACACGGTCCCAAGGACGTCTTGCCGGTAGGTGCCGGCGAAGGCGAAGCGGGTAGCGTCGGGCACCTGGCTAGCCAATTCCCCGAGCACCACCAAGCTACCGATGACGGCGAGCCAAAAAGTGGCAGCAGGCCGCTGGCGGCCCACAAAAGCGTCTACCAACAACGTGGCGCAGGCCAGCACCAGCAGGGTGACTTCGGGGAGGATGAGTGCAATGTCATTCATGGGCGGCGACGCTCAGCTTGGATTGGGCAACCTGCTCAACGAGGTGCTGAACGCTCGCGTGCATCATGTCGAGCAGCGGTGCGGGCCACAGCCCGAGCAGCAGCACCAGCGCGGCGAGTGACGTCAAAATGGCCGTCTCGCGGCCATTGATATCGGTGAGCGCCGCCACTTTGGCGTTGCGAATTTCGCCAAACACCACGCGTTTGTACATCCACAACGTGTAAGCAGCACCGATGATGAGGGTAGTCCCGGCCAGGAAGGCGTACCAGAAGTTCGCTTTGAACACGCTCACAATGATCAGGAATTCGCCCACGAAGCCAGAGGTAGCCGGCAGACCGGCGTTGGCCATGGCAAAGAGCAGCATGAAAGCGGCGAACTTCGGCATCGTGTTGGCCACGCCGCCGTAATCGTTGATTTGTCGGCTATGCAGACGGTCGTAGAGCACGCCCACACATAAAAACAGCGCGCCAGACACGAAGCCATGAGAAATCATTTGCACCATGGCGCCTTCGATGGCCATCGCCGCGTTTTTCCAGTCGTTGGTGCCGGCGAAAATATCGAACACGGCGAATAGCCCCAACGTCACAAAACCCATGTGCGAGATAGATGAATACGCGATGAGTTTTTTCATGTCTTGTTGGGCCAAAGCCACCAGCCCGATGTAAACCACCGCAACGAGCGACAGCGCAATCATGAAGCCATCGAGGGACGCCGAAGCGTCTGGGGTAATGGGCAGGCTAAAACGCAGGAAGCCGTAGCCGCCCATCTTCAGCATGATGGCCGCCAGCACCACCGAGCCGCCGGTGGGCGCCTCCACGTGGGCGTCGGGCAACCAAGTGTGTACCGGCCACATGGGTACCTTGACCGCAAAGGCCATCAAGAAGGCGATGAAAATCCATTGCTGTTCTGTGGCCGTCAGTTGGGCTGCCTGCAAATCTGCGATCGAAAAGCTGTGTACCTGACTGTAGAGATACAGCAGCGCGACCAGCATCAGCACGGAACCCAAAAAGGTGTAGAGGAAAAATTTAATCGTGGCGTAGACGCGCCGCGGCCCGCCCCAGATGCCGATGATCAAGAACATCGGGATGAGCATGGCTTCCCAAAACACATAAAAGAGCAGCGCGTCGAGCGCGCAGAACACCCCCACCATGACGCCTTCCAGAATGAGAAAGGCGCCCATGTATTGATTGACGCGCTGATCGATAACCTCCCACCCAGCGGCGATGACCAAGACGGTGGTAAAGGTGGTCAGCAAAATGAGCGGCAGCGCGATGCCATCGATGCCCACGTGATAGTTGATCTTAAAAGCAGCAATCCACGGCTTGAACTCCACGAACTGCATGGCAGCAGTGCTGAGATCAAAATCACGGTAGAGCAGCAGCGAAAACGCAAACACCACGATCGAGATGACCAGCGCATCCACGCGCACGCTGCGTTCGCGGCGGCCGCTACCGGCAAAAATTACCCACAGGCCCCCAAGAATGGGGAGCCAAATGACGGTACTGAGTAAGGGCAAATCCAATTGCATGCTATTGCTCGCTGCTTCGCTAGCGCGTCGCCCGCGTCAAGCGAGCACTTTGTGGACAAATACGGCCAGCAACGCCAGCAAGCCAAGAATCATGGCGAAGGCGTAGTGGTACAGATAACCAGACTGGACGCCGCGCAGTACCTGCGACCACCACCCAACCAAACGGGCGGAGCCGTTGACGATGAGCCCATCGATAAGGTTGACATCCCCAGCGCGCCAAAAAAACCAGCCGACACGCCGCGCGCCGCCGGCAAAAAACCAGTCGTTGAAGGCGTCGAAGCCGTACTTTGCTTCCAACACGCGTTGCAGAGGCGCCAGCACCCGGCCTACCTGCGCCGGAATGGACGGCTGCTTCAAGTAGCACAACCACGCCGTGGCCACGCCCGCCATGGCCAGCCAAAACGGGGGTTGCATAAGGCCGTGCAGGATAAAAGGACCCACGCCATGGAATTCGGCGTGCAACTCGGCGTTGACCTCCGCGTGCGCGGCGTTCAGAAAAATGCTGCTACCGAAGTAATCGCCGAACACCATCGGACCCACGGCAATCGCGCCGATGATCAAAGACGGGATAGCCAGTGCCACCAAGGGCACCCACACCACGGGTGGCGATTCGTGCAGATGTTCCTGCGTGTGGTGGTCCATGCGCTCTTTGCCGTGAAACACCAAAAACACCAGCCGGAACGAATACAACGCCGTGACGAACACGCTGATTAAACAGGCCGCATACCCAATGGCCGCACCCGGCGTGTGAGAGACTTTGACGGCCTCAATGATGGCGTCTTTCGAGAAGAAGCCTGCCGTGCCGGGGAATCCGATCAAGGCTAGGGAGCCGATTAGACTGGTGAGCCAGGTGATGGGCAAATACTTGCGCAGACCGCCCATTTTTCGCATGTCCTGCTCGTGGTGCATACCAATAATGACCGAACCTGCGGCCAGGAAGAGCAGCGCTTTAAAGAAGGCGTGGGTCATTAGGTGAAAAATAGCCGCGGAGTAGGCGGAGGCGCCTAGCGCGACCGTCATGTAGCCCAGCTGCGAGAGCGTGGAATACGCCACTACCCGCTTGATATCGTTTTGCACCAACGCCAACAGCCCCATGAAAAACGCGGTGATGGCGCCGATCACCAACACCACAGACAGCGCAGTGGTGGAAAGCTCGAACAAGGGCGACATCCGCGCCACCATAAAAATACCAGCGGTCACCATGGTGGCGGCGTGGATAAGGGCGGAGATGGGGGTCGGGCCTTCCATGGAATCGGGCAGCCACACATGTAAGGGCACCTGCGCGGACTTGCCCATCGCACCCACGAACAGCAGCACGCAAGTGACCGTCATCAGAGACCAAGGATGGCCGGGCCAGAGCGTGATGGTGGTTTCGGTCAGACTAGGTGCCTTGGCAAAGACCGCGGCGTAATCCAGCGTGCCGCAATACATGAGGACCGCGGCAATGCCCAACAGAAAACCGAAGTCGCCCACGCGGTTCACTAAAAAGGCTTTGAGATTGGCGTAGATCGCGGTCTCGCGTTTGTACCAGAAACCGATGAGCAGATAAGACACCAAGCCGACGGCTTCCCAGCCGAAAAACAGCTGCAAAAAATTATTGGCCATGACCAGCATCAGCATGCTGAAGGTGAACAAGGAGATGTAGCCAAAAAACCGCTGATAACCGGGATCGTCGTGCATGTAACCGATGGTGTAGATGTGGACCATCCACGACACAAACGTCACCACGACCATCATCGTGGCCGTGAGTTGGTCAACCAAGAAACCCACGTGGAAGTCCACGCCGCCGGTACCCAGCCAAGTGTACAAATTCACGTTGAGCGGTGGCTCGTGCCCCAGCACTATCCGGCTGAAAACCACGACTGACAACGCGAAGGAGATCCCCACGCCGAGGATCGTCACCCAGTGCGAGCCCGCGCGCCCAATGACCCGCCCACATAGCCCCGCAAGGATTGCGCCGACCAGTGGTGCCAGCACGATGTATAGACAGAGTTCTTTCAAGTGTCGCTGCTCTTTAAATTCTTCTTAGTCGCGCTGACCAACTTGTTAGCCGCGCAGGGTGTCGAGGTCTTCAACATTGATAGAGCGGCGGTTACGGAACAAAACCACCAGAATGGCCAAGCCAATCGCGGATTCCGCCGCGGCAACGGTCAAGATGAAAAACACAAATACCTGACCAGAAATATCCTGATTGAAATGCGAGAACGCGATGAAATTGAGATTAACCGCGAGGAGCATAAGCTCGATGCACATCAACAGCACGATGACGTTTTTGCGATTGATAAAAATGCCGGCGACGCTGAGGCAAAACAGCGCGGCCGCGACAATGAGGTAGTGGGCGAGGGAAATCATGGTGTGCCCTCCGCGTCCATGTCTTTGATGAGGCGGACGCGGTCATCGCGCTGCACCTGCACTTGCAGTTCGGGCTTCGGCGCTTTGGTCTGACGGGAGGGACGCAACGTTAGGGCGATCGCTGCAATGATGGCGACCAATAGCACCACCGCGGCGGCTTCGAAGGGCAGCAGAAACTGCGAGAACAAGGCCCGCCCTAGGGCTTGGGTGTTGTTGTAATCGGCCGCGTGGGCCAAGGGTGCTGCGAACAAGGCCAGACCAAAATGTTTGGGTCCCACCACCAGTGCCAGGGAAACCATCATCAGCGCGGCAAACACCAGCGCCACCGGCACATAACGGGCAAAGCCTTCGCGCAGTACGGCCAGGTTGATGTCCAGCATCATCACCACAAACATAAACAGCACCATCACCGCCCCAACGTAGACCAGCACCAGGGTGATCGCTAAAAACTCAGCCTCGAGGAGCATCCACAGGCCCGCGCTCGCAAAAAACGCCACCACCAGACACAGCACCGCGTGTACCGGGTTACGCAACACGATAACCATGGCGGCAGCCGCTATGACTAGCGCAGAAAATGCGTAAAAAATGATCTGCTCAACCATCAGTGGCCACCCATCGCACGATTTTTCACCGGTAGCGGGCCTCGCTCTGTCGGTCAGCGGCAATTTGGGCTTCCATGAGGTCACCGTGCGCTAACAGCTTTTCTTTGGTCATCAGTAAATCGCCCCGCTGTTCGCCGTGATACTCGAAGTGGCGGGTTTCGACGATGGAATCGACGGGACAGGATTCTTCGCAAAAACCGCAGAAAATGCACTTCGTGAGGTCGATATCGTAGCGGGTCGTACGTCGGGTGCCATCTTCGCGAGGGGCGGATTCAATGGTGATCGCCAGCGCCGGGCACACGGCCTCACACAGCTTGCAGGCAATACAACGCTCCTCGCCGTTAGCGTAGCGGCGCAGCGCGTGCAGACCCCGAAAGCGTGCTGACTGCGGCGTTTTCTCCTCCGGGTACTGCACGGTAATTTTGCGAGCGAACAAGCGGCGCCCAGTGAGTTGTAGCCCACGGGCTAACTCGACCAGCGTCAGACTCTTGAAGTAGCCAACAACAGCGTTCATGCAGATATCCTCATGTTCACGCGTGAGCAAACCAAGGCGGCAACTGCCAGACCACCGCCGCACCGATTAGGACGATCCAGACGATGGTGATGGGCAAAAAAACCTTCCAGCCCAAACGCATGATTTGGTCGTAACGGTAGCGCGGGAAAGTAGCGCGGAACCATAAAAAGCAAAATAAGAAAAAAGCGGTTTTGAACACAAACCAGTGAATGCCATCCCCTAGCAAAGTGCCGATGACGGGCAGTTCGCCTAGGAAGGTGGGCAACGGCGAGAGCCAGCCGCCAAAGAACAGCACGGCGGTCAGCGCCGAGATAAGGATCATGTTGGCGTATTCGGCGAGAAAGAACAGCGCGAAAGCCATGCCGGCGTATTCCACGTGGAAGCCGGCCACGATTTCTGACTCGCCCTCGCTGACGTCAAACGGTGCGCGGTTGGTTTCGGCTACGCCAGAGATGAAATAGATCAGACACAGTGGAAATAAGGGCAACCAGTACCAGTGCAGCACGCTGCCCCGTTGCGCCTCGACGATGTCGCCCAGATTGAGGCTGCCCGCGGCGGTTAACACGCCCACCAGCGCAAAACCCATGGCAATTTCGTAGGAGACTATTTGCGCTGCCGAGCGCATGGCCCCCAAAAACGCATACTTGGAGTTGGACGCCCAGCCCGCAATGATGATGCCGTAAACACTCAGTGAGGTGAGGGCCAAAATATACAGTAAGCCCGCGTTGATGTTGGTCAGAGTGAGCTCGCCGCCAAACGGCACCACCGCCCAGGCGGCTAGCGCGGGGGCTAAGGCGACCACCGGTGCAGCGAGAAAAAGAAAACGGTTAGCCCCATCAGGGATCACAATTTCTTTGGTCATGAGCTTTAGGGCGTCGGCGATAGGTTGGCCCCAGCCCCGCAGAAAATTAAGCCCTAGCAACGTCACGCGATTAGGCCCGATGCGGACCTGCATATAACCGATGACCTTGCGCTCAACCAGCGTGGTGTAGGCGACACAGGCCATTAACGGCACCACGATGATCAAGATCTTGAGCAAAATCATCAGGACCGTCACCAGCGGTGCGGGCAAAAACGACAGCTGGGCGGCCAGTAACTCGATCACGCCGGCAACGCAACGGCAGCGAGGGCGAGTTCACACCGAGCGCCATTCACCAAGTGCGAGGCGAGGTGCGAAGCCGCGTGCACGCACACCACATCCTCGGGCAGGTGTTCGTCTACCAGCACCACGGCGTTAACCCGGTGGCCGGTCACTGCAAGGCTAACGGCGGCGCCATCCACCAGCCCCAAACGCGCGCAAGTCGCCGCGGCAAGGCGCGCCCATTCTTGGGTGTGTTGCGGCATTTGTTGGAGCGCCGCCGCGCGCCGCACCAAGGGGTCGACGCTGTACATGGGCACGCTAATTAAAATTTCCAGCGCCGCCGTGTGGGGCGCCAGCGGGGCCGTTAACAAACGCTCGCACGGCGCGCCCACGGGTAAGTCGGCGGCGATCTCGGCAAGTTCCTGACTGACATCTGCGCAGGTGACGGCATCGAAGCCATCAAGGCCTAACTGCTCGCCCAGCACGCGTAGAATTTTCCACGCGGGCCGCGCGTCGCCGGGGGGTTTGGCCACGCTGTTAAAGGTCTGCCATGCTCCATCGGCGTTCACAAAACTACCCTCGTTTTCCGCGTGCAAGGCAATCGGCAATAACACGCTGGCCAAGGACTCCAAAGTGGGCGTGACATAGGCGCTGAGTGCCACCACGCACTGGGCCTGCGCCAGGGCGGCACCGGCTAGGGCGGGCTGCGCGAGGTCGGCATCGGGTTCGAAACCCAGCACCAGATAGGCGTTAAGCGGCGTTGCCCATTGGCCCAGCGCGGTCGCGCCCGGTTGGGCCACTCTCGCCCCACCCGGACCGCGATGCGGCACCGCGCCAGCCAGCCAAGCACCTGCGCTGTTGGCGCCCTCGGTGAGGCAGCCGAGGCGGCTGTCGGTGAGCGTCGCCAGAGTGTTGACCAGCGCCAGCAGTTGGCCGCGCGCGCTGTGCCGACCGATTTCGTTCGCCACCACAATGACGGAGCGGCTAGCACCGGCGAGCGTGGCCGCGTAGCGGCGGTGCTGGTCGTGCACGACACAGCCCTGCAGGGTATTGATGGTCTCCAGATTACCGACGGCTTCGGCTGCCGCGCGCACGATGGCGCCGAGGGCTGCGGCATAACCTTGGGGCTGACTTTGAATGCGATCAGCGAGGTCGAAGTTGTAATCCTCAGCCAGCGCATCCAGCACCAGCACCTGCGCCCCGCGCAACGCGGCTTGGCGAATGCGGTGATGGAGCAATGGCTGGTCGTGGCGGGGATAACCGCCCACCACCAACACCGCGTCCGCGTGGCTGAGATCACCGAGCGTGAAGTTCAAGCCCGGCGCTGTGGGTTCGAGGTCATCGGCGCTGAAATCTTGTTGGCGCAAGCGATGGTCAACATTAGAACTGCCCAAGCCGCGCGCCAAACGCTGCAGCAAAAAGAATTCTTCGTTAGTGCTGGACGGCGCCGCAAGCGCGCCCAAAGATTCGCCGTGGGCAGCGAGGCCGGCGCACGCCGCTTTGAAAGCGGCTTCCCAATCACACTCGCGCCACACACCGTTTTCTTTCACCCGCGGGGCCAACAAGCGCTGCTCGTGGCGCAGGCCTTGGTAGCTAAAACGATCGCGGTCGGAGATCCAAGTTTCGTTGATGGCTTCGTTTTCGCGCGGCACCACCCGCTTCACAACCTGCCCCTTGAGATGGGCGTTGAGGTTGGAGCCCACACAATCGTGAGGGGCGATGGTCGGGCGCTGCTGGAGTTCCCAAGCACGCGCGGAGTAGCGATAGGGTTTTGAGGTCAAGGCACCGACGGGGCAGAGATCGATCACATTGCCCGACAATTCAGACGTCATCGCCTGCTCGACGTAAGTGCCGATTTCCATGTGTTCGCCACGGCCCGTGGCGCCCAACTCGCGCAATCCGGCCACTTCTTCGCCAAACCGAACACAGCGCGTGCAATGGATACAGCGCGTCATATCAGTCTGCACCAGCGGACCAATATTTTTATCGCGAACGACGCGTTTGCGCTCGGCGTATTGGGAGATATCGCTGCCGTAGCCCACGGCGAGATCTTGTAATTCGCATTCCCCGCCTTGGTCGCAGATGGGGCAGTCCAACGGATGGTTAATCAGCAAAAATTCCATGGTGGCCTGTTGGCCCGACACGGCTTTTTCAGATTTTGTGAAAACCTTCATGCCTTCCATCACCGGCGTGGCGCAGGCGGGTTGAGGCTTGGGCGCGCGTTCCACTTCCACTAGGCACATGCGGCAATTGGCCGCGACTGTGAGCTTTTTGTGGTAGCAAAAGCGCGGGATATAAATGCCGGCAGCGTCGGTCGCGTCGATCAGCATTTGGCCTTTCAAAGCCTGTAGCGCGCGTCCGTCGACTTCGATATTGACCGTCTCTTCACTCATGGCTGCAGCCGGCCTCAGGCAACGGACGAGTGCTTAGCAAACATGCTGCACCCGTGCTCGATGTAGTGTTCGAATTCATGGCGGAACCGCTTTACGAAGCTACGCACCGGCATCGCCGCTGCATCGCCCAACGCGCAGATAGTCCGGCCTTCCATTTTGGCGGCGACGTTATCGAGTCGCGCGAGGTCTTCTATTTTGCCCTGCCCATTCACAATCCGGGTGAGCATCCGATACAACCAGCCCGTGCCTTCACGGCACGGCGTGCACTGGCCGCAGGATTCTGAGTAATAAAAGCGGGAAATGCGCTTGAGCACCATGACCAAATCGGTGGTGTCGTCCATCACGATGACCGCGCCGGAACCCAGCATAGAACCCGCTTTACTGATGGAGTCGTAGTCCATGTCGAGTTCCATCATGACTTCGCCCGGCAGCACCGGCACCGAGGATCCACCGGGGATCACCGCCTTGAGCGGGCGCCCGCCGCGCATGCCGCCAGCGAGTTCTAACAACGACCGAAAGGGCGTCCCCAGCGGTACTTCGAAATTACCCGGGCGTTCGACATGACCGCTGACCGAGAAAATTTTAGTGCCCGCGTTATTGGGTTTGCCGTAACCGGTAAACCATTCAACCCCATTGCGCAGGATGATCGGCACCGACGCCAAGGACTCGGTATTGTTGATGGTGGTCGGTTGGCCGTATAGCCCATAGCTCGCCGGGAAGGGTGGCTTGAAGCGTGGTTGGCCTTTTTTGCCTTCTAGCGATTCGAGTAGGGCGGTTTCTTCACCGCAGATGTACGCACCCGCGCCCAAATGATCGTGGAGCTCAAATTCGATGCCTGAACCTAAGATATTTTTGCCTAGGTAACCCGCTGCATAGGCTTCTTTGAGCGCGCCCACGAACCGGGTGTAGGGCTCGTCCATGAATTCGCCACGCATGTAGTTATAGCCGGCCGTCGCGCCGATGGCGTAACCGGCGATCGCCATGCCCTCTACCAGCGCGTGCGGATTAAAGCGCAGGATGTCGCGGTCTTTGCAGGTACCAGGCTCGCTTTCGTCCGAGTTGCACACCACGTATTTCTGAACGCCAGGCGTCTTGGGCATGAAGCTCCATTTAACGCCGGTCGGGAAGCCAGCGCCGCCCCGCCCTCTCAGACCCGAGGCTTTGACCTGATCGATGATTTCAGCCGGTGGGGTTTTCTCGCGCACGATGCGCTCCCACACGGAATAGCCGCCCAGTTTGCGATAGGTTTCCATGGACCATGGCTGAGCGTGGCCCAAGGTTTCGAAACAGGTGAGATTTAGCGGGATATTGCTCATGTTAAGGCATCCAAAATCTCGTCGACTTTCCCCGAGGTAAGATTTTCGTAGTAGACATGGTCCACCATCATCATGGGCGCCCCGCAGCAAGCGGCGAGACATTCTTCTTCGGGCTTGAGGTAGATGCGCCCGTCGCTGGTGCTAGCACCGGTCTTAATGCCCAGCTTGCGCTCTACGTGCTCCACCAAGTCGTCGCTACCCCGCAGCATGCACGAGATGTTGGTACAAATTGACACACTGTGTCGGCCGACCGGTTTGGTCTCGTACATGGAATAGAAACTGGCGACCTCGTAGACCGCAATCTTGGCCATGCCAAGGTAGGCCGCCACCGCATCCATGAGAGGCGTGGTCAAAAACCCATTGTTCTCATGTTGTACTTCGCGCAGCGCCGCCAAAATGGCCGACTGTTTGCGCTCTGGCGGATATTTAGCAACCCATTCGTCGATGACGTGGCAGGCGTGCTCTGAGAGTAGGGATAGGTGGCTGTTCATCACGCGGTGCTTGTGCCTGTTATCGATCAATTTCGCCGAACACGATGTCCATCGTGCCGATGATCGCCACGACATCCGCCAGCATGTGGCCTTGTACTAGTTCGTTCATGGCGGCCAGATGGGGGAAGCCTGGCGCGCGGGCCTTCAGCCGATAGGGCTTATTGGCACCATCGGACACGAGGTAAATCCCGAACTCGCCTTTGGGGTGTTCTACCGCCGCGTAGGCCTCGCCGGCCGGCACGCAGTAGCCTTCCGTAAAATGCTTGAAGTGATGAATGAGCGATTCCATATCGCCTTTCATTTCGGCCCGGCTGGGCGGCGTGAGTTTGTGGTCCTCGAGCATCACGGGTCCGGGATTGGCGCGCAGCCATTGCACGCACTGTTTGATGATACGCGCCGACTGGCGCATTTCTTCGATGCGCACTAGGTACCGGTCGTAGCAGTCGCCGTTCACTCCGATGGGGATGTCGAAATCCATGAGGTGGTAGACCTCATAGGGCTGCTTCTTGCGTAAGTCCCACGCCACCCCTGAACCGCGCAACATAGGGCCCGTGAAGCCCAGCGCTTGGGCCCGTTCAGCCGTCACGATGCCGATGTCCACGGTGCGCTGTTTCCAGATCCGGTTGTCGGTGAGGAGGGTTTCGTATTCGTCGACGCAGGCGGGGAAGCGATCCGCGAAGTCTTCAATGAAGTCCAGCATCGAGCCTTGTCGATTGGCGTTTAACTCGCGGACCATTTTGTCGCTGCGCAGTTTCGACGCTTGATACTGCGGCATGCGATCTGGCAAGTCGCGATAGACGCCGCCGGGCCGGTAATAAGTGGCGTGCATCCGCGTGCCAGACACGGCCTCGTAACAATCCATGAGGTCTTCGCGCTCACGGAAACAGTATAAAAACACGGTCATCGCACCGATGTCCAAGCCGTGCGCGCCTAGCCACATCAGGTGATTTAAGACACGGGTGATTTCGTCGAACATCACTCGGATGTATTGCGCGCGCACCGGCGGGGTAACGCCCAACAGCCGCTCGATAGCCATCACGTAGGCGTGCTCGTTGCACATCATGGAAACGTAATCGAGCCGGTCCATGTAACCAATGCTTTGGTTGAACGGCTTGCTCTCGGCGAGTTTTTCGGTACCCCGGTGCAATAACCCAATGTGCGGATCTGCGCGTTCAATGACCTCGCCGTCCATCTCCAGCACCAAGCGCAATACGCCGTGGGCCGCAGGGTGCTGAGGCCCGAAGTTGAGGGTCATGTTACGAATTTCAGGCATAGCGCTACGCTCTCAATGGCCTTTGTTAGCGTCGCCACGGATGACGCGCGGAACCAGGACTCGACTCTCAATAGACACCGGCTGATACACCACGCGCTGCTTTTCGGCGTCGTAGCGGACCTCGACATAGCCTTCCAACGGAAAGTCTTTGCGGAACGGGTGGCCAATAAAACCATAGTCCGTTAACAGGCGGCGCAAATCTGGGTGCCCTTCGAACAGAATTCCGAATAGGTCGAAGGCTTCTCGTTCATACCAATCCGCGCAGGGCCAAATCTCGGTGACCGACGGCAGACGCGGGGGATCTTCAGCCAACCAGACTTTGAGTCGCAACCGCCGATTATGCGCGGTAGACAGTAAGTGGTAGACCACGGCGAAACGACCGGGCAGCGCGGACTCCGGGCTCGTTGCGGGCGCCGCGGCAACTCCCCGACTAAAGCCCGCTGAACTCGCATCGTGGGTGGACCAATCGGCCTGCCCATAGGTTTGGTAGTCCACGCCGGAGAGGTCGACTAGCAGCCGGAAGGATAAATCCGGGGCATCGCGCAGAATTTGCCCGGCCGCGCCAATATCTGCCGCAGCGATAATGGCGGTGAGTTCGCCCCGATCGACGGTGAGTTGCACCAGCGTGGCGCCCAGACGCTCGTGCAGGAGTGCGCTCAGGGCGTCAGCCTCGATGTCCGTCAGCATAACGGGCTCATCCCACGCGGCTAATGGTGTTGGTGCGTTTGATTTTGGCCTGCAGTTGCATGATGCCAAACAGCAACGCCTCGGCGGTAGGCGGGCAACCGGGCACGTAGATGTCGACCGGCACGATGCGATCGCAGCCGCGCGTGACGGCATAAGAATAGTGGTAGTAGCCGCCGCCATTGGCGCAGGAACCCATCGAAATAACCCATTTCGGTTCGGACATCTGGTCGTACACTTTGCGCAGCGCCGGGGCCATTTTATTGACCAACGTACCGGCGACGATCATGACATCCGACTGGCGGGGGCTAGGCCGAAAGACTATCCCGAAACGGTCTAAGTCGTAGCGCGAAGCGCCCGCGTGCATCATTTCTACGGCGCAGCAAGCCAGTCCAAAGGTCATAGGCCAAAGCGAGCCGGTGCGCGCCCAGTTGACGACGTTATCAACGGTGGTCGTGACAAAACCACGCTCTGGCGCTTCGTTCATTCCCATTCCAGCGCTCCTTTTTTCCACTCGTAAATAAAACCTACAACCAGTACGCCCAGAAAGACCATCATGGCCCAATAGCCATTGGGGCCGAGTTCTTTGAGCACCACCGCCCACGGGAAGAAAAAAGCAATTTCCAGATCAAACAGAATGAACAGGATGGCAACCAAGTAGTAGCGCACATCGAATTTCATGCGCGCGTCTTCGAAGGCCTCGAAGCCGCATTCATACGGGGCAGTTTTGGCCGCCATAGGTTTGTTATAAACGCCAAGGAGCTTGCCGATGACAAAACCGGCCAGCAACGAGATGATGCCGATACCGAGGCCAACGCCAAGAAAAATCAGAATGGGCAGATAGAGTGCTAGCAAGCTGAGATATCCACATCTAGCCCGGAGCGGGCATTTGTTCCGATTAACTCACGTGGCGCTGGCGTTTTTTGCCAGCGCAACTTTGATCTTGCTGAAGCGCGCCCAACAGTGCACGCGGGTTCATTTTCAAGCTGCCGGCTAGGGCAGGCTTGATGGTGCCGACGATGAGACTCGAACTCACACGGGTTTCCCCACCACCCCCTCAAGATGGCGTGTCTACCAATTTCACCACGTCGGCGTTGAACCCGCGACCTGCTAACTCTTCGCGGCGGCTGCAACGGCGGGCATGATACGAGATGCCCGCAATCGTGGCCAGATTTTTATTGTCCTGAAAAATTAATTTAGGGTTTTGTTGACGGAATTTTTGGCATATCTGGGGCGGTCACGGGTGCCGGGGGCTGTTTAGCAACGACTGGCGGGGTGAGCGTTGTTGGCGTCGCGGGCGCGAGCGTCGTGGCAGCGGGCGGGGCGGCGGCCGGCGTGCTGGAGAGTTGATCGATCAGGCTCAAGGGTTGTTTTTGGTGGGCGGCGAGAAACGCTAACACCAGACAGTTGGCCAGAAACACCGTCGCCAAAACAGAGGTCGTACGCGACAAGAATGACGCCGTGCCACGCGCGCCGAACACGGTGCCGGAGGCTCCACCACCGAATGACGCACCCGTCGAGGCACCTCGCCCTTGCTGGAGCAGAATGAAGGCAATGAGTGCAATCGCTACCAACACGTGCAGGGCGAGCAGAATAGTTTGTAACATCAGTTCGGTCTCCGAAATTCAATTAAGCGCACGTCAAGCGGGTCAGCGCCGCGACGCAAATGGCGATGAAATCCTCGGCTTTCAGCGCCGCCCCACCAATCAGCCCACCGTCTATATCAGGCATCGCAAACAGCTCCACCGCATTGTCTGGCTTCACGCTGCCGCCATACAGCACCCGCAGTCCAGCCGCCGTTTGCGGCGCAGTGCGGGCGATCCGCGCGCGAATGAACGCGTGCACCGCCTGCGCCTGCTGAGGGGTCGCGGTTTCGCCGGTACCAATGGCCCAGACGGGTTCATAGGCTAGCACCAAATTCTCTAGCAACGCCGCTGCGTCCGCCGCGTTCAGCAGGGCATCTAGTTGCCGCGCGATCACCGTTTCAGTGGCCTGCGCTTGGCGTTCTAACAGCGTTTCACCGACACACAGAATGGGCGTTAACCCGGCAGCCTGCGCGCGGCGCAGTTTCGCGAGCACACGTTCGTCGCTTTCGCCAAACAGCGCGCGGCGCTCGGAATGCCCCACGATGACGTAGCGCAGGCCCAAATCGGACAACATTTCTGCCGAGACTTCGCCCGTGTAGGCGCCACGTTCGAACTCACAGACGCTTTGCGCCCCGCTGGCGACCGCGCTACCGGCGAGTACCTCAGCAACTGCACCCAGATGGACAAACGGTGGGCACAGCGCGATTTCCACGCCGGGACAGCGCGTATGACCGTGCCGCACAGCGGCGGCCAAGGCGCGCGCCGAAGCGAGCACACCGTTCATTTTCCAATTGCCAACAACGAGGGGTTTGCGCATCGAACTTAGAGCCGCTCTGAGGATCCGACAAGCTTAACGGGGTGGTTAGCCCAGATCAATTTGGCGAGCGCGGCCGACGCGGCGGACCGCCCGACGATGGCGTACGGGGCCCGCGTGGCCCAGCACCATTTGAGCCTCTGGGGCCCCCTGACGAACGGCCGGGTGCCGCGCCATAAGGCCCGGGACCACCGCGCTGAGAACCGGGGCCAGGTGGGCGTCCGCCGGGCGCATCTCCTCGACCTCGTGGTGGACCGCTACGGGGTCGATCACCCGCACCGGCGTAAGGGCTGCGCGGACGATCACCAGCACCCGCATAACTGGTAGCATCGCCCCGCCCACGTGGTGGGCCGCTGCGGGGTCGATCACCGGCACCGGCGTAAGGACTGCGCGGCCGATCACCAGCACCCGCACCCGCATAACTCGGTGCATCTCCCCGCCCGCGTGGTGGACCGCTGCGCGGTCGATCACCGGCACCGGCGTACGGACTACGCGGACGATCACCCGCACCCGCATAACTCGGTGCATCTCCGCGATCACGTGGTGGGCCACTGCGTGGCCGATCACCCGCGCCCGCATAACCCGGTGCATCGCCCCGCCCACGCGGTGGGCCACTGCGCGGACGATCACCCGCACCGGCATAACTCGGCGCATCGCCCCGCTCGCGCGGTGGACCGCTACGCGGTCGCTCACCCGCACCCGCATAACCCGGCGCATCGCCCCGCTCGCGCGGTGGGCCGCTACGCGGTCGCTCACCCGCACCCGCATAACCCGGCGCATCGCCCCGCCCGCGTGGTGGACCGCTGCGCGGACGCTCCCCCGGGGCAAGGTAGTCAATTTTTGCAGTCCGATCGGCTGCCATTTTTTTGGGCCCAGTCGCCTGCGTACCGGCACGCGACCTAGGGGCTGGACGGTCGCCCGCTTTGGTACGCAAGCGCGACCCGTGCACGCGCGAAGGCGTCTCCGCAATGGGCGAGGCCAGCCCCACCGCTTGATAAAGACGAATGAGCGGATCGCCTTCCACTTCAAACCATTTGCCTGGACGCACTTCTCGCGGCAACGCCAAGGGGCCATAGCTGACGCGCATCAGGCGACTCACGGCGATGCCGTGGGCTTCCCACAGACGCCGCACCTCACGGTTACGACCCGTGTGCAAAGTACAGTCAAACCAGCGATTGGCACCGTCGCCGCCAACTTCGGCGACGCGGTCGAATTTAAGGACCTCACCTTCCACTTCGACGCCCGCAAGCATCGCGGCGACATCCTCCTCGGTGGGCGTACCCAACACGCGCACCGCGTAGCGACGCGCAATTTCGTAGCTGGGATGCGTGAGTCGGTGGGCTAATTCGCCATCATCGGTGAACAACACCAAACCGCTGGTGGTCAGATCGAGGCGCCCGACCATCACCCACCGCTTGGCGGCCGCCGGCAGCAACTCAAAAATACTGGCGCGGCCTTCTGGATCGTGGCGCGTGCAGACCACATCGGGCGGTTTATGAATGCCGATGACCCGGCTCTGCACTAGTCGCGAAGGCGGCGCGTTGCAGGGCTTACCGTCGATAGTGACGTGGTCTGCCGGCCCGACTTTCATGCCAAGTACAGCGGGTTTGTCGTTGACCATCACGCGTCCCGCGGCCATCAGCGCCTCAATCTCGCGGCGCGAACCATAGCCGGCACTCGCCAACATTTTTTGGAGGCGCTCGTCCGGATCAACCTGTTCAACATCGGAATTCAGTGGGATTCTCCAACATCGGGCGCTAGCGCGGCCGCTGTTTCTAGGGGGACTGGGGGCGTTACGTGGGGGGCCAGAGGCGCGTCGTCGACGCCTCCAACGACCGCCTCAGCAGCGAGGGCTTGAGCTTCGAAATCTGCAAAAAGATCGGTATTGAGTTCGTCGATATCGCGTAACTCGGCCAGCGTTGGCATATCCGACAACGAGGTGAGATTAAAGTACGCCAAAAATTCACGCGTGGTGGCGAAAATTGCCGGCCGCCCAGGTACATCCCGGTGGCCAACAACTTTCACCCACTCCCGTTCATGCAGCGTCTTGACGATATTAGTGCTGACCGCCACGCCGCGGATGTCTTCGATCTCAGCGCGAGTTATCGGCTGACGATAGGCAATGATGGCGAGGGTTTCGAGCAGCGCGCGCGAGTAGCGGGGCTTACGCTCCTCCCACAGGCGATTAACCCAAGGCGCGCATTCGGCACGGGTTTGGAAGCGCCAACCGCCGCCGGCGTCGCGTAACTCGATCCCACGCCCTGTGTAGTCGGTGACTAACTCGGCCAGGACGGCCTTGATGTCATCTCGCGAGGGGGTGTTCTCCCCTTCTTCGGCAAATAGCATGAGCAGGCGTTCGATACCCAGCGGCACGTCCGCCGCCATAATGGCGGCTTCGAGGATCGCTTTGTGGCTAGGCTGCGGCAACGACATCGCTTAGGCCGCCAGCTTCAGATACAGCGGCGCGCGCTCGTCGTTTTGGACCAGTTCGATGAGCGACTGCCGCAGCAGTTCTAGCACCGCCAGCAGCGTTACCACCGCGCCCGCACGGCCTTCTTGGGCCGAAAACATGGCGCTGAACGACAAAAAAGTATCGCGGCGTGCGCGCTCCAGTACCAGCGCCATGCGCTCTCTGACCGATAGCGGTTCGCGCTCAATGCGATGGTCGGCAAACATCGAGGCACGCCTTAGCACGTCGCGAAACGCCGCCAGCAAAGCCTCCAGCGGCACCTCGGGTGGCGGCTGACGCGCCTCGCGTTGCTCAAATGACAGCGTCACCCGGTGGAGCTCGCGATCCAGCCGCGGCAGCGCGTCGAGATCTAGCGCGGCTTTCTTGTAGCGCTCGTATTCCTGCAGACGGCGCACCAGTTCTGCACGTGGGTCGGCTTCTTCCTCCGTCAGCTGCGGCGGCCGCGGCAATAACATGCGAGATTTAATCTCGGCCAGCATCGCTGCCATCACGAGATACTCGGCCGCGAGTTCGAGCTTCGTACCCTGCATCAGCTCGATGTAAACCATGTACTGCTCGGTGATCCGGGCAATGGGGATGTCCAGAATGTCGAGGTTCTGCCGTTTGATGAGATACAACAGCAGGTCGAGCGGTCCTTCGAAAGCCTCGAGAAAAACCTCCAATGCATCGGGCGGGATGTAGAGGTCTTTCGGCGGCTCCGTGAGCGGCATCCCTTGCACGATCGCAAAGGGCATTTCGGCCTGCCGTGGTGGCGGCCGTGCGCTTTCCTCGGCGCTTACCGAGGTGTCCTGAGTGCTCATCGGTAGTCGAGATTCATTGCCTGACGCACTTCGTCTAAGGTCTCGCGGGCGGCCTTGCGGGCGACCTCGCAGCCTTCGTCGAGAATCGCTTTAACGGTTTCGCGATCGCCTAAAAATTCCTCGCTGCGCTCCCGAATGGGCGCTTGCTCTTTGAGTACGGCATCGATGATCGGCTGCTTGCAGTCTAGACAGCCAATGCCGGCCGTGCGGCAGCCTTCCTGCGCCCATTGCCGAACTTCTGAGGTCGAGTAGATTTCATGAAACTTCCACACTGGACACCGGGCCGGGTCACCCGGATCCGTGCGGCGGACTCGGGCGGGATCTGTTGGCATGGTCCGCAGCTTCTGGCGGACGGAATCTGGCGCTTCGCGTAACCCAATGGTGTTGTGGTAGGACTTCGACATTTTTTCGCCGTCGAGGCCGGGCATTTTGGATTCCGGCGTGAGCAACGCCCGCGGCTCCGGCAGAATAACTTTGCCGCCGCCTTCGAGATAGCCCAAAAGCCGTTCGCGGTCGCCAATCGAAATATTTTGCTGCCCTTCTAACAGAGCCTGCGCACGTTCGAGTGCCTCGGTGAGGCCCTCTTCTTGATAACGCTTGCGCAGTTCTTGATACAACGCCGCAGTACGCTTGCCCAGTTTGCGCACCGCCGCCAACGCTTTCTCCTCAAAACCCGGTTCCCGTCCGTAGATAAAATTGAACCGGCGGGCAATCTCACGCGACAGCTCAATATGCGCAACTTGATCCTCACCCACCGGCACGTGGCCCGCTTTGTAAATGAGGATGTCGGCGGCTTGGAGCAGCGGATAGCCCAGGAAACCGTAGGTTAGGAGGTCGCGCCCGCTGAGTTTTTCCTGCTGATCTTTATAGGTCGGCACGCGTTCCAACCAACTGAGCGGCGTGATCATCGATAGCAGTAAATGCAGTTCGGCGTGTTCTGGCACCCGCGACTGCACGAAAATAGTGGCCGCGCTCGGATTTATCCCGACCGAGAGCCAATCCACTACGATATCGAAAGCGCTGTCGGCGATAAGCCCCGTTTCTTCGTAGTTGGTGGTGAGGGCATGCCAGTCGGCCACGAAAAAAAAGCACTCAAACTCATGTTGGAGTTGCAGCCAGTTCTTCAGGACGCCGTGATAGTGCCCCAGATGGAGTTGGCCGGTGGGCCGCATGCCAGAAAGAACACGCTTATTGGCGGCGAGACTCATAGTGCGGATTCGCTGTGTAAGTGAGGACGCAAGATCAAAATTATGGTCATCCGATTAGCCATTTGACCACGAAGCCTGCCGCCATCAGCATGGGTTTCAATAATATTCCCAGCACACCGGTAGCCAATAGCACGATGACGATCAGGAGGCCGAAAGGTTCCAACCGGTTATAGGCCACGGCCAGCCGCGGGGGCAAAAAGGCACTCAACACTCGGCTGCCATCGAGCGGCGGAATGGGGATCAGGTTTAGCGCCATGATTGTTGCATTGAAGAGCACGCCCGTCCAACACATCTCCCGCAGTCCTGGCACCGTACCGACTTTGGCGAACAGCAGCGCCCAAATGCATAGCATCAACAGATTGGACGCCGGCCCCGCCGCCGCCACCAGCGCCATGTCGCGCCGTGGGTTGCGCAAGTTCTCCCAGTTCACTGGCACCGGCTTCGCCCAACCGAAAAGAAACGGCGAGCCTACGAGTTTCAAGAGCACGGGCAACAACACGCTGCCGATGGGATCAATATGGCGCAGAGGATTTAAGCTCAGCCGCCCCAATCGAGCGGCGGTCGGGTCGCCCAGCCGGTTAGCCGCCCAGCCATGCGCGACTTCATGCACCGTGATCGCCAGCACGCCCGGCACCCCCACCACAATAATAGTCATCAGGTTCATCGCGAGCGGCCTTAGTCGGAGTCGGGGAAAATGCGGTCAACCGTGCCGCGTCCGCGGCGCACTAAGACCGGTGCGGCCCCACTGAGATCAATGATGGACGTGGGTTCAGTGCCGCAACCACCGGCGTCCAGCATGAGGTCGACGAAGCGTCCATAGCGCTCGAAAAGGTCGTCGGGATCAGCCAACGGAACCTCCAAGCCAGGCTCGGTGAGCGTGGCACTGAGCATCGGCTCACCCAGTTCTTCAAGCAAGCCCTGCGCCACCGGGTGCGCCGGAATCCGCAGGCCGATGGTACGGCGCCGGGGATCGAGGATGCGTTTAGGAATATCGCGTGAGGCCTGCAGGATGAAGGTGTAAGGCCCCGGCGTGAGCTGTTTCAATAAGCGGAAAGCTTGGTTATCAACCTTGGCGTGGCTGGCAAGCGAGGAGAGATCGCGACACACCAACGTCAGGTAATGGCGGGTGTCGTCGCGGCGGACCGCGTGCATGCGCTGCTGACCATCGCGCGCCGTCATGCGGCAGCACAAACCATAAGTGGAATCTGTGGGATAGATCAGTAGGCCATCATCGCGCAGCACATCGCCCGCTTGGCGGAGCAAACGAGGCTGTGGGTCGGTGGGATGAATTGATATCTTGCGAGCCATGACCAACAATCCTAGAGGTTATCCAGTCAGAACGAACCCCAGATGAATTCGCTCCTTGAATTTTTGCCAATTATTGCATTCTTCGCTGTCTATAAATGGGTTGGCGGCCTTGAGGCCGTGTACCCCGCTACCGCGACTGCCATCGGGGTCGCCGTGGTGGTCGCCGCGATCGCCTGGCGTCGCCAAGGGCAGTTGCCCCGCCGACAACTCGTGATGCTCGCCGTGTTCATCGTGATGGGCGGCCTCACGCTCGCGCTCCATGATGCAAGGTTTATCAAAGCCAAGCCCACCATCGTGGGATGGCTGACCGCCGCATTCTTCCTTGGCAGCCAGTTCATCGGCTCTAAAACACTGGTACAGCGCGCCTTGGGCGAGTCGGTAATACTCGATCCCCCAATCTGGCGACGACTGAATCTGGCGTGGGTAGTGTTTTTCACGCTGCTGGGCGGGCTCAATCTCTACGTGGCCCAGACTTACTCAACCGACGTGTGGGTGAATTTCAAACTTTTTGGGGTGCTGGGGCTGACGGTCTTTTTTGTGGTGCTGCAAGGCTTCTATCTCATGCGCTACGCTAAAACTGCGGACTCCACCGCCAAAGACGTTTAATCCGATGCTTTACGCTCTGCTCGCAAACGATATGCCAAACAGCCTGGAACGCCGGCTCGCCGCGCGCCCGCGACACCTCGAACGCCTCGCCGCGATGACCAGCGAAGGCCGCGTCGCGCTCGCCGGGCCCTTCCCCGCCATTGATGCGCAAGACCCCGGTGCCAGCGGCTTTACGGGCAGCCTCATCGTGGCCGAATTTGCCGACCTTGCGGCTGCCACGCAGTGGGCCGCAGCCGATCCCTATGTACTGGAAGGGGTCTACGCCAATTGGGATGTGCGGCCGTTTTGGCAGGTGAGTCCTTGAGCACCGCCGCCGATCGCAGCACAAAAATCCTCAGCGCACTGCGCAGCGCCTTCCCCAACGCGCAATTGGAATTAATAGATGAAAGCCACCTCCACCGTGGGCATGCGGGTGCCCGTGATGGCAAAGGGCATTTTCGTTTGTCTATTACCACACCAGAATTCGTGGGCCTCGCACCGCTGGCCCGTCACCGCCGCGTGTTTGCTGCACTCGAAGCCCTGATGGCGAGCGATATTCACGCGCTCTCTATCGATGCCCGTGTCCCCGTTGCGCCCGATGCCTAAGCGTCAGCCAGCGCCTCCCACGCCAGTCCCTACCGCGCCAGTACCCTTGTGGCAAGGCCATCACGCGGCAAGTCGGTTGTACTGTGCCGACCAGCGCTTGCTGCTACCCACGCTGGCGGCCGAGAGCGTGGATTGCGTGTGGACCGACCCACCGTATTTTTTGTCCAACGATGGCACAACCTGCGTGAGCGGCCAGCGGCGCAAGGTTAACAAAGGTGAGTGGGACCGCAGTCACGGCTGGGCTGGAGACCATGCTTTTCACTTGGCGTGGCTGGCCGAATGCCAGCGCATCCTCACCCCAGCGGGCACCTTGTGGGTGAGTGGCACCACCCATGTCTATCTCAGTGTCGGCATGGCGCTGATGGAACTAGGCTTTCGCATCCTCAACGACATCGTGTGGGAAAAGCCCAACCCACCGCCCAATCTGGGCTGTCGCTGCTTCACGCATTCGACCGAAATCATCCTCTGGGCCACTAAATCACCGAAAGGTAGCCAGCACCGGCACGTCTTCAACTACGCCGAGATGAAACGCCGCAATGAGGGGCGCCAAATGAAAAATGTCTGGCGCCTGCCGGCCCCCGGAGCGAGCGAGAAACGCCACGGCCGCCATCCCACGCAAAAGCCTGTGGCGCTGATCGAGCGCTGTCTGGCAGCAAGCACCTTACCCGGACACACGGTGTTAGATCCCTTTGCCGGTACCGGCTCGACCGGCGTGGCAGCGCTGGCCGGCGGGCGTCATTTCATCGGCTGTGAGGTAGAACCGCAATATGCGCAGATTGCCAGCGCAAGACTCACCGAGACTCAACATGAATAAGCCCAGCACTCACCCCACGTTCGACCTGACCTGCGAACTCATCCGCTGTCCTTCCGTGACCCCCGACGATGCCGCTTGTCTGACGGTCATTGGGGCGCGGCTGGCGGCCTGCGGTTTTACGCTGGAGCGCATGGATCATGCCGGCGTTGCCAATCTCTGGGCCACGCGGGGGAGTGGTAGCCCAGTGTTTTGCTTTGCCGGCCACACCGACGTCGTGCCACCCGGTGAGCCCACCCAATGGCTCAGCGATCCTTTCGTCCCCGAGGTCCGGGACGGTTTGCTCTATGGACGGGGCGCGGCGGATATGAAGGGAAGTCTGGCAGCGATGATCACGGCTATCGAGCGGCTGCCCACGCAGACCGGGGCCCTGCGGGGCACGCTGGCGCTGCTGTTGACCTCCGACGAAGAAGGCCGGGCGCAACACGGCACTCGCCGGGTGGTTGAGACGCTGCGCGAACGGGGCACCTTCATCGATTATTGTTTGGTTGGTGAACCGAGCAGCCAGCACCGCCTAGGCGACCTGCTGCGCAACGGACGCCGAGGATCACTCAACGGCCGTTTGGTCGTGCAGGGCGTGCAAGGTCACGTGGCTTATCCGGAGCGGGCCCGGAACCCCATCCACTACGCCGCGCCGGCGTTGGCCGAACTAGCGGCCATTGAATGGGACCAAGGCAACGAATTTTTTCCCGCCACTTCGTTCCAAATTTCCAATATCCATGCCGGTACCGGCGTGGAGAATGTGATTCCGGCGAGTCTCACGGCTTGGTTCAATTTTCGTTATTCCACCGCCAGCACCGCCCACTCCTTGCAAACCCGGGTGGCCGAGGTGTTAAGCGCACGAGGCTTGGATTACACCCTCGAATGGCATTTGTCGGGCGAGCCGTTTTTGACTAAACCCGGCCAGTTGCTCGCAACCGTGGGCGCAGTTCTAGCGCAGGAATTAGCGGTCGTACCCGAACTATCCACCGGCGGCGGCACCTCCGATGGTCGCTTCATTGCAACCCTAGGTGGGCAGATTATCGAATTGGGGCCCATCAACGCGACGATTCATCAGGTAAACGAGTGCGTGCGGGTCAGCGATTTAGAGGACTTGTCGCGGGTTTATGCCGGGATCGCCGCAGCGCTGCTGCGTCCTTAAAAAAAACGCCGATCAGTGTGGAACCGATCGGCGTTGGGACGCCCGCTTGCAGGCCCAAGGCCTAGCCGTGGAACTGCTGCTCTTCGGTGGATCCGGTAAGGGCCGTCACTGAGGACTTCCCGCCCTGGATGACCGTCGTGACGTCGTCGAAATACCCGGCGCCCACTTCCTGCTGATGGCTAGCAAAGGTGTAACCCCGTTTGGAGGCGGCAAATTCGCGTTCCTGCACCATTTCAACGTAGGCCGTCATGCCGCGCGCCACATACTCGTGGGCCAGATCGAACATGTTGTACCACATGTTATGAACACCGGCCAAAGTGATGAATTGGTACTTGTAACCCATCGCACCGAGCTCGCGTTGGAAGCGGGCGATGGTGGCGTCGTCGAGGTTTTTCTTCCAGTTAAACGACGGCGAGCAGTTATAGGCGAGCAACTGATCGGGATATTGCCGGCGAATTGCCTCGGCAAAGCGCCGCGCTTCGTCGAGATCGGGCACCGCAGTTTCGCACCATAGAAGATCCGCGTAGGGCGCGTAGGACAAACCCCGATCAATGGCTTGATCGAGCCCCGCGCGGGTCAGGTAGAGACCTTCCGCGGTGCGCTCGCCGGTCACAAACTTCTTGTCGCGTTCGTCGACATCGGAGGTCAGTAGATTGGCCGCATTGGCGTCGGTGCGCGCCAGCACCACCGTGGGCACGCCCATGGTGTCGGCGGCCAGCCGCGCGGAGACAAGCTTTTGCACAGCTTCCTGCGTGGGCACCAGCACCTTGCCGCCCATATGGCCGCATTTTTTGACAGAAGCCAGCTGGTCTTCAAAATGAACCCCCGCCGCGCCCGCCTCAATCATGTTCTTCATCAGTTCGAAGGCATTCAGAACGCCGCCAAAACCCGCCTCGGCGTCCGCGACGATCGGCGCGAAGTAGTCGATGTCGTGCTTGCCACGGGCCCACTGAATTTCATCCGCGCGCTTGAATGCGTTGTTGATCCGGCGCACGACGGCCGGCACCGAATTAACGGCGTAGAGGGATTGATCGGGATACATGGTTTCGCTGGTATTGGCGTCCGCCGCCACCTGCCAACCGGAAAGATAAATAGCTTTGACGCCCGCCTTGACCTGCTGCACCGCTTGACCGCCGGTCAGCGCGCCTAGGCACGGCACGAAGGCTTCTTCGTTAACGAGCTGCCAGAGTTTTTCAGCGCCGCGCCGCGCCAGCGAATGTTCAATATGGACACTGCCACGCAACCGGACGACGTCTTCGGCGGAATAATCACGCCGTACGCCCTGCCAACGGGGATTGCTGGCCCAATCCTTTTTGAGTCGCTCTACCTGATCATTAAATGATGAAGACATCGTTATTTTCTCCTACCAATCACTACAAGCCGTCGGCCGACGTCCTCATCAGGGAAGCCGCCGAGTTTGCGTCGGTTAAATGTTTTTGGGGCTGCGGGTCTATTCGTTCTCGGCCGTACCGGCCGGTGCTTTAGCGTGCAGTGCAGCCGCCAACCGCCATGAGGACCCGCCTAAAACCGGCCGATGGTGCGCTGCGGCCTGATGAGTGTCAACCGCGACCCATCGGCCTGACGGCAACTGGGAGGGGTATTGATCCAACTTGTGTTCTGATGGCGTAGCTCACAAGTAACTGGGCTGGTATCGTCTGTCCCGGCCTCGCCCTATAATTGAGGTCGTTTTAAGACCAGCCGATCAAGGTGATTTAGGCAAGACAAATGGCTGATAAAAATCCCATAGAACGCGAATCCGGCTTGGCCGTGCAAGAAGCACGTCCCAAGGCCAAGACGCCGCCCCAGTACACAGTCATTATGCTCAACGACGACTACACCCCGATGGAGTTTGTCGTCCTTGTGCTAGAGAAGTTTTTCTCGCTGGACCGCATCGCGGCCACGCGAGTCATGCTGGAGGTCCACACCCGCGGTAAAGGGGTGTGCGGGGTCTTCACTCACGAAGTCGCCGAAACCAAGGCTGCGCAGGTCAATGCCTTCTCGCGGGAAAGTCAGCATCCGCTGATGTGTACCCTTGAACTGGCATGACTGCACGAGTGTTTCAACAGTCTGAAAAAGCAAGGTAAGTACAAATGCTTAGCAAAGAACTGGAAGTGACGCTCAATTTGGCGTTTAAGTCCGCCCGCGAACAACGTCACGAATTCATGACGGTTGAGCACCTGCTCCTCGCACTGGTGGATAACCCCACGGCGGCCAAAGTCCTGCGGGCATGCGGTGGTGACCTCAACCAGTTGCGCCGCCAACTCACCGAGTTTATTCGCGACAACGCGCCCGTATTAGCGGCGGATGAAGACCGCGACACGCAGCCCACCTTGGGTTTTCAGCGGGTACTGCAACGGGCCGTTTTCCACGTTCAGTCCTCGGGCAAAAAAGAAGTCACCGGCGCGAATGTGCTGGTCGCCATCTTTGGCGAACGGGAATCGCAGGCGGTTTATCTGCTCAACCAGCAGTCCATCGCCCGTTTGGACATCGTGAACTGCATCTCCCACGGCATTTCCAAAGTGGGCGAAGAAGAAGCCAGCAGCGAAAACCCTGCCAGCACCGAAGAAGAGGGCGAGGCCGGCGAAGCCCCACGCGGGGCCCTCGACAACTACTGCACCAATCTCAACGAGCAGGCGCGCAAAGGTAAAATCGACCCCCTAATCGGACGCCACGAAGAAGTGGAACGCACCGTGCAGATCCTCTGCCGGCGCCGCAAAAATAACCCACTGTACGTGGGCGAGGCCGGGGTGGGTAAAACAGCTATTGCCGAAGGCTTGGCGAAAAAAATCGTCGACCGCGAAGTACCGGAAATTTTAAATAACGCGACCATCTACTCGCTAGATTTGGGCGCGCTGTTGGCCGGAACGAAATACCGCGGAGACTTCGAAAAACGTCTGAAAAGCGTCATCAACGCCCTCAAGCGCGAACCGGGTGCGGTGCTGTTCATCGACGAAATCCATACCATTATCGGTGCCGGGGCGGCGTCGGGCGGCGTGATGGATGCCTCCAATCTCATCAAACCCATGCTCGCGTCAGGCGAAATCAAATGCATCGGGTCAACGACCTATCAAGAGTACCGCGGGATTTTTGAGAAAGACCGCGCCTTGGCGCGTCGCTTCCAGAAAATCGATGTCGAAGAACCCTCCGTAGAGGAAACCTTCCGCATCCTGCAGGGCTTGAAGTCGCGCTTCGAAGAACACCACGAAGTGAAATACACCAATCAAGCACTGCGCTCTGCGGCAGAACTCACGCATCGCTATATCAACGACCGCCACCTACCCGACAAAGCCATCGACATCATCGATGAAGCCGGTGCCCGGCAACGGCTGTCGCCGCCGAGTCGGCGTAAAAAAACCATTGGCGCACCGGAAATCGAAGAAATTGTGGCCAAGGTGGCGCGTATCCCACCCAAGAGTGTCTCCACTTCCGATAAAGAAGTGCTGCAGCACCTTGAGCGAAATTTGAAGATGGTGGTGTTTGGACAGGATCCGGCCATCGAAATGCTGGGCGCGGCGATCAAAATGGCGCGTTCGGGTTTGGGTCAAACCGAAAAACCCATCGGATCTTTCCTGTTCGCTGGTCCCACCGGCGTGGGTAAAACCGAAGTCACCCGCCAGTTGGCGCGGGTGCTGGGCATCGAGCTGATTCGTTTCGATATGTCGGAGTACATGGAGCGCCACACCGTGTCGCGGCTGATCGGCGCCCCGCCGGGTTATGTGGGTTACGACACCGGTGGTCTGCTCACGGAAGCTATCAACAAACAGCCCCACGCGGTGCTGCTGTTCGATGAAATTGAGAAGGCCCATCCGGACGTCTTTAACGTGCTGCTGCAGGTCATGGACCACGGCACGCTAACGGACGCCAATGGCCGCAAGAGTGATTTTCGCAACGTCATTATTGTCATGACCACCAACGCGGGCGCTGATCGCATCAGCCGCGCTTCCATTGGTTTCTCCTCGCAGGACCATTCGAGCGACGTCCTTGAAGAAATCAAGCGCATGTTCAGCCCAGAATTCCGCAACCGTCTGGATGCAGTGATTCAGTTCCAAGCGCTGGACACGCAGACCATTGCGCATGTCGTCGACAAATTTCTCATCGAACTGGAAAGCCAGCTCGATGCCAAAAAAGTCACGCTGGACGTGGTGTCAGCAGCGCGCGCTTGGTTAGCGGAGCACGGCTACGACCGCCTGATGGGCGCGCGGCCGATGGGCCGTCTGATCCGCGAGAAAATTCGCAAGCCGCTGGCAGAAGAACTGCTCTTTGGCCGCTTAGTGCGGGGCGGTCACGTCGTAGTCGTCGTGCGTGACGACGACTTGGCGGTGGATATCGAAGCCGAAACGCCGGTGGCCGATCCGGCTTAAAGCGGGGTAGTCAGCGCGTTGACTGGGCCAAGCTCGGCTCAGCGCGCTGATAACTTTTTGACCAGCACCACCGAGTTTCGCTGGGCGTTGTACAGCGCTTGGCGGGCGATCGGCAATTCCTCAAGCGTGCTACGCACATAGCCCTGCTCCTGAAACCAATGGGTGGTCTGGGTGGTCAGGACAAAAACCTCAGACACCCCGGCGGCTACCGCTTGGCGTTCTAGCGCTACCAGCAGTGCTGCGCCAAAACCACCGCGACGATAATCCGGGTGCACGGCGATGCAGGCCAATTCCGCCATGCGTTCGCTGCCATACGGATAAACCGCGCCGCACGCGACGGTCATCCCGTCTCTGACCATGATTTCAAAACAGCCAATTTCGCGCTCGAGTTTCTCGCGCGAGCGTTTTACCAGCACTCCAGCCGCTTCCAAGGGTTCAATGAGGGCCAAGATACCGCCCACATCGTCGATGGTGGCGGTTCTGAGCTGATCAAAAGGCACATTACTGATCAGCGTGCCAACCCCATCGCGGGTAAAAAGCTCGAGCAACAAGGCCCCGTCCTGCACGCTAGAGACTAAATGCACCCGCTCCACGCCGCCCCGACAGGCATGCAACGCGTTGTCGAGGATCGCCGCAGGCGGCCCATTGAAAGCCGGTGCAGCGCGCAGTTCCGGCACTGTGAGCTGCCGCCACAGCACCCCCTGCTGGTCGGTGATGGCAGCCTCGGGCGTGTAGAGCACCAGCTTGCTGGCGCTGAGTTCTATCGCCAGCGCACTTGCTAAGGTTAAGGCATTCAAACTAAACAACTCCCCGGTGGGGGAATGCGCGAGCGGCGAGATTAGAACGATATCCGAGAGTTCCAGCTGTGCGCGCAGACCCATGGTGTCGACCTTGCGCACCTCGCCGGTAAATTGCAGATCCGTCCCCGCGATGACTCCTACCGGACGCGCCACCACAAAATTCCCGCCGGTGACCCGCAGACCCGAGGCGCCGATTTGGCGCGGCCCAGCCACTTGCGCAAACTGTGCCTCAACGGTGTAACGCACGAGGGCGATTGCCGGGCGCACTTCGTGCAGGGTCGCGCTGTCGGTAACCCGCAAATCGCCCACCAAGGCGGTGGGCACTTCGGCCTGCGCTAAGCGCGCTTCAATTTGTGGCCGCGCGCCGTGCACCAGGACTAACTTGACGCCGATGCCGCATAAAAGCGCCAAGTCCTGGACGACCGAGGGGAACCCCGGCGCATCAATCAGATCACCGCCCAGATACACCACGAAAGTCTGGCCACGATGCGCCCGTAAGTAGGGCGACGCCTCGCGCAGGAAACTGACGAAGCTTTGCTGTTCTTGGGGCGTGGTTTGGGTCATCTCGCAGGCAGCCTGTTGCTAAGGACATAAGGGGCAGTTGGGCGCCGCCAGCGGCGGGTCGCCCGCATTCTACATCTGCTCGCGCTGCCCCCACAGCGAAGGCTTTCGACGGCACGCTCTAGGGCCGTTATCATTCGAACCCATATGCTGGGCGCGCTGCCACAGCACCCTAATTTCTGGAGCGAATGATGGCCAATAAAATCAACCGGCAAAGCGCCCGCATCACGGAACCTAAATCGCAGGGCGCATCTCAGGCCATGCTCTACGCCACCGGCTTAACGCCAGCGGACATGACCAAGGCACAAGTGGGTATTGCCAGCGTCTGGTTTGAAGGCAACCCCTGCAATATGCATCTGCTCACACTGGGCGACGCCGTGAAGCAGGGCGTCACGGCCGCCGGCCTCATCGGCATGCGCTTTAATACCATTGGCGTCAGCGACGGCATTTCAATGGGTACCGACGGCATGAGCTACTCGCTGCAGTCGCGCGAGATTATCGCCGACTCCATCGAAACCATCATGGGCGGCCAGTGGTACGACGGTCTGGTTTCCATTCCCGGCTGCGATAAAAACATGCCCGGCTGTGTGATGGCGATGGCGCGCCTCAACCGCCCCGCGCTAATGGTTTATGGCGGCACCATCAAACCGGGCCATTCGCGCGGCGAAACGCTGGATATTATTTCTGCCTTTCAAAGTTATGGCGCCTACCTTGCGGGCACGATTAACGACGCGCGGCGAGAAGAAATCGTTCGCCACGCCTGCCCAGGTGCTGGTGCGTGTGGCGGGATGTACACCGCCAACACCATGGCCTCAGCCATTGAGGCCATGGGCCTATCGCTGCCGTATAGCTCCTCGACGCCTGCCGTCGACCCGCTAAAAATTGAGGAATGTGTGCGCGCAGGTGCGGCCATTCGCCTGTTGTTAGAGCGTGACATCAAGCCGCGCGACATCATGACCCGCGCCGCCTTTGAGAATGCCATGGTGGTCGTGACCGTACTGGGCGGGTCGACCAACGCGGTCTTGCATTTACTGGCAATGGCCCGCGCGGCAGATGTGCCGTTGAGCCTCGACGATTTCCAAGCGGTCAGCGATCGCGTGCCCTTCTTGGCTGACCTCAAGCCCAGCGGCAAATTTGTGATGGAAGACGTACAGGGCATCGGCGGGATCCCCGCCGTCATGAAATACCTACTGGAGAAAGGCCTCATCGACGGCAGTTGCCTCACCTGCACCGGTGCGACGGTGGCCGAGAACCTGCGCGATCTGCCCGGCCTCACCCCAGGCCAAGAAGTGCTGCGGCCAATTGAGAACCCCATTAAAGAAAGTGGGCACATCCAAATCCTGCGCGGCAACCTGGCACCCGGCGGATCGGTGGCCAAGATTACCGGCAAGGAAGGCCTGCGCTTCAGCGGCCCGGCCAAAGTTTACGATTCCGAAGAACTCATGCTGGCGGCCTTAGAGCGCAAAGAAATCACGAAGGGCGATGTGGTGGTTATTCGCTACGAAGGGCCGCAAGGCGGGCCGGGCATGCCAGAAATGCTCACCCCCACCTCGGCCATCATGGGGGCTGGTTTGGGCAGCGAGGTCGCGCTCATCACCGATGGCCGCTTCTCCGGGGGCTCGCACGGCTTCATCGTGGGTCACGTCGTGCCGGAAGCCCAACTGGGCGGCGCCATTGCGCTCGTGGCCAACGGCGATTTAATCACCATCGACGCCAATCTCAACCGGCTCGACGTGGCCGTGGACGACG
Organism: Klebsiella pneumoniae; assembly: GCA_945862315.1. Taxonomy (GTDB): domain Bacteria; phylum Pseudomonadota; class Gammaproteobacteria. The sequence continues at coordinate 94,563 of CAMAXW010000006.1, forward strand.
CAGAGCTAGCGCGCCGACGAGCCGCGTGGGTCATGCCGCCCTACAAAGCGACCCGCGGCACGTTGTACAAATTCATCAAGACGGTGAAATCGGCTTCTGAGGGCTGCGTCACCGACGAATAAGCCGGGCTTGTGGGGCGCTCGCGGGTGCTGCCGCCCTACATCACCTTCATCAGTTTGTAGTCTTTGTAGTACTGCAGTACGCGGCGCACATAGGCCTGCGTCTCCTCGTAGGGGGGGATTTTGCGCCCGTAGCTAATCACGGCGTTTTCACCCGCGTTGTAGGCCGCAATGGCCAAGGACAGGTCGTTATTAAACATCCCCATCAGGTCTTTTAAGTAACGCGTGCCACCCGTCACATTGGCGTTGGGATCTGTGCGGTCGCTGACCCCGTAGCGCTGGGCCGTGGCGGGCATCAGCTGCATCAGCCCCACGGCGCCCGCCCGCGAAACCGCATTCGGATCATAGGCCGACTCCGCCGTAATCACGGCGTGGAGTAGCGCCGAAGGCAATTTGAGCGATCTTGCCGCCAACTCAATGGTGCGGCTAAAACGCTTGCGATTCTCGCTCAGCATGCCGTAGTTGATCGCCTTAGTGCCCGAGGGCGACCAGCCTTTCCAGGTCTTTACCAACCGCTTGTAACCCGAGTGCGAGGGACGGTCAGTGAGAAACACCCGACCGTATTTGTCGGTGTATTTGTAAATATCCGCGGTGGCCGCCAGCGGCAGCGCCAGCAACAGGGCCGCCAGACACCATAATTTAGGTGTTGTTGGCGCGAACATTCGGGTAGGTGATGTTGATGGTGGCCGCCTTGAGGGGGGTTTAAAAAGCGCTACGCGCCCTACGCTAGGGAAAATAGTCCCAGAATGCCAGCACTCCGGCCGCCAACAGGGCTGCACCGAGGTCATCGAGCATGATCCCCAACCCGCCTTTAACCTGCTGGTCCGCCCAGCTTATCGGCCAAGGTTTCCAAATATCGAATAATCGGAACAAGGCAAAACCCAGCACAATATGCGTGGGGTCACCCAGCGCCCCGCATAGCGCAATCGGCACCGCCACGATTTCATCCCACACAATCGCACTAGGGTCAGCAACACCCAGCGCCCGCGCCGTGCGCCCGCACAGCCAAATTCCCAGCCCAAAGCACGCCACCACCACCAGCACCCCCACCCACACGGGCAATGGCAGCAGCAGCAGATAAAATCCCACCCCGACTATCGAACCAAAAGTTCCCGGCGCCACTGGTGCTAGCCCGCTGCCACCACCTAAGGCGATAAAATGACCTGGGTCGCGCAACCAGTCGCGATTGGGGCGGTGCCGTGGAGTTGGTTGGTTATGAGCGGTCGCGTCAGACATCGAAAGTTCGCCTTGGCACAGGCCTGTGTGAGGCCGGGATGGCTAAGGGTATACCAATGGCGTAGGGCTTGAGTCACCATTCGGGTCTTTGCGGGGAGGGTCGGCGTGTTAACAGTGGCAGATATCGCGGAGCGCGTTGGATTAGCGCTTCACGGGGACCCCAGTCTCGTTATCAAAGGTTTGTGCGGCGTCACCGACGACCAGCCTGAGTGTCTATCGTTTGTGACGAGTGGCAAACACGCGCGCCTCGCGATGACCTCGCAGATTCCGGCGTTTGTGGTAAAACCTGGTGCCTTGCTGGCGGGTAAGGTCTGTCTGGAACATGCGACACCCGAGTACGCCATGGCCCTCATTGCGGGGCTGTTCGAACGCTCGCGTTTTACCCAAGACACCGCCATTCACCCCAGCGCGGCCATCCACCCGTCGGCAGAAATAGGGGCGCAGGTGCAGATCGGGCCAGGGGTCTGCATCGGGGCCGGGGTACGCATTGGCGCACGCTGCCGCTTGTATGCTGGCGTGGTGGTAATGGACCGCGTCACGCTAGGTGCCGACTGCGTGCTATATCCGCACGTGGTGTTGCGCGAAGATTGCGTGCTCGGGGAGCGGGTTATTTTACAACCCGGCGCCATCATCGGCGGCGACGGTTATGGTTTTGTGGCGCACGCAGGTCATCACGTCAAAATCCCGCAACTGGGCACGGTGGTGTTAGAAGACGACGTCGAAATTGGCGCCAATACCACCATCGACCGTGGCCGTTTTACGGAAACTCGCGTGGGTCGTGGGACCAAAATCGATAATTTAGTGATGTTGGGTCATAACGTGAAAACCGGCGAGAACTGCCTGCTGGTCTCACAGGTCGGGATTTCGGGCAGCACCCAATTGGGCGACCGCGTGACGCTGGCCGGGCAAGTAGGCGTCACCGGGCATATCAATATCTGTAGCGATGTCACCGTGCTCGGCCAAGCAGGCATCACCAAATCTATCCGCGAGCCCGGGTTCTACGCCGGCATGCCCATCAAACCGGTGGAACGCTGGCGGCGCGCCATGGCGTATTTGTATCGGGCCTCGGCGAAAGACGCCGAGCATCACGAGGACTAAACCTCACGGCACTGCGGTGCGCTTGCGCCCTACTTCGAGAATCAGCACGCCCGACACGCACAGCAAACTGCCTACCCACTGCAGCCCGTGCATCGATTCCCCCAACCACCACCACGCCAGAAAAAGCGTCGCAGGCGGGCCGACCGAGGTCAGCACGGCAGCCCGTGCCGCGCCTAGCTGTCCGACCCCGGCCGACAACATAAACAAGGGCACCACGTTGGTGAAGGCGGTCATCAACAACACCGACCACCACACTTGGGGAGGCAGGCTCAGTGCCGCGCTGGTGCTAGTGACCAGAAAATGTCCCGTCAACGCCGCCGCCGCACTGGTAGCCGCGACCACCAAAAACCCCACGCTGCCAATACGACTGGCCGCGTATTCGTTGGCAAATAGATACCCGGCAAACAGCGCCGCGGAACTCAACACCAGCAGCGCACCGGTCTGATTCGCCCGCCACAGTTCGGTATCGAACCCACCCACCGCCAACAACACCCCGACGTAGGTGACGCTCACCGCGGCCACCTCGCGCAACTGCGGCGCACGGCGCGCCCAGAGCGCACGCGCCAACACCACCATGGCCGGATAGGTAAACAGCAGCACGCGCTCGAGACTGGCGTCGATCAATTGCAGTGCGCGGAAATCACACCAAGTGCCCACATAGTAGCCACTCAGGCCGCCGAGAGCCGCCGCCGATAGCACCGCGCGCGGCGCCGCCATGACCCGCACGAGTTCACCGCGCCACCACGCCCAGCCCCAAATGAGCGGCAAGGACATCAGGGCGCGCAACAACAGCAACGCCTCTAATTGGATCCCGAAGCGGTAGAGCCATTTGGTGACTATCCCTTTTGCCGCCATTAGCAACGCGCCGCCGACCACCAGAGCCACGCCCCACGGCGCGCTAATCCGGGTAGTCATCCGCCGCGCACCCCATCCGCATCAACCACTATCGGCGCGCACCGTGAGCGCGAGCCAAGGCGGCCCCATTGAGATGGGATTGGGATTCGGCCCGCAGCTTGGTTTGGTCCCCACCGAGCAACGGCCACACCGCGCTGAGCCTGACCCAGGTCCGGCGGGTCCGATAACCGACGTAAGTACCATTGAGTGGCCTTGTGAGCCGCGCAGCGCCGTGGACTAGACCGAGGTCTGCAAGGGCGGGAAAGGTGTCGCACGACTCACCATAGCCGGCAGCTGACCACCCAGCGGACCTTCGAGCCAACGCGCGGTGGCAATAATGCCAGACAGTGAAACGCCGCTGGTCAGGCCCATGCCTTCCAGCAAATAGAGCGCATCCTCCGTGCCCACGTTGCCGGTCGCACCGGGCGCAAAAGGACATCCCCCTACCCCGCCACAGCTGGCGTCAAAAATTCGCACCCCAGCCAGAACCGCCGCGTAAATATTGGCGATGCCCGTGTTACGGGTATTGTGAAAATGCAGGCGTAGCGGCGTGTCACCCAGTAAGGGCATCACGCCCGCTAGGAGCTCGGTGACCTGCGTCGGCACCGCGACACCGATGGAATCAGCCAGCGCGATTTCATCCACGCCCATATCCACGTAGCGCCGCACGCGATCGATCACGACCGCCGGTGCCACCCGCCCTTCAAAAGGGCAGCCAAAACTGGCCGCGATAGTCACGCCAAAAAATTGCCGGGCGGCTTGGGCCGTGCGTGCCATTTCAGCGATGGTCTGGTGCGTCTGCGCAGTGCTAGCCCCCTGATTGCGTTGGCAGAAGGTCTCACTGGCGACATCGACGGAATTAATTTGTTCGATACCGCTGTCCAGCGCGCGTTCAAACCCGCGTTGATTAAGTACCAGTCCAATATATTTAACGCCTGCGCGGCGCGGCAGCCGGCGAATGAGTTCATCGGCGTCTGCCATCTGCGGGACCCGCTTGGGGTTCACAAAGCTCGCCACCTCCAGCCGAGTATGCCCGGCATCGAGCAAACGGGTGATGAACTCAATTTTGGTTTCCACATCCAGCAACGTTGGCTGGCTTTGCAGGCCATCACGCGGCCCAACCTCAACAATCTCGAAAGTCTTTTGCACGCAGAACCCCTCATCATGAGCAGACCGAAATAGTGCCCCATCTTAGCCGTTGCCCGGCCTGCGCCGCGAGGCCGGTGAACCATTAGCCCGCCACCGGCGCCGATCTGCCGCCTGCCGGCCGGTTCCAGTATGCTTTCCCCGATTCATTTTTAGGTGATTGGCCATGGCCTCATACGATTGCGATTTCTTTGTCATCGGCGGCGGATCCGGCGGCGTGCGCGCTGCGCGCATGGCAGCTGGTTTTGGCGCCCGCGTGGTGGTGGCCGAAGAACGCTACCTGGGTGGCACCTGCGTGAATGTGGGTTGTATTCCCAAGAAGCTGTTTGTCTATGCCTCGCGCTACCGCGAGGAGTGCGAAGTAGCACGGGGTTACGGCTGGACCACCGGCGAGCCACAGTTCGACTGGCCGACCTTGGTGCGGAACAAAGATCGAGAAATTCACCGCCTGAACGGGGTTTATGAGCGCTTGCTGCTTAACGCTGGCTGCGAAGTGCTGGCCGCGCGCGCCACGCTGCTAGATCCCCATACGGTGGCAGTAGACGGGCGACAAATCAGCGCCGAGCACATCCTCGTCGCGACGGGTGGCTGGCCGCTGCGGCCCAATTTCCCCGGTAGCGAATGGGTCCTCACCTCCAACGAGATGTTTCATTTAGACGCCCTACCCCAGCGCATGGTGGTGGTGGGTGGTGGCTATATTGCCGTGGAATTTGCCGGCATCCTGCGCGGCTTGGGTTGCGCGGTGACGCAGATCTACCGAGGGCCGCTGTTTTTACGGGGCTTCGATAGCGAAGTCCGAGAATTTCTGGCCGAACAAATGCGTCACAAGGGCGTCGATCTGCGTTTCGATACCGACGTTACCCGTATCGATAAAACCTCGGATGGCCTCACGCTGACCCTCCAAGATGGCTCGACACTGGACGCTGACGGCGTGCTCTACGCCATTGGGCGGGTGCCCATGACCCAGCAACTGGGTCTGGAAAAATGTGGTGTTGAATTGGATGCCGCTGGCGCGATTCGCGTCGACCCCCACTACCGTACCAATGTGCCATCCCTTTACGCGCTGGGGGATGTCACCAATCGCATTAACCTCACGCCTGTCGCGCTCGCCGAGGGCATGGCATTGGTGCGTCGTTTGTTCGACGGGCGCGACCAAACCGTGGACTACGAGTTCATCCCCACCGCGATTTTCAGCCAGCCGCCGGTGGGCACGGTGGGCTACAGCGAAGCCGATGCGCGGCGCCATTTTGGAGAAATTGAGGTCTATACCTCAACCTTCACACCGCTGCGTTTCACCATTTCTCCGGTCAAGGAAAAGGCCTTCATGAAACTTATCGTGGCAACCCAGACCCGGCGCGTCGTGGGGCTGCACCTGTGCGGCGAGGATGCCGGTGAGATTACCCAAGGCTTTGCAGTGGCAATGCGCGCGGGTGCCACCAAGGAGATATTTGATACGACCATCGGTATTCATCCGTCTTCGGCGGAGGAATTGGTGACCATGCGCGAACCCACACGGCGCTAGTCGCGGGCTTGGGATAGCACAAAAATAATCAATCAGCCGGCCCGCGGGTCGTCACACAAAATAGGAGAGTACACATGGACTGGTATCGCAAACGCACATTGGGCGGCATTTTGGACGAAGCGGCGCAGCGCTGGGGCGAACGCGAGGCGTTTTCCTTCAATGGCCAACGCTGGACTTACGCCGCATTCCACGCGGAAACCAATCGCCTCGCCAAAGGCCTGATCGCACTGGGCGTGCAGCCCGGCGAGCACGTGGCGGTCTGGATGACCAATCGCCCAGAATGGCTATTCATCATGTTTGGGATTGCCAAAGTGGGCGCCTGCATCGTGCCCCTCAATACCCGCTACCGCACCGACGATGTGGCGTATACCCTCACCCAGTCGCGCAGTCGTACGCTCATCAGCCTAGACCGCTCGGGCCCGGTGGACTATCAAAGCATGCTGGCGGATGCGATGCCTAACATCACTCAAACGCCCACCCGCCTCGTCATCGAAAATTACCCAGACTTGGAGCGCCTCGTGATTTTAGGCGAGGTAAGCCTGCCGCATGCCACCAGTTGGACAGCACTGCTCGCCCTCGGCGAGGGCGTGAGCGACGCGACACTTAGCGCGCGCGCAGCGGCGGTCGATCCCGACGGTCTCATGATGCTCGCCTACACCTCTGGCACGACGGGGCATCCCAAAGGCGTGATGCACAGCCATCGACCCATCCGTAATACCCACGAACGCAGCCAAATCATGGGCTATACGCAGTACGACGTGCACATGAATTACCTCCCGCTTTTTCACATTTATGCGTTCAGCGAAATCGTCATGATGAGCGTCTTGTGCGGCTCGCGGCACGTCATGATGGACGCCTTCGATGCGGAGCGAGCACTCGATTTGGCCGCACAAGAAAACGCCACGGTGCTGCACGGCTTCGAGGCGCACTGGCTGGATCTGCTCACCGCCCAAGCGCGCCAAGCACGCACGCTCAACGTGCGGATCGGCACTTTGCCCTCGGGTGTGGAGAGCACCATTCCCATCGCCGAGCGCGTGCAGGATGTTTTCTGCCCCACCATTTCCGGCTTTGGTATGAGCGAATCCTGGGCTTATGTGTCGGTTAACAATCCCCTGCATACCCGCGAGCAACGTGTGCAGGCGTCGGGCTATCCGATGAACGACTACGAATTTCGGGTGGTCAATGTCGACACCGGACACGAGCAACCGGTCGACGAAGCGGGCGAGTTGTGGGTGCGTGGGTATGCGGTGATGCGGGGTTATTGGGAGAAACCCGAGGCGACCCTCGAGGCACTGGACGCGCAAGGCTGGCTCCATACCGGGGATATGGCGCGCCTGCGCGGCGATGGTCATCTGGTGTTTTTGGGCCGTTACAAAGACATGCTGAAAGTCGGCGGGGAGAATGTCTCACCGGCGGAAGTGGAAGCCTATTTACGCAAAATGCCTGAAATCATGGATGCGGCCGTGGTGGCCTATCCCGATCCCCGACTGGCCGAGGTGCCCGTCGCCTTTGTCATTCTGAAAGCCGGACAGCAAGTGAGTGCCGAAGAACTCGTAGCCCGCATGAAAGGCAAAGTCGCCAGCTACAAAATTCCTCGGCATATCGTATTTACCGACAGCTATCCTATGACGTCCTCAGGGAAAATTCGCAAAGTGGAACTGCGCGCACAAGCCCGCACACTGCTGGATTAACCCCCTGCACTCGGGGTGGGTAGCCGCCCCCAACGCACCCAGCGTGGTGCTTGGGTGCGTTGGGGGACTTCCACCGCGCGCCTCAGCAGAGGCGCCCAATCGCGGGGCGTTCAACCGCCCCGGCACGGGCCTAATAGCAGAGGTGCTTGACGAACCAGTCGCGCGCCGCGGCGCTGGTTTCGTCAAATTTCTCGATGTACGCCGCGTAGTGATCAGACTGAATGACATGCAGGGCTTTGGGGCCTTGCACCCGCGCGTAGCACGAGAGCGCAATGTCGGTGGGGGTGGTGGTATCCACCGCTGCCACGATCATCAGCAACGGCGTGGGGCTGATGTATTCCATGTAACCCATCACGTCGTACTCGCCCATGTATTCGATGGAGCGCAGCGTGACGCGATTTTCCCACGTGCACTTGGGATCTTTGTTCACGTAGTGATGGATAAAGTTATAGGTTGCGGTGCCGGGAAAAACATGCGGTTCGTTGGGATCGAGTGAGCACATTTTTAGGTAGGCCGAAGGCTCGCCACGCACGCGGCGCTCGCGATCTTCGTCCAGCATTTTACGAAATCCTTCCACCGCGCCGATGGGCAGGAACTGCTGCAAATTGTGGTGCCCGCGCATAAACGGCACTTGGCTGACCACGCATTTCACCCGTCGGTCGATAGCGGCCACCGCGCACACGGTGCCACCGGTGTAGCTGGTGCCCCACACGCCGATGCGTTCCGGATCCACTTCTTTTTGACCCTGCGCAAAAGTAATTGCGGAGCGGTAATCGCGGCGCTGCCAGGTGGGATCAATTTCTGAGCGTGGTTCGCCGTCCGAAGCCCCAAGGCAGCGATTGTCATACACCAAAACGGACAGGCCGCCGGCCACAAAGGCTTCGGCGAACTTATCCAAGGACATTTCTTTGGTGCCCGAGAAACCATGGGCCATGACCACACAGGGGAAGGGACCTTTGCCTTTTTTGGGCTTGTAAAACCAGCCGCGTAAGGTGACGCCATCAGCATTAAATTCAATATCTCGACGCATTTTTTTCTCCCCAGAGTGTTATTGGTTGGTTCACGATTAGTCGCTTGCATAATCTGCGCTGCAGCGGTGCGCTGGCAAGGCTCGGATCACACTGTGAGCGTCATCGCCAGTTCCCGTAGTTTGGCCCGCTGGATTTTTGTGCCGTTGGCACTCGCCGTGGTGGGGAACGCCTCCAGCGTAAAAATGCGTCGCGGTAGCTTGTAGCCCGCGAGTTGCGTACGGCACCACTCGCGCAACGTTGTTTCAGCCACCGGCGGCTCGGCGAGCAGCGTTACAAAACCTATCGCCACCGGTTCGCGCCCGAGGGTAATGCCCACCACTTGCGCCCCAAGCACTGACGGATGGCTTTCTAGCACGGCCTCTATTTCTTGTGGACTGGTCAAAAATCCCCCCAGCCGCAGCACGTCGCCCATACGCGTGACATAACAAAAACGCCCGTCGGCTTCGAGATAACCTAAATCGCCGGTACGAAACCAGCCATCCTCGGTGAAGGCTAGTTGCGTCGCCTGCGGGTCGTTGTAGTACTCACTCATCACACTGGGGCCACGGAGTTCTATTTCACCTGGTTCACCGGGCGCTAGCACTTCGCCGGTGTCCGGATCACGCACGCGGACCGCCGCTTGCGGCGAACTGAGTACGCCACCGCCTTTTGCGCGTTCCGCGGCGGGTGAGTGGTGGGGTTGCAGCGCGTAGAACGCGAGGCATTCGCTCATGCCATAAAGCCCACAGGCCAGCACACCGCGCGCGGCGGCTTGCGTGACGATGTCGTCCAGTGCGGGGTTAAATTTGGCGTAGCCAAAAAAGCGTAGCTGCGGAAAAGGTTGGGGTTCGGGTCGCGCAGCGAGCAGGCGCTCGAGCATGTCGTCACCACCGTTGGCGTGAGTGATGGCGTCCGTGCGTAAAAATTCGGCCGCCGGTGCGGCATCGAAAAGCGGCAGCATGCGCATCGGCGCGCCGGCGGCGAGCGCGGCGAGCGCCTGGGTGAAGCCAAAAACCCCGCATAACGGCAGGGCCTGGAGCACCCGGCTGTCGGGCTGGTCCAAACCAAAAGCGCTGACCACATCCCGCGCGTGCTGCACAATGCCCGCTTGCACATGACACACAAATTTCGGCGCCTTGGTGGTACCCGAGGTGGTAAAGAGGATGCAGCGTGCCTGCGCGCCTGCCGGCGCGGTGGTGTCTTCTGGTGTGCCCGCCAGAGTGGCCCACGGTGTGATCCGCCGGCCGCCAAAATGAAACGCCTCATCACCCTCTTCGACGTAGGTCACGACCTCGGTTAGCGCGCTCAGTGCCGCTGGATCTAGGGCTTCCAGAATGCCGCGAAAATCGATCGCCTTGAAACCCGGCCACAACACCAGCAGCTTGCAGCCACTGCGGCTAAGAATGTCCTGCACTTCGTGCGTGCGGAAGCGGGTATTGAGCGACACCGCAATCGCCCCGAGGCGCGCGCAGGCAAAAAATAAGCTCAACCAGGCGGGAATATTGGGCAACCACAGCGCCACCCGGTCGCCGGGGCCCACACCGATCGCCCGCAGACCGGCCGCCAAGCGGCGACTGGCAATGGCTAAATCGCCCGTGGTCAACCGCACAGTGCCGTAGTCGATCGCCGGGCGCGCAGCCGGCAGATCATCCAAAAACTGGGTCAGGCTTTCGTTCATGGAGCACCCGCGACAACTGGAATGAGTTGCCAGTCTGGACCGGCTATCCGGGTGCTGGCAAACCCCCTGAACGCCCAACTCAAACGACTGCCAACCTAAACTGCCGCTGTCACTCGTGACCAAAGCAGCCACAAGCCGCCCAGACACAACATGGCGGACATCGCATTCAGGACCACCAAGCCGCGCGGCTGACGCGCGACCCAGCGCAGCACCGGCAGCAGCGCGGCGACGACCAATATTTGCCCGGTTTCTACCCCGAGATTAAAGCCCAGCAACGCCGCAACGCGATGGTCCTGCGGCAGACCTAAGGTGAGCAGAATATCGGCGAAGCCACAGCCATGGACCAGACCAAAGATCAGCGTGACCACCACGCGATGGCGGCCGGGCTGACGCCGAAAAAAATTTTCTCCGGCGACGTAGGCGATTGACGCGGCAATGGTTGCCTCCACCAGCGCACCGGGCAGCTGCAAAATTTGCAGCGCGCTAAGCGCCAGCGTCACGCTGTGCGCCAGCGTGAAGGCGGTGATGATGCGCAGAATGGCCCAGCCGCTGACCGGCACCAGTAGCAGCGCGAGCAAAAACAAAAGATGGTCGTAGCCGCCGAGGATGTGCCCCACCCCCAGCTTGAAAAAACTCTCAATGCCCATGGTGATAGGCACCGGATCGGCGATGTGCAACTGGGTTTCGCGGGTTTCGCTGGCAAAAGCAAACTGGCTATTGCCACCCGCCCAGGTGATCCGCGCCAGTGTATGCAGGTCCCCGCCCAACTCCTCGAAGGTGTCGTCGCGCAGCGTCAGCGTGGATACCGGCAGCCGGCAGACCCAATCTGCCACCAGCGTGACGCTCTCTTTGCCCAACGCGGCGGGCGTGAGTTGAACCGCCGCGATAGCGCAGGGCTCACCCGCGTTCGCCACCCGCAAACCCTTGGATAACACCGCGGGCAAACGCTGCTGCGCCGCCACCGGATCCCCCGCCGCCGCCGCCATCACCCGCGCTGGCAACTGCGATAAGGTCAAACTGTAACGCAAGGTATTGCCGGTGATTGCCACTGCCGCATAACCGGTGGCAGCACCTGGGTGCGCGCGTGCCGCGGGCCCCGCGACCAGCGCAAGCAGCGCCACACCCACCAATAAAATTCTTAAGGTTGCCAATCTGACCATACACCCGCCCATTCTTCCCCGACAAATCGCGACATCAAATACACCGCATCGCTACCCGCGAGACGCAGGTACTGCAGCGACCCCTCGGGGGTGAGCCCCCCGAATTGCAGCGTGATCCCCCCGCCACCGGCCAGCGTGACCACCACGTTCAGAGAGTCCTCGCGCAGGCCAAATTCGGCCGGCGAGGTGCCCACAAGCTCAGCGGCGCTCAGCACCCGCACCGGGCGGGCGGTATGGAGAAATTTAGTGGCCAGGCTCAGCCGCGCGCTGCGCGCCGTGGGCAGCGGCGTGCCCTCGTGGGTCCAGTTATCCGCCCCTAGCGCTCTGTGCAGCGCTTTTTCGACCACCCCACCGTGCTGGTGCGCGCCGGGAGCGGAGGGCTTGGCGAGCGGCTGCCACAGGCGGAGTGCCTGAACCCACACCCCGCGCGCCACCCCCGGCGCGGGGCGGCTGAGCGTCACCTGCCGCGTGCCGACCGACAGCGTCACCTCGCGCACGGCCGCAGGCGCCTCGCTCATCACGCCGGCCGCTTCAAAGGCCACGAATTGCGCCTGACGCGGCAGTTGCCCCACCACCACCATGGCCACCAGCCAGCCCAAGGCAGCGAGTGCCAGCAAGGCATGCAACCCGCGCCTCATCGGCGTCGCCACCACACGATCAGACCGCCCAGCACCGCCAACAATGGCAAGCCCACGGCGGTCACCAGGTACACCGCTTGCAGCTGCGAGTCGGTCAGCAACACCAGCGCGGGCACTGGCACACGGGCATTGAGCGCCGTGAGCGTTTCCTCGCGGGCCAGCCAGCGCACCATCGACAGGGACAAATCGCTGTTGGCCATGTAGGGATAAAACGAATTACTGGCGAAGTCCGCATCGCCGACCACCACCACGCGGAAAGGTTTAGCGCCGGCCGCGAGTCGCCCTTCGCTGGCAACCGCCAAGACCTGCTCGCCGGGTGTGGCGGGGGCCGTGCGCGCACCCGCCGGCACCACTTCCCGGCGATCAATTCCCGTGACCGCGTGCACCGTGCTGGAAGTCCCGCTCTTGATCAACGGCACCGCCGTGACGCCGGCCACGGGTGCGGGCATCCCCAGTGGGCGTACGCCGGGATAAAACGAATAGGCCGCGCGGGCGGTGATGGGATGTGGCGGGTAGCCGGTGACCGCCACCATTTCGTGGTCTTGACCGTAGTGGCTAAGCGGGTCTTCTACCACCGCTTGCAAGGGCTCCACCCCCAACTCCTGCAACAACTTCGCCAGCCCAGGTTCCAGCGAAAAACCCAAGTCTAATAACCACAGCACCGCGCCACCCTGCTCCAGATAGTGGCGCAAGGCGAGGCTTTCGCCGGGCAGCCAAGTGGTGCGCGGATTAGCGTCGATCACCAGCCCGCACTCGCTGGGAACCGCGGCGAGCGTGGCCAATGGCACGCGTTGAATGTCGTAGCCGATGGATTCTAGCGAGCGGCGCAGACGTCCAATGCCATGCCCGGTGGTCTCAATAACTTTTGAGGTCGCGTCATCGTGGTTATGCTCTGAGCCGTTCTCGAGGTGGGTATGAAATTCCTCGTTGTCGCTCGAATACTCATTGTGCCCTTCGAGAAAACACACCCGGACCTGCCGCTCGCGGAGCGCACGCTGGATGCCCACGGCCACCTCGGCCTCATCGGTGCCCTGCACAATAACCTGCCGGTCGCCGGCTTGAATAAGCGCTGCGTTATAAATTTTGACGCCTTTGGTCGCCGCAAGCGTGGGCTGTTTGTCCGGGTCGATGCCCTCCACGGTGAGCTGCGAGTTCTGATGCGCCATCAGCTTGAGCAACTCGAGAGTGCGGCGGGCGTTGGGATCCTGCCCTTGAAAGAAATAGGTAATGTGGACCGGCTCGCGCAACCCGGCGGCCACTGCCAGCGCCAACGGCGAGGGCGTGTAGAGTTTCTCGCGGGTAAGGTCCACATGGGTATCGTTGAGCGTGATCGCCGCCACCGCCAGCAGCGCCACGGCCGCGCCGCTCAGGAGGATCGCGCCCGCGCGCCACACCCGCCGGAAGCGGCCGCCCGTGCCCGTCAGCGGCACACCCAACCCATAGGCAAACAACACCAGCACCGCCAGCAACCAGCCCACGGCCCAACCTATGGCTCGCCAATCGGTGGTGTGTTCCATGTCAGCCCCGCGCCAGCGCGCGCACGGCACAAAACAGCGCGAACAACGTGCCGCTGATAAAAAACCCGGCGTCCGAGAGGTACATGGCGCCGGTTGCGAACGGCGTAAAGCGCGCCAGCAAAGACACGTGCAAAAATAGCTCGTCCCACGGCGCGGGCAGCACCGCCGACAGTGTGTCGATCATCCATAGCAGCAGCGACAACCCCAATGCGAGGGTGGCCGCCACCACCTGGTTAGACGTCAGCGCGGACAGCGCCAGACCCATCGCGCTCAATAACGACGCCAGCAGTAACAAGCCCACATAACCGCTGTAAATCGGGCCCCATTCAGGCTGGCCAAAAAACGCGAGCACCACCGCGTACACCACGGTGGGGGCGAGCATCGCGACCACCAACGCCATGCTAGCGACGAACTTGGCCAGCACAATGTGTGGTTCGCGCACGGGGGTGGCCAGTAACATTTCCAGCGTCCCGTGTCGCTGCTCCTCGGCTAACAAGCGCATGGTCACCAAAGGGATCAGCAACAGCAGTAGCGTGGCTGCCTGAAACACGACGCGGGAGAGCGCGGCAGTTTTAGTCAGCGCCAAACCCGTGGCGAAGGTATAGCCCATCACCAGCAGAAACACCGCCATCAACACCCACGCAATCGGCTGCAGAAACACGCCGCGCAATTCTTTGCCCAAAAGATATCCGAAGGCGGTCATGAGGGTGGCCGCGTGATCGCCAAAAACTGGCGTTCGAGTTCACCCGGCCGGTCGTGCTCAATGACGTATTCCCCCAGCAACCGGCCCTCGCACAGAAAAATAGCGCGCGCAGCGATGCGTTCAATTTCCGAGAGCACATGCGACGTCACGATGATCGCGTGGTGGGTGGCGAGCGTCTGCACCAGTTCGCGCAGCTCGATGACTTGCCAAGGATCAAGACCGTTGGTGGGTTCATCGAGAATCAACAAGGGGGGAGATCCCAATAAGGCGATGGCGATCGCCACCCGTTGCCGAAAGCCACGCGACAGCTTGGCCACCGCGAGGCGGCGTACCCCGTTGAGCGCCAGTTGCTCGCACACGCGGTCGCACTCGCCGGCCACGCTGGCGGGCGAGCATTCTTTCAAACGAGCAAACAAGCGCAAGGTTTCCGCTACCGTGAGATAGGGGTAGAGGCGGGGATCTTCGGGGACATAGCCCAAATGCCGGCGCGCAGCGGGGCCCGCGTGGGTCACGTCGTGCCCGGCCAGCGTGGCCCAGCCGCGGGTGGGCGTGAGATAGCCGGTTAACAACCGCAGGCAGGTACTTTTGCCGGCGCCGTTCGGGCCCAGCACGCCGAGCACTTCGCCGCGGGCCAACTCGAAACTCACCCCCTCTAGCACCCGGCGCGGGCCGTAGTTGTAGGTGAGATCGTTCGCAATGAGTACCGGCGCGGGTGTTCCGCGCCGGTCAACGGCCGTCAAGGGAGTAGCCAACAATAGCCCAGTGCTTAGCGCGGTTTACTCGTAGAAAGCCGGGGCTTTCTTCATGGCCTTGTACGCGTCTGGGTCGTGCGCGGTGAAGAAGTTGGCATTTTCGGTGGCCATCATGCGCCGAACCCAGTCATAACCTTTGGCGATCCCGGCAGGGTCGTAGGCCAACGCGAGATTCGGCATGAGGTTCTTCTCGATGTTTTCGCGGAAGTAAACCGCGTCAGCCGTGAGGATCGTGGCGCCGGTTTGCGGCAAGCGCACTAACAGCATTTGGCTGCCCTTGGTGTGACCCCGTGAACGATGGACCACGATACTGCCGTCACCGAAAATATCGTAGTCGCCTTCGAGCCGAATCATGTTCATGAGGCTGGGTTTGGAGCTGCCCACCGGTGCGCGCAGCACTTGCGCATCGCCCGGGATGTACCCGCCAGCAAAGGGTTCATCCGGGAACATGGCGAAGCTGAGTTCGTCGTCTTGGATGATCAGGGTGGAGTTGGGGAACTTGGCCACGTTGCCGCCATGGTCCAAATGCATGTGGCTGACCACCACATACTTGATGTCATCCGGCTTCAAGCCAATTTTGGCGAGCTGCACGTCGATGGCGTCTTCGGGCGTCATTTTCGCCTCAAATACGGCGGCGAGCTTGCCCCAGTAGGTGCTGTCGGTGATGAGTTTGTCGTTGTTGCCGGTGTCAAACAGCACATTGCCCTTGGGGTGCTTGATCACGAAGAAGCCAATGGGGATTTGAATTTTCGGGTCCATGGGCGCGAAATTCTGCAGGAAGCCTTTGCCGAGCTTCATCGAACCCGAACTAAAAGCGTAGAGCTGCATACCGGCCGGTGAGACTGCTTGGACGCTCGTCAGTGCACCTAAGCCGAGCGCGGCGGCGAGTGCGAGTTTGGAAATCCACTGCTTCATTGCTTCCCCCTCTTTAAGATTATTTGCGGGCACCGCAGGCGCGGCAGGGGTCGATTATGGCCGCAAAACGAACCCTCGCCCAGCAGCAGGACCGGCCGCTCTTCGAGGGCTGTCGCATGTACCATATGGCCGCGCGCTAAATAGTAGGCTCGCGCGCCCCGCCCCAAATTGAGATTGCCGTGCGTGAAATCGTTACGTCCCCTGCTAGCGGTGGCGCTGTCGCTCGCGACGGCCGTGGCCTTCTATGGCTTCTGGCAATACCGAACCCTGCATCCGGCCACCGATGATGCCTATCTCAAAGCGCACATCGTGGAGGTCGCCTCACGGGTCACCGCACCCGCGGAATTTGTGCACGTCGTCGACAACCAATACGTGCACGCCGGCGACCCGCTGTTTGACTTGGCGCCGGCGACTTTCCAGGCCCGACTTGAACGCGCGCGCGCGCAATTGGAGGTGGCCGCCCAAGACACTGGGGCCAGCGGCGCGCAAGTACAGGCTGCTAGCGCCGCGCTGCAGGAGCGCCAAATCACCGCCGACCACGCCCGCCTAACCCTCACCCGTATTCAAACCCTCGCCCGGCGCCAACTGCTACCCAAACAACAGCTGGACGATGCCTTGGCCACTTTGGCCCAAGCCGAAGCCGCCAGCAGTGCGGCGCGCGCGGAACTGGCGCGTGCGCGCAACGCCTTGGGTGAAACCGGGGTGCGCAACGCGCAACTACGCGCCGCTGCGGCCGCCGTGGCACTCGCAGAATTGGCACTTTCCTACACCCATATCACCACGCCAGCGGATGGCTGGGTCACCCAGCTCACGCTGCGCAAGGGCACGCTGGTACAGGCTGGCGCAGTTCAATTCGCGCTGGTTGAAGCGGGCGAGTGGTGGGTGGAAGCCAATTTTCGCGAAAGCGACTTAACCCGTTTACGCAGCGGACTCCCGGCAAAGGTGAAAATTGACATGTACCCCGACCTCACCCTAACCGGCCGGGTCCAGAGTCTGAGCGCCGGATCGGGCGCCACTTTCTCGCTGCTGCCGCCAGAAAATGCCACCGGCAACTGGGTGAAAGTCACCCAGCGCTTCCCCGTCCGCATTGCGCTCGATGCCCTACCCGGCGTGACCACGCCGCTGCGGGTGGGGGCCAGCGTTAACGTCGAGATCGATACCACCACCCCACCATGACCACCGCCCCCACGCCGCAGTGGTCGCTGATCGTGGCGGTGATGCTCATGACCTTGCTGGAAGTGCTAGACCTCACGGTGGTCAATGTCTCGCTGCCTCACATGATGGGCACCTTCGGCGCTACCCCCGATCAGGTCACGTGGATCATCACCTCCTACATGATTTCCACCGCCGTGGTGATGCCGCTGACTGGGGTGCTGTCGGCGCGTTTTGGCCGACGTGATTTACTGCTGACTTCAATCGCTGGTTTTATTTTCACCTCAGTGCTGTGCGGTGCGGCGTGGAGCTTAGGGTCGATGGTGGTCTTTCGACTCTTGCAAGGCGCGTTCGGTGCGGTGTTGATCCCCCTCTCACAAACCGTGCTGCTAGATGCGTTCCCGCGCGCGCAACGCGCGAAAGCGATGGCCCTGTGGGGGATTGCGATCATGGTGGCCCCGATCATAGGTCCCACCATCGGCGGCTACATCACGGAGCATTACGTGTGGCGCTGGGTGTTCTATGTGAACGTGCCCATCGGGCTATTGGCGCTGCTGCTGGCGGTGGGAAAAATCCCTGCCACCCCCCGCGGTACGCAGACCCCCATCGATTGGCTGGGTTTGGCGTTGATGTCGGTAACCTTGGGCAGCCTGCAGGCGGTGTTGGACCTTGGGCACCATCGCGAATGGTTTGCCTCGCCGCTTATTTTAGGCCTCACCCTGACCGCCGGCGTGGCTGGGGTGGTGTTCATTGAACGTGGGCTGCGGGTACCCAATCACATTATCGACCTGCGACTGTTTGCCAACCGCAACTTCACTTTGGGCTGTGCGCTCATCGCCGGTTACTGCCTGACCATGTACGCCACCATCACGCTGCTGCCGATGCTCACCCAGCGGCTACTCAACTATCCACCGGATACCGCCGGACTGATTTTTTTGCCGCGCGGCGCGGTCTGCGCCACCCTGATGCTGCTGATTGGCGCCTACATTGCGCCGCGGGTAGACGGCCGCAAACTCATCGGCATTGGCTATCTGTTCACCATGGCTGCGTGTTACGCCATGTCGCAATACACCCTGCAGGTCGATGCGTGGGGCTTAATCTGGCCCGGCATGGTGCAGGGCATTGGCATGGCGCTAATTTTCGGCCAAATTTCGGTGATCACTTTTGAGAGCATTCCACGCTGGCGCGCCGATGAGGCGGCCGGGCTCTACAG
>CAMAXW010000007.1 GCA_945862315.1 Klebsiella pneumoniae
TAATTCCTTGGGGCCTTTACCCAAGGCAATAATGCTGCCCGCACGCTGGCGGTAATAGGCCGTGATTTGGGGCATAAAAACAAAAGCACCCCGCGGCGCAAGGCGTAACCACAGCAGGGTGTCTTCTGAGGTTTTAACGGTGGGCTCAAAATTGCCAATGGCCGTCATGGCAGCCCGCCGCACCAGAGTTGCCGCAACCCACGCGAAGTGGAGTGAGGCAACCGTTTCGAAAGGCTCCGTGAAGAGCACCGGCTCGCCGGTTGCGAAAGAATGCGCAAACAAGCGCGCACCACCCGGCCCCAAACCGACACGACCAACGGGTGTCGCGGGGAGTTCCTCTTCAAACCAAGCGAAGTCGGTAGCAATGACGTCTGCCGAGGGGTAACGCCGGGCCACCGCCAAACGCTGCGCCAGCGCACCGGGGGTCCAGACATCATCGCTATCCAACAGGGCGACGTACTCGCCGCGGGCCACGGCCAGCGCCGCATTCCGGGCGGCAACGATGCCCTGGTTATGCCCTAGTGCGATGACCTTAAATCGCGGATCGGTAGCTGCCCAGGCGTGCAGTACGGCGAGCGTGTCGTCGGTGGAGCCATCGTCCACGAGCAGCACTTCAAAATCCTGAAAGGTTTGCTCCTCAACCGATTTCAAGGTGGCCGGCAAATAGGGTGCCGTGTTAAAGCAGGGCACCACGACACTGATCACGGGTGGGGCGTGCGGTGCGGTCATTTTGACCGCGACCAAAAAATTTTTAGCGCCGCGGCGGGCAGTCCCCCAAAACTCCACGGGTCCAGCTTGAAATGTGCGCGGAGCAAGGGCCACGGCAACGCTTTGCGGTGACTGACGCGATGCAGAAGATCCCGGGCAAAAGCGTGACGAAGGTCTTGAATGCCGGCCTGCACGTGTTGCCTCTGCGCGGGTGTCAGTTTGAATTGAGCGATGATGGTCCGGCGATACTTGATCTCGTTATGCGTCCGCAACAGGTGCTGCTCGCTGCCCCATCCCGCCCCGGCGTAAATATTGACGCCTTTGCCATAGCGTGCTGCGGTGTGCGTGGAAAACGCGCTCGAGGCACCCTGCACCAGCAACGCCATCCAAAACAGGTAGTCCTCCCCGGCATTGGCGAACGCTACCTGAAAGCGCTGCGCGCCAAATCGCTCGAAATTGTAGACCACCGTCGAGGTGCCAATGAGATTGCCGCGGATGGTTTGATCGAGCAAATCCCCTGCATAGGCATGTAAATCAGGCTGTAGGGTGGGCAGCAATGGGTGTTGTTCCAACGCGAGGCGACCGCCACGCGCGAATGCACCGATAGCTTGGCCCAACTGATAGTGGTCAGCAAAAAAGAAGTCATAACCGCATTCCAGCGCCGCCACAGCGCGCGCCAAGTGGTCGGGCATCCACTCATCGTCCGAGTCCAAAAATGCGAGGTAGCGGGTGCCGGGTGGGGCATGGTCTAGCCCGGTGTTGCGGGCAGCACCTGGGCCCCCGTTTGCCTGCGTAATGACTCGTACGGGGTGTGGCATAGCACCAACGCCAGCAAGCTCTGCGGCGACCGGCGCGGGGGAGGCGTCATCCACCACAATCACTTGAATCGGCAGCGGGCAACCCTCTTGGGCCGCGATGCTCGCCAGCGCTTTGGCCAAAATGCCCGGTGATCTTTGAAAATACGGGATGACGACGGTGATCATTGGCGAGCTTGTAGGCGGCATTTTTTCGTACCCGATTCCCATAGGCCGTTGTGTTTCAAAAGCTTCTCCCGGCCCGTGAACGAAACAGTAAATTTACTTTGCGGGGCAGGCGTCTAATTATGGTTTATGGTGCCAAGACCAAGCCTTATCCGCCACCCCTGTAAAAAAGTTTAAGACGTGCGTTGATTCGGTTGCGCATAGCGAGTGGCGAATGCTTACCGCCACCCTATTGTGGCGTCACAGCCCTAGCTGACCGGCAAGGTCTGCCAGTTTACGCCACCACGTCAGCACCGGCTGAGCGCGGTGGACCATGCGCAGCCGCGGTGGTTAGCGCTAAGCGCACGTGAGTACTTCCCCTCGCAAACGACTTTCCTCACGCGCCGGCGCTAATCACGCCGGGGAAAGAGCGGCAGAGGCTTCGGGTGAATAGTAGCTACCGGCGGCGAAGCAGGACGTCACTTGCAGAATCTGGCGGATTTCTTCACCCGATAGCTGTCTCTGCCAATTTGACGCGGCGGTTTTCGGATCCTTAAACACACTGTAGTACGCCGAATTCTCCTGCGCCGTGCTGCGTACAATAAATACCTCGGTTTCTGGGGCCCATGGCAGATGGCAGTGGGCGAAGGCTTTTTGGCTCTCCTGCAGGGGGTGTTCACAGAAGTCTTCATAACGCACCGTCAGCACATTGTTGAGCCCTGCGCACGCCACCAAAGCGTGCTCGTAATAAAGTCCCCACAGTAGGGCCAGACGTTCCACTGGCGACAGGTTTTTGACCTGCGCTAATGTCATGCCGCGCGCACGGCCAGCCGGCGATTCAACCAACCGCTGATAGATACACCAATCTTCACTTGAAGATGTCGTGCTCTCAAATTGGAGTTTTGCCTCGCCGCGCAATACCGAGACCACATAACCACAGGGGTGGCGCAGGATGAGGATGCAACGGGCCTCGGGGAAAACTCGGGCGAGCACCCCCAACCTCGCGAGAGACTCGATGGATTTCCACACGAGGGTTAGGTGCGGTTGCTTGCTGGCATTGATGACGTCCGGTACCCGCAGCGAGCCCAACAGGCGCGACGCCATTTTAAAGCCGTACACCAGCAATTTACGCAGCGCGAGCTGCGGCACCGTGTAGTAATTCTTAGTGAAAATTGGCAACGAAGCGGAAATTTTTTCATCACGGATCGCGGGCAATTTCGCGACATAGTCCAGCAGGAAGCTGCGATGTTTTTCCACATCACTCTCAATCGGCAACATCGGCAGGGTATTCAAAGTGCCGCGGCTGTCCGGCTCATGCCGGTACAGAGTATCCGGATGAGAGTCGAATATTTTCCCCAGCCAGGTAGTGCCGCTACGCGGCATGCCAAAAAGCAGAACAGTACGCATGATATTTTCCTTGGAAATATCTCGAAAAATTAGCGGGCGTGATCATTCGGCGCGCCACACGGTCCGTCCAACGGCTCGCCTCGAGCGGCCCACCGTGCGCATTACGGGCGGCAACAATAACCACCGGTGGCCGAAAAGTCGAAACGAACCTAGACTCGGGACACTGCACGAAGGATCGCTGCCATCCTCACATGATCGCCCTACTGGAAGCCAAGGCTGCGGGTCTGTTTGGGCGGGCCCACATTGCCAACAACGTGCTGGCAGGTTTGGTGGTTGGCATCGTGGCCTTACCGCTGGCCCTAGCTTTCGCCATCGCCAGCGGTGCCAGACCCGAGCAAGGGCTTTATACAGCCATCGTCGCTGGTCTCATTACCTCATTATTTGGCGGCACGCGCGTCCAGATCTCCGGGCCTACGGGCGCCTTCATCGCTGTGCTCGCAGGCATTACCAGCCGCCACGGGGTGGCTGGATTGCAATTAGCCACGCTCATGGCTGGCGTCATCTTGCTGGCGATGGGGCTTGCGCGGCTCGGGGGCCTCATCAAATACATGCCAACGCCGGTTATTGTTGGCTTCACCGCCGGCATTGGCGTCATCATTTTTACTGGCCAGTGGCAAAATTTCTTCGGCCTCCACCCCGCTAGCAGCAGCCCGCATTTCCACGCAAAGATGGCGGCATTGCTGCAAGCCCTGCCGCAGTTTCACCCGGCTACCACCGCCTTGGGCGCGTTGACGCTCGCCATCTTAGTGTTAGCGCCACGGTGGCAGAAGCGCGTCCCCGCGCCACTCATCGCGATGTTGGTGGCGAGCGCGCTGCAGGCCATTTTTCACTTCGAGGGGGTGGCCACCATAGGCTCGGCTTTCGGTGGCCTCCCGCGTAGCCTGCCAAGTTTTACGCTACCCACCGCAGACTGGGCGCTGATCGTCACGCTGATGGGGCCGGCGTTTAGCATCGCCATGCTCGCCGCTATTGAGTCGCTGCTCTCGGCGGTAGTGGCCGACGGCGCGACAGGTACACGACACGATTCCAATCAGGAACTGCTGGCACAGGGGCTTGCCAATATCGCAGCCCCCTTACTGGGCGGGTTTGCCGCAACGGGCGCCATTGCCCGCACCGCCACCAATATCCGCAACGGGGCTACCAGTCCACTTGCCGGCGTAGTGCATTGCGTGTTCTTGCTGCTGGTCATCCTCCTCTTGGCACCGCTCGCGGCGGCAATCCCCCTGTGTTCGCTGTCGGCCATTCTATTTGTCGTAGCTTGGGGTATGAGCGAATTACCACAGTTTTTGCGACTGGTGCGGTGTGCGCCGCGCGCCGATGTCGCCATTTTAGTGCTGAGTTTTGGGCTGACTGTTTTTGTCGACTTGATCGTAGCGGTCAATGTGGGCGTGGCACTGGCCGCGCTCTTGTTCGTGCGCCACGCTGCGGAATCTGTGAACCTGGTGGCCGACCCGGGACCAGACTCGGCGCTGGCCCCATGGCCTGCTGGGGTGCTGGTCTATGCTATCGACGGCCCCTTATTTTTTGGCGCAGCCGCAAGGCTTGAGCACATTCTCGACAATCTCCAACATAAACCGGCGGTGTGCGCGTTAGTCCTGCGCATGGGACGGGTACCGATGGTCGACGCCACCGGCATTGCAGCCCTTGAAGTGACGCTGCGCCGCTTTGCACAACGTGGCACACGGGTGTTACTGGCAGAACTGCGACCAAGCGTCCAGCACACCCTGGCGCGCGCCGGCGTATTGGGCTTACTGGACAAAGAGGACGTCGTGGCAACTCTAGAAGCCGCCCGCGGGCGCCTCGAGGTGGTGGTCTTGGCCACGCCGGTCGAGCCGCACACACACGCTTTGGGCGGCAAAATTTAACGGGGTCTCAAGCTGCGGCGGCCCTCGCGGGCGGGCTCATGATCACTGGGGTGCACCGTAAGTAGACTGCAGTCTACATGGCCTGCGGCGCCGCGTGGGTTACGGCAACCCACGCTTCAATAAAGTCCAACGCCGTCGGGCTAAGCCGCCAAGTCCCCACGGATAACAGCGGTGTTATCCGTGGGGAGGTGCCGATTGTTAACTTGTGGACGAAAAACACCGTATTCCATTCAGTGTTCCAAAAATGGAACACGCGCAATTAGCAGCCGGGCTTGCTGCTAGGAGATGCGCTCAGTGGGCTGAGGACCTAGCCCGTGCGGCGCTTGCGAACCCCGACCCCGCCAATTGCAGCACCGTTAAGGAATCATCCGCTGCCTGGTGGGCGACGCGGCCACACAAAGCCCCCAGCCGGCGGCGGCGCGGCTTCACGCAGCTTATCTTTTTTGCTTTTCCGTCGCCCTTTAATGCCACCTAACGAGGGGCCATCGTCCACGAGGGTGGCCGGTGTTGGCTCGAATCCCGCCACGACTTCGCGCGTCAGCTGCAGCGCATGGCGTTTTTCAATCAAGCGAAAATGCGCTTCGGTTTCGGCGCTCACAAAACTCACCGCTAACCCGGCCACACCGGCGCGCCCGGTGCGGCCAATGCGATGGAGATAGTCCACTGATGAACGCGGCAGGTCGTAGTTCACCACCACCGGCAGCTCCTCGATATCAATGCCGCGCGCCGCGACGTCGGTCGCGACCAGCACGCCCAAGCGCTGCGCTTTAAAGTCCGCCAGAGCCTGCGTGCGCGCGCCCTGGCTGAGATCACCATGGAAAGCCCCCGCGCGAATATTCAGCCGCAGCAGCTTTTGCGTCAGATGCTCCGTGGTGTAACGGGTGGCCACAAACACCAAGACCCGTTTCCAGCCGTGTTGTTGGATCAGTTGTCGCAAGAGGTGGGTGCGACGGGGTGCATCGACCGCAATCGAGCGCTGCACAATGGCGGGCGAGGTCTGCGGTGTGGACGCGACCTCGATACGCACCGGATCTTTTAGCAGTTGCTCCGCCAAATGGCGCACGACGGCCGGGAAAGTGGCCGAGAAAAGAAGGTTTTGCCGGTCTTGCGGCAGCCGTTGCAAAACCTGCGCTAACTCTTGGGAAAAACCCAAATCCAACAAGCGATCGGCTTCGTCCAAGACCAGCGTGTGGATCTGCGCGAGGCTCAGCGCGTTATGGTCGAGCAGATCTAACAACCGACCCGGGGTGGCCACCACGATCTCAGCACCGCCGCGCAGCGCCATCATCTGGGGATTAATCGAAACCCCACCCAACGCGGTGACTACTTTCACGGTCGCTGGCAAATGCACTGCGTAGCGTTGAATTGCCTCGGCGATCTGCGCCGCCAGCTCGCGAGTAGGCACCAAGATCAGCACCCGCACCGGACGCGGCGTCTGCGGCGGGTGGGCGGCCAGCGCTTGCAGCAAGGGCAGCGCAAAGGCGGCGGTTTTACCCGATCCCGTTTGCGCACAAGCCCACACATCCCGCCCCTGCAGTACCGCCGGAATCGCGAGTGCTTGCACCGGCGTGGGCGTCAAATAGTGGCGTTCGCTCACTGCCCGCAAGAGCGGTGTCGACAAACCTAGTTCGGCAAACGACATCCCTTAAGCCTCCAACTCGCGAACCCGAAAATTGCGTCCTTTGATTTTACCCAAGCGCAGTCCGGCCACGGCTCGCTGGTGCCAATCGCGGGCGATAGCCACATAGGTGCGGGTAGGAAAGACATCAATTTTACCCACGGCCGTCGCGGGTAAACCGGCCACCCCGGTGAGCGCACCGAGCAAATCACCAGGGCGCAGTTTGTCTTGGCGGCCCGCATCGATGGCCACCGTGATAAACGGCGCGACGAGCGGCGCGTTCGCCCGGGCGAGCGCCGGCACACGGCCCCAACGCAGCGCCACACCTAAACGCTCTTTAATAAGATTCGCCCGCGGCGATTCCTGCGCTGAACACAAGCTCAACGCCAGGCCACGTCGTCCCGCGCGCCCCGTGCGTCCCACGCGGTGTAGGTGGGTATCGGGATCGGTGGCGAGGTCAAAATTAATCACCATCGGCAGGTCGACGATATCCAAGCCGCGCGCGGCCACATCAGATGCCACTAAAACAGTCGCGCTGCGATTAGCAAAACGCACCAACATTTCCTCACGCTCGCGCGGGTCGAGTTCTCCGTGCAGGAATAAAACCGAGAACTTTCGGGCCATGAGTTCATCGGCCACACTGCGCACCACCTGCCGGGTATTACAAAAAATCACTGCTGACTCGGGTCGATAGGAAAGCAGTAGTGCCGTCACCGCCGCCAGTTTTTGCGCGGGTTCCACTTCAAAAAAAAGCTGTTCAATGAGCGCATCTTCCGGCTCAACGCTGAGGGTGACATCGAGCGCCGCCTGTTGCAGACCGCGGCTGATAGCCCGAATAGCCGGGGGAATGGTGGCCGAAAACATCAGGGTTTGACGGGGCTTCGGCAGATGCTCCATGAGTTGCGCAATGGCCGGTGCAAACCCCATATCCAACATCCGGTCGGCTTCATCGAGCACCAACACCGCTAACGATTTCAGGGGCAGCGCGGCGTGTTCAATCAACTCGAGCAAACGCCCCGGCGTGCCCACCACGATGTGCGGTTCGTGGGCTAGGGATGCGAGGTGTGGACGCAGCGGCACACCGCCGCACAGCGTGAGGACCTTCACGTTGGGAATGAAACGCGCCAAGCGGCGAATCTCACGGCTGACCTGGTCCGCCAACTCGCGGGTAGGACACAGCACCAAGCCCTGCAGACGTACTTGAGTAGGGTCTAGTTTAGAGAGCAAGCCTAGCGCAAACGCCGCGGTCTTGCCGCTCCCGGTCTGCGCCTGTACCAACACGTCGCGGCCGGCCAAAATCGCCGGCAGCGCGGCGGCTTGCACCGGCGTCATTTGGGCATAATCCACCTCCGCGAGTGCTTGCGTCAGTGGGTCGATCAAATTTAAATCAGCAAAGTTATTCATCCCGACATGATCGCATTATTGTGGGCCTGAGTAGCGAACCATATTTGCTGGGTATTCCACCACCCAGTGAGGAACTCCCACGATGAGCGCACGTTTTTTGCTTGCCTGCTGGTTGCTCCTGTGGTGCGCAAGCCCCCGCAGTGGCAGCGCGGCGGCCCCGGCTATCCGGGTCTACGCGGCGATCAGTCTCACCCAAGCTTTGGAGGAGATCGCGCAGGCCTACGAGGACCAAACCCACACCCCCGTGCGACTGGCGCTCGGTGCCACGCCCAGTCTGGCTGGGCAAATAGAAAACGGCGCACCAGCGGATGTCTTCATCGCGGCCGACCGCAAGTGGCTGGATTATCTCGCCGCCAAGGGCTATCTAAAGGACGACAGTCGCCTGATCGCCGGCAACGCACTGGTGCTCATTGCCCCACGCACTCGACCCTTCACGGTGCAGCTGACGAAAAATTTCAGCCTAGATCAGGCCTTCGAGGGCAAACTCTGTACCGCCAACGTGGACACCGTGCCGGCGGGTATTTACGCCAAGCAGGCGCTGATTAGCCTAGGTTGGTGGGCACCCATCGCCGCACGCATCGTCAACAGTGCAGACGTACGCGCGGCCCTAACGTTCGTGGAACGTGGTGAATGTTCCGCTGGAATTGTCTACGCCACCGATGCAAAAATTTCCGATCGGGTCACGGTGGTCATGACGGTCCCCAGCAATACCCACACGCCGATTGCTTATCCGGCCGCCGTTTTGAAGGGCGCGGGACCCGGTGGCCCAGCGTTTTTCGAGTATCTAAGCCGCCCGGGCGCACAGGCTATTTTTCAGCGTCATGGGTTTTTACCGCCGCCTTGAGCACACCACCTGCTGGCGTTAAGCCGCACCCGCGTGCGGCGAGGAACCGGCATCCCCATCCGGCACAGATGCGCTACCATCGGGCGGCGCTCTGTGACCCATCTGCCTTGCGAAAATAGCTGCTATGAACGCCTTACCTACTGGACATTGCCAACTCACGCCCGCGCAGGCTTGCCAGTGGCCTTAAAAAATTGGCTTGCCAGTGGCCGCCAGCTGGCACCAGAAATTGTCGAGGCCAACGGTGTGCGCTCCCTGCATTTGGGCGGCGGCGCCATCCAGAGTGCGTTGCGGCTAGCCGCCCCCGAGCAACTCGAACTTCAGTACACCCGCGCCATGATGGCCGCATTGCTGTTTAACGCGGCACCGCGCCGGGTGTTGATGATCGGTTTGGGCGGCGGTTCGATGGCGCGTTTTGTGTTAGCCGGCCTGCCCGAAACCCATTTCACGGCAGTGGAAATAAACCCCAGCGTGGTGGCCGCAGCACGCGCCTTGTTTGGTCTGCCCCACGACGACGAGCGGTTGGAGGTACGCGTGTGCGATGGTCTGGTGCATCTAGAAGCCCACCCGCGCACGGCGGATCTGCTGCTGATGGACGCCTTCGAGAACCGCACGGCACCCTCGCACCTACGCAATGAACGAGCTTATACGGCAGCCTACGCAGCACTGCGCAACCATGGCATTTTGGCGCAGAATTTCATGGCAGAAGACCCAAGCTTAGAGAGTTGCCTCGCGCGCATGAGCGCAGCATTCGCCGGTCGCGTGCTGCTGCTACCCACGACCGATGGCAACAATGTGATTGGCTTTGCTTTGCGTACCCCGGCACACCACTGGCCCATTGAGCACCTCAAAACGCGCGCCGGCGACCTCGCGGTGCGTTATCTGCTGGATTTCCCTTCGCTCTTAACAGATCTTTTGACCCACAACCGCTGTGCGAACGGTGACCTGCTGTTGGGCCCCCTCAACCCCCCAGACACCTTCGACGAGGTCACTGTGTAAAGTCGCTAGCGCCCGCTACCAGCGCTGCACCTTAACCGGCAGCGAGGTGTAGCCATGAATGATGTTAGAGCATACGCGTTGGGGTTCGCCGACCACCTCGAGATGCCGAAAGCGCTTCAAAATTTCTTCCCAAGCGACCTGCAACTGGAGTTCGGCCAAGCGATACCCAACGCAGTGGTGGGCCCCAAAACCAAACGATAAATGCCGCCGCGGCTGTGGCCGATCGATAATGAATTCTTCCGGGTCATCGATGTCGTCGGCATCACGATTGCCGGACAGATACCACAGCGCCACCCGGTCACCGGCGTTAATGGTGACGTCGCCCAAACGAAAATCTTCTAACGCCGTGCGCGCCATATGCGAAATAGGCGTCTGCCAACGGATAATCTCGGGCACCATGCTTTCCACCAACCGGGGATTGGCGCGCAGTTTGGCGTATTGCTCTGGATAACGATGGAGCGCCAGCGCCCCGCCGGTGAGCGAGTTACGCGTGGTGTCGTTGCCGCCCACAATGAGATTGATGAGATTGCCCAAAAACTCCTCGGGACGGAGATTTTTCGTGCCCTCGGCATGCACCATCAGCGAGAGCAAATCGGACGCCGCTGGACGCTTTAAACGCGCTTGCCAGAGTTCGGCAAACAGGCGGAAACAATCCTCTAACTCGCTGCGCCGCTCTTCCCAAGTAGCCACAATGCCAAAGCCGGGTTCGGTTACTGCCACATCCGACCAGCGCGTGAGCAGGCGCCGCTGCTCCCAAGGAAAATCGAACAACGTCGCCAACACTTGCGTCGTGAATTCGATAGAGACCCGCTCTACCCAGTTGAAGGTTTCACCTTCCGGCAGTGCATCCAGAATTTCACCGCAGCGCTGACGCATGAGGTCTTCCATCTCACGCACGTTGGCGCGGGCCACAATCGGTGCAATAGCTTTGCGCTGCGCCGTGTGGATCGGGGCATCGGTGGACTGGAACATGCGGGCATCCACGCCGTTTTGCCGAAACATTTTCTCGTAGCCCAGCACATGCCCACCCAGTTCATAACTGCAGGCAAAAGACTTGTCGGCAGCGTTTACTTTTAGGATGTCGGCAAATTTAGTCAGCGACCAAAACGGGCCGTAGTCGCTGCGTGCGCACCAGTGCACCGGCGCCTCGTGGCGCAACCGCGCGAAGTACGGACCGATTTCGTCACGCTGAAAAAGCCGGGGGTTACTGACATCCAGATCGTCCAACGCAATGGCATAGGGATCGATAGCGGCAGTGTTTGGCATCGAGTCTCTCTTGAGGTAATTTTTTTAGCGCCGGCGATAGATTGATGGACCACCGTTCGCCTGGGTGATTGAACGACTTTGCCATGCGAGGATAATCGCGCTACCCCAGATCAGGAAAATGGCCAGATGATCGACAAACGTTACCGCAGTGCGGCAGAAATCGTAGCGCAGTGCCCCGGCTTACAAGATGGTGCCTCGCTGCTAGTCGGCGGCTTCGGTGACGCCGGTGTGCCCAACCAATTGCTGTTGGCGGTACGCGATCTCGGGCTGACCAACCTCACCATCATCAGCAACAATGCCGGCTCCGGCGACGGCGGTCTGGCGGCGTTGCTGAAGGCTGGAGCGGTGACCCGTGTGGTGTGTTCGTTCCCCCGCTCGGCGGGTTCGGTGGTGTTTGAGGAACTCTACGCCGCTGGCGCCATCACCTTGGAAATCGTGCCGCAGGGCACACTGGCCGAGCGCATCCGCGCCGGTGGGGCAGGCATCCCGGCCTTCTATACCCCTACCGCTTATGGCACACCGCTGGCGGAGGGCCGCGAAACCCGTGAATTCAACGGCCGACACTACGTGATGGAAATGGCGCTGCGGGCCGACGTTGCCTTAGTCCACGCCTGCACTGGCGATCGCTGGGGCAATCTTACCTATGCGGCGACGGCGCGTAATTTCAATCCCGTGATGGCTACCGCGGCCACCAGCACCTTGGCTGAAGTTCGGCAGTTGGTCGAACACACCCCGCCGGAGACCATCATCACACCGGGCATTTTTGTCACCCGGCTCGTGGCGGTGGCGGCATGATCACGCCATTGTCCACCCAAGACATTGCCCGCCGGGTAGCCGCAGATATCGTTGAAGGCGCATACGTCAATTTGGGGATTGGACTACCCATGCTGGTCGCCGACCAAATCCCACCCGGACGTGAATTTGTACTGCACTCAGAAAACGGCCTGTTGGGCATGGGGCCCGCACCGCTGCCGGCCGCCGCCAACCCCGACCTCATCAACGCGGGCAAGCAGCCTGTCACCATCCTGCCCGGCGGATCGTTTTTCCATCATGCCGATTCCTTCGCGATGATTCGTGGTGGCCATATTGATGTCTCGATTCTGGGCGCCTATCAAATCGCCTCCAACGGCGACCTCGCCAACTGGGCCTTGCCCGGGGCTAAATTACCCGCGGTAGGCGGGGCGATGGACCTCGTCGCCGGTGCCAAACAAGTGTGGGTCATGTTGGCCGCTCACGTCGCAAAGGATGGGCAACCACGGGTCGTTGAACGGTGTAATTTACCGCTGACAGGGCTCGCCTGCGTGGATCGCATCTACTCAGATTTGGCGATCATTGAAGTGACGCCGGAGGGCCTGCTGGTCACGGATTTACTCGCCGGGCTCACGCCCGAAGCGCTGCAAGCAAAAACCGGTGCGACACTGCGTTTTGCGCAAAACTGCCGCGTCTTGCGCGCCACGTGAGGCGAGTAGCCCAACCGGCGACGCTCGGTTGGGCACCCAACCAGCTTCCCGCCTATCGCTCTAGCGCCAAGCGCGCACCACAGGCCGCCGCCATCGTGCTCCCCTCTCACCTGATGCCCAGTCAGGGTCCGCGTTGGGGTCCCGAAAAACTCCGCGCTGGGGCGGGCGATCTCACCACGCAAGTGCCGGGTGGCACGGCGCAAGGACAACGCATCCTCGTGCATGGCCGGGTAAGCGATGCGGCGGGTCGCCCCGAAGCCCATGCGCTCATTGAGATTTGGCAGGCGAACGCCGCCGGGCGTTATTGGCACCCGGCGGATCAACATGCAGCACCGCTGGACCCCTACTTCATCGGCGCCGGCCAAGTGCTCACCGATGCGCAGGGCTGTTACGAGTTCCTTAGCATCGAACCCGGCGCTTATCCGTGGGGCAATCACCCCAACGGGTGGCGGCCCAAACACATCCATTTGTCGCTGTTCGGGGCGGGCTTTGCGGCGCGCTTGGTCACCCAATTATATTTTCCCGGTGACCCCCTACTGCCGCTAGATCCCATTTTTATGAGCATTCCACAGGCCGCGCGCCGCGCGCGGCTAGTCGCCAAGTTTGATCTCCTACACAGCCGGCCGGAGTGGGCGTTGGCCTATCGTTTCGATGTGGTGTTGCGCGGTCACGCGGCAACGCCCTTGGACGCTCACTAAAATGCGCAGGCCCACCCCGGCGCAAACGGTGGGACCCTATTTCAGCTTGGCACTCGACTGGCCGCAGGCGCATCAAGTGACCCACGAGCCGCCGCTGGGGGTCGCCATTTGTCTGCGTGGTCAAGTGTTCGACGGCGATGACCTGCCGGTCCCCGATGCGCTCATTGAGATTTGGCAGGCCAATGGCGCGGGCGATTACCCAACGCGCGGTGCCGCGAGCGGGTATGGTTTTGGTCGGGCTAGCGTTGATAGTGAGGGGCGCTATACTTTTTTGACCCATAAGCCAGGCCCCGTGACCCCGCAGGGAGCGCCGCATATCCATCTCACGCTGTTTGCCCGCGGCCTGATGAACCCGCTCGTGACGCGCCTGTATTTTGGCGACGAGGCCGCGCGTAATCAGCACGATCCGGCTCTCGCCCAAGTCCCGCTGGCCCGGCGCGCGACCTTAATCGCGGCACTCACCGACACCGGCTATTGCTTCGACATCCACCTCCAAGGCCCACTAGAAACCGTGTTCTTCGATGTCTAACGTTGCGCGCGTGCAAGTCGGCATTATCGGTGCCGGCCCCGCTGGGCTGCTCTTAGGCCGCCTGCTGGGACTCGCCGGCATTCGTTTTGTCATACTCGAACGGCAGACGCGCGCGCATGTCGAAACCCGCATTCGGGCCGGGGTACTGGAGCCTGGCAGTGTCGCCTTATTGGACGCCGCAGGCGTCAGCGCGCGGCTGCATCGCGAAGGCCTGATCCACGAGGGTTTTGAGATCGCGCGCGGTGAGCAGCGTTTGCGCATCAATTTGCGCGCGCTGACGGGTAAAACCGTGATGGTCTACGGCCAGACCGAGATCACTCGCGATTTAAACGCCCAACACGAGGGCGCCGGCAGCCAAATTTTGTATGAATGCGAGGCCGTGACCCCTTTGGATCTCACCGGCCATGCCGCACGGCTGCGCTGTCGCTGGCAGGGGAAAACCCACGAATTTATCTGCGATTACCTCGCCGGCTGCGACGGCTATCACGGGGTGGCGCGAGCCAGCGTGCCGATGGGTCTGATGCACCATCTCGAGCGCACGCAGCCCGTGAGTTGGCTGGGTGTGCTGGCCGACACGCCGCCCGTCTCCCCGGAGCTCATCTACGCCTGCCACCCACGTGGCTTTGCGCTGTGTTCCATGCGCTCGCCCACGCGCAGCCGCTACTATCTGCAGGTGCCAGCCACGGCTACGCTGGACGAGTGGCCAGACGAGCGTTTTTGGGATGAGTTAGGCCGGCGGCTACCGGCGAGTGTTGCGGCGGCGTTGGTCACGGGGCCCGCCATCGAGAAAAGTCTGGCGCCGCTGCGCGGTTTTGTGGCCGATCCCCTGCGGCATGGGCGACTATTTCTGGCCGGGGACGCCGCGCACATCGTGCCGCCAACGGGGGCGAAAGGCTTAAACCTCGCGTTTGGCGACGTGGGCGCGCTGGCAACGGCCCTCGTTGCGTGGTTCAAAACGGGTGCCACCGCGGGTCTCGACGCCTATTCACCTAATCGCTTGGCACAAGTGTGGCAAGCGCAACGCTTCGCTTGGTGGCTGACGGCCCTGACGCATCGTCTGACAGACTCTGTGTTTGATGAGCGGCTGCAAGCAGCGGAATTTGCCTACCTCGTCGGTTCTGCCAGCGCGCAGCAAAGTCTGGCCGAAAACTATCTCGGGCTACCCGCGCTCCACGCATCCCCCGCCAGCGCGCCGCGCAGCTAATGCATCAAGACAAACCCTAGGCCGCCATGGATTTTAGCCCGCTCACGACCACCGCCTATTTGGGCGGCGAGGACCTCGCCGAGTGCTTTGCGCCACCGGCCATGCTCGCCCATATGCTGCAATTTGAGGCCACGCTGGCCTCTGCACAAGCGGCGTTAGGACTCATCCCGCGGGACGCCGCAGCGCTCATCGCGCAGTGCGCTCAAAACACCCCGTTCGACTTGGCCAACATCGCCGCGCAGAGCGTGGAAGCCAGTAATCCCGCCATTCCACTGGTGAATCTCCTCACCTTGGCCGTTGAGGGAAAAGACGCCAAGGCGGCGCGTTACGTCCATTGGGGATCGACCAGTCAGGATGTCATGGACAGCGCTTTAATGATGGCCGCGCGCGTGGCCAGCGCACGACTGAACGCCCATCTAGACGCGCTGATAGCCCTGCTCTGCCCGCTCGCCGAGCGCCACCGAACCACGCTCATGCCGGCCCGCACGCTCTCGCAGCACGCCGGGCCGACGACCTTCGGTCTGAAGGTCGCCGGTTGGTTGATGGGTCTGGTGGGCGCGCGCGCGCGCATGCTGAGTCTGCAGGCGATATTACCGGTGCAATGCGGGGGTGCGACGGGCACCTTGGCGAGCTTCGGCACGCAGGGTCTTGAGTTGGCACTAGGCCTCGCCGCCGGGCTGGGATTAAGCAACGCCGGACCTTGGCAAACCGAGC
This sequence comes from Klebsiella pneumoniae, assembly GCA_945862315.1. GTDB lineage: Bacteria > Pseudomonadota > Gammaproteobacteria. The sequence goes on from CAMAXW010000007.1 coordinate 15,673, forward strand.
GCAGCGTCGTGCGCGAGTTGGCGTCGGGGGTCGCTAATGTGGCCGCCGCGGTTGGCAAAATCGCCCACGACATCGTGCTGATGGCCCAAACCGAAGTCGCTGAACTGCGCGAAGCGACGAGCCCGGGGCGCGGTGGTTCGTCGGCCTTGCCACACAAACAAAATCCGGTGGGGGCGATTGCGGCCGGTGCTGCAGCCCGACGCGCGCCGGGTGCACTGGCCACCGTGTTTGCCGCTTTTGATCAGAGCCACGAACGGGCGAGCGGCGCCTGGCACGCAGAATCCTGCGCGCTGGTCGACCTCTTCGTCTACGCAGGTGGCGCGTTGGCTGGTCTGCGGCGTTCCTTGGCCGGCATCGAGGTAGATACCCAAGCGATGCGGCGTAATTTCGATCTCACTTTAGGACTGCTGATGAGTGAAGCCGTGAGCAGGGCGTTGACCCCGGCGCTGGGACGCACCGGCGCGCAGGCGCTGGTGGCACAAGCAAGCGCCGTGGTGCGTGCCGAAGGCCGCACCTTGGCCGCTGTTCTGGGTGAATCGGCCAGTGTTCGCGAGCATCTCGGCGCGCAAGGCTTGGCCCAAGCGCTCGATCCTTACGCGCAACTTGGCAGCGCTGACCGCTTAATCAGCGGCGCACTAGCCCGCGCTATCGCAGGCTAAGCCCCGCCTGCGCACGCAGATCAGGCTAGCCATCGGTACCGACGCACCGCGCCTCGTTGTCGGCACCAGCGATGACGACAGAATCGTGCGTGCTCGCGCACCCGCAGTGTGGGTCATGCACAGTCCCAGCACTGACGTCCTCGCCTGGCGGGGATCACGTTTCTGTAGAGGAAGCCAGCACAGACGCCCCGGCTATGCGTCAGTAGTCCGTCAACCGCTTGAGATCTCCATCATCGAGGGTAGTCCTTGGATCAAGCGGGGGCGTCGATAGCTACTCGCTGCGCGGCACCCGCGCGCGGGGGCGGGCTGACGGGTTTCGGAGCTTGGCGCGCAGGCTATCGATCTCGATGAGCACCTCGTCGATGAAACCTTTCGCTGCCGCTGGAACCGGCCGGTCGGCGAGTGTGGCGATGACGCCCGGCGATTCAATATGAGACAGGTCGGCAATGTCGAGCATTGCGAAGTCGCGCGGCGACAGTTCCGCAGGAAACGTGTTGATCACGCTCGCCGTGACGGCATCGGTCGCGCGGACGATGCGTCGGATCACAGTGAGGTCCTCGGCGCGCAGGAATAGGTCGTGAAGCTCTTCGCTTGACCGGCCGCCACCGTACTGTTCTGCCAGCCACCTCAGATACCAACTCGGCAGTTTGGGCACCAGGAGCGGGTAGGGCAGCACGTCTTTGATATGGAGGGCGGGCAACAAGGTCAGCGGGTGATCGTGCCGGCACAAAATTACCGGCGAGGACAACGCGAAAGTTTGCGCGCGAATGCCTGCATCCAGATTCTCGAAAGGCGATCCCACGTAGACATCGACCTTGCGCGTGAGCAGATCGTTCTGGAGTTCGTCCCAGCCCTGCGTACGCAGTCGAAAGCGCAGTTTCGGGTGCTTGCGCAACAGGCGTGCTAATGCGGGTGCCACGATGCTGTCGGCCATCCAGGGGTCGGAGCCGATCACCACTTGGCCGCTCGCGAGGTTCCGCAGCAAATCGATCTCCCGTCGGGCTTCGTCGATTGTGCTGGTGGCCTGTCGCGCGACGCGCGCCAGGATCTCGCCGAATTCCGTCGCGTTGACGCCGCTCCGCCCGCGCACGAAGAGGGGTACGCCATAGGCCTCCTCGAGACGATGGATGCTCACCGACAGCGCCGACTGGGTCAGGTGCAGCGCCTCGGCCGCTCGCCGGTAATTACGGTGCTCGCACAGCGCAAGTACATGGCGCAGTTGGCGAATAGAATCAGTCATGACAAAAAATCATCGAAAGAAAGATTAATTTGCATTGGACACAATCATCGCAGGCCTGTCATCTTCTGCCTCACCACGCAATCGCACCGATGAGGAGCAACGCAGATGTCACTTCAAGCCCTGAGCGCTGACGGACACACGGTCACCTATACCGACCGCCGTCGCTGGTTGTGGTCCCTGTCCCTCGCCTGGCCACTGATGCCGGTGGCGGCCTGCTGGCTCGCTGTCAGCTCCGGCCAACCCGCATGGTTCTGGGCCACGCTCGCGGTCTGGTACGTGGCGGTGCCCGTGCTCGATCACTTGTTGCCAGTGGATGCCAGCAACCCACCGCAGGAGGTGATGGAGCAGCTCGACGCGGAGCGCTACTACCGTGTCTTGACCTATTTGACCGTCCCGATCCACTACTTCACGTTGCTCTACACCGCCTATGTCGTCGGCACGCAGAACCTGCCGTGGCACGCCCTGCTCGGATTGGCGCTGTCGGTGGGCGTGGTGAATGGTCTCGCGATTAACACCGGGCACGAGCTCGGCCACAAGAACACCAAACTCGAGCGCTGGCTGGCGAAGATCGTGCTGGCGGTGGTTGGCTACGGTCATTTCTTCATTGAGCACAACCGCGGCCACCACGTTGATGTGGCCACGCCGCAAGATCCGGCGAGCGCGAAGATGGGACAGAGCATTTATGGCTTTGCCTGTTCGGAAATCCCAGGCGCCATACGCCGGGCATGGGCCTCAGAGAAAACGCGTCTGGCGCGTTGCGGTAAAGGCCCTTGGACACTCGCCAACGAAGTGCTGCAGCCGCTCCTGATCACCTTGGTGCTGTACGGCGGGCTGCTGTACGCCTTAGGTTGGGTCATCGTGCCATTCTTGTTCCTGCAGGCTTTCTGGGGGTGGTTCGGTATTCTTACCAGCGCCAACTACATCGAGCATTACGGACTGCTGCGGCAAAAGCTGGAAAACGGGCGCTACGAACGCTGCCAGCCGCACCATTCGTGGAATTCCAACCACGTGATGTCCAATATGATCCTGTTCAACCTGCAACGTCACTCCGACCACCATGCCTTCCCGATGCGGCGTTACCAGAGTCTGTGCAGCTTTCAGAAGCTGCCCGAATTGCCGAGCGGTTACCCGCTGATGTTCGGCATCGCATTGATCCCGCCGTTGTGGTTCGCACTGATGGACCCCCGGGTGGTGGCGTGGGCGGACGGCGATATGACTAAACTCAACGTGCTGCCGGCGATGCGGGAGCAGCTGGTGCGGCGTTACGCGCGCGACCGGGCAGCCACAGCATGAGCCCCGCCACCGAGGCTTACCGCTGTCCGGGCTGCGGCTACACCTACCTGACCGCGCAAGGCGCCCCGCATGAGGGCTTCGCGCCCGGCACGCCTTGGTCGGCCATTCCGGAGAACTGGGCATGCCCTGACTGCGCGGTTCGGGAGAAGCCCGATTTCATCGCGATACCGAACAGCGCCCAGGTCGTGCCCGGCACGCCCTGAGTGCCGAGAGCCACCGCGAGTCGGGCGCAGGCGGCCGGCCAACGCACCCTGTTGGCCACTGCCAAACTCAACGACCTTGACCCTGCGACTTGGCTTAAAGACACGCTGGAAAAACTCCCTAGCTGGCCGAATAGCCGCATCGATGCGTTATTGCCGCTGGCGCGCATCGTCTGAGCAAAGGTGGGGCGGCTGGACGCCTACCCTAAAGGGGCGTGGGTGATGGCAGCCACTCCTTGGGAACGCAGGCCGGGAGACGCCGACGTCTTTCAATATCGCCACCTCCTCGTCTGCCGCAGGCGACCTTCGGCACCGGCATCTAGGTCGGTGTTGGACCTTCGCCAGCCCGCCAAAAAACGGCTTTGCAGCTCGGCGCAAGGGTAAAAAGGGAATCGCTCGCGTGCCGGTACCGTCCACTGTTTTGGCTTGAGGCAACGCGCTGCACGGCATGGCGGCACCTGCTGTTGCGTTGATCAATCTCTAGCGGAAATTAAAAAAATTAAGAGAGCCAAAGTGTTAATAAGGTTTTTGAATAATATTTCTTGAAAATACCAATAACTTATTGAATTATATTGAGCCCCCCTACTCTGCCGCAGTGCCTTAGTCATAGCGGCCTTGGGATCCCGACGCTACCGAACTAAAAGGATGTTACCCATGCCGTCACGCCCCTGTGTCAAAACTGTTTTGCTGGGTCTTGCTGTGGGCCTGCTGTATTGCACCAACGCCGCCGCCATCAACGGCTATTTTCTACTGGGCTACGGCGCCAAGCAGCTCGGGGTGGCGGGCGTCGGCGTCGCACTGCCACAGGACCGCCTCGCCGCGGCCATCAATCCGGCCGGGATGGCGCTGGTGGAGCCTGGGTTCGATGGGGGAATTGCGCTGATGAACCCCCGGCGCGGGGCGGAGATTGACTGTCGCGGCATCGGCGCCTGCGACACGGTAGTCGGCGACAACTCGCGCCGAGAATTCTTCCAAATACCCAGCTTTGGCTACAGCCGACGGCTCGACCCCACGACCACGCTAGGCCTGACGATGTACGCTAACGGCGGGCTCAATTCGACCTACGACCGGGCCATCTTCGATGAAGCTGCCGCGCGCATCGCAGGGTTTCCACCCCCGGGTAGGATACAAAAAGACAAACTTGGCCTTGATCTAGCGCAGTTTGTGTTTGCCCCCAGCCTGTCGCGCAGGCTAACCCCCGACCTCGCCGTGGGCATCGCCCCGCTGTTCCAAATTGAGCGCGTCAAGGCCTATGGTTTACAGTCGTTTGCGCGTCTGTCGAGCGATCCCACCAGTGTGAGCAATCGTGGTGCCGAATACTTGTTCGGCGGCGGCGTGCGGGCGGGCTTTATCTGGTCAGTCTTGCCAAAACTGAAGTTTGGCGCGCAGTTCTCCTCACCCATCTACATGCAGGACTCCATCAAGTACAACGGGTTGTTCGCACAAGACGGCAGCTTCGACGTGCCGGCACATTTCACTTTGGGATTGGCCTACCAGCTAAAACCTGCGATCACCCTCGCGTTTGACTACCAAAATATCCGCTACGGCGACATTGACGCGCTGGCCAACCCGCCACCGACGCTGGCGGAGTTTCAAGGCAATATCGCACCAGAACGTCGCTTGGGTGGCCGCGAGGGCATCGGTTTTGGCTGGCGCAGCCAAAACGTTTACCGCCTCGCCGGCTTGTGGGCGTTCAATCCTAAAACCAGCTTTCGGCTGGGATATTCTTATTGCAGTTCACAACTCACTACCTCGGCGATCCTTATCAACGTGCCGTTACCCTCGGTGATGCCGCATAAGCTCACGGGGGGGTTCACTTACGAGGTATCTGCGCAAAACGCCTTCTCGCTGGGCTATATGCATGGTTTTTCGGGCGAAAAACACGACAACAGCACGGAGTTGTTTGGTGCGTCGGCCAAGCTGTGGGCCAGCGGCGACATCGCAGAATTGGCCTGGCATCACAATTATTGAGCGTGACAGTGGTGGTTCAGTCGCATCGCACGAGCCCGCGGGGGGTGCGGGATTTTGCGTTTAAGGTGCTCAGGGAATTTTATCGCGGCGGTTTTTCTGGCTTAGAGCCGGGTAGAATTTCGCCGCACATGGCTGCCGCGCAGCTATTTAAGGGCGCTCACCACGCATCTTCTAGCACCCCGATGACATCGGCCGCCGAACTCACCGGGCGCGGGTTAGTCGCTACCACCAGATCTTCTAGCGCATCTTTGGCGAGCGCCGGAAAATCCTCGCGGCCCACACCCACTTCGCGCAAACGCTGCGGTAACGCCAAATCCTGCACCAATTGCACAATTGCGTGGCGGCCCGCCGCCGCCGCGTCGGCTGGGGTCAGATCGCGGATATCAACCCCAAGGCATTCGGCGATATCAGCCTGACGCGTGCCAACATGCGCCTGATTAAAACGCATCACCGCCGGCATCATGACGCACGAAGTAACCCCGTGCGGCACGTTGTTGCGCGCGCCCAGTTGATGGCCAATGCCGTGACTGAGGCCCAAATTGACATTGGCAAGACCGCACACCGACATCCACGCGGCGAGCTGCGCTTGAGTCCGCGCCCCGAGATCCTCGGGCGTTGCTTTGCAATCGCGCAAAAATCGCCCCAACATCGCCAGCGCCCGCGTGGCCAAGGCATCGGTAAAGGGATGGGCGTTGTTGGAGCAGAGCGCTTCCACACAATGGTCCACCGAACGCATCCCGGTGGAGAGCCACAACCACAGTGGGGTGGCGAGCGTGAGATTGGCGTCGAGAAAGACCGCACGCGCAGTGAGTTTGCGGTCGATGTAGAGGTCCTTAACCTGCCGGACTTCGTCCGTAATGCCCGCGAAATGCGTAAATTCTCCACCGGACAGCGTGGTAGAAATAGCCACCATAGGCAGCGCGGGACCCGCGATCGGCGGCACCTCGACCGTCGCGGGATATTCGAACTTCACCCGCATCCGTTCAAAATCTGCTGCCGCTTGAATATTTTCTGCCAGCGCCAACACCACCGCCTTACCCGTATCGTTGGGTGTGCCGCCGCCAAAGGACACAATGCCATCGGCGTTGATTTCACGCGCCCGGGCAGCGGCTTTCAAGACGGACTGACGATGCACATGTTGGATGGTGTCGTGGAATACGGCGGCAATCCGCCCACCCGCCGCCGCCGTCACCCGTGACACCAAATCGGTTTGGGTAGCAAGCGTGGTACCGGTAATCAACAACGCACGCTCAATCCCGTGCGCCGCTAGCACGGCCCCCAAACCATCAATCGCACCCGGTCCGTAATGCACAGACTCGAGCGGCAATAAAGTGAAGGTGCCTGAGGCCACGGGTCGGTCGAGCGTATACATGAGTTTGATCCTTCAGATGAGGCCGGCAGGATGGCGGTAAGTGCAAGAATCTTCGTTTACTCACTGACGCAGGGCAAGCGCAAGCGCCAGTGAGAGGCTGGGGGGTGCGCTGACGCTCTGAGCGGTCGCGTAATGGCGGGACTAGCACCGCTAGCGCGGCCCGCGGCGCTGGGGAAACTGGCAGTATCACGGGACCATTAACGGCGGTTGCCGGGAGCGGTGGGACTAGCCCCGCATCGCCTCACCGGCCGTTGGACGAGCACTGAGCCCAACGCTACAGCGACCGAGCCGCCGCGCACCCGGTCTAAAGGCTCAGCACACCGCGTTTTTTTAGCCAACGGATGATGCCATACACCAGCAAAAGGGCCACCAAGCCGGCCCAGAGCGGGTCACCACGGCCTGGTTCATGGCCATTGCGCACGGCATCCAGCGCCAAAATGCCCAGACCGGCCAAAACCCACATACCACAACTCGCAGAGTCTCTGAGCAGCGCGCGCTGCCAATGGAATTGCATGCCCGACAAGGTCTCGCGCAAGCCCGTCCAACGCGGCCACCAGCGCGGCACATCGCGGCAATAATCTAAGTAGGCTGGAAATTTTTCCGTTAAATAGCGCTCTTCGGCAGCCACGATGGCGAGGTAGGCCAGCCCGAAGAAAACCCCTCCCAAAAGATAGACACCCAGACTGTTATGGAGAATTAGCAGGCCGGCCAAGATCAGGAGATTGCCGCCATACAAGGGGTTTCGCACCTGCGCGAATAAACCGTCGGTGACCAAGTCTTTGGCATAAACACGTTTGTTCAGCCCGCCACGCTTGATATAGGCCAGGCCGATCGCCAGCCATCGATAGCTCTGCCCCAGCGTCGCGACAGCGAAGCCCAGCACCACCAGCCAGTGCTCAGTGCTTTCAGTGGTGCTCAAAGAATGCGGGCGAAAGCCCACGAAAAGCGCCACCAGCACCACCGGGAACACTTTGTCACGATAGTGGAAAAGCCAGTTACCGTAGCTCACCAAAAAAGACTTAAACACCCACAGAGTCCCCTAATAAAAGGCTCGCGGAGCCTTGAGCGCAATCATCGCGGCAAAGTGATGCCAATGCCGCGTTTCTTCAACGTGCCGAAAATCCACTGGGCGCAGTAACGCCCGGTTTTCCTATCGTGCATTGGTGGCTGGCATTAGATCCCACCGCGTGCTGCGGCCCGGGGGCGGCAGCATAACATTCTACGGGGTAACCAAACGCACACGCGGGGACCCCCGCTAGCCACGCCCACCGCTCAACGCTGGGTAACCCTGACGAGCCGGGTCTAGGAACGGGCTGGGGCGCCGCGCGCCGCTCAAATGCTTATTCCAGTACAGGTTGTTCATGCTGGAAATGATCACCCGGCCCGTCCGGGGACTCGGTGCATGGACAAATCGTCCGTCACCCAAGTAAATGCCGACGTGCGAGAAACGTGCACCTTGGGTATCAAAAAACACGAGATCGGCGGCCTGCAAATCCGCCAATTCAACCCTGGGCAGTTGCTGTGCCATCGCGGCCGTGTTGCGGGGCATCTCAAAATTGAACTGACCAAAAACGTGGTAGACCAAACCGCTGCAATCAAAACCTCTACGGGGCGATTCCCCTCCGATGAGATAGGGCTTGCCCTGCATGCTCGCGGCGTACGCGACCACACCCAAGGCGTCCACCGCATCAGTGACTTGCGGCGGCGGCGCGAACGTAGTGGCCGGCGCCGGCTCTACGGGAGACACAGAGCTTGCGCCCATACCAGCGCAACCGCCCAGAACGGCCGCCGCGACGAGCAATAGGAGGGAGAACAGAGATCTCATGGGTTTATCAAAAACATAAACTATTTTTCTGATGTCGCTTTTAAGCAATCGATTTAAATAGAGTTTTGTCTGCATTTAAATTGAGCGCAAGTAGTTTCAAGCACCCCAGCCCAACACTCGCCCAGCCCATCAACCCAGCAAGCTCACCAACTGTGATGGCGCGTAGAAACACCGCCGGCAGCGCCCTAGAAAAACTCAGACAATGGCCCCGCGTACAAGCACTGTCGCTTGCTTGTGCACACAAAAAAGGCAAAGTTTCGCCGGCTCAAGCATCTCCGCACTATTCGTTGCGTTGAGTTCTTAAAACACTCCTAACTTATTGATTTTTCGAATCAGAGGGCGGTTGGTTAGTTTTTGTCCAGTTTGACGGGAGCCCCTTTAATCTTCCCCATAGGTAGACGCTGTGAGCGTTTCATCAACAGACTTATCCACAGAAACTGTGGGTAAGTTTGTCGCGCCTAGAACGATATCGAAGGGGGCATCAGAAGCTTGGTGAGTGACCATCGCTGCAGATAGCGGCAGCGATTTTTCGCCGGCGGTGGCCTGCGGGTGAGGTGCGACGGTGTGGCGCGGCGGTGCAAGCGCCCTGGAAACAACCTCGTTTGCCACCCAGGTCTACCCAAATGGGTGTGAGACCAGCGCGTTTAACGGGTTTGTTGGGCAGGCGTCGCGGTGAGGCGGGCGATGTGGACGCAACCTGCGACCAACGGTGCCAGTTCGGACAACGCGCGGTAATAGACTTCGCGCTTGAAGGGGACAACAAGTTGTACCGGATCCCAGTAATCAATCCAACGCCACTGATCGAACTCAGGCTCATCGGCCGACTGCAGATCCACGCGATGCTCTTCCGCGGCTAGACGGAGCACAAACCAGCGCTGTTTTTGACCAATGCACACGGGGTTTTGCGAATGACGGATATACCGTTTGGGCAGCCGATAGCGCAGCCAAGAACGTGTACAGCCGATGATTTCAACGTGCTCTGGCAGCAAACCGACTTCTTCACGCAGTTCGCGATACATCGCTTGCTGGGGAGTCTCGTCGGGGTTGATGCCGCCTTGCGGGAACTGCCAAGCAGACCTGCCAATGCGCCGCCCCCAAAAGGATTGGCCTTGGTCGTTTAGCAGCACGATCCCCACGTTGGCACGATAGCCCTGAGGGTCGATAGTCGCTTCTACCAAGCACATTCCCCCTCAGCCGCCAACGTTTTAGTTGTTCTTCTTTTTCTCTCGCCTGATCGATCGCGCCCCAGATGGCCGGTCGAATAGACTCGACCGGCGGGCACTTGGCAGCGTTAGCCCACGAGTTTGCGAATGGCGTCACGCTCTTCTTTGAGTTCGTTCTCGGTGAGGGTCATGCGCTGACGGCTGAAATCATCGACCGGCAGGCCCTGCACAATGGCGTAGTCGCCACCCTCGCAGCGCACCGGAAAAGAGTACATCAGACCTTTCTCGATGCCATAACTGCCGTCGCTCGGCACCGCCATGCTGGTCCAATCGCCAGCGGGCGTGCCGGCAACCCAATCGCGCATGTGCTCTAAGGCGGCATTCGCGGCCGAGGCGGCACTGGAGGCGCCACGGGCGTCGATGATTTCTGCCCCGCGCTTGGCGACGCGAGGAATGTATTCGTTCTCATACCAAGCGCGTTCTAGGCCTGCGAGCGCGCTCACGCCCCGCACTTCAGCCTGGCTGAGGTCTGGGTACTGGGTGGTGGAATGATTGCCCCAAATCATGACCTTGCGCACGTCCGTCACGGCCACGCCGGTTTTGGCGGCCAACTGCGCCACAGCCCGATTGTGGTCCAGCCGAGTCATGGCCGTGAACTGGCGGGGGTTGATATCCGGGGCATAGTGGGCGCAGGTCCACGCATTGGTGTTAGCCGGATTACCCACCACCAGGGCGCGAATATTGCGGCTGGCATGGTCGTTAATCGCCTTACCCTGCACCTTAAAAATCCCCCCGTTGGCCGCCAGCAAATCGCTGCGTTCCATGCCCGGGCCGCGCGGTTTGGCGCCTACCAGCAAAGCAAAATCGGTGTCCTTAAAGGCAATATTGGGGTCGTCGGTGATTTCCATGCTGCTCAGCAGTGGGAACGCACAGTCGTCCAATTCCATCACCACGCCCTGTAGAGATTTCATCGCCGGGGTGACTTCCAGCAACTGCAAGCGCACGGGTTGCTCCATGCCCAACATTTGCCCCGAGGCGATGCGAAATAGCAGTGCATAGGAAATCTGGCCGGCGGCGCCGGTAATTGTCACGCGTACGGGGGTCTTCATAAGTCTTTCTTTCCAGGTTGCTCGCGAAAATAAAAATTTAAACGGTCGGCGCCGGTTGCCGTCAACCGCGATCCGCCACCGCGGTGTAGTCGCGTCGTTGCGCCCCGATATAGAGCTGGCGCGGGCGGCCAATTCGGAAATCGCTGTCGGCCATCATTTCCATCCACTGAGCAATCCAGCCCGAGGCGCGAGCTAGCGCAAACATCGGCGTGAACATATTGGCGGGGATGCCAAGGGCTTGATAAATCAGGCCGGAATAAAAATCCACATTCGGGTAGAGCTTGCGCGAAATGAAGTATTCATCTTCTAACGCGATGCGCTCCAGTTCCATCGCCACTTCAAACATCGGCAGATTGAGGTTCATGGACTGCAGTAGGTCATGGCAGGCTTGCCGAATAATTTTGGCGCGCGGGTCGTAATTTTTGTACACCCGATGACCAAAACCCATCAGGCGAAAGTTGTCGTCTTTATCTTTCGCCCGGCTGATGAACTTCGGTATGTTCTTGGGTTCACCAATTTCCGCCAGCATTTCGATGACGGCCTCGTTGGCCCCACCGTGAGCTTTGCCCCAGAGCGTTGCCACGCCGGCGGCGACACAGGCGAAGGGATTGGTTTCGGCGCTACCGGCCAGCCGCACGGTGGAGGTGCTAGCGTTTTGCTCGTGGTCAGCATGGAGGATGAACAGCAAGTTGAGCGCGCGCAGCGCCACCGGGTTCGCCACATAGGGCTCGGTGGGCCAAGAGAACATCATGTACATGAAATTCTCGACGTGGTCGCGGGAGTTGTCGGGATAGACGAATGGCAGCCCTGAACTGTGGCGATAAATTTTCGACACCAAATTGGGCATTTTGGCGATCACGCGGCGTGCCGTGAGCATGCGGGAAGCGGGGTCATGGATGTCTGTCGAGGCGTGGTAGTAGGACGCCACCGCTGCGCAGACACCGGCTAATACCGACATGGGATGCGCATCGTAGCGATACCCTTGGTAGAACCGCGACAGATGCTCGTGCGTCATGCCGTGCATCTTGATGGCGTGCGTCCATTCGTCGGATTGCACCTGATTGGGTAACTCGCCGTGCAACAGCAGGTAGCTGACTTCGAGAAAGTTCGACTTCTCGGCCAACTGTTCAATGGGATAGCCCCGGTGCAACAGCACGCCGTCTTCGCCGTCCAGATAGGTAATGGCGCTACGGCAGGCGGCCGTCGACCCGTAGCCGAGGTCGAAGGTGAACATGCCGAGCTCTTTGTACAGGTTCTTGATGTCGATGACAGGCGCCCCATATTCGCCTTCATAAACCGGGCATTCCACCTGTTTGCCGCTCTTGTGGTCGGTTATCGTGACGATTCGGGTTGCCATGGATGCCTCTCTAAAACTGTTGCCGAGCGCTTTGGTAGGGTGCGGATGTTCCTCACACAAGTGGCTAAGAATACCCGTGCGCATGGAAAGGCTTCAAGCACGCCAGTTCGGGGAAAGTGAATGAGGCCTAGAGCAAGGGCTCGGCGGCGGCAGAAAACGCCGCGGCGTAACGGAATTTGCTGCGTCGCGGGTGACTTTGGGCCATCATTGATCCAAGATTCAGGGCCCCAGTGCTGACCTTGCACATGCGGCAAGGATCGAGTGAGGGAGAACAGCACAACCCCGCACTTCTAACCGAGGATGAAGATGCAATCTACTTCGTGTCTTTTCAGCGCCAACGCTGCTTTCATCGAAGATCTCTATGAGCGCTTCCTTGATAACCCGTCCGCCGTTGACCCGGGCTGGCGCGAGTATTTCGCTCGCCTGCAAGACGGCCAATCGGCCACCGACACCGCTCACTCTCCGATTCGCGAGCGCCTGATGGCAGGTGCCGACCGGCCCCGGCAACAGGCCGCCACGCCTCCAGCGAGCGTCGCGTTCACCGAGGATGGGAAACAAGTCTTTGTGCTCCAACTCATCAACGCTTATCGCTTTCTGGGTCACCGTCAAGCCAAGCTAGACCCGCTTAATCAGTACGCACGCCCACAGGTGCAGGAACTTGACCCCGCTTTTCACGGCTTAGCCGAAGTCGACATGGAGCGGATTTTCAATACCGGGTCACTCGCGGGTATGGACCGTGCGTCCTTGCGCCAAATCCTCGACATCGTGCGCACCACCTACTGCAGCCATATTGGCGCGGAATACATGCACATTGTCGAAACCGCGCAAAAACGCTGGATCCAGCAGCGTCTTGAACCGGTACTCGGTAAACCGGCGTTTGATGCGGCCAAAAAGCGCCACCTTCTTGAGCGGGTGGTGGCGGCCGGCGCGTTAGAGGAATATCTACACACACGCTATGTGGGCCAAAAGCGCTTTTCGCTAGAAGGCGGCGACAGCACCATTCCATTGCTGGACCAACTCTTGACCGACTGCGGACGCCACGGGATTAAAGAAGTCGTTATCGGCATGGCCCATCGGGGCCGGCTAAACGTGTTGGTGAATATTGTCGGCAAACACCCCTCCAAGTTATTCGAGGAATTTGAGGGCAAAAGCCGCGTAGCGCGCCTCGGTGACGTGAAATATCACATGGGCTTTTCATCAGACATCGAGACGCCGGATGGTCCCCTGCATGTCACGCTGGCATTTAATCCCTCGCATTTAGAGATCATCGACCCCGTCGTCGAGGGTTCGGTGCGTGCTCGCCAAGACCGCCGGGGCGATGTTGAACGCAACGAAGTGCTGCCGCTGCTGATCCACGGCGACGCGGCGTTTGCCGGCCAAGGCGTGGTCATGGAAACCTTCAATCTTTCGCAGACCCGCGGCTACACCACCGGCGGCACCGTGCATGTGATTATCAACAATCAAATCGGTTTCACGACCAGCGATCCGCTGGACTCGCGATCCAGTTTGTATTGCACAGACGTGGCTAAAATTGTGCAGGCGCCGATTTTTCACGTGAACGGCGACGACCCAGAAGCGGTGGCCTTCGTGGCGCAAATCGCGTTGGATTTCCGCATGGAATTCAATAAAGACGTGGTTATCGACCTCATTTGCTATCGCAAGCATGGGCACAGCGAGGCCGATGAACCCGCGGCCACGCAGCCCGTGATGTACCAGCACGTGCGCAAACATAGCGGCGTACGCAAACTCTACGCCGACCAGTTGCTCGCCGAGGGGATCATTTCGGCCGCAGAAGTGGCGGCTATGGCCAGCGCTTATGTCGCGGCGCTCGAGAACAACCTCGTAGTCTCACGCCCACATTCGGCCACGCCCGACCCGCGCTTCCTCATTAATTTTGAGCCCTACCGTGCGAGCCACTGGCGCGACGCCACGGCCACCCACCTTAGCGGCGAGAAAATTGCCACGCTCTCCGAGCGCATGTCGACCTACCCAAGCCAGTTTGATCCGCATCGCGCCGTGCGCCGAGTCTATGAGGATCGCCGCCGCATGGCGGCCGGGGAAATCCCCATGGATTGGGGATACGCTGAAACCCTCGCCTACGCCGGGTTGCTCACGGAGGGACATCCGGTGCGCTTGTCCGGACAGGACAGCGCCCGTGGTACTTTTTTTCATCGGCACGCGGTGGTAACCGATCAAAAAACCGGCGATACCTTCCTGCCCCTGCAGAACCTCGCCGCCGATCAGGCGAGTTTTTTGGTCATCAATTCCACGTTATCCGAAGCCGCCGTGTTGGGCTTTGAGTTTGGCTATGCCAGCTCCGAACCCCGCGGTATCGTGATCTGGGAGGCGCAATTTGGCGATTTTGCCAATGGTGCGCAGGTGGTTATCGATCAATTTATTGCTTCTTGCGAAGAAAAATGGGGTCGACTCTGCGGCCTGACCCTGCTGTTGCCACACGGCTATGACGGCCAAGGTCCCGAGCACTCCTCGGCACGGCTAGAGCGCTATTTACAGCTGTGCGCCGAAGACAATATGCAGGTCGTTTATCCCACCACCCCTGCTCAGATGTTCCATCTCATCAGGCGCCAGACGCTGCGTCCTTACCGCAAACCCCTCATCGTGATGAGCCCCAAAAGTCTGCTGCGGCACAAACTCTCCGTCTCAAGTTTGGCGGAGATCGAATCCGGCAGCTTCAAGACGGTGATCGATGAAGTCGACGCGCTCGACCGCAAGGCTGTCAAACGGGTGCTGTTTTGTAGCGGCAAGGTGTATTACGACCTCCTAGAAGCTCGCCGTGAGCGACAGTTGGACGATTGCGCCATTATCCGCATTGAGCAGCTTTATCCGTTCCCGCGCGAGGAAATCATGACGATCCTCGCCTCCTATCCGGCGGTAGCAGACGCGGTCTGGGTGCAGGAAGAACCCCGCAACCAGGGTGCGTGGTCAATCATGCTGTCACGGCGCATGCTGGCCGGCTGCTTCCCCGTGGAAATGCCGCTGCGCTGCGTGGCGCGGGCATATTCCGCCTCACCGGCGGTGGGTTACCACGCGCTGCACCTCAAGCAGCAACAAGAGCTGGTGGACGCCGCCTTGCAGGTCCCAAGCCCAACCACCCCACAGCAGAAAAAACCAGCCTGATCGCCATCCCATTAACGGCTATCGGGCGTTCATGAAACAAAGGAAATACCGTGTTAGTTGAAGTAAAGGTTCCGGTCCTCGCCGAATCCGTACCCGACGCCACTCTCTTGGAATGGCATAAAAAATCGGGCGAACGTGTGGAACGCGGTGACAACCTCATCGATCTGGAAACTGACAAAGTCACCCTCGAAATTGCCGCACCGGTCGGCGGCGTGTTGGTCGATATCCGCAAACAAACGGGGGAGGTAGTCACTACCGATGAGATTTTGGCGGTGATCGACACGGCTGAGGCGAGCACCGCACCGGACGCCGCCCCGCTCATCGCCGCCGGCACCGACCTACCCACCGACACCGCCGTCGCTGCAAAAATGGGCCCGGCGGCGCGCAAAATTGTCCAAGAGAGAGGCCTAGATGTCACCACTATTCAGGGCTCAGGCAAAGACGGTCGCGTGACCAAGGGCGATGTGCTGGCACAAACCGTCTCAGCGCCAGCGCGAGTTGTGCCGCCGCAGGCGCCGGCTCCGGCTCCGAGCGTCGCGGGGGCACGGGCCGATCAGCGCGTCCCGATGACGCGTCTGCGCAAACGAACCGCCGAACGTCTGCTGCAAGCCCAACACCAAGCCGCCATCCTCACCACCTTTAACGAGGTGAACATGCAACCGGTGATGGATTTACGCAATCGCTACAAAGATGACTTCGAAAAACGGCACGGCGTGCGGATGGGCTTTATGTCGTTCTTCGTGAAGGCCGCCGTCGAGGCGTTGAAAAAATTTCCGGTGGTCAACGCCAGCATTGACGGCGAGGACATTATTTACCATGACTACTTCGACATCGGGGTCGCGGTAGGGTCGGCGCGTGGGCTGGTGGTACCTATCCTGCGCGATGCTGAAACCCTCACCTTTGGCGACATCGAACGCGGCGTGCGCGAGTTTGGCGACCGGGCGCGCGACAGTAAGCTCACCATCGAGGAGCTCACCGGGGGCACCTTTACGATCAGCAACGGTGGGATTTTTGGTTCGCTGCTCTCAACGCCCATTCTCAATCCACCCCAAAGCGCCATTCTGGGCATGCATAAAATTCAGGATCGACCGGTGGTGGAGAAAGGGGTCATCGTGATCCGTCCCATGATGTACCTGGCGATGTCTTACGACCACCGCATTATCGACGGCCGCGAGGCCGTACAGTGTCTCGATACCATCCGCCTGTTGCTCGAAGATCCGAGCCGCATGCTGCTACAAGTTTGAGGTAGGCCATGGATAACTATCAGGTAGTCATAGTCGGTGCCGGGCCTGCGGGCTACGTCGCAGCCATCCGCTGTGCCCAACTGGGCCTAAAGACGGCGTGTGTGGAATCTTGGGTAAGCCCGAAAGGCACGCCGACTCTCGGCGGCACCTGCCTGAATGTGGGCTGTATCCCATCCAAAGCGCTGCTAGATTCCTCCCATCACTTTGAGCATCTGCGTAAACACGGGAAAGAACACGGCATCGTCACCGGTGCAGTCGGTTTTGATGTCAGCGTGATGCAAAAACGTAAAGAAAAAATTGTCCAAACCCTGACCCAAGGCATCGCCGGACTGTTCAAAAAGAACGGGGTTACGTGGGTGCAGGGGCACGGTGTACTAAAGCCACATGGCGAAGTCGCCGTACTCGACAGCGCGGGCAGCGAAACCGCGCGGCTGGCAGCACCCCATATCATCATTGCAACGGGTTCTGTGCCGGCACGCATTCCCTCGGCGCCGGTCGATCAGCAAGCGGTAGTCGACTCCACAGGGGCCTTGGCTTTCGAGCAAGTGCCGACGCGGCTGGGCATCATTGGGGCCGGCGTAATTGGACTGGAACTGGGCAGCGTGTGGCGCCGCCTCGGCGCGGAGGTCATCATTTTTGAGGCCTTGCCAGAATTTCTCGGCGCCACCGACCAAGACGTGGCGAAAGAAGCCCTTAAGATTTTTTCCAAGCAGGGCCTAGATATTCGGCTCAATGCCAAAGTGCTCGGGGTCACCACCTCTCCAGAAGGCGTGCGCGTCAGTGTTGACACAGGGGGCAATACGGCAGAAGTGACGGTCGATAAACTCATCGTCGCGGTCGGCCGGGTGCCGAATACCCAAGGACTTGGCGCCGCTGAAATTGGACTGGCATTGGACGCACGTGGATTCATTCAAACTGACGGCCTGTGCAAAACCAACATCGCTGGCATTTACGCCGTTGGCGATGTGATCCACGGACCGATGCTGGCCCACAAGGCGTCGGAAGAAGGCATCGCGGTGGCCGAATTTATCGCCGGTCAAAAACCTGCCATCGACCACGCGCAGATCCCGTGGGTTATTTATACCTGGCCCGAAATTGCGTGGGCGGGTGCCACCGAAAAATCACTCAAAGAAACTGGCCGTGCGTATCGGCTTGGCCGCTTCCCGTTTATGGCCAGCGGGCGCGCGCGCGCCATGGGTGAGACCGACGGCTTTATCAAGATCCTCAGCGCGCAGGATACGGATGAAGTCTTAGGCGTGCATATCATTGGGCCGCAAGCCTCGGAGCTGATCGCAGAAGCAGTACTGGCGATGGCCTTTAACGCCTCTGCCGAAGACATCGCCCGGACCGTACACGCCCATCCAACGCTCAGTGAAGGCCTGCACGAGGCCGCCCTAGGCGCGGATAACCGCATGATCCACCTCTAGCGATAACTGAAAGCGCCCACCACCCGCGGTGGGCGTCAGAGTTACTTGCAATGCGCTGCTGTGCAATTTAGATTCAGGGCAAGCTACTCAGGAAAATAGAGATTTTAGCGCTGGCTCAAAAGGAGTTTTATGCCGCCATTGGGGAAATATCCAGCGCGAGGAACCGTGCGGCCGTCCGGCTGGCTGCGCCATGACCATATCGTCCAAGTGGTACTCAACGCCGCAGCTTCCCCCACCGGCCACAGCGCCGGAAATATCTTGCTTGGCACTCCCCACTACCGTGCCCAACCGCAAATACTGAACTCACCCGGCCAGCAGGCCAACATCGGGAGCCGTGATCTATGACTGAGAGCGCAATTAACAAGCGGGTGATAAAAAAATATCCGAATCGCCGCCTTTACGACACCAACGAGAGCAAGTACGTCACGCTAAATGACGTTCGCAAGCTCGTGCTAGATGAGACGCCTTTTTGTGTGATCGATAAAAAATCCGGCGAAGATATTACCCGTAACATCCTGCTGCAAATCATCATTGACCAAGAAGACGGGGGCGACCCCATTTTCTCAACCGATGCGCTCCAACAATTGATCGGTTTTTATGGCAACTCGGCCCGTGGCATGGCAGGGGATTTCATGCGGACCAGCGTCAATGTGCTGTATGAGCAGCAAAAACAGCTACAAAACCAATTCACCACCGCACTGGAGACCAATCCTATCTCCGGCATGTTTGCCGAGACCGCCAAACGTAATATTGAGCTCTGGCAGGGAATCCAGGAAAGCGTCATGAAATCGAGCGGTTTGTTCAGGCCCGATCGCAGCACCCAGCCAGAACCACCGTTAGACGAATAACTCGTCGGCAAAACGGTTCCGCCGAGTCTCGGCGGAACCGTCCACCGCCTGACCTAGGTGGCAGCAGACCGAGCAAATGCGCCCCTAATGCGCGCTATTTGTTGCAGTAATGCTGCGGGTGTCCGGGTACCGAAACTCGCAAAAAACGTTTCCAAGTCGTCCATTTCTGCGGACCAAACACTGGGATCCACAGCCAGCAAAGCGTCTAGCGTTTGCGCGGAGACCGTTAAACCGGTGAGGTCCAGATCCTCGGCCCGGGGCATCAAGCCCACGGGTGTGCTGAGGGCCTGCGCCTCACCGGCACACCGTTCGGTGATCCACTTCAGCACCCGCATATTGTCGCCGTAGCCCGGCCACATAAAGCGGCCCTCAGCGTCTTTGCGAAACCAATTGACATGGAAGATTTTAGGCGGCTGCGAGGCACGTTCCCCGACACTCAGCCAGTGCGTCCAGTAGTCCGCAAAGTTGTAGCCACAGAAGGGTTTCATCGCCATGGGATCGCGGCGTACCTGACCCACCTGCCCCGCAGCGGCGGCGGTCGTTTCGGAGGCCACTGCGGCCCCCGCAAAAACGCCGTGCTCCCAGTCCAACGATTCCAGCACTAAGGGCGCCACCGTCGAGCGGCGACCACCAAAGATAATGGCCGAAATAGGGACGCCTTGCGGCATATTGGCCTGCGGGGAATAGCTAGGGCATTGCGCCGCCGCAACCGTAAAGCGGGCATTCGGATGCGCCGCGGGTCCATTAGCGGGATCATGCGGGCGCCCCTGCCAATCAATCAATCCGGCGGGCCTATCGCCATCGATACCCTCCCACCAAGGCTGTCCATCGGCGGTCATTCCCACGTTGGTGTACAGGGTGTTACGACCTAAGGTCTGCATGCAGTTGGGATTGGTTTTTAGGCTGGTGCCTGGCGCCACCCCAAAAAATCCTGCCTCAGGGTTAATGGCCCACAGCCGGCCGTCTTCGCCTAGATGCAACCACGCGATGTCGTCACCCACGGTCCAGACTTTCCAGCCGGCATAGGCCGCTGGTGGCACCAGCATGGCCAAATTGGTTTTGCCACACGCGGAGGGAAACGCCGCCGCCACATAGGTGGTCCGCCCGGTGGGGTCTTCAATACCCAGGATGAGCATATGTTCAGCAAGCCAGCCTTCCGTGCGCGCCTGCCAACTGGCAATCCGTAGGGCATGACATTTTTTGCCCAACAACGCGTTGCCACCGTAGCCCGAGCCTATGCTCTTGATGAGCAGCTGCTCCGGGAAATGCATGATGTAGCGCCGCGCGGGGTCAAGGTCACCGATGGAGTGCAAGCCTTTCACGAACGAATTTCCCGCCTCGATGTGCGCCAGCGCGCGCGTGCCGGTTCGCGCCATGATGCGCATATTGGCGACCACATAGGGGCTGTCGGTAATTTCCACGCCGGCCCGCGAATACGGCGAGCCGTAAGGGCCCATCAGATACGGAATGACGTACATCGTGCGGCCGCGCATACAACCGGCATAGAGCGCATCGACGATCTGGTGGCCCTCAGCTGGCGCCATCCAATTATTGTTGGGCCCCGCGTCTGCTTGCGCCGCGGTGCACACAAAGGTTAGGTGCTCGACTCGCGCCACGTCGTTCGGATTAGAGCGGTGCAGGTAGCAGTTGGGATGCGTCTGCTCGTTCAGGCGCAGTAACGTGCCGTCGGCCAACATGCTGTCGGTCAGCTGCTCATTTTCTTCATCAGAACCATCACACCAGTGGATGTGCGCAGGTTGTGTGAGCAACGCGGTCTCTTCGACCCACGCCGCTAGTTCGGGATTTTTCGTCATCAATTTTTCTCCAATGCGCGCCCGCCGACTGAGCCTCCTCAGGCACAACGATCGCTAAACAACACCGCTCAAGAGCGAAACAGCAGCCACTCTAATCCAATCGACACCCTAATTTGAAGGAATCTGCGACTTGCACGAACAATTACTCACATTTTTCCGGTTCATTCTGGTCGTCCTTGCCGCGCTGCAAAATTGGCCGGCACCGCGAAGGTAAAAATCTCTTAAAAATGTGTTGACACCGCTTCGACACGATCGCTATGCTGCGTCGCACAAATGCTGCTTTGCAATAACCCCAAACAGATCAGGAGCACACGACCATGGACAATTTCAGCACTCAACGTGACGCGTTTATGAAAGCTGCCCTGGAATCTGGCAAAACGCTGGAAGCACTCAACAGCAAGTTTTGGGGGAATTTGTCCAAAACTCAGACCGCTTTTTGCGAGGGTGCTTTGGAGACCGCTAAACAGTGGGCCTGCAATTTTGAGCAACACAAAGCGTTGCCTGAATTATTTGACGCCCAGAGCAAATTGGCCGGCGATTACAGCACGCGTCTGATGGCGACGAGCCGCGAAACCACCGACATGTTCTTGGCGGCACGCGAGGACTACAAGGGCTGGTTCGAAAAAGGCTTCCAATTTTTTACCACTCAGGCCGAAGCCGTCATGGTCAAGCCGGTGGTGGTCCGTAAAGCGGCTTAATAGCGCGCTGCGGAAAATTTTCGAGACGACGCCGTCTCTCCCTCTCTCTCTCGTTTGACCTCCCCTCTGCCCTCGTCGATCGGCCTCCCGGCCGGTCTTCGGGGGTGCTTTTTTTGTAGCGCACAGTCGCTCGACCCCCACCCTTAGCACCACGCCAAGACAGCCAGTTTTACGCCGCGCTCCGCCGTTCTAGCCACTGCGCTATCGTGCGCGCGACCAAAGTCCGCGCCGCACCCACATAAATACCAATATGGCCACCTGGCACCGCCAGTTCCTGATAATCCGTGGTCGAAATTTTACCCGCCAAAGCCTGCGCAGACGCCGGCGGCACCAGATGATCGGCACGGGCATAAATATTGAGCACCGGCATGGTTATTTGGTCTAGCGCCACGCCGTGCCCGCCGACACGCAAACGCCCTTCACACAAAGCGTTGTCGCGGTAAAAGTCACGCGCAAACTCTAAAAGCGCCAAAGCCGCCAGATCGGGGCTGTCGAAAATCCATTTTTCCATCCGCAGGAACGTCGTTAGCGCGGCGGGGTCGGCCATTTGGTCGACTAAGTCCACGTATTTCTGGTGTCGCAGGCGATAGGGTTTTAAAGTCAGAAACAGGCTATTGAGCGCATCCCCGCTGAGGTTCTGCTCGCCCAAGCGGTTGCTATCGACGTGGCGCAACAAGTGACTGAGAAGGTCGTCCGGGGTGTGGAAATCAACCGGCGTCACCGTCAGCACCAGATTTCGCACACGGGCCGGGTTGAGGGCGGCATAACACAGCGCAAACGTGCCGCCCTGACAAATCCCCATCACATTGATCGGCCCGGCAGCAGCCAACCATGCAACACAGTCCGCCAGATCGCGATTGATGTAGTCGTGCAAACCACGGTCGCGATCGAGCACCGTGGGGTCCTCCCATTCAATCAGGTGGACATCCACACCCTGCGTGAGGAGCGCTCTCACCAACGAGCGATCGGGCTGCAAATCGGCGATCGAGGGACGATTCACCAGCCCGTAGACGATTAACGTTGGCACCGACTGCACCTGGTCCCGCAGGGGTGTGTAACGGAACAGACGGGCTTTACCGCAGCACAACACCAAGGTTCGGGCAGAGCCGCCCGGCAACGGATTGGGATCGGGGTGGGTGTGCAACGCGGCCATTCCATGGGACACCGAACGCTCCCACTCGCCCAGTTCTTGCCGCAAATCGGCCCAAGTTAAGTCAAGTCGCGGCATCGGCAAGCTCCCGATCGACCGCCAAACCTAAGCGAACCGCCATCGCTATCACAGCCCAGCTTTCCCATCTGACTTGCCCCGCGGCTGGCGGGGCTTCTTTGGGGACGTTGCGGGCAGGGGACCAGACGCCACCTTGGGCTGCCGGCGCGCGCCTGCGACGCCCGGCGGGCTGCGCGGCCGTGGCCGCGTTGCATCGACGACCGGCGGCACCCGTGAGACAGCTTCTAACGCCGCCACCCGCTGCCCCAGCAACACAAATTCTGCCAGCGTGGGGATTCCCAGCAACGGTACGCTGCGCTGCGCCCAGGCCTGCAGCGTGGCGCGCAGCCCCAAGCTCGCGTTGAGATATTCACCGAAGGTTTGCGCATAACTGGGCAGCCGCGCTTGTGCCAGATAGGCCGTTTCTAAGTGGTCGATAAACGCCTCATAAAGGCCCCGCAACGAGGCAATGGGCGGCCCGTCGTCTTCGCGCTCTAGGCTTGCGCTAAAAGCGACGACGCCAGCCCGCAGAGCCGCCCACTGAGCTAACTGCAACGCCACTGCCGCCAGCCGCTCTGCCCGCTGTGCTGCCACCAAGGTGGCGTAAGCGTTTTGCCATTCACGGGTCACACCGAAAGCCGGCCACCGGGGCACCGCGGGCACTTCTCCCGCAGCGACCGCGGCCAGTAGGGCGGCGTCGATGCCTTGGATGAAGCGCTTCAGTAACCTTTGGAGTGCCGGCGTGATAGTGGCGTTCCGCCGTCGCCCGCGCGCCGAGGGTTCCCCGTAGGCAGATAGCAGCTGCGCGAACAGCCCAAACGAGGTCCACGGCGTGCTGCCCGCCACCTCGCCGGCAAATTTTTCCCACAGCGCCCAAGTGGCCTCCTGCGGGAGTTCGCGCCCAAGACTGGCCCACTGCAACCAGTTATCCAGGAATTCTGCCTGCAGGCGCTGCCAGTCCGCTTGGGGTTGCATGAGCCTGCCCGAAGGTTTACTGGGTGTGGCGGTTCGCGAGCAAATCCTCGACCACCGCCGGATCTGCCAGCGTACTGATATCACCTAGGTTGTCGATTTCATTGGCAGCGATTTTGCGCAGAATTCGCCGCATGATTTTACCGGAGCGGGTTTTCGGCAGACCCGGTGCCCACTGGATGATGTCCGGTGCCGCAAGGGCGCCGATTTCTTGGCGCACGTGCGCGATCAATTCCCGGTTAAGCGCGGCATCAGGCACGAGCCCGTGCATCAGGGTCACGTAGGCGTAGACGCCTTGCCCTTTTATCGGGTGCGGATAACCGACCACCGCCGCTTCCGACACGGCCCGGTGAAGCACGAGCGCACTCTCGATTTCCGCGGTGCCCAAGCGATGCCCCGACACGTTCAGCACATCGTCGATGCGCCCAGTGATCCAGTAATAACCATCGGCGTCGCGGCGCGCGCCATCGCCCGTGAAATAGGCCCCGGGGAACATGGCAAAGTAAGTTTCTTTAAAGCGCTGATGATCACCATAAACGGTGCGCATCTGCCCAGGCCAAGAGTTCTTGATGACTAAAGCGCCAGCTGCCGGACCCTGTAGCTCGTTGCCTTGTTCATCGAGTAGCGCCGGCTCAATGCCAAAAAATGGCAGGGTGGCGGAGCCGGGCTTCAAGGCGCATGCGCCCGGCAGCGGCGTAATGAGGATGCCGCCTGTTTCGGTCTGCCACCAAGTATCGACGATCGGGCAACGCTGATCTCCCACCACCCGGTAGTACCACTCCCAAGCCTCAGGATTAATGGGTTCGCCCACCGAACCGAGCAAGCGCAAAGAGGCGCGGGAATGCCGCTTAACGGGTTCGTCGCCGTGGGCCATCAAGGCGCGCAATGCCGTGGGCGCGGTGTAAAAAATGTTGACCTGATGCTTATCGATAACTTGCCAGAAACGCCCGCTGTCCGGCCACGTGGGCACGCCCTCAAACATGAGGGTGGTGGCGGCGTTAGCGAGTGGGCCGTAAATAATATAGGTGTGGCCAGTGACCCAGCCCACATCCGCGGTGCACCAGTAAATATCGCCATCGTGATAATCGAACACGTATTTGTGGGTCATCGCCGCGTAGGTGAGGTAACCCCCGCTGGTGTGCAGCACGCCTTTGGGTTTGCCGGTAGATCCGGAGGTATATAGGATGAATAGCGGATGTTCGGCGTCCACACTAACCGGCGGACACTCCGCACTGGCGCTCGCGCTCGCCTCGTGAAACCACACATCGCGCCCGGCCAGCCAGTCGATCGCACTACTGGTGTGCCGCACCACAAACACGGTGTGCACATTGGGACATTCTTTAAGCGCCAAATCGGTGTTGGCCTTCAGCGGAATGGAGCGCCCGGCACGCAGGCCTTCATCCGCCGTAATCACCACCTGACAATCGGAATCCAGGATACGGTCTTTCAATGCTTCGGGGGAGAAGCCGCCAAACACCACGGAATGCACGGCGCCAAGGCGCGCGCAGGCCAGCATGGCCACCGCGGCTTCCGGGATCATCGGCATGTAAATCGAGACGCGATCGCCTTTGCGCACGCCACGCGCTTGCAGCGCATTGGCAAAACGACAGGTGGCTTCGTGCAGTTCGCGGTAGGTCACCCGACGCGTCTGACTCGGATCGTCACCCTCCCACAGAATGGCCGTTTGGTCGCCCCGTGTGGCTAGGTGTCGGTCAATGCAGTTGTAAGCCACATTGAGTTGCGCACCCTCATACCAGCGGATGTCAGCTTGATGAAAATCCCAGTTGGAAACCCGATCCCAGGGCCGGTCCCAAGTGACAAATTCTGCGGCTTGCGCGGCCCAGAAACCGTCGGGATCGGCCAGCGATTGTTGATACATCGCGGTGTATTTTTCACTGGTGAGATGCGTGCGGGCCAAGGCTGCAGGCGCAATGGCATAGACGGTTTCTGCGGACATGGAGCCTCCTGAAGATAGTGCGGCAAGCCGGTGTGCCACCGGTCGGCATCGAGTATAGCCAAGGCTGGCCGCCCCCACACGCTGAGCGCGTCGCGGCGCCGCATTGCGCGTTGCGGCGGCCAACGCTTAAGGTAGTGGTCTCACTTTTTTTAACCCATCGTTAAGAGCCAGCATGCCCATGATCGAACCGCTCCATACCGCGCTCCTCGCTGTTGCCGAGGCCTGCCACGTCGCGCGCGCCGCGCAGCGCAATCTCCAGACTCTCGCCCGTCTGACCAAAGACGATTTTAGCCCGGTGACGCTAGCGGATTTTGCCGCGCAAGCAGTGGTGTGCCTGCGCCTACGCGCGGGACTCGGCCAGTATGCATTGGTCGCCGAGGAGTCGGCCAGCGACTTACGGGGCGCGGCTCAGCGTGAAATGGCCGACGCCGTGACCCATGCGGTGAGTGCCTTATGGCCGAATATCGACAGGGACGGGGTGTTGGATGCGATCGATGAAGGTAACCACGACGCCACCGCCAACCGCTACTGGACGCTCGATCCCATCGACGGTACGAAGGGTTTTTTGCGCGGCGGGCAGTACGCCATTTCGCTGGCGCTCATTGAAAACGGCGTGGTCGTCGCAGGGGTGCTGGGCTGCCCCAATTTAGGGATGGATTTCGCGCGCTCATTCGACCAACCAGACCCGGCGGGCACGCTCTTCTACGCCACCCGCGGCGGTGGCGCGTGGTGCATCCCGGGTCTCGATGTGCAGGCAGCGCCGCACCGCATCGCGATCACGCTGGGGCGACCGTTAGCCAGTCTGCGGATGTGCGAGTCGGTGGAAGCCGGACACTCGCGGCTGGACAGTGCCTCGCAGGTCCGCGAATTTCTGCAAGCAACCGGCAAACCGGCGCGCTTGGACAGCCAGTGTAAATACGCGGTGGTGGCGCGTGGCCAAGCCGATGCTTATTTGCGCCTCCCCACGCGCAGCGATTACGTCGAAAAAATCTGGGACCACGCCGCCGGGATGTTAGTTGCGCAGGAGGCCGGTGCGCTGGTCACCGACATCGACGCGCGGCCGCTCGATTTCTCGTTAGGTGCCGGGCTGTCCGCCAACCGGGGAGTGGTTTGCGCACCACCTGATGTGCATCCGGCGCTGTTGGAGGCCATTGCCCGTCTCGATCCCTGAAGCCGGCCGCCGCCAGCGCAGCGTTTGTCAGCCACGGGGGCACCTGCTAGGGTTAACTGCCCACGTTGCTGGCGCGCAATGAAAGTCGCCTACCGACGTACACGCTGGAGTTAACAAAAATAAAGCAAAGTCAGGAGGACCTCGTGAGCCGAAAAGCCTTGCAGCCGCCCTATCGTGTTTTGTTAGTTGAGGATCATAAATTCATCGCCGAAATGCTGGCCACGCGGCTCAGCGCGGACCGCACCATCCAAATTGTGGGGATTGCCACTTCTGGTGCCGCCGCTGAACAAATGGTCAGCCAACAGCATGTCGACATCGTCTTGCTCGATATCGAACTGAAACAGGAAACCGGCACAGGGGTCGCCAAACGTTTGCTGGCGTTACAACCTGACATCCGTATCGTGGGTCTCTCCGCCCACGACCAAGACTGCTATCCGCTGGCGCTGTTACAACTGGGCGCGGTGGGTTTTTTGTCCAAGCACATTTCAACCCACGAGATTGCCGAAGGTGTTCGGCGCGTCGCTGCGGGTGAAATGGCGATAAGCCCAGGGGTGGCGGCTTTTTTGGCGACGCAACGCGCCAATTCGGATCCTTTGGAGGGGCTCGCGCTGTTAACCCCCAAGGAAACCGAAGTCCTCACCCTGCTGGCGCAAGGCTTGTCCGTCAAACAGATTGCTAACCAACTCGTGCTAACGGCTAAAACCGTACAGACCCATCGCAAAAATCTGCGAAAAAAACTTAACGTGACGACCGATGTGGATTTATGTTTGATCGCCATCAAGGCGGGGTTGCTCGACTTGCATCGAACAGGACCCGGCGCGCACCCAGTGCCCGAGGTTTAAGGGAGCCCCGTCCACACGTAATACACCGCACAGGCCAACAACGTGACGCGCCCCCAAAACGTCAGCCAGCGCTGACGCCCAAATCGGCCTGCTGCCAGCGCCAGCAGGCCAATGATGAGCGTTAGTGCAACGGTTAGTTCTACAAAGGCATCGGTAGTCGGCGCCACAAAAGCCTGTGCATCGGGAGGTACCTGACTTTCGAGATAGCGCATGCTGGATCCTTAAGGCGCGTAGGCCATGACTTCAATTTCGACCAACGCGCCCGCCAGCACGAGACCCGAGACCACGGTGGAGCGCACCGGTGGAGAGGCGGGAAAATAGCTGGCGTAAACCGCATTGAAGCGCGCGAAATGTTCGCGATCGGTCAACCACACGGTTGCCTTGATCACGTGACCGAGCGTGCAGCCAGCCTCCCGCAAAATTTGTGTGACGTTCTCCAGCGCCTGCCGAGTTTGAGTTTCAATATCCGCGCCGGCCAGTTTGCCGGTGCTATCCAAACCCAGTTGGCCCGAGAGCAGCACCAAGTCGCCGGCGCGCACGCCTTTCGATAACGGCAATGCTTTACCGTCCGCTAGTCTTAGCTGACCGCCAATAATTTGATGGGACATCGTTAACTCCTTCAGGTGGATTGCGTTGATGCGCGAAAGATTTTCCAGATACCCAAGCTCAACAACGGCAATGTAAACACGACCAAAAAACACCACGCAAGGCTGCCGTAACCCTGCGCGATGAGATCCACAATCCCCACCCGCGACAACCACAGACTAAGCCCGGTCAGGACCGCCGCAAACAGCGCGTGACACCACGCGGGGAAAGCCCGCCCCGAGGTCTGGATGCGCCAAGCATCTAGCCTTTCGTTCAGCCCCTGTAACACACCAACGCCGGTTTGCACGATCGTCATGAACAATAATCCGACGTAAATCCACAAGCAAACGGGTGCCCCATAGTGCACTACCAGCCAGTAAGCAGGCACCGGTTCGGTAATGATCTGCGGGTAATTGGCCATAAAACTCAGATGCAGCAAGAGCGCGGGTAATACCCCGGCGCACGCCGCAATAAACGCCGCCCCCAAGGCCTGCCCACGCTGTTCGATAGCGGTGGTGGAATACAGCAATACGGGCACCAGCGCGCTGTTGTACATCGTGAATTGGGCGGCATGGGTAAACCAGCCAGATTTCATCTCACCACTACTCAGCGCGACCCAGATGTTATCCCCGCTCGCCTGCCACACCAAAGCACACAGGCTGACTAGCCCCAGACTGATAGCCACGGCGCCCGCGGTTAGCGTGACCGCCACCAGACGACGACCAAAGAAATTACACAGCACGACCACCGACAACATCAGCAGCGTACCCACCTGAGAGGGCATGCCGACGGCATCCCCCAACACCCGCCCAGCGGCCGCCCCGGTGACCGCCAGAACGATGATCAACAATACGATGAAACAAATCTCGTAGGCCACCCAACAGGGTCCCAGCAGGGTATGGAGAAAGTCACGATAGTTGTACACCCGAAACAGACGAGCAAACTCGAAACTAGCGGCGAGCACGGCCGTGAAGCCCAAAGTGACCAGCGCAATGCCCGCTAAGCCACCCAACGGACCAAAGGCTGAGACAAATTCCACCACTTCGCGTCCCGTCCCATACGCGCCACCCACCACGACCGACTGAAAAACACCGGCCGGAACCAAATAAATAGCGGCTAGCCTGCGCCAATTGAACATCAGAAGATTCCTTTGAAAACATCAACACGGCCCGCAACAGGGCCCGCAACAGGGCCCGCGCCCAACCTTATAACAACCATTCAGGATGGCTGCTTGTAACGGTATTTTTAGGCTTGCATCTTAGCGTCATCAAGCGTTAAGCGGTGGCTGATGCCGGTTTCCCTGTGCGTGGATACTGTTGAGAATTGCTGCTCAGAGGCCCCGATTAATACGAATAAAATCGGGCATCTAGAGAAGTGGTCCGCAGACCCAAATAACCTGCCCGCAGCCCGAGGTTGGCTGAGTCATTGCCGATCGCCATGCTGCGATTTCTCAAACTTGGCGCAGCAAGCTTGGACAATAAAAAAAACTGCAGAGGGATGCCTAAACGGGCTGCACGCCCATGGGCTTGGACAGTTAAAAACACTCATCCGCGCCGCTTGCCCCTCACCACAGCGCCAGTCAAACATCACGCCACCGGTAGGCGTTTTAAGCAAGACCCCCACTGTTCGGCGGGTGCTGGGTCGCCTGCGTCATCTCCAGCAGCGCACGCCCCACCCTAGCCACCACGTCGTGCCAATCGCCCTGCGTAGGCTGCCGGAAAAGCCGCGCAGTGGGGTACCACGGACTATCCGTGCGTGTGAGCAGCCAGCGGAAATCGGGCACGTAGGGCAATAGTACCCAGAGGGGTTTTGCCAGCGCACCGGCGAGATGCGCCACCGAGGTGTCGACACTGATCACCAAATCCAAAGTATCGATCAACGCCGCGGTGTGGGCGAAGTCCAGCAGATTAGACTCGTGACGGCAGATTTCAGGATGCCGGGCGAACATCGGCAAGTCAGCGGGTCGCACCTGATTGTGCAAAGAGTGGAATGCTACCGGCAGCGCCAGCAGCGGCTCTAACAGCTCCAAAGCAATACTGCGATTGCGATCGTTAGCATGTTGCGGGTTACCGAA
The DNA here is from genome assembly GCA_945862315.1 of Klebsiella pneumoniae. Lineage (GTDB taxonomy): Bacteria > Pseudomonadota > Gammaproteobacteria. Next base: position 45,839 of record CAMAXW010000007.1, read on the forward strand.
CCAGACCAGTCCTACCCGCCATTGCCGACGCACGCCTAAGCGCGCCCGCCACTGTGTCGCCAGCGCCGGCGGGGGGCTTAAATAGGGCACCGCCGCGGGTATGGAACTCAGACGCGTGCCAAACGCCAAGGGCAAACTCAGCAGCGCACAGTGTCCATCAAAGGGGGGCCGGGTGGCGCCAACCGGCAACACGCTCAGACCTGGCGCGGGCGCCGGGAGCAATGGCACGAGGGCGGTTGGCACTTCCAAAATAACGCGTGCGCCACGCGCTAATAACGCCGGCACATAGCGATAAAACTGCAGAAAATCGCCCAGTCCCTGCTCGGCGTAGACCAATAAGGTGCGCTTAGTCAGCGGCCAGTCGCCACGCCACGGCGGTGCTTCGAACTCGCGGTTAGCAAGCCCTAGAGGATGGTTTAGCCGGGCTTCATAACCGGCCCAACCCGCCGCGAAATCACCCAGTAATAACTGGTGTAGGGCTTGATTGAGGTGCGCCTGCGAACACCGCGGCAACAGCGCGAGAGCACGCGTGTAGACCGCGGCCACTTCCGCCAGTCGGCCGCACTCGCCCAGCGCTGCCGCCAGGTTGAGGTAGGACTCTGCGTGCAAAGGCCGCAGCGCCAGCGCGCGTTCATAACAGGGCACGGCCTCCGCCGATCGGTGCGCATCACGCAACAGGTTGCCGAGGTTGTAATGGGCATCGGCGTGCGTGGAATCTAGCGCGATAACGCGCTGATAGCTTAGCCGCGCATCTTCGCAACGATTGAGTTGGCGCAGTACGACGGCGCAATTGAAATGAAAAACCGCAGTGGCTGGACTGAGTACCGCGGCCCGTTGGTAGCACTGCAGCGCGCCGGCGAGTTCCCCCGCCGCGTGACTTGCGTTGCCCAATCGATACCACCCTTTGGCGAAGTCCTTATCCACGGCAACCGCCTGCGCAAAGCTTGCCCGGGATGCTTGCACCTGACCCGACTTTCCCAAAGCGAGGCCCAACTGGTAATGGGCCTCTGGGTCTTGCGGATTGACGGCCACTAGCGTTCGTAACGCCTCGCAAGCGGGTTCCAGATATCCAGCGTCGAGCAGCGCCACGGCCTGCGCCAACTGCCGCGCACGGCCGAACTTCGGCGGGGGTTTAGGCGGCGTCATCCGTCAGGGGACCTCGTCAAGCCGCAGCGAACTCGCGGGTGCGGCGCGCGGGCCCAGCGATGGATAGTTGTCCAGAGTCGTTGCGCGCGACTGTCCACCGCCAGCGCCTAGTGTTAAGGGACCGCGGTGAAGCTTGCCGGCATTAAATGACAAAGCCCTGACAGTGCCGCTTGGTGGTGTTGATAATTGACAGAGTAGGCTCGGGATCTGCGTGCCTGCGTGATGTCAGTCCACGGCCGCCCCAAGGGGTGTTCGCGCCGCCCTACTCGGTGGGTCGCCACCGCGACGTATACCGCTAGAACAGCGGTGGGCGCGTGGGTAGCGTTGGCGGTGATTTGGGCACCGGCGTCGTGAGTCGATCGGCCTGCGTCACCCAGCCCCCGCCCATGGCCTTGTAGGTGTTTACTGAGGATGTCAGCAGTTGCGCACGCAGCCCGGCCAAGGATAACTCCGCTGGGAACAGGCTCTGTTCGGCCTGCAGCACGGTCGTGTAGCTGGTGTAACCACCGACAAACTGCAAGTTCGCCAAGTCCGTGTATTGTTTCAGGGCGGCCACCAGACGGACCTGCGCGGCCAGTTGGACTTGCAGTTGTTGGTTGGCAATCAAGGCGTTGTCCACGTCGGAAAAGGCATTGCGGATGGCCAGCTGATAACTCAACAGGGCTGAGTTTTGTGCCGCCTCGGCTTGCGCAACCTGCCCACTAATAGCACCGAACGTAAAAATGGGTCCGGCTAGGCTACCGGCGTAGGTCCAGACCCGCGCCGATCCCTTAAAAAGATCCGTTAGATCCGTGCTGGCCGTGCCTAACACCCCGGTGAGCGATATTTTGGGGAAGTACAGCGCCTTGGCGGCACCGATCTGTGCGTTAGCCGAAATGAGCTGCTGCTCGGCTTGCAGCAAGTCAGGCCGCCTTTCAAGCAAGTCTGAGGGAACCCCCTGCGGCACCGGCGGCAAAATAAGCTCGTCCACCGACTTGCCGCGGGTAATCGGGCCCGGATCACGCCCCACCAACACCGCGAGGGCGTTCTCAAGCTGCCCAATTTGAGTTTCGATGACGGGAATCTGCGCCGCCGCCGTCTCGTACTGAGACTGGGCCTGCGCCACATTCATTTGTGATACTTGGCCGTACTGATACTGCAGCGTGAACAGGGCTACCGAATCTTTATAGGTGCTCAGCGTGCGCTTGGCGACCGCCAATTGAGCATCCAGACCGCACAGCTGCAAATAGCTGTCAGCGATCGTTGCCACCAGCGATAGCACCACGCCGCGCCGTGCCTCGTCGCTCGCCAGCACGTTGGCGAAAGCCGATTCAGACTGGCGTCGGATACGGCCCCAGAGGTCGAGTTCCCAACTGGCCGACAGCGTCGCGTTGTAAACGGTAGTGGGCAGCGCGCCATGCTGGCCTTGGCCGCTCACACCGTAGCCGGGCTGCGGGAATAACTGGGAACGCGTTTGCAACAGCACGGCAGACAGGTTGTCCACGTTGGTCGCCGCAATGGCAATGTCGCTATTGTGGGCAAGTCCCTCGAGGATCAGCTGGTCGAGGACCGGATCTTTAAACTGGTTCCACCACGTGGTGTCTGCCGTGGCGGCAGCCGCGGCGGTTTCGTGCGCAAAGGCTGCCGGCGCGGTCACCGCGGGGCGCTCGTAGTTGGGGCCCATCATGCAACCACTGCTGAGCGCAATCGCACAAGCAGCCAGCGCGAATGTTAAAAATTGGCGACGAGGACGGATCATTGGGGGGACATTCGGCAAACAGCGGACCGCCGCGAGCCCGCGTTAGCCGCAGCGCCCAGAACCAACGGCTTGGCGCACCGGTGCAAGCCGCGTAGAACCCAGTCGGCCGGGCAGTTCGCCACTAGCGGTGCGCAAGACCTCATGGCGCCGCCGCCTCATGGGCCGCAGCCTTCAGTTTTGCCGCCTGGTCTTTGGCCTCGGCTTTGGCTTTACGGCGTTCAGCGAGTTGGTCGAAAACATAGAACAACAGCGGCACGTAAAGCATTGCCAAGGTGGTCTCCGCCAGCATGCCGCCCATGATGCCCGTGCCGATTGAGTGCCGCGCGTTAGCGCCTGCGCCCACGGCAATGGCCAGCGGCAGACAGCCCACGGCGAAAGCGAGGGAGGTCATGATAATCGGGCGTAGCCGTTGCTCGCCGGCCAGCACCGTGGCTTCCATGATGGTCTTGCCTTGCTTACGAAAATCTACCGCCGCCGAGACCCGCAACACGGCGTTCTTGGCGCCGAGACCTATCAATACCAGTAGGCCAATTTGGAAATAGACGTCGTTTTCGAGCCCGCGAATATAGTTGGTCAGGAGCGCGCCGAGCACCCCGAACGGAATGGCCGTCATCACCGCGCCCGGCAGCGTCCAAGATTCGTACTGCGCCGCCAGCACCATGAAAACGATCAGCATGCCAAAAGCAAAAGCGATGGTTGAGGTGCCGCCGGACTGCTTCTCCTCGTAGGCCACACCCGACCAAGCAAACGCATACCCCGCCGGCAGATCGGCCGCCAATTCCTCCATGGCCGCAATGGCCTGACCCGAGCTATAGCCCGGCGCCGCGCCACCGATGATTTCGGCGGCCGGGAAACCATTGAAGTGAGGCACCATATCGGGTCCCGTGGTCCATTCCGTAGTGACCACCGCGGACAACGGCACCATTTTTTTATCGGCAGAACGTGTGTATAAGCGCGTGAGGTCTGCCGGTTCGCGGCGAAACGCCGCGTCGGACTGCACTATCACCCACCAAGTTTGGCTGTATTCGCTGAACTGACTGACGTTGAGCGAGCCAAACTGGGCCTGAATGGCGGTGTAGACATCTGGCACCGCCACCCCGAGCAACGTGGCCTTGTCGCGATCGACCACTGCGCGCAGTTGTTGGGTGTTGGCATTGAAGGTTGAACGCAGCGGCGCCAGTTCTGGGCGTTTGCTGGCCCTGGCGATAAACGCTTTGGTTTGCACGTCGAGAGCCGCTGGGCTACCCGCGGTAGTGTCTTGAATCCAGAACTCAAACCCACCGGTCGTGCCAATGCCGGGAATCGCCGGTGGCGCGATGGGCAATACGATGGCTTCTTCGATGTGCCGCGCCTGACTAAAAAACTCCCGGAGGATAGCGCGGGTGTTTTGGGTCTTTGCGCTGTCTATCGTCGCGTAGCGTTCCTCGAAATCTTTGAAGGTCAGGAAGAACGTGGCCGCGTTGGTCTTCAGAGCACTGTCGAGCAGGCTGTAGCCCGTGATCATCGTGCGTTTTTCGATGCCCGGGATAGTGGCCAAAATAGCATCCACGCGCTCCGCGACGGCCTCCGTGCGATCCAAGCTCGCGGCCTGCGGCATGATAATGGCCACCATCGCGTAGCCCTGATCTTCCTGCGGCACAAAACTGGTGGGCAGAATCTGGAACAAATGCCAAATGCACCCCAGAAACACCACCAGCATTACGAAGGCTAATGCCATCCGCTTAATGACCAGCTCCACCGCGTGGCCGAAGGCTCGTGTCAGAGCATCCACCCGGCGATTAAACCACGCAAAAAACCCTTTTTGGGGTGGTGGCGTGTGCTTGAGCAGCAACGCGCACATGGCCGGCGTGAGGGTCAGCGCAATGAAGCCCGAGACCGACACAGAGATAACAATCGTGACCGCGAATTGCTTGTACAACTGCCCGGTCGTGCCGGGCAGCAGCGCCGCGGGAATGAACACCGAGACCATCACCAACACCACCGCCACCAACGAACTGCCAATCTCCTGCATCGCCCGAATGGTGGCGTCCTTCGGTGAAAGATGGTGCTGATGCATGATGCGTTCGACGTTTTCTACGACGACGATCGCATCGTCGACGACCATCCCGATGGCGAGGATCAGGCCAAACAGCGTTAACAGGTTGATAGAAAACCCGAGCATCAACATGCCGGAGAACGTGGCTACCAGCGCCACCACGATCGCCACGGTGCAAATCAGTGTGGTGCGCAGGCTCTGCAAAAACAGATACACCACCATCACCACCAGCACCATGGCTTCCAGTAGCGTCTTGATAACTTCTTTAATCGACATGCGCACGAAGTCATTGGTATCGAGCGCCACGTCGTAATCCATACCCACAGGGAAGCGCGTTTTCATGTCCGCCAGCGCCTTACGCACCGCATCGGAGACCACCAGTCCGTTAGCGCCCGCCTGCTGATAGATGGCGATGAAGGTACCGGGTTGGTTATTTAATTTACTGTCGACAACATATTGGCTACGCCCGATTTCAGCGCGCGCCACATCACCCACACGCACCAAAGCGCTGCCATCCTGGCTCGCGCGCAAGATGATGTTTTCGTACTGTTTGGGTTCGGTGAACTGGCTCTGCGTCACCACCGGGAAGGTGAGTTCGTTAGGACCACTACTGGGCTCTTGGCCAATCTGCCCCGCGCCAAATAGCGAATTTTGTTCGCTGATGGCGTTTGCAATGTCGGTCGTGGTGATGCCCAGCGAGGCCATGCGGTCTGGCTGCATCCAGATGCGCATCGCTTGATTAGGCACGCCCATGATCGTCGCTTGTCCGGCGCCCGGCACCCGTTTAATGGCGTCGAGCACATACACGTTCGCGTAGTTAGCGACGTAATCCGCGCTGTAACGCTCGCTATCACCGGTCACGGCCAGCAGCATCATGATGGTGGAGGATTTCTTTTGTACCGACACGCCTTGTTGGGTCACGGACTTGGGCAGCTGGGGTGCGGCCAAGTTGACCCGGTTTTGCACCTGCACCTGCGCGATGTCGGGGTCGGTACCCAGCGCAAAATAGACCACCAAGTTCAACTGGCCCGTGGCCGAGCTGGTGGAGGTCATATAGAGCATGTTGTCGACGCCGTTGATCTGGGCCTCAATAGGCCCGGCCACAGCATCGGCCAGCGTCTTCGCGTCGGCCCCGGGATAGGTTGCCGAAACGGTCACCTGCACGGGGGTAATGGCGGGGTACTGCTGCACCGGCAGCACGAGCAAGGACACCAGTCCGGCAACCACTAGCAACAACGCGAGAATGGTGGCGAAAATCGGCCGATCAATAAAAAAGCGCGAGAACATTGAGCCCTCAGCGCCGCACGTTGGGGGCGAGCCGCGCGGGGCCCCACAGGGTCAAACGGGCGGCCGAAATTCGTGACGCGATCATTCTAGGTGCCTGCGGCTGGGGCCGCCGCATCCTTGCTGACCGCCGGCATCACCTGCACCGTAGCGCCCTGATAAAGCCGCTGCGCACCGTCGACGACCACTTTTTCACCCGCATTTAGCCCGTCGTTGACGAACCAATTATCACGCTGCCACTCGCCCACGATGATGGACCGAACCTCAGCTTTGCCGGCCTCGTCTATCAACCAAACAAAGTGCCCCTTCGCACCCTGCTGCACCGCTCGCTGGGGCACCAAGATGGCGTTCGGCCGCACCGCGCCCAGCAGGCGCACTCGCACGTACTGGTTGGGGCGCAACTGGCCCTCGGGGTTGTCGACCGTCGCGCGCAGCAAGAAAGTGCCAGTCTCCGTGTTGTAAGAAGGATTCGCGAACGTGATTTTGCCAGTAAACGGGTAAAGGCTGCCGTCAGAGCGTTCAATCTCGACGGTCATGTTGCGGTCTTTCGGCAAGCGAATACGCCCGGACTTGGTTTCGTTCTCGAGACGCTGAACTTGATTTTCCGACAAGCTGAAATTAACCCAGATGGGTGTAATCACCGAGACCGTGGTCAGTTGGCTGTTCTGCGGGCTGAGGTAGCTACCGTCGGTAATCGCGGCGGAACTGGTGATGCCGTCCACCGGTGAAGTGATGGTGGTGTAGGACAAATTAAGGCGCGCCGTCTCCAGCTGCGCCTGCGCCTGCGCCACCGCCGCCTCAGACTGCTCGTATTGGCCCTGCGCGTCGTCTAAGTCTTTTTGCGACAACGCGTTCTGTTGCACGAGGGGTTTGGTGCGTTTAAGGCTCGCGGTGGCGACCTCCAAAGCGGCTTGATTACGCTGCACGACTGCCACGGCCGCATCAACCTGAACTTGGAAGGGCTTAGGATCCATCTGGAACAGCACTTGGCCAGTCTTGACCACGGCGCCTTCGGTATAGACGCGTTTGTCGAGGAAACCCGACACCCGAGCCTGAATGTTCACCAGTTGCGAACTCTGCGTTTGCGCCACGTACTCGGCGCTGACCGGTGAGTCGGTCGGTACGATGGTAAGGAGCGTGACCTCCAATGGCACTGCCAGCGGCGTGGGCGGCTTGTTGCCGCAGCCAGCCAAGGCTGCCACCAGCCCCACCAAGGTGCCAAGGCGGGTCACTGACCAAGTTGGATTGCGGAAATTCAGCATGCGGGAACTCACGAGTTGATCGTTTACGACCGGTCGTCACCCTAGCAAAATCCTGCGCGAATGAGAACCCGAAGCATTGCGGGTCGCATGCAACCAGCGGGCAGCCGGCCCGCGCAGGCATACGATTCGGCAAACTTCCGGTCTATCGGGTGGTTTCACCAGGATAGTCCCGCCTCCACTGCGGCCACCTGCTGCCGGGGCCACGCCACGCAAGTGTTGGGCGCGGCGGGGCGCGAGACGCTTTCGTCATCAACAGCTCCCGGCCTATAGTCCTAACAAGGTGGCGCGGCCGGGCGCGTTGGAAAAGACAGTTGGAAAAACCGCGCGACCCAACGGCCTGAATCGCGATGCCGAGAGTGAGCGGCGTCTGATTACAGCGCCCATCACAGCAACAAGCGCACGCCGCGATGCTTGGAAGACGTGCCCAATAGCCGAGGATCCCACATCAACCGCGTCTAAACGGCACACCTTTTAGGTGCTGTTTAAGCAGACTGAGGAAGTTCCATGGAATACCGCACAAGCACCAGACGTGTCTGGTTTTGGTGACTGACCTCACCCAGCGTGCACAGGCGCTGCAGCCGTTGCTGCGGCTCGCGGCGGCGGGGATCGAGCAGACCCGGCGACTCAGTCCTGCAGTCCTCACGGCGTTGCACGCGCTCCAGGCGTTCAATCTGCAAGTGTCAGAAGATTATGGCGGGCCGGGTGCGGATCCCATCACCCACCTGCGGGTAATCGAAACACTGTCGCAAGGCGATGCCTCTAGCGGCTGGTGTGCCATGGTGGGGTCCGAGTCCAGCGCCTGCATTAACGCTTTCCTCGCGCCGGAGACCGTGCGTGAGATGCTGGTGGAGACACCGCACGCCGTGGCGGCACTCACGGTGGTGGGCGGAGGTCGGGCCGTTGAGTGCGACGGCGGCTTGCTCGTCAGCGGTCACTGGCGGTTTGCCAGCGGCTGCCGGCACGCCACTTGGCTGGGCGGTTTATGTGCGGTGTATGCCGGGGATACCCCGCGGCTGCGCGAAAACGGCGCGCCGCTCATGCGCCTAATCTTTGTGCCAGCACACCTCGCCGAGTTGCTCGACACTTGGCACACCAGTGGGTTGCAAGGCACGGCCAGCGATGATTTCACGCTCAAAGAGGTCTTCGTGCCGCACGCACGCGCCGTCGATTTATTCGGCGCGCCGCGCGACCCCGCCCTCACTTGGCGGCTGCCGATCAGCCTGCGTTTTGCGATGAGCAAGGCCGCAGCGACTTGCGGCATCGCGCGTGGTGCGATGGACGCGCTACTGCCGTTGCTCGATCGCGTGCCGTTTGCCGGCAGACAAGCCGCCCGCGAGGAGCCGCGGGTGCAGATGATGTTGGCGCAAGCGGAGGCTGCGATCGAAGGTGGTCGCGCTTATCTTTATCAAAATGTGCAGCAGGCATGGGACGCCGTACAAGGCGGTAACCTACTGGATGTGGCGGCGGTAGCGCGCGTGCGCTTGGCGATTGTCTTTGCGGCCAAGCGGGCGCTGGAAGCGGTCGGACTACTGCAGGAAATCGGCGGCACAGCGGCTGTTTTTGAACCCGCTCTCGATCGCGCTGTGCGCGATCTCAATGTGGCCCGACATCATCTCCAACTGCAAGCGCATGTCGTGGAAGACGTCGGCCGGGTTTTACTTGGAATAGCGCCTCGCAATCCGATGTTCTAACCGGCAGAAACTGGCCCTACACCAGCCCATTGGGTGGGCCCAAATCCGCGGGCACCTCCCCCATGCTCCAGTCGCGGGTCACCTCGCCCACCCGAATCCGATACCACTTCAAGATAGATTCGCGACCACGCTGCATCGCGTGCTGGTGGTCAGGATCTTGGGCCCAGCGCGCGAGTGCTGCGGCGTCCCGCCAGTAGGAGATTTCGTAGAGCCGCCCGGGATGGGTCAGGCTACTGGACGGATAAGCCCCGAGGAAGCCATCGATCGTTACCAATCGTGGCAGCAGCCGGTCCAGAATTTCCCGAAACTCACCGTCCACCCCAACCTGCAGTTCAAATTCGATGATCGCAATCAGCATGGTTTCCCCCTATCAAAAACTGGCGAGCTTGCATGGCCCTTGGCGTTGTTTTATCGCAATCCTTTTCCGCAACGTCCACTCATGGGCGCGCGCAGGAGTCTCGCCAAACGCCAACAAACTACCTCTGCAGCGCGCTTGGCGCGACTTGCGTTCCGACGGAACCGGCGGTTAGCGCCGGCCCGACGTGCCAAGTGTCTTCGCGCTGACGCGCCTAAAAGGTGCCGGCCAGCATCACCGGGTCAACCAAGCGAACTGCTGCGGTTTGCGTTGGGTCTGCGGGTTGATGATGACATTGATGAGCGTGGGCATGGTCTCGCCCGCCGCGTCCCGCAATGCCTGCGTGAGTTCGGCCGGCGTGGTGACGTAAAACCCTTTGCCTCCAAACGCCTCGATCACCCGCTCATAGCGCGCACTGGGCGTAAACACATGCGGTTGCACGGGGTCGCTTAGCTGCGCTTCGCCGGAGGCGATGCCGTTGTTGTTAAGCACGATGAAAGTAATCGGGAGGCGGTAGCGACAGGCGGTCTCGACTTCCATACCGCTGAAGCCAAACGCAGAATCACCTTCCACGCAAAATATTCGCCGCCCTGGGTGCACGACCGCCGCGGCGATCGCAAACGCGGGGCCCACCCCCATGGTGCCAAAAGTGCCTGCGTCGAGACGCTCGCGGGGGCCATAGTTCAATAGAAGGCTACGCCCGATGTCCATCGTGTTGGCGCCCTCACTGCACACAATTGCATCGCGAGGCAGGTAGTCGCGCACCTCGCGTAGCACCCGGTAATAGCCCATTGGCACGCTGTCGTCGTGCATCATCGCGGTGACCTGCTCCGCGTTTTGCGCCATCTTGGCACGCAGTGTGGTCCACCAAGTGCTGGCCCCCGGAAATTCCCACGGTGCTGCGGCGTGCGCGGCATTGAGCTGGGCCATCACCGCCTGCGCATCGCCAACCAGTGCGGCGGCGGTAGGCACGTTGGTGCCAATCTCATCCCCACCAATATCGAGTTGCACAATCTGCACGTCGGGTGCGAAGCGCGGGGGCAAACCGAAATGCATCACCCAGTTCAGCCGGGCACCAATCAGAAACACGACATCCGCTTCCTGCAGCGCTTGCGAACGTGCCGGCGCTACTGATAGCGGATGATCATCGGGAACCACGCCTTTGCCCATCGGCGAGGCTAAAAAGGGTAGTTGTGTGCTTTCTAGAAAGCCCCGAACTTCGTGCTCTGCGTGCGCATAGGCAGCCCCTTTACCCACGATCACCAAGGGCCGTTTTGCCCCGCGCAAAATCGCCAACGCGGTCTCGACCGCAGTCGGATCCGCCAAGCTGCGCGGCGCGGGCGGGCACGCTGGCGACCAGCGCACAGCGTCCTCCGCGAGCGTGTCGTTGATGATGTCGCTCGGCAAATCTAGATACACCGCACCGGGTCGGCCATACAGTGCCGTGCGCACGCATTTCTCGATATACGCCGGCACCCGCGCCAACGAGTCCGGGCGCGTCGAGAGTTTCACAAACGGCCGGGCGGCCTCCATCTGCGGCGCCTCTTGGAATGCACCCTGCTCGCGTTGATAGGAATCTGGCGCGCCACTCAGGAGCAGCATTGGCCAACAGTTCGCCCAAGCGTTAGATAGGCCCGCCACCGCATGCACCATGCCTGGGCCGGAAACCGTCAGACACACCCCCGGGCGACCGGTCAAATAGCCCACCGCACCGGCCGCGTAGCTGGCCGCCTGTTCGTTGCGAAAGCCGTAGTAATTCAGACCTTCGCGCTGCACCACCTGCGCCAGATCGACGATCGGGAAGCCGAGAATGCCAAACACATGTTCAACACCTTGCTGTTTGAGCGCTCGCGCGATGATGGTCGCGCCGTCTAGTTGTGCCATGAGCTATTTCTCCGGATTGATAGGGGTGCTGGTTGCCCCGTTGTGGGTGTGCGCTCGGTCGCGCTCGTCAAAATAGGCCGCGCGGCCCCCGCCGCGCTGCCTTCTCGGTGCCCAAGCAGGGGGTGGCGATGAGCAACCGCCCATCTCACTTCAGGTTCATGCCACCGCGGGCGTCCACCGCCAGCAAGCGACGGCCCTTGTCGTCTTCTTGGCCACCATCGTCGTTCAGCCACATGACCTGACCCACCGGCAGCATGACCAAAGGATCGTAGAGTTGTCCCAGCGGCACGAGCAGTTGCGCTGAAAAACCGCTTTGCGCGGTTATCACCGGTGGTGCGGTCAGCCGGGACACCACGGATTGCAAAGGTTCGGTTGCGTGCACACCGTGCCAGCTTAGGCTCGCCAACAGGCAGCAGATCGTCAAACAAAGGCGTTGGCGCATCGACAGCTCTCCCTAGGTTGCGTGAATTCTCGGGCGCACGGCCAATGGCACTGTCCGTGACGGCCCAATGCCTGTCAACTGCAGTTCGTATCGCCTGTCTTGCAGTGACCGCCGGCCCGTCAATTTACTGCGATGCAAAATTTCACGGCACGCAGCACCTGCCTTGTCTGGCACACATTAGACGGCCAACACGCGGCAAATTTGGAGTAGTGTGATACGCGTTACGCGCGTTGCTGAGCCCCAAAATCTAGCCCAACAGGAGACCGTGAGCATGCATAGCCCCGTCGATACCGCTGGCGCCATTGATGCCGATGGCCACATTCTGGAACCGCCCGATCTGTGGGAAAAATACCTAGAAGCCAAATATCGCGACCGTGCGATCCGCATCAAGACCAACGCCGAGGGTCTTGAATACTTCGAGTACAACGGCAAACCCTCGAAGCTCATGCCCGCCGGTTTTCCCGGCACCTTAGGCGGAATGGGTTCAACAGATATCATGCCTTCGCGCGAACGTAGTTATGTGCGCAGCGCGCCGTTTGGCTCGATGGACCCCAAGGAGCGCATCGCGCGACTCGACACTGAAGGCCTGGCGAAAGCGGTGTTGTATCCCACCCTCGGGATCTTGTGGGAGCCCGAGGTCAGTGAACCAGAAATCGCCACCGCTTATACCCGCGCCTACAACCGCTGGATCATGGATTTCTGCGCCGACTCCGGCGGTCGCTTAGTTCCCATCGCGCACATTTCTCTATCCGATCCGGCGCTCGCCGCAACCGAGACCGAACGTGCCTTGAGCGCGGGCGCCAAAGGTATTTTCTTTCATCCATTCACTTGGACCCGCAAGTCGCCAGGACATCCGGATTACGATCGTGTTTGGGCGATCGCCCAAGAGCACGATGCGCCAGTGGCGTTGCATCCCACCGTCGACCCGCCTTCCTTGGATGTGCATCGTCGCTTTGACGAACTGGCGCAAAAAGAAACCTTCGAGTTCACTTGGTACTTCGATGTGTTGGTGGCTCAGGGCATGCAGCAGGCCTTTGCATCACTGTTTCACTATCAGATTTTTGAACGTTTTCCGAAGGTGAAAGCGGTGGTGCTCGAATCCCAAGCGGGCTGGATTGGTCAACTGATCGACCGCATGGACGCGGTCTCCAAAGGCCCACTCATGCCAAAGAGCGGGCTAAAGGAACTACCCAGCGTGTATTTCAAGCGCCAGTGTTACGTGTCGATCGATCCGGACGAACGCGCGGTGGCGGGCATCATTCCCTTCGTTGGCGATGACCGCTTTTTCTGGGCGTCAGACTTTCCCCACCCGGACCACACGGCAGAGTACATGCACGAACTTAAAGAAATGCTGGCGCCATTGCCGGAAGTCTCACGGCGTCGGATATTGAGCGAGAACGTGACACGGGCGTTTAATCTAGATTAGAGGCGAAGACAGTGCAGGATGCTCCAAGTCTAATCGCCTGGAGCATCCTGCTCACTCGGGCATTTCCTATCGGATCAGAATCTCGGTCGCAGCAGTTGCCAGCGCGCGCTGTTTTAGCTACTTAGACGCTCGGCAAATAAACAAAGAAACGATCGATGGTTCTGCTAGACCCCGCGCGCAGCCGACCCCACATTGTGGACAACGCGCGATGGGTCGCGATGAGATTGAGAAAATTATGGCGATAAATGCGCTACACCCTACTGACACTCAGCCGGCCTACTCGCTAGGCGAGGCTGACGTGGCACTATGGTTGCTGCGACTAACCGCCGCGCCACCGGCAATGATTGAGGGGGCGCAGACTCTGAGTTTGGCTGAACACACGGCGGGTGCCCGTTTAAAATCCCCCCTCCTGCAAACGAGATTCCTACAGCGGCGGGTCGCGCTGCGGGCCATTTTGGCTGGATATCTCGGGGTTCCCGCAGCGGAACTCCTGTTCACGGAAAACGAATTTGGGAAACCCGCGCTGCAGGCCCCACTGGCGAGCACCGGGCTGTCTTTTAACAGCTCACATTCGGGACCCGTGGCGGTGATTGCGGTGGGTCGATCGCGCCAAATCGGTATCGATGTGGAAGCCGTACGACCGATCAAAGATGCGGAAAAAATCGCCGCGCGTTTTTTTTCATCACAAGAGTCTGCGGCCATGGCAGCACTCGATCCCGACGATCGGAATACTGGTTTCCTGCATTGTTGGACGCGCAAGGAAGCCGTCATCAAAGCGCTGGGTGGCGGTCTGTCCATCCCGCTAGATTCTTTTGCGGTTTCTCTCCAGCCCCATCAACCGGCGGCCATTCTGGCATGGTCCATTCCTGATACCGTGGCAGCAGCGTGGCGCATTTATCATCTGGAACCCACCGCGGGTTTCGTTGGCGCACTGATGATTGAGGGCGCCGCCAACCTCGGCGCGTGGCAGCAATGGCCGCGCGGGATCGCCAAAAACGCGCACCTGGCAGATCAAAGCTAAGCGCGATTTCGATCGGCGTGCGGGCCTTGGGCCTGCACCCCTAGCGCATGGTCAACCGCGCCAACCGGCGAGACACGCTAGCAGCCGTTGCCCCGTGCGTGCTGAATTTCTTGATGGATCCCCAGACTGACGTTCGGCGGTCGGCTCCGCCGCTGGTACGAAAGGCCCGGAGTAAGCGCCGAGAAAGAACGCCTCATAAAATGGCGAACCCGCGGGGGCGTGATCCCGAAGCAGGATCCGCTGTTGAAAGTCGCCGCAGCCTACTAGGTCACCGAGAACGCAGACCGGCGCGATCCGCGCACATCCGCACATCGTCAACAACAGGACTGACATCCTAAGGCCGGGTGGAGACCTTAACAGCGCGCCTTTGGGACGCGCCACGTGCGCACACTTAGTTTCCTCAACGCAGTGAAAGGGCCAGGGCAGGCGCCCCCGACCATTGCGCTCGTTCCGGTTGAATCGTTCGACTTAAACTACCGCGAGTCTCGATTTCGGCGAATAGGCCGGTTATCTTGCCTCCTCGCCCTGATCAACGGGGGAGGGTCGGCTTGCCGGCCCTGCCGCTTTCTCGCCCAGAACGAGCAGCCACAAGGAGTACGAGCGTGACGCTGAGCAAAGTGTGGGAGCCGCTGACCATTGGCTCGACGACGGTGAACCATCGCATCATGTCCACGGGGCACACCCAGCTGTACGGGCAGAACGAAATCCTGAGCGACCGTCACGTCGCCTACTACCGGGAGCGCGCGCGCGGTGGCACGGCGCTGCTCGTACTCGAGCAGCAGGCCGTTGTCGCGGCCGGCATGGCGTACCACGCCGCCTGTCTCGCGTTCGAGGAGAAGGCGATCCCGCAGTACAAGAAGCTGACGACCGCCGTGCACGAGTTCGGCACCAAGCAGTTCGTGCAACTCTTCGCCTGCGGCACCCAGGGCAAGGGGACACTGCACATCGACCGCTGGCACCCGATGTGGGCGGCCAGCGCCACGCCCTCGATCATCTACAACGAGATGCCGCTGGTGATGGAGCAGGAGCACATCGACGAATTGATCCGCGGCTTCGGCATCTCGGCACGGAACTGCCGCGAGGGTGGCATCGACGGCATCGAGATCCACGCGGCGCACAACCAACTGGTCGGCGAGTTCCTGTCGCCGCACTTCAACCGCCGCGAGGATGAGTGGGGCGGGACGCTGGAGAAGCGCTGCCGTCTCGCGATCGAGGTGGCCAAGGAGATCCGGCGCGTCGCCGGCAGCGACTACACGGTGGGCATGCGCATGTCGTGGGACGAGTACCTCGGCCCGTGCGGCACCCAAGGCCCGCAGTCGGAGCAGCAGATCGAAATCCTCGCCGCGACCGGCCTCTTCGACTTCTTCAGCATCTCGGCAGGCGGGTACCACACGCTGCACATCGCCGTGGCGCCGATGGAGGCCACGCCGCCTGCGTTTATGGAGCCGTTCGCCGCCAAGGCGAAGGAAATCGTCGGCGACCGCGCCAAGATCTTCCAGGTCGGCCGCATCACCGATCTCGAGACCGCCGAACGCCTGCTCGCGGCCGGATCCACCGACATGGTCGCGCTGACCCGCCAGCAGATCGCCGATCCGTTCACGGTGAGGAAGGCCCGCGAGGGGCGCGTCAACGAGATCACGCAGTGCGCAGGGCTCAACTTCTGCGTCGAGCGCCTCGTCGACAACCGCGAGGTGACCTGCGCGCTCAACCCGTCCGCGGGTCGTGAGGCGTACTGGGGCGAGGGCTCGCTCGTGTCGGCCGCCAAGCCGAAGAACGTGCTCGTCGTCGGTGCCGGCCCGGCGGGTCTGCGCTGCGCCAGCACAGCGGCTGCGCGTGGCCATCAGGTACGCGTCGTCGACAAGTCCGACGAGATCGGCGGCAACTGGAACACGCTGCGCAAGCTGCCGTCACGCAAGGGCTGGTCCATCGCCATCGACAACCTGCGGCGCAACTGCGAGACGCACGGTGTGACGATCGAGCTCGGCGTCGAGGCGACGCCGGAGTGGATTCAGGCCCAGGGTGCCGACACCGTCGTCATTGCCACAGGCGCCCACTGGGAGAAGACCGGCGAGACGCCGAGCCGCCCCGACCGGCACGAGATCCCAGGCATCGACTCGCCCATCGTCAAAGATGCCGGCACGGCAGTGAAGGCCGCTCTGGCCGATCCGAAATCGCTCGGCGGCCGCGTGCTGATAGTCGACGACGGCGCCGGCTATGTGCCGTTCGGGCTCGCCGAGCTGCTCGTGGACAACGGCATTGCGGTCGAGGTCATCTCGCCGCAGCTGCTACTGGGCGAGGATCTGCTGAAGAGTCTCGACATGCCGCACGTCTTCCCGCGGCTAGTCGCCAAGGGCGTCAGGCTGATCCCGCAGACGTTCGTCGACGAGATCAACGGCAGCAGCGTCACCTACGGATTTATCTGGGGCGGCGCCCGCACAACGACGGAGTTCGACACGGTGGTCATCGCCATGCACAAGGCGCCGAACGCCGAGCTCTACTTCGCTCTGAAGGGCCGCGTCGCCGAGTTGCACCGCGTCGGTGACAGCGTGGCGCCGCGCAGGCCTGCCGCGATCATCTACGAGGCCGAGAAGCTCGGCCGCGAGATCTAGCCCCGGCATGCGCAAGCTGACGTCACGCCAGTGGCGGCCGTTGATCCCGCCATGCCTCACGAGCTCGAACCCAGGAACGAGGCGGTCGATGGGTTCAAGCTATGACCGATTTTCCGAGACCACAAGCAGTACGAACTGGCGATGAAGGCCGATTCGCTCGATGCGCTGCGAGCCAGATTCCCCGCGAGCTGCACTCAGACTGGGAGCCTACGCACGATTGACGTCACTCATCTACCCACGCTTGAGGCCGGCGTGTTCTTCCATGAATAGATGCTCGAGTGGGTTCTCGACAAGACAGAAAACGCAACGCACGGGCCACCGCCTCAACGGTAGGGCATGCGATCCACCAACCTGACCGTGCTCGGCCCCAACGGGGCTCAATGTGATACCCCAAGGCAACGCCCTGGGTTCAGTGGTCACCAATATCCCCAGCCCTGAAGGGGCGGAATGATGGACTGCCGATCATTCCCACTCGATCGTTGCCGGCGGCTTGCCAGAAATGTCGTACACCACCCGCGATACGCCGGGCACTTCGTTGATGATTCTCGTGGAGACGAGATCGAGAAATGCGTAAGGCAGATGCGCCCAGTGGGCCGTCATGAAGTCGATGGTTTCTACCGCACGCAATGCGATGACGTGGTCGTAGCGACGGCCATCGCCCTGCACGCCCACCGATTTCACGGGCAAGAAAACCGCAAAGGCTTGGCTCACGCGGTCGTAGAGGTCGTGGCGTCGGAGTTCTTCGATGAAAATGGCGTCGGCCAAGCGCAGACAGTCTGCAAACGGCTTATGGATTTCACCCAGTATGCGCACCCCTAACCCGGGTCCGGGGAATGGATGCCGAAACACCACCGCGGGCGGCAAGCCGAGCTCTAGGCCCAGTCTTCGCACCTCGTCCTTGAAGAGCTCACGCAAGGGCTCTACCAGTTTTAGATTCATGTCGGCCGGCAGTCCCCCCACGTTGTGGTGCGACTTAATAACGTGCGCTTTGCCGCTGCTAGCACCCGCCGATTCAATGACATCTGGGTAGATAGTGCCCTGCGCCAGCCACTTTACGCCCGACAGTTTGCGCGCCTCGGCCTCAAAGACCTCGATGAACACTCGCCCGATAATTTTGCGCTTGGCTTCGGGATCGGATTCACCTTTGAGGGCATCGAGAAAGCGCGCCTCAGCGTCGACGCGCAAAACCTTAACCCCTAAGTGAGCCGCAAACATGGCCATGACTTCGGCAGACTCGTTCGCGCGCAGCAGGCCGTTATCCACGAAAATGCACGTGAGTTGCGCACCGATAACTCGCTGGAGAAGGGCTGCGACGACGGAGGAGTCCACCCCGCCCGACAGGCCCAGCAAGACCGCGTCGGTGCCAATTTGAGCGTGCAAGCGCGCGCTAGCGTCAGCGACGATATTGGCGCTATTCCAGAGCGGGCGACAGCCACAAATGGTGTGCACAAAGCGCCCTAAAATGGCCTCGCCTTGGCGCGTGTGAGTGACTTCCGGATGGAATTGCAGCCCGTAAAAATGGCGGGTTTCATCGGCCATCCCGGATATCGACGAGGTCTCGGTAGAGGCGATGCACTTGAAGCCTGGCGGCAACGCAGTGACATGGTCGCCGTGGCTCATCCAAACGTCTAAGAGGCCGTGGCCAGCATCGTTGGTGTGGTCGGCAATCTCGCTTAATAAGGCCGAGTGACCGCGCGCGCGCACTTGGGCATAACCAAACTCGCGCTTAGCTGAGGCTTGCACCGCGCCGCCCAATTGCTGGGCCATGGTCTGCATGCCATAGCAGATCCCCAACACCGGCACGCCGGCGCTAAACACGGCGGCGGGTGCACTGGGTCCACCCTGTGCCGTCACCGATTCCGGTCCACCGGAAAGAATGATGCCTTTAGCACCAAATTCCTCGATGAACGCCGGCGCGACGTCCCAAGGTTTTATTTCGCAGTAGACCTGCGCCTCGCGAACTCGCCGCGCGATGAGTTGCGTGTATTGGGAACCGAAATCCAAAATGAGGATGCGATCGGCCTGAATCTGCGATGAAACACGGCTCATGATGGTTCAATCCACCCGATAGTTGGGCGCTTCCTTCGTGATTTGCACATCGTGCACATGGCTTTCGCGCATACCGGCCAGCGTGACCCGCAAAAAGCGGGGTTTGGTGCGCAATTCGGCAATGTTCTGACAGCCCGTGTAACCCATTGCCGCCCGCAGCCCACCCAATAACTGGAGGACGATATTACGCAGCGGTCCTTTATAAGGCACCCGGCCTTCAATGCCTTCAGGCACTAGTTTTTCCAGTTCGCTGTCTTCTTGAAAATAACGGTCGGAGGAGCCGTGGCGCTGCGCCATCGCCCCCAAAGAACCCATGCCACGGTAGGACTTATAAGAGCGACCCTGGAAAAGTTCCACCTCGCCGGGCGCCTCCTCGGTGCCAGCAAATAGGCTGCCCAGCATGACCGCATGCGCGCCGGCCACCATCACCTTGGCGACATCGCCGGAATAGCGAATACCACCGTCAGAGATAAGCGGCACATCGGTGCCAGCGAGTGCTGCTGCCACATTAGACACGGCGGTGATCTGCGGCACGCCGACCCCCGTCACGATCCGGGTGGTACAAATTGAGCCTGGGCCAATGCCAACTTTCACCGCATCGACACCGGCCTCTACCAGCGCGAGGGCCGCGGCGGCGGTGGCAATATTGCCGCCAATAACTTGAATATCCGGAAAGTGCTTTTTCACGTAGCGCACCGTATCGAGCACGCCGCGTGAATGGCCGTGTGCCGTGTCGACCACGATGACATCGACCCCGGCGTCAATCAGCGCCTCGATGCGCTCGTAGGTGCCTGGCCCCGTGCCCACCGCAGCCCCCACCCGCAAACGCTCGTAGGCGTCCTTGCAGGCATTAGGGAATTCGTCAGCTTTCTGGATGTCTTTGACCGTGATCAGGCCGCGCAGGGCAAACTGCTCATTAACGACCAATACTTTTTCGATGCGATGCTTATGGAGCAGCCCGATGACCAGCGCCTTGTCGGCGTTCTCGGGCACGGTAATGAGGCGCTCCTGGGGCGTCATGATTTCGCGAACCGGCGCATCGAAGCGCGATTCAAACCGCAGATCGCGACTGGTCACAATGCCCACCAGCTGGCCGTTGTCGACCACCGGCACCCCAGAAATGTGCTTGGCACGGGTTAGCGCCATGACATCGCCGATGCTGGCGTCGGGCGACACCGTGATGGGATCGCGGATGACCCCGCTTTCAAATTTCTTGACTCGGCGTACTTGGGCCGCTTGGTCCTCGGCCGACATATTTTTATGGACGATACCAATGCCGCCCTCTTGGGCCAGCGCAATGGCAAGTCTGGCTTCCGTGACCGTGTCCATGGCCGCCGCCAGCAGCGGCACCTGAAGGTTGATGGTGCGAGTTAGTCGCGTACACAAGTCCACTTCACGCGGTAGCACCTCGGAGTAGTCAGGCAGGAGCAACACGTCGTCGAAAGTAAGTCCGTCACCCGAAATGCGCATATTGCACACCGTTCCAATACATGAGGGGGATGGCGATTATAGGCGTTGCGGCCGCCTTGCAAAACCAGCGCAGCTCAGCGCGACGTTTTGCGGTTTAATAGCGCCATGAGCCGCGATGTGTACACCGTTTCCCGCCTGAATCGCGAAGTGCGAGCTTCGATCGAAGGCAATTTTGGCGCGCAGTGGGTGGCCGGCGAAATCTCCAATCTGGCCAGACCCGCCTCGGGCCATCTGTATTTCTCCCTCAAAGACCCCTCCGCGCAGGCACGCTGCGCGATGTTTCGTCTGCGCTCGGGGCAACTGCGCTTTCGACCCACTGATGGCATGCAGGTGCTGGCCTATGCCCGAATCAGCTTTTATGAGCCGCGCGGGGAGTTTCAGCTCGTGGTGGAGCAGCTAGAACCCGCCGGAGAAGGGTTGCTCCGCCTGCGCTTTGAAGCCTTAAAGCAGAAACTGGCCGCTGAAGGATTATTCGATACCGCACGCAAGCGCCCCCTGCCCGCTTGGCCCACGGCCATCGGGGTCGTTACCTCGGCCACCGGTGCCGCGGTCCGCGATATCCTGCAGGTACTGGCGCGGCGCAATCCGTCCATCCCGGTGTTTGTTTATCCCTGCGCGGTCCAAGGCGTGGCCGCCGTCGGGGAAATCGTCGCGGCCATTGCGGCGGCGAATCGGCGAGCCGAATGCGAGGTGCTGATTGTGGCGCGTGGTGGCGGCTCGCTGGAGGACCTGTGGTCCTTCAATGAAGAAGCCGTGGTGCGGGCGATCAGCGCCTCGGCGCTGCCAACCATTTGTGGTATTGGGCATGAAATCGATTTCTCACTGGCCGATTTTGCCGCCGACGTGCGGGCGCCAACGCCGTCCGCCGCGGCTGAAATCTGCGCGCCCGAGCGTGCCGTGGTGCACGCGCAGTTCGGTGCGCTGCAACGCCGCCTCAACACCACGCTCAGCCATACGCTGACGCTCAGTCGTCAACGCTTAAGCGGCGCGCAAAGACGTTTGATTCATCCTGGTCGGCGCATCGAGCAACACCACCAACGCTTAGACGAGTTGTTGCGCCGTCTCCTCCCCGCGTTGCAACGCACTTGGCAACTGAAACGAATTCGTCTTGCGGCCGCGAACGCCGGACTGACAAGCGCGAGCCCTGCACGCCGCTTGGCGCTGGCCCATGCACGAGAACAAGGCATGCGGCAGCGACTGACCAACACCCTGCCCGCGTTGCTCCAACGTCTGCAAGCTCGCCTAACCGCAGCCCAACGCACGCTACACGCGGTAAGTCCTGCAGCAACTCTCGAACGTGGCTACGCTATCGTGACGCAAGCCAACGGCCAAATCGCCCGCGACGCGGCCCAAGTGAGAGCCGGTGAGGCCGTGCGCGCGGTGTTGGCACGCGGCACCTTGGTGCTGCGAGTAGAGGGCGCCGAACCGGCCACCAGCCCGCCAGCCGAGCCCTAACGCCGGGCCGCGCGACCTGCGCCCGACCCTGCCCACACGAAAAACAGACGCTCGCCCGCGAGCGGCCTCAATTCAGTAGCGCAGGCGGTACCACACCCGCCCAAGGTACTCATACAGCGCAATATGCGAGACCGTGAGCGCCGCCGCATTGGGGATGAAATCCGCAACAGACGGGCCCTTGTTAGTGGGTCGATAGGCAAAACCCACCGGTGCTGGGATCACCTCAAAACCGACCGCGCGGAGGCTCTCCGCAGCGCGCGTCATATCCATGGCCTGCGTCACCAGCAAAATCGTATGGACCGGGATTAGGGCGCGCGCAAAGCTGGCGTTCTCGGCAGTGTTGCGACTTTTTTCTTCACTCCACGTGACCGGCACATGGAGTTCGTCTTCTAGCACCGAGCGCATCATTGTTGCTTCGGGGATGGGGTTGGTCAGGGACGCGCCACCTACCACCGCGATTGGCCATCCCATCTGGCGATGCACTCGCGCGCCATAGCGCAGCCGCTCCAGCGTGCGTACCGACACCGTGTCGCGGCCGTATTCCGGCGCATTGGAATAACGGCCCGTGCCCAACACCACGATGGCCTGAATGCGCGCAGCGTCCGGCCCAGCAGGATCGAACGGATCCGCAGTTTCCAGCCCGCTGGCAAGCAGTACCGACACATGTGGCAGCATGAGCAAAAACAGCGTTAACAAGCTAGCCACCGCGAACGCCCGCGCCGTGCGTGGCCAGCGGCGGCGGTAATAGAAAGCTAATAACAACACCCACCAGTTGCTGGCGGGCGGCAGAATAAGCGCCTTCAGCAGGGTGATGAGAAAAACCGCCATAGACGCGAGGCTCCCGGCGCCGAGGTGATCGTCCAAGCGCTAGCTAATGTGCTCGCCGGCAGCTTGGCGGTCGGCGTGATAGGACGAGCGCACCATCGGTCCGCTGGCGACGTTCTCAAAGCCCAGCGAGCGCGCATAGACGGCCAGCGCGTCGAATTCGTCCGGGTGCACAAAACGCTCCACCGGCAAGTGCGCGCGACTGGGCTGCAGGTACTGTCCCAGCGTAACCCGGTCGCAGTCATGCGCACGCAGGTCGCGCAGCACCTCATGGACTTCCGCTATTTCCTCACCCAAACCCAACATCACGCCCGACTTGGTCGGAACGCCGGGCAACGCGGCCTTCACCTGCCGGATGAGGTCGAGCGACCAGTGGTAATCGGCCCCGGGTCGAACTTTGGCATAGAGCCGTGGCACGGTTTCCAAATTGTGATTGAAGACATCTGGCGGGGTGGCCGCCAGTGCGGCGATCGCAGGCGCCATGCGCCCCCTGAAATCGGGTGTTAAGACTTCGATTTGGGTGCTCGGTGATGCGCGACGAATTTCCGTGATGCACGCAGCAAAATGGGCCGCACCACCATCGCGCAGGTCGTCGCGGTCAACCGAGGTCACCACCACGTAGCGCAGGGCCATTAAACGGACGGCTTCGCCTAAATGAGCGGGCTCGTTCAAATCTAGTGCTTGGGGACGGCCATGGGCCACATCGCAGAAAGGGCAACGCCGAGTACACAGCGCCCCCATGATCATAAAAGTGGCAGTGCCGTGGCTAAAACACTCCCCCAGATTAGGACAAGACGCCTCTTCGCAAACCGTGTGAAGATTTTTTTCCCGCAGCAGCTGCTTCAGCGCCAGCACTTTGGGATCGGTGGGCGCCTTGGCTCGAATCCACGCTGGCTTGCGCGGCAGTGGGCCCACGCTCGGCTCTACTTTTACCGGGATTCTGGCGACCTTGTCGGCGCCACGTTGGGCGCGGGTGATGGTGCTATCGGTCATATGAGTATCATCCGGCTGGTGGCATTAGCGTGGGGTTCATTATGCGATGCGCCGCACCGCCATAAAACCGATCTTGTAGCGCCGCCACGAGCACTGGGTTCACGGCGGCGAGTGTGAGCGAAAGCCCCAAGGTGGCGAGACTGGTTACCGCGAGGCCAGCATAGCCGCAGGGGTTAATCCCACCAAACGCGGTGAGATCTGGATTCACGTTGAGGGCGAGCCCATGGTAGCTGCTACCGCCCCGAATCCTAAGCCCTAACGCAGCAATTTTGGCACCCTCGACATACACGCCTGGCGCACGGGCGCGGCGTTCGCCCGCCACCCCAAAATGGCGCAAGGTTTGAATAATCGCATCTTCCAACGCGTTGACCAGTTCGCGCGGCCCCAGTCCCAGTCGCCGCAGATCCAGCATCACGTAGGCGATGAGTTGCCCGGGCCCATGCCAAGTGACTTGCCCACCGCGGTCAGTTTTAACCACCGGGATCCCGGCGGGATTAAGGATGTGACGAAGATCTCCCGCCAGCCCCAAGGTGTAAACAGGCTCGTGCTCTAACAGCCAGATTTCATCCTGCGACGCCGCCGTGCGGGCCGTGGTGAACGCCCGCATACGCTCCCAGATCGGGGTATACGCCACGCGTCCAAGCTGCACGACCCGTGCGAGTGGTGGGATGTCGGTCACAACACCATGACCACCTGTTCATGGCTACTCAATTCGCGATAGAGATCGTCCAACTGGCGCTGGCTCTGGGCGAGTACGGTCACCGTCACCGAGACATAGTTGCCACCGCTGCTGGCGCGCACGCTCAGGGCGTCGGGCGCCACCTCACCGGCGTGGCGTGCGACGATTGCCAGGATCAGGGTCACAAAATCGGCCCCCGCGCGCCCCATGATTTTGAGGGGAAACTCGCAAGGAAATTCCAACAACGAGGCGGCGGTTTCAGACATCGAAGAACCTGCTCTGCCAGCGCGGCGGGTGCCAGCATCGACTGAGCGCTGGCAGTGCTCGAGGGGTGCGCACGCTAATCGGCATCGGCGAGCAGCGCCGGGCGCATGTGGTCCAGCAGCGTGGCGGTACCAGCCGACGTCAGCGAGCCGCGCTCGGCGATCTCCAAGACATACAACGCCGCAGTTGGCATCAGCGTTGAGGTAGGGTCCAGCCCCGCGCCAGTGTTACCCAAACAATGGCACAACAGTGCTTCCATCCCCGGGTTATGGCCAAGCACCAGCACGCGCCGCGCCGACTGCGTGGCTAAAACATGCAGCAGCGTTGGGAGCTCCGCGAGGTACAGGGCCGGCTCCCAAATAGTCAGCGGCGCGGCTGCAGGCCAAGCGCCGAGCAGACGGTCCAAGGTTTCACGCGTGCGCTGCGCGGGCGAGACCACCGCGAGATCTATCGCTGGATAGTGTGCGTGCAACCAGCGCCCCATCTGCGCGGCATCCGACAACCCACGGGGTGCGAGGGGTCGGGCAAAATCACCACCGTGTGCGTCGGCGGCCAAGGCTTTGGCGTGACGCAGAATAAAAAAAGTTAACGCTGACATTGGGCGTACTCTACGCGGGGTCGCTGCTCAAATTCCAGCCTCGCGCCACCGTGCTGGGCTGCCACGGTTCCCGTGCCGCCGTGTCCGCGTTAAACTCGGCCGACCCAAATACCCTTTTCCTCGGGAGACTCTGATTGGTGATGCTGCACCCAAGCATTGAACTGCTGCGGAAAATTCCTATCCTCAACAGCCTAAACAATGATGAACTCCAGCGGGTTATCGACACGCCCGGTAATCTGGTGATGCCCTATGCGTCACATGAGATCGTTTTCGCAGAAAACGAGACCGCCGATTGCATGTATATCCTTTTGGAGGGAGCGGTAGATGTTCGCATCGCCTCTCCCGGTGGTCGCGAGGTCACCATTGCCACCCTGAAAACCGGCGATTTTTTTGGTGAGCAAGCCCTGATGCCAGGAGCTACCGGGCGGCGCAATGCCACCGTTCGGGCTCTAACCACCTGCAAAATTTATCGCGTCTCAGCGCAGGCCGCCACTGAAGGCATGGCCAAGTCCGCCGACGTCGCGCTCTCTGGCCGCCCTGGGCAAGCCAGCGATACCGACCGAGTACGCATGCTACTGCGCAGCGTGCGTCTGTTCCGGTCGCTGTCTGCCCGTGACATGGAACGGGTGGGGGAATGGACAAAACTTACTTCCTATAACGAAGGCGACATCATCGTGCGGCAGCACGAACTCGGCGATTCTTTGTATGTTGTGCTAGAAGGTGCGGTAGAGGTCTTCGTGATGGATGACGATGGCAAGCTGGTGGTGCTGGGGCGCCTCAGCCCAGGCCACTATTTTGGGGAACAGGCGCTGCTAGCCGGTGGCTCCGGACGGCGCAATGCCAATGTACGGGCCGATGCCCCTACCACCTTGGTGCAAGTTGCCAAGCGTTACATGCAGGCGATTCTGAACCGCGACAACAAACTCTCCTTAGCGCTTAACGCGGTAGGCGAGGCCCAGCGGCAGAAAACTATTGATGCAATTGGCCGCGAGGGTACGTGGTAGCGCCAGTCCGAGTACAGGCCTTGCGCGGGAACTGCCGGAGGTTGCGTGAAAGCACTTGAGTTAACAGGCCTGAAAAAGGTCTACGCCAATGGCGAAACGGCTCTCGACGGCATCGATCTAACGGTAAACGACGGCGATTTCTTTGCGCTGCTCGGCCCTAACGGCGCGGGCAAATCCACCACCATCGGCATCATTACTTCCCTCGTGCGCAAAACCGCCGGCACCGTCAAGGTTTACGGCATCGACACCGACCGCGATTTCCAAGGCGCCAAGACCCACATCGGTGTGGTCCCTCAGGAATTCAATTTCTCGCTGTTCGAAACCGTCTGGGACATCGTCGTGAATCAGGCGGGCTACTACGGCATATCGCGCGCGAGCGCGGCGGCCCGTGCCGAAAGCTGTTTGCGGCAGCTCGCGCTATGGGACAAACGCAGAGAAGTCTCGCGCACCCTCTCGGGGGGCATGAAACGTCGCCTAATGATCGCCCGCGCACTGGTGCATGAACCACGCCTGCTCATTCTCGACGAACCTACCGCCGGTGTTGATATCGAAGTCCGGCGTTTAATGTGGGATTTTTTGCTCGATCTCAACCAGCGGGGAACAACGGTCATCCTCACCACCCACTACCTCGAAGAGGCCGAACTGCTGTGCCGTCATATCGCCATCATCGACCACGGCCGGATTATCGAAAACACCACCATGAAGTCACTGCTGACCACGCTCCACGCCGAAACCTTTGTGCTGGACCTCGCCCGCCCACTGACCAGCCTGCCCGCTTCAGGTGATTTTCTGCTGTCGTTGACCGACCCCACCACCTTAGAAGTGGTCGTGGAGAAAGGTAGTTACCTAAACGACCTCTTTGCTTTTCTGTCGAGGCATGACATCACGGTTAACAGCCTGCGCAACAAAGCTAACCGGCTTGAAGAACTTTTTCTCAAATTGACCGGCGATTCCGCGGTGTCAGTCGATGGCTGATCCCAGGCCGATGCCACAAGCCAGCATCAACCATCGCTACTTTATTTCCGTGTGGACCATCGTGCGTAAAGAGGTCACCCGATTTACGCGCATTTGGCTACAAACCATCCTGCCGCCAGCCATTACCATGGCGCTGTATTTTGTTATTTTCGGCAATCTGATTGGCCCACGCATCGGCGAAATGCAAGGCTTCAGCTACATGCAGTACATCGCCCCGGGTCTCATCATGATGGCGATTATCACCAACGCCTATGCCAACGTCGTCTCTTCGCTGTTTGGTGCGAAATTCCAGCGCCACATCGAAGAAATTCTGGTCGCCCCCATTCCCAATCTGCTGTTGTTGGTGGGCTATATGGTGGGCGGGATGGTGCGGGGCGTGCTGGTGGGTTTGGTGGTGACCGCAACCGCGTTGTGCTTCACGGATTTACAGGTGGAAAGTTGGCCAGTGACGCTCGCGGTGGTGATCTTAACAGCAGCACTGTTTTCCCTGGCCGGACTTCTGAACGCGCTGTTCGCGACAAAATTCGACGACATCTCCATCGTGCCAACGTTCATTCTGACCCCGCTAACCTACCTTGGAGGGGTGTTCTATTCCATTGATATGCTGCCCGTCTTTTGGCAAAAGGTGTCGCTAGGCAACCCCATTCTGTACATGGTGAACGCCTTCCGCTACGGCCTGTTGGGCGTGAGTGACATTGATATCACAACGGCCTTTAGCGTCATCGTGCTGTTTTGTGTGGTGCTGTTTGCAGTCAGTCTGTGGCTATTAGAGCGCGGCGTGGGGTTGCGCACCTGAGTCTGCGTTAGCGCAATCCCAAACTGACTCGACGGCCGCGCCCTCGCAGGCCTTATTGCACCAACAGGCGTACCCAGTCGATGAATTGCCCCGCATAAGAGCCTTCAGCCACTGCCTGTAGCGCGACCAGCGGAATGGTTGCCACCAGCTTTCCGTCGAGTTCAATGCGCGCATTACCCAAGGCTGCGCCCGCACTCACGGGGGCTTTGATTTGTTTGGCGACTTCGAGGGTCACTTTGAGTTTATCGAATTGCCCCCGCGGGACGGTGATCAGGGTGTCTTGCATCACGCCTACCGCGAGTTCAGCGCTCTCCCCCATCCACACGTGCTCCGTCACCACGGGTGCATTCGCCGCATAAAGACGGCGCGTCTCAAAAAAGTGATAGCCGTAGTTGATCAGCGCCTGGGTTGCCCGAGTACGAGCCGCGTTCGACTGGGCGCCCATCACCACGGAGATCAAGCGCATGCCGTCGCGCTTGGCCGATCCCACCAAACAAAAACCGGCGGACTCCGTGTGCCCAGTTTTGACCCCGTCGGCCGAGGGATCACGACCCAACAAGCCGTTGCGATTGGGTTGACGAATACCGTTGTAGGTAAATTCTGGAATTGAAAACAGCGCATAAATCTCGGGGAAATCTTTGATCAACGCGCGTGCCAGCACACTTAAATCGCGGGCCGTGGTGTAAGTTTCGGGGTTCGGCAGCCCCGTACTATTAGCGAAATGCGACGCTTTAAGCCCCATTGCCTGCGCGTGTTTGTTCATGGCGATGGCAAAAGTTTCTTCCGTACCCGACACGTGTTCGGCCAGTGCAACGCTGGCGTCGTTACCTGATTGAATAATATCGCCGTGCAACAGTTGGTCCACCGTGACAGGCTTATTCACATCGAGGAACATCCGCGAGCCTTCCTGCTTCCACGCGTACTCGCTAACCACGGTGGCATCGTCCAGCTTAATGTGCCCGCCACGCAGCGCGGCTGCCACGGTATATACCGTCAGGATTTTAGTCAGACTGGCAGGCTCGTTGCGCATATCGGCGTTGTTTTCGGCCAGCACCTCGCCGGTGTCGAAATCGATGAGCAGATAGGCACGAACGCCCAATTCTGGAGGCGCTGGAACGCCCGCGAAATCCATGCCCAAGGCGTTGGGAGCAACGGCGGCCAGTAACCAAAAAATGACAGGGAATCGCATACTCAATATCCATTCGGCCCAACGTGCGGAATGGCACGAGGACTATTGATTAACAAAATGATGCTCAACGACACCGGCGGCATCGAGCAGGGATACCACTTGGTCGGCTTGATCCACATCGCTGATCGGCCCCACCTGCACCTTATAAAGCACCCGCCCACCGCTGCGATCTTCAAACACCCGGATAGGCTGGTGGATGGCCGCGGTCAGCAGCGTTTTTTGGCGTTCCGCGTTATCGCGCTCACCAAAAGCACCGACCTGTAAAAACATGTGCGCCATTGGGGCCGACGCGCTCGCAGCGTTTGTTTCAACCCCATCGGGCCGCTCTAGCGCCCGCACTTCGACGAACGCCGTGCCTTTCTTAATGACTTCTAACTTCAGCGCCGCAGCGTAGGAGAGATCGATCACTCGATTATCTTTAAAAGGACCACGGTCATTCACTCTCAGGACTACTTTACGGCCATTCTCGAGATTGGTGACTTCTACCCAGGTAGGCAGGGGCAGTAATTTGTGAGCAGCTGTCATCTGATACATGTCGTAGACCTCGCGATTTGAGGTCAGTTTTCCGTGGAAATCCGAGCCGTACCAAGAGGCAATACCGCGCTCCACAAAATCAGTCCCAGATTGCAATACCTCGTAGCGCTGGCCGTTGACCTCATAAAACCCCGGGTTGCCATAGCGGCTGTAGCCATCCGCCCGTTTGACCGCAGGTGGGCTTGGTTGGACTGGCGCACGGGCAGCGGGCGCGGTGATCGGCGGGGGCTTAGCCTTGCTGAGAGATCCGCAGCCACTATTGAGCCCGGCCAGCCCTAGCACCATCAGCGCCAGCAAGCAGCGCCTGAGTATCACGGCGTTTGGCTCCCCCCGGCGGTGGACGTGGCGCGTGCTGCGGCAATGGCCTCCGCCAACTGCACCACGGCCAAGGCGTACTTGGGGCTGCGGTTATAGCGCGTGATGACGTAGAAATTCTGGAAGCCCAGCCAGTATTCCTTGCCTGTTTTGTCCTCGTAACCGAGGAGCACCGCCGAGAGGTCGTCGGGCGCTGCGTCGAGCGTACGCACCCCCAGCGCGCGGTATTGCGCAACGGTCCGTACCAGTTGTACTTTTTCGCTAACGTGGGTGGCGTTAACCGCCGCGTCGGCCACCGGTAAGGCAATGGGTTGGTTGCGTTGCCAACCGTGTTGGGCTAAATAATTCGCGGCGCTGCCGATGGCGTCGACCGGGTTGCCCCAAATGTCGCGTTTGCCGTTGTGGTCAAAATCCACAGCCCATGCCCGGAAACTACTGGGCATAAATTGCGGCAAGCCCATCGCCCCCGCATAGGATCCGGTGGGCAGTCGGGGGTCCAAGTGTTCATCCCGCGTTAGCAGCAAGAAATTCTCGAGCTCCGAGCGAAAAAAATCTGCTCTGGGCGGGTAATAAAACGCGAGCGTCGTCAGCGCATCCAGTACGCGGTACTTCCCCGTGTTGCGCCCATAAGATGTTTCAACCCCAATGATGGCGACAATAATCGACATCGGCACGCCGAATTCTTGCTCGGCTTTTGCAAGTGCTGCTGCGTGCTCGTTCCAAAAGTTTATGCCCCCCGTAATGCGCTCGCGGGTGAGAAAAATAGGACGGTACATAAACCAAGGTTTGTACTCTGCGGGTCGCGCGATAGCGGTGAGCACACTGTCCAGACGCTTAGCTTGTCCTAAGGTGGCGCGTACGGCGGCCGCATCGAAACCATTCTTTTTGTGCATCTGCTCGCTGAAGGCCTCGAACCGCTGGGAATCAACGGACTCAAGCGCCGGCAAATCAGCACTCAGCAGTAACCACAACAAGCCGCAACAGCGGCCTAATATTCGAGTCTTCATGGGTAATTTCATGCCTCGGCTAGCGCGCAATCAGGCGTTGGCCAGATAGCGGCGGTGGGTTTGAATGGACATCAGAATGCCTAAGCTGGTCAACAGCGTCACCAGCGAGGTGCCCCCGTAACTGATCAACGGCAACGGCACACCGACCACGGGCAGTTGGCCAAGCACCATGCCCATATTCACGAAAACATAAATAAAGAGGGTGAAAGTCAGGCTGGCGGCCATTAATCGACCGAAGGAATCTTGGGCGCCAAGCGCAATTGTCACCCCACGCACCAGCACCAACAGATAGGCGCTCAGCAAGACCAGCACACCGATCAGGCCGAATTCCTCGCAATAGACCGCAAAAATGAAGTCCGTGGCGTGCTCCGGGAGGAATTCTAAATGCGACTGCGTGCCGTTTAGCCACCCCTTACCTGACCATCCCCCCGAGCCCACGGCGATGGCGGCTTGGATGATGTGATAACCAGCACCCAGCGGATCGGCGGCGGGATCTAGCATGGTGAGAACGCGCTGACGCTGATAGCCGTGCATCGAGTACCAAGCAATAGGCGCCAATGCAACGCCCGCAGCGACGGCAAGGCCGATGAAGCGCCAAGAGATGCCGGCGAAAAACAACACGAACAAACCGGCGGCCGCCACAAGAATCGCCGTGCCTAAATCGGGTTGTTCCGCGATCAATGCCGCCGGTAACGCCACCAGCACCAGTGCTGTGGCGATCACCGGCAGCCGAGGCGGCAATAACTTATCGCGCAGAAACCACGCGACCGTCAGGGGTGTGGCGAGTTTCATGATCTCCGAGGGTTGGAAGCGCAAAAAGCCAAAATCCAACCAGCGATGCGCACCTCGGCCGGTGCCAATGACCGCGGTGAGGACTAGCAACCCAGTGCCCACCAGATACAGGGCCGGCGCCCATCGTGCTAGGCGTGCCGGGCTTAACTGCGCGACCGCTACCATCAGTGCCAAGCCTAGCCCCATGCGTGCGCCTTGCTTTATCACGATGTCCATCGATTGGTCGGACGCGCTAAAGAGCACCACCAAACCGATAGCGCAGAGCATCAGCACGCCCCCGACTAATGGCGGGTCAATGTGCAACTTGCCCCAGAGCTGGCCGTGGCTACCCCGCATCGTTAGGCCTGCGGATTGCAAAATAAAAATCGAACAAGGTTCGCGCGATGGGCGCCGCCGTGTGGCTACCTGACTCGCCGTTTTCCACAATGATGCCCAGCGCCAGCTCGGGCCGCTCAAGCGGTGCGAAGGAGACAAACAGGGCGTGATCGCGCAGATGTTTCGTGACGTCTTGCACTTTAATTCGCTTGTCTTGGGCTATGGTGAACAATTGCGCAGTGCCGGTTTTGCCCGCGTATTGATAGGTCGCGCCGAGCGCGGTGGCACGTGCGGTGCCGCGTTCACCCTGCACAACTTCGTGCATCCCCTCGATCACAGCAGCCCACGTATCCGGCTTGACGATGGGCACCGTCGGGCGTTCTACCGGGATGAGGGCTTCACGGTGGCCATCTTGTGGATTCTCGAACTCCCGCACCATATGCGGCACCACTACGCGGCCTCGGTTCGCCAGAATGGCAGCCATCTGCGCGAGCTGTAGGGGGGTGGTGAGCATAAAACCTTGGCCAATGCCGCTGATCAGCGTCTCCCCTGGGAACCAAGGCAATTTGCGCACCCGCCGCTTCCACTCACGCGAAGGAACCAGCCCCGCCAATTCGCCAGGCAAATCAATGCCAGTCACCCGCCCCAAACCAAACCCAGTCAGCAACGCATGCATCCGATCGATGCCCATGTCGCGGGCCATCGAGTAGTAATACACATCACAGGATTCCGCTATGGAGCGCAGCAAATCTACCCCGCCGTGACCAGCTTTCTGCCAGCAACGATATTTGTGCGTGAGCCCGGGCAATTGCAGCCAGCCAGGACACCACGTTTGGCCCCCACGGTCGCGTAGACCGTATTCCAGCGCGCCGGCAGCCATCACCGGTTTGATGGTGGAACCCGGCGGATAAAGCCCCAGCAGGGCGCGGTTAAACAAGGGTCGATCCGGCGATTCACGCAGGGTGTTGTAAACCGCCGCACTGATGCCGTTGACGAAATCGTTGGGATCGAAGGCCGGGTTACTGACGAAGGCCAACACGCTGCCGGTGGCCGGTTCGATCGCAACGATCGCGCCCTTTTGGCCATTGAGGGTCTTGATGGCTGCTCCCTGCAGGCGACTATCGATAGACAAATAAAGATTGCGGCCAGGAATCGGCGGCTGGCTCTCAACCACGCGTAAAATTCGCCCCTGCGCGTTCACTTCGACCTGTTGATAGCCCACTTCACCGTGTAGCTGCGCTTCATAGGAACGCTCTACACCTTCTTTGCCAATATGTGTGGTGGCGCTGTAGTTACTGGTGTCGATAGGGTTGTCGGTGCGCTTAAGTTCTTCTTCACTGATGCGCCCAACATAGCCAACCGCCGAGACCATTTGAGCCCCCAGCGGGTAGTAGCGCGTGAGCCGCCCGGCGATGCTGAAACCGGGAAAGCGATGCCGATTCACCGAGAAAATTGCGACTTCTTGTTCGGTGAGGTTGTCTTTCAGCGCAATGCTGTCAAAGCGGCGGCGCGCTCGAACCTCGGTCTTTAGACGCGCTAGAAGCTCCGGCCCCAAGGGCAATAATTGTTGCAACTGGGTGACGGCGGCGTTCAGGTCACCCGCTTTTTCCGGTACGACTTCCAAGGAAAAAGACGCGCGATTATCAGCGAGCAGTACCCCGTCACCGCTGTAGATGAGTCCGCGTGTCGGCGCAATGGGTAACACTTTTAGGCGGTTTTCCTGCGCCAGCGTGGTGAAATGGTCGTGGTTCACCAACTGTAAATAGACCAGCCTGCTCAACAAGACGGCGACTAACGTCACCATACCAATGGAGGCGATCGCGATGCGCTTAACAAACACCTGCGTGTCGCGTGCTGGCTCACGCAGGCGACGCCCAAAACTCATGAGCGTGATTGCGACACGGTACGGCGCCGAACATCGCGCAAAATCACAAACGCCCATGGCCACAGCAGCGCGCTGGTAAGCGCGCTGAGCAAATAGTCCGCGTCGTAATGCCGGGAGCCGAGGAAGTTATAAATCGACAGCATGCCGAGCAGATACAAAAACACTATAAAACCCACGACCAGCGACTGCTGAATCAACGGAAAAACGCGAATGCGCTGGTGATACAACACCGCCAGATAGGCCACCGTGGCGAGGCCTAGCGCGTGCTGCCCAAGAATTGCACCGTGGAGCACATCGAGCATCAGTCCAATGCCCCACGCCAGGAACACCCCGATGCGCTCGGGCATCGCCAGACACCAATAAATCATCACCATCGCCACCCATGCGGGACGCCAAACGGCAGCCCCCGCGGGCAACGGTACGGCGGTCAACAGCAGGGCTGCGAACAGACTCAGGGCGATGGCGCCAAACCAGTGGAAGCGCAAGTTCATGGCATACCGGCGGGCGGTTCCGGGCGTAGCTGCGGCCAAACCAGCAACACCTCCTGAGAGCTACCAATTTGCGCGCTGGGTTTGACCGCAATGCGGGCGAAAGGCTCTCCCGGTGACAGGCTGACTCCAGTCACCACCCCCACGGGGTAACCGGCGGGAAAACGGTTATCTAGCCCGGAGCTGACGACCAAATCGCCCACCCGGACATCTGCTTTAGGCGGCACGAAACTCAAAAAGAGTTCGGTGGAACGGCCCGCACCCACTGCGATAGCTCGCAGGCCCGTGCGATTCACCTGCACCGCCATCGCGTGCCGCGCGTCAGAAATCAGGAGAGCGGTACTACTAAACGGTGCGACCTGCACGACCTGACCTAAAATTCCGTGTGCGTCGGCAATCGGTTGCCCTACATAGATATGATCGCGGCTGCCTTTGTCGATCACGATTTGTTGTGCGGCGGGATTGCTATCGACCGCTAAAAGATCCGCCACTACGGACTGTTCGCCCCGTTCAGTGCTGGAATCCAGCAAGGCGCGGAGGCGTCCGTTTTCGCTTTCCAGCGCCTCGAAACGCAGTGTTCTGGTTTTTAAACGAAAATTCTCAGCGACCAGTTGCTCGTTGTCTTGCAGCAGAGAACCACGCGAAGCTAAGTTGCGAGCCGCCATGTCAACGAGCGCTACGGGCAGGCTTGCAAGATATTGGAGCGGATAAACCGCCATCGCCACGGCAGAGCGTAAGGCCGCCAATTGCTGGTGTTGGTGGTCCACAGAAATAACCAAAAACGACACAATGACGCACGCAATGAAACGCGCGGTAGGCGACGGCGCATCGGTGAACAACGGTTTGATAACAGGCTACCCCGGCTTCAGCGCGCCCGAAGGCTTATTCTAGGGCCAGCACTTCGGGTCCGTGATCTTCAATCATTTCCAGCACCCGACCACCGCCGCGCGCCACGCAGGTGAGGGGATCGTCGGCGACCAGCACGGGAAGACCGGTTTCTTCCATCAGGAGTCTGTCGAGATCGCGCAGCAAGGCGCCACCGCCGGTCAGTACCATCCCGCGCTCCGCCACGTCGGAGCCCAGTTCCGGGGGCGTTTTCTCCAGTGCTGTTTTGACCGCTTGTACGATGCCCTGCAGCGGTTCTTGGAGAGCCTCCAGGATTTCGTTGCTGTTAAGCGTAAAGCTGCGCGGCAGGCCTTCGGCTAAGTTACGGCCCTTTATTTCAATTTCTCGCACTTCGTTGCTGGGATAGGCGCAGCCAATTTCGTGCTTGATGCGTTCCGCCGTTGCCTCGCCGATGAGGCTGCCGTAGTTACGGCGCACGTAATTGATGATGGCGTCATCGAAACGATCCCCGCCAATGCGCACGGAATCCGAGTAAACAATCCCGTTGAGAGAAATGATGGCGACCTCGGTCGTACCCCCACCGATATCGAGCACCATGGATCCGCTCGCATCGCTGACCGGCATTCCCGCCCCGATGGCCGCGGACATTGGCTCCTCGATGAGAAACACTTCGCGCGCACCCGCACCTTCGGCGGATTCGCGAATAGCCCGTCGCTCGACCTGCGTCGAACCGCATGGCACGCAAACTAGGACCCGTGGACTAGGCTTGAAAATAGAGTTGCCGTGCACTTTGCGAATGAAGTGTTGCAGCATTTTTTCGGTCACGGTGAAGTCGGCGATCACGCCGTCTTTAAGCGGGCGGATCGCCTCGATATGACCCGGTGTTCTGCCCAGCATCCGTTTAGCTTCAATGCCAACAGCAGCAATTTGTTTGGACCCCGAATCCTTACCCCGCCGAATCGCGACCACTGAAGGTTCGTTGAGCACGATACCTTTGCCGCGTACGTAAATAAGTGTGTTCGCCGTACCCAAATCAATGGACAGGTCGTTAGAAAATATGCCCCGAAGCATCTTGAACATTCTCTTCGCCCTCAGGTCGATGACAGAGCACAGGTGACGCTACGCAGCAGGCGTAAAGGCGGGATGGTGAGGCCGACAGACTCTGGGGGGTCGTGGTAGACTCCGCCCGCGCTTCAGGGCTTACCCCAGCGCTCCACGGCAGAGTATCTTGGGAGGGCCGCGCGACGCGTCAATAAATTCGACCTCCAATTTAACAGCGGCGGAGTCGTTCGGCAAGCCACTGTGACGCTAAATTTGCCTTGAGTTTCAAGAGATAACGAGCCCCACGCATGAGTCTGAGCGCTGCTGATATTCAACGCGTCGCGCGACTGGCGCGCCTTCGGATTGAAGACGACGAAGCGCTGCATTATGCCGCGCAGTTGTCTGGCGTCCTTGGCCACTTCGCGACCATGACCACCATCGACACCACCTCCATCACGCCTCTGGCGCACGCCATCGAAATTGTGGCGGGCAACACCCGGCCAGATGTCGTCACCGAAGACGACCAACGCGCGAGCTTGCAGTCCGGCTCGCCGCAGGTGGAGGCCGGCTATTACCTCGTACCCCGGGTGCTCGAGTGATGAACGCGGATTTGCCCGAAACCCTCTGGGCGCAAGCGCAGGGCCTGCGCAGTGGGGCCTTCAGCAGTGTGGAACTAACCCAACACTATCTGGCTCGCATCGCGCGGTTCAATCCACAGTTAAATGCCTTCATCACGGTGTGTCCGGAATCGGCGCACGCTCAAGCAGTGATGGCGGATGCCGCCCGTGCGCGCGGCGCTGCCGGCGTTTTAACCGGCATTCCCTACGCCAATAAAGATATTTTTTGTACCCGCGGGGTGCTCACCACCTGTGGCTCGCGCATGCTGGCGAATTGGCAAGCACCCTACGACGCCACCGTGGTTGAGCGACTAGCGGCCGCCGGCATGGTCATGCTGGGCAAAACCAATATGGACGAGTTTGCGATGGGCTCGTCGAACGAAACCAGTTACTTCGGGGCGGTGTGTAACCCGTGGGACAGCGGGCGCGTGCCAGGCGGTTCTTCGGGGGGTTCCGCGGCAGCCGTGGCGGCGCGCTTGGCGCCGGTGGCGACCGGTAGCGATACCGGCGGCTCCATCCGTCAGCCGGCAGCGTTGTGCGGGATCAGTGGGCTCAAGCCCACTTACGGGCGGGTCTCACGCTGGGGCATGATCGCCTTCGCATCCAGCCTCGACCAAGGCGGGCCGATGGCGCTGACGGCCCAAGATCTGGCGTTGATGCTCAACGCGATGGCGGGCCACGATCCCCGCGACTCAACCTCAATCGAGCGCCCGCGAGAAGACTTCTCCGCCACGCTAGAACAACCACTTGCGGGTTTACGCTTGGGCGTACCCGCCGAATACTGGGACGCGAGCCTAGATCCCGCGATGCGACTGGGCATGACCGCCGCGCTGGACCAGTTCCGAGCGTTGGGGGCCAGTGTGCGCGAGGTGCACCTGCCCCACGCGGCAGTTTCTATTCCAGCTTATTACGTTGTCGCCTGCGCAGAGGCATCGTCCAACCTGTCTCGCTACGACGGCGTGCGTTTCGGCCATCGCTGTGCGGCACCGCAAGATCTCAACGATCTTTACAGCCGTAGCCGCGCCGAAGGCTTTGGCGCGGAAGTAAAACGTCGGATTCTCGTTGGGACTTACGCCTTATCCGCCGGCTATTACGACGCTTGGTACCGCAAGGCGCAACAGTTGCGGCGGCTGATTCAGCAAGATTTTGCTGCCGCGTTCGCCGAAGTTGACCTCCTTATCGGGCCCACCACGCCAACCACTGCATTCCCGCTCGGCAGTCACATTGAGGACCCACTGACCATGTACTTAGCTGACGTGTACACCACCGGCGTCAATCTCGCAGGCCTGCCTGCGCTGTCCGTGCCCGCCGGCTGCCTAGCAGGCCTGCCCTTCGGCCTGCAACTCGTGGGCAATTACTTCAGCGAGGCACGGCTACTCCAAGCCGCACATCAATACCAAATGGCGACGCAATGGCATTTGCAACGCCCGGCGCTGGTGGGTTGAGCATGAGTTGGGAGACCGTGATTGGGCTTGAGATTCACGTGCAACTCGCCACGTCGAGCAAAATTTTCTCGGGCGCCTCCACCCTTTATGGCGCCACACCGAACACCCAAGCCTGCGCCGTCGACTTAGGCCTGCCGGGCGTGTTGCCGGTACTCAATGCGCGGGTGGTAGAAATGGCCATTACCTTGGGTCTGGCACTGGAGGCGCAAATCGCGCCGGTTTCAATTTTTGCCCGCAAAAATTACTTCTACCCTGACCTGCCCAAGGGCTACCAGATCAGTCAATACGAAGAGCCCATTGTGGAACACGGCCGCCTGTCTATTCGTCTACCCGACGGCGGCGATAAAGAAATCAGAATCCGGCGCGCCCATTTAGAAGAAGACGCAGGAAAGTCGGTCCATGACGCCTTTCCCGGCGCCACCGGCATCGATCTCAACCGCACGGGCACGCCGCTGTTGGAAGTCGTCTCGGAGCCGGATCTCGCCTCGGCGCAGGAAGCGGTAATTTTCATGCGGAAGATGCACACGCTGGTTCGCTATCTCGGCATTTGCGACGGCAATATGCAGGAAGGATCTTTCCGCTGCGACGCTAATGTTTCTGTGCGTCGACGCGGCCAGGAGGCTCTGGGGACACGCGCTGAAATCAAGAATATCAATTCGTTTAGATTCGTCGAAAAAGCGATCGATTACGAGGTCGAACGCCAAATCGACCTCCTAGAGAGCGGCGGTAGCGTGGTCCAAGAGACCCGCCTTTACGACTCGGAAAAAAATGAGACGCGCAGCATGCGGGGCAAAGAGGACGCGCACGATTACCGCTATTTCCCAGACCCCGACCTACTTCCCATCGTCATCACCCCAGAACAAATTGAGTCCCAGAGGCAACTGCTGCCGGAGCTCCCAACTGCGCGCGCTGCCCGTTATTGTGATCAGTTCGGGCTGCCCCCAAGCGACGCAGAACTGCTCAGCCAGGACCGTGCCTTGGCGACCTATTTCGACCTGCTGGCCCACAACTGTGGCGACGCTCGGCAAGCGGCGAATTGGCTAAACGGGGAAGTAGCGGCGACCTTGAACCGGCAAAGCCAAACCATCGATGAATGCCCAATCCCAGCGCAAGCACTGGGCGCGCTGTTGCGACGAATCAACGACGGTACGTTATCCGCGTCGATGGCCAAGCAAGTCTTCGAATTAATGTGGACAGATCCCAGCGACCCGGATGTCATCATTGAGACTGGCAGCTTTCGGCAGGTCAACGATGGCGACGCACTGGTGGCGCTCATTCAGGCGGTGATGGCGGAAAGCCCCGAGCAGGTGGCGCAGTATCGCGCAGGAAAAGACAAGGTGTTCGGTTATTTTGTGGGACAGATCATGAAGCGCTCCCAAGGTAGGGCCAATCCCCAGCAACTTGCCGACCTGCTGCGGGCGCAATTAGCCCCGCTCTAGCACCATCGGCGCCGCGCCCGCCGGCGTACCGGCGACGCGCGGGGCCTGAGCAATCTACTCGGCGTCTACCGGGCTTGCATCCGCTGGCCGATCCAGCAGTTCAATATAGGCCATCGGCGCGCAGTCCCCCGGCCGAAACCCACACTTTAGGATCCGGGTATAACCACCGGGACGCGCCTTAAAACGTGGGCCGAGCTGGGTAAATAACTTGGTCACCGCATCGCGGTCACGTAGCCGGTTAAACGCCAAGCGCCGGTTCGCGAGCGAATCTGCCTTCGCCAAGGTGATGAGCGGTTCTGCCTCGCGGCGCAGTTCCTTCGCCTTCGGCAGCGTCGTGCGAATCAGCTCGTGATGGATCAACGATACCGTCATGTTTTTAAACATGGCCTTGCGATGTGAGCTAGTGCGACCTAAGTGCCGACCAGCGTTCTGATGCCTCATTGTCTATTTCCTCTGTTCTAGCCTGTCAGTTAGACAAGCGTTCGTGCTCGTAGAGCCCTTTGGGCGGCCAGTTTTCCAGCCTCATCCCCAGTGATAGACCACGGGCAGCCAGTACGTCTTTGATTTCGGTTAGCGACTTCTTACCCAGATTTGGGGTCTTAAGGAGCTCAACTTCGGTCCGTTGAATGAGGTCGCCGATGTAATAAATGCTTTCCGCCTTCAGGCAGTTGGCCGATCGCACGGTCAATTCTAAGTCGTCGATCGATCGAACGAGAATGGGGTCAATGGCGGCTTCTGCTCGCCCGCCTACCACCGTCTCCAGATCACTGGACAAATCGACAAATACCGATAATTGGTTCCGCAGAATGGTTGCCGCCTCACGCACTGCAAACTCTGGGTCGATAGTCCCGTTGGTCTCAATGGTGATGATTAACTTATCGAGGTCAGTTTGCTGCTCGACGCGCGCACTTTGCACTTCATAGGCCACGCGCCGCACCGGACTAAACGAGGCGTCTAGTTTCAAACGACCGATTGTCGTTTCGGTGGACTCGTCAGGTGTGTCGCGGCCCAGCGCCGGCTGGTAACCACGGCTACGTGCCACTTTAAGCGTCATGTTGAGCTCGCCGTTACCGCCTAGGCTCGCAATGTGATAACTCGGGTCCACGATTTCGACATCGTGATCGAGCAGAATATCGCTGGCCACTACGCTGCCAGGGCCCTTTTTGTTCAGGGTTAGCGTGACTTCATCGCGCGAGTGCATCTTAATTGCCAAACCTTTTAGATTCAGCAGGATATCCGTCACGTCTTCTTTAACGCCTTCGATCGTCGTGTACTCGTGGAGTACATTCTCGATCTCGACTTCGACCACCGCCGCGCCGCTCATCGAAGACAGCAGTACCCGACGTAACGCGTTGCCCAGCGTGTGACCGAAACCCCGGTTGAGAGGCTCGATAGTGATTTTAGCCGCGTTGATGCCCAATGCTGTGACATCTACAATTTTTGGCTTCAGTAATTCTCTAACCGCTGCGACCATACATATCTCCTTCAGCAGCCCTTACTTCGAGTACAACTCGACGACTAGGGATTCGTTGATGTCGGCCGGTAGGTCGCTACGTTCCGGGACTGATTTAAAAATGCCCTGCATTTTTTTAACGTCCACGTCTAGCCACTCCGGGAAACCGAGCTGTTCGGCAACCGTCAGCGCGTCCACGATGCGCGTTTGCTTACGGGCACGTTCTCGAATAGCAACCACGTCGCTCGGTCCCACCTGGTAAGACGGGATATTGACCGTTGAACCGTTGACCGTAATGGCCTTATGGCTAACCAGCTGGCGGCACTCGGCGCGTGTTGTGCCAAACCCCATGCGATAGACCACATTGTCCAGACGGCAC
The DNA here is from genome assembly GCA_945862315.1 of Klebsiella pneumoniae. GTDB lineage: Bacteria > Pseudomonadota > Gammaproteobacteria. The sequence goes on from CAMAXW010000007.1 coordinate 87,585, forward strand.
TCGAGTAATTGCAGCAGGTTCTCGCCCGTGGCGCCCCTACGGCGCGCCGCCTCGGTGTAGTAGTTCCTGAACTGGCGTTCCAGCAGCCCATAGATGTAGCGCAGCTTCTGTTTTTCCAGCAGCTGCGTTGCGTAGTCAGACTGCCGGCGGTTTTTCTTGTCGCCGTGCTGCCCAGGTGGCTTGTCCAACTGACATTTTGTCTCGATTGAACGAGCCCGGCCTTTTAGAGACAGGTCTGTCCCTAGTCGGCGGCTGAGCTTGCATTTCGGTCCTATATACCTCGCCATGCCATTTATCCTCGATGCTTAAACGCGGCGCTTCTTCGGCGGCCGGCAGCCATTGTGCGGAATGGGCGTCACGTCAGTGATGTTCGTGATCTTAAAACCCGCAGAGTTCAGTGAGCGCACTGCCGACTCGCGCCCAGGACCTGGACCCTTGACGAAGACGTCTAACGTCACGGTGCCAAATTCCTCGATCACCCGAGAGAGTTTCTCGGCAGCCACCTGGGCGGCGAACGGGGTGCTCTTACGCGAGCCCCGAAAGCCACTGCCACCGGCCGTCGCCCACGCTAACGTGTTGCCCTGCCGGTCGGTGATGGTGATGATCGTGTTATTAAAGGATGCGTGGATATGCGCCACGCCCTCGGCCACGTTCTTTTTTACCCGCTTGCGAGCCTTATTGGCCGCCGCGCCTTGTTGTGTCGCCATTAGGCTTTAACCTGCAGCATCATTTTCTGACTACCCCACGCCGCGGCCCCTTGCGGGTACGGGCGTTTGTTCGAGTCCGCTGGCCCCTCACGGGCAACCCACGGCGATGACGTAAGCCACGATAACTGCCCAAGTCCATAAGACGCTTGATGCTCATCGAGACTTCCCGCCGTAGGTCGCCTTCGACCGTAAAGCGGCCAACTTCGGCACGCAGGGATTCGATCTGCTCCTCGGTCAGGTCTTTGATTTTCCGGTCCGTCGGCACCTTCGCTGCGTCGCAAATTTTGCGCGCCCGCGTCAGGCCGATGCCATAGATGTGGGTGAGTGAAATCACCGCATGTTTACGATCGGGGATATTTACCCCCGCTACGCGTGCCATAACTATTTGACCTCGCTTACCGGTTTCTCAACCCTGGCGCTGTTTGTGCCGGGGGTCCTTGCAGATGACCCTGACCGTGCCTTTTCGCCGGACAACCCGGCAGTTTCGACATAACGGTTTGATCGATGCACGTACTTTCATTGCTCATTTCCTCGTTGAGTCGCTCAGCGACGCCCGTAACCCTTGAGATTAGCCTTACGTAACAGACCCTCATACTGATGAGACATCAGATGGGCCTGCACCTGTTGGATGAAATCCATGATAACGACCACGATAATCAGTAGCGACGTGCCGCCGAAATAAAAGGGTACGTTAAATTCAAGGATCAGGAACTCGGGCAGTAAACACACCAAAGCGATGTAAATGGCACCCGCCGCCGTCAACCGAGTCATCACGCCGTCAATATAGCGAGCGGTCTGATCACCTGGTCGAAAACCCGGCACCAAGGCACCCGACTTTTTTAAGTTGTCCGCCGTTTCCTTCGGATTAAAGACTATCGCCGTGTAGAAGAAGGCGAAAAACACAATGGCCGCCGCGTAGAGCATGACGTAAATAGGCTGGCCCGGCGACAGCGCGTTCGAAATTTCCCGCAACCAAGACAGACCTTCCGCGTTCCCAAACCAGCCCGCAATGGTGCCGGGAAATAAAATAATACTAGAAGCGAAAATCGGCGGGATGACCCCAGACATATTAAGCTTCAAGGGAATATAGCTGGACTGGGCCGCAAACGACTGCTGTCCACGCTGCTGCTTCGCATAATTCACTGTGACACGCCGTTGCCCACGCTCCACAAACACCACCAGCCCCGTCACGACCATCACCAAGGCGAATAGCGCGAACACCAGGAACATGTGCAACTCACCCGTGCGAGCCAGTTCTAAAGTGCCGCCAACCGCCGCGGGTAATCCGGCCGCGATGCCCGCGAAAATGAGCATCGAGATGCCGTTACCAATGCCGCGTTCGGTTACCTGCTCACCGAGCCACATCACAAACATAGTGCCGGCCACCAGCGTGGTGACACAGGTGACCTTAAACGCCACCCCCGGCACCATCACCAAAGCCAAGCCGGCCGCGGTCTGCTGTTCCATCATCACCGCAATGCCAATAGCCTGAAAGGTCGCCAAGCCTACCGTGGCGTAGCGCGTGTACTGGTTAATCTTCCGTCTGCCCGTCTCGCCTTCTTTTTTTAGCTGCTCTAAATGCGGATGCACAAAAGTTAAGAGCTGAAAAATAATGGACGCCGAAATGTAGGGCATTATCCCAAGCGCGATCACCGAAAACCGTTCTAGCGCGCCACCCGAAAACATATTAAACATGTCGACGATAGTGCCGCGCTGTTGGTCGAACATCGCAGCCAACGCGGTGGGGTTAATACCCGGTACCGGAATGTGCGAGCAAATCCGGAACACCACCAACGCGCCCAGCAAGAACAGCAGCCGATCGCGTAGCTCTCCTAATTTGCTACCGCTCGCAGCTCCTGCCGCCGTGTTTTTCTTCAGGCTCGCCATAGGACTACGCTTCGACGCGCCCCCCGGCGGCAACGATTTCAGCGAGGGCCCCTTTGGTGACCTTAAGTCCCTTAATAACCACTGCGCGGGTTATTTTACCACTTAAGATAATCTTAACTTCCTTTACGCCGCTGGTAATAAGCCCGGCGGTGCGCAGTGCGAGCAGGTCGATGACGTCGCCCTCAACTTTGTCCAGCTCGTGCAAGCGGATCTCGTCGTGGTCGTCGGCCGTGCGTGAGCGGAAGCCAAACTTCGGCAATCTACGTTGCAGCGGCATCTGGCCGCCTTCAAAGCCCACTTTGTGGTAGCCGCCAGCACGGGCGTGCTGCCCCTTATGACCACGGCCACCGGTTTTACCCAGACCCGAGCCTATGCCTCGACCCACACGCTTGCGCGGCTGTTTGGCGCCTGGCGCCGGCTTGATATCGTTTAAGCGCATTTCAGGCCTCTTTCACTTCGATCAGGTAATGGACTTTGTTCATCATGCCGCGGTTTTCCGGCGTGTCGTCCACGTGGACCGACTGGTTTAGGCGCCGAAGCCCGAGGCCCCATACGCAGGCCTGATGCTGCTTGAGCCTTCCGGCCAGACTCTTGATCAACTTGACCTGGACTTTTCCAATGGCAGTCATTTCCATCAGCCTCGAATTTCTTCGACCGATTTTCCGCGTTTAGACGCGACGTAATCGGGCGACGACATGTCTCGCAGTCCACGCAGCGTGGCCCGCACGACGTTAATCGGATTGGTCGAACCGATGCACTTCGCCAGCACGTTGTGAACGCCCAGCACCTCGAATACCGCTCGCATGGGGCCGCCGGCAATGATCCCCGTACCCGCTGAGGCAGGTTGCATATAGACCTTCGCAGCGCCGTGTTCACCCGTAACCGGGTACTGCAGCGTGTCGCCGCGCAGGGCGATGGTCGTCATGTTACGGCGCGCGTTCTCAAGCGCTTTTTGGATCGCCGCAGGAACTTCCCGCGCCTTTCCTCGCCCCATGCCCACACGGCCAGCGCCGTCGCCGACCACGGTTAGCGCAGCAAATCCGAAGATCCGCCCACCCTTCACCACTTTAGCTACGCGGTTAACCGTAACCAACTTTTCTTGAAAGCCTTCTGGGCTTTCCCCCATGCCGTCACTAGCGCTCATAAATTCACCAAACTGCGGAGTTAGAACTTGAGCCCGTGTTCGCGCGCGGCATCAGCCAGCGCCTTCACACGACCGTGATATCTGAAGCCCGCGCGATCAAACGCGACCTTCTCAACACCAGCGGCGACTGCTCGTTGCGCCACGAGTCTGCCTACCGCAGCTGCAGCCAGCACGTTACCGCCCGTAGGCAAGCTTTCGCGCAGCTCTTTTTCCACCGTCGAGGCCGAGGCCAAAACGGTGCCGCCATCGGCGGTCAGCACTTGAGCGTAAATGTGTTGGGGTGTTCGATGCACACTTAAACGCGTAGCACCCAATTCCCGTATGTGGCGGCGAGTCTCTTTGGCTCGCCGCTGGCGTGATTCCTTTTTGTTCATGGCTTCCCGCTCAGGTCTTCTTCGCCTCTTTACGCAGGATCTTCTCACCTGCGTACTTCACACCCTTGCCCTTATAGGGTTCGGGGCGGCGGTAGGCGCGGATGTTGGCCGCGACCTGCCCGACTTGCTGTTTGTCGATACCGCGCACCCAGATTTCTGTCTGAGTAGGCGTTTCGACTGTTATTCCTTCTGGAACGGCGAACTCAATCGGGTGCGAGTACCCAAGCGTGAGGTTTAGCGTCGTTCCCTTGGCTTGAGCTCGATAGCCCACGCCGACGATTTCAAGTTTTTGGTTGTAGCCCTGATCCACACCAACCACCATGTTATTTAGCAGCGCTCGGGCCGTGCCAGATTGCGCCCAGGCGCCGGTGTGTTCGCCCCGCGGGGCCACGCTCAACACGCCGCTTGCCACGGCAGCGGAAACGTCCGCGTGCAGCACATGGCTTAAGGTTCCCTTGGGACCCTTAATATTCACTGCCTGGCCGAGGACCTCACAGGTCACGCCGGCGGGCAGGTTAATTGGCTTTTTTGCGACACGCGACATGATTGCTACTCTAGTAAACCGAACAAATGACTTCGCCACCGATGCCCTGCGCGCGGGCCTCTCGGTCTGTCATCAAACCGCGTGACGTTGAAACGATGGCGATCCCAAGGCCGCCTGTGATGCGGGGTAGTTTGTCTTTAATTTTATACACCCGCAGACCAGGGCGACTGACGCGCTGCAGCCGTTCGATAACGGGCCGGCCGCCATAGTACTTCAGTTCCACCCACAATTTCGCGTGCGGGCCTTCACCCTCGAGGCGAAAGTCGGTGATGTAGCCTTCGCTTTTCAACACTTCCGCAATGGCCTTCTTCTGTTTGGAGGCCGGCATACTCGTTTCGCGCTTGGCCCGAGCTTGCGCGTTGCGGATGCGGACAAACATGTCGGCGATAGGATCTTGCATGCTCATGGTCTAATAACCTTTGCTAATCATTTAGGTTGCGCTTACCAACTCGCCATCACGAGGCCGGGCACGTGGCCCTCCATCGCCATCCGGCGCAATTCGGTACGGGCCAGGCCGAACTTTCGGTAAAAGCCATGCGCACGCCCTGTGACACGGCACCGGTTACGCACCCGCGACGGGCTGGAGTCCCGCGGCAGTTTGGAGAGCTTGACGCGCGCGGCGTCCCGATCTTCTATTGAACGCTTAGCGTCAATGATGATTTCCTTGAGCGCCGACCGTTTCGCCGCGAATTTCTTCACCAGTGCAATACGCTTGTATTCGCGGTGAATCATGGAAGTCTTGGCCATGCGCTCTATCCTCTCAAGGGGAAGTGGAAAGCCAGCAACAGCGCGCGGCCTTCGTCGTCAGTTTTTGCGGTCGTCGAGATGCAGATATCCATGCCGCGAATCGCATCCACTTTGTCGTACTCGATCTCGGGAAAAATAATCTGTTCTTTCACACCGAGCGTGTAATTCCCGCGGCCATCAAACGCCCGCCCATTACAGCCGCGAAAATCTCGGATGCGCGGCATCGCGACATTAATGAGGCGGTCTAGAAACTCGTACATCCGGTCACGGCGTAACGTCACCTTTGCGCCAATCGCCCAGCCCTCGCGAAGCTTAAACGCCGCGATGGACTTGCGCGCCTTGGTCACTACCGGACGCTGACCCGAGATCTCAGAGAGCTCTTTAACCGCGCTTTCCATCACTTTTTTGTCGCCCAGCGCCTTACCCAGTCCCATATTGATCGTGACTTTGGTAATTTTCGGCACTTCCATCACCGATCCGTACTTGAACTGATCCATCAACTGATTGACGACCTGCTCACGATAAAACTTATGCAATCTAGCCATGATTCGTTAGCCCTGTTGATCAGACGTCAACAACTTCGTCGTTCGACTTGAAGAATCGCACCTTGCGTCCATCCTCAAGTGTTTTAAACCCCACCCGATCCGGTTTTGACGTCATCGGATTAAAAATCGCTACATTTGAGCGATGGATGGCGGCCTCTTTTTGGATGATCCCGCCGGGCGTGTTCGCGTTCGGATTCGGCTTGGTGTGTCGTTTCACCATGTTGATTCCGTTAACCAGCACCTTATCGGTGGGCAGCACTTGTAACACTGTGCCGCGCTTGCCTTTGTCTTTGCCTACGAGGATGTAAACCTCATCGCCTTTCTTAATCTTCTGCATGACGTCCTTCCCGGGCTCAGAGAACTTCAGGGGCCAACGAGACGATGCGCATAAAGCGATCGTTGCGCAGTTCGCGCGTCACAGGCCCGAATATGCGAGTACCAATCGGCTGCAGCTGCTTGTCCAGCAACACTGCGGCATTCCCGTCGAAACGGATAACCGATCCATCGGGGCGGCGGACCCCTTTTCGGGTGCGCACCACCACCGCGTTAAACACCTCACCCTTCTTCACCTTGCCGCGAGGAATGGCATCTTTGATGCTGACCTTGATGACATCCCCAACGTGGGCGTAGCGCCGGTGGGATCCACCGAGCACTTTGATGCACATCATTCGCTTAGCGCCACTATTGTCCGCGGCGTCTAGCATGCTTTGCATTTGAATCATGGCTGTATCTCCGGTCTACGCGCGAGGTCTAGATTTCAGCCGCCCGCGTAATTACGCGCTGCAACCGCCAGGCCTTCCGCTTCGACAACGGCCGGCATTCTTCAATGGCGACCAAGTCGCCTTCCTTGCACTCGCCGGTCTCGTCGTGAGCCAGCAATTTTGTCGATTTACGCAAGTACTTCTTATAAATCGGGTGCACTACCCGGCGCTCGATCAGCACGGCGATGGTTTTATCCATCTTGGTGCTGACGACCTGACCGGTCAGCGTTCGTTTGGTTTTTTCCATCTGCTCCATCATGCGCTCCGGGTCTTCTCAGCCATGACCGTTTTGATGCGGGCAATATCGCGCCGCGCCTCTCGCAACATACTGGGGCGCGGTTCTTGGCCCGACCCCACCTGCATCCGCGCGTTGAATTGATCCCGACGCCGCTCCAGCACTAGCGCCTTGAGTTCCGCCGCGGTTTTCGCTCGCAAATCTTTTGCATTCATCACATCACCTTCCGCGTCGCAAATGTGGTGCGGATGGGCAGCTTCGCGCCGGCCAAACGAAACGCTTCACGCGCCACGCTCTCGTCCACGCCTTCCATCTCGTACAGCACCATGCCCGGCTTAATTCGGCAAACCCAGAATTCCACCCCACCTTTACCACTGCCCATCCGAACCTCGAGTGGCTTTTTGGTGATGGGTTTGTCCGGGAAGACCCGGATCCAAACTCTCGCGCCGCGCTTCACTGTGCGCGTAATGCAACGCCGCGCCGCCTCGATTTGGCGAGCGGTTAGGCTCCCGCGGGTGGTCGCCTTCAGGCCGAAATCGCCAAACGCGACGGACCCACCCCGGAAGGCTAGCCCTTCGTTGCGGCCTTTATGTTGTTTTCGATACTTCGTATTCTTTGGTTGCAGCACAACACTAACTCCTTAAGCCGACGGGGCATGCTCGGCGGCGGACTCAATCGACGCCTGGTCAGCGCGACTCAAAACTTCGCCCTTGAAAATCCAGACCTTCACGCCAATAACGCCGTATGTGGTGTGCGCCTCGGCAAAGCCGTAATCGATATCTGCGCGCAGCGTGTGGAGCGGCACTCGACCCTCGCGGTACCACTCGGAACGCGCGATCTCGGCACCATTAAGACGTCCAGCAACGTTAACCTTGATCCCCTGCGCCCCGATACGCATCGCATTCGTCACCGCGCGGCGCATGGCGCGGCGGAACATAATCCGGCGCTCCAACTGCTGCGCTACTGACTCGGCAACTAAATAGGCATCCAATTCAGGCTTGCGAATTTCCTCGACGCTGATATGCGCCGGGATTTTCAGCATGGCCGTCAACTGTTTGCGCAGCGACTCAATGTCTTCGCCTTTCTTTCCAATCACGATGCCCGGCCGGGCAGTGTGAATGATGATCCGTGCGTTATTGGCAGGCCGTTCGATCTGAATGCGGCTCACCGAAGCGTGCGCGAGCTTTTTCCGCAGGAACTTACGCACTGCGATATCAGCATTAAGGTAGTCCGCGTAGCGCCGGCGGTCCGCGAACCACGTAGAGGTCCATTCCTTGATAATGCCAAGACGGAAGCCGTATGGATGTACTTTCTGACCCATGAATTAACGCCCCGACGCTTCGACGATCACGGTAACGTGACTCGAGCGCTTGAAAATCTGGTTGGCCCGGCCCCGTGCGCGCGGCATAAAACGCTTCATTATCGGACCCTCGTCTACCAGGATGGTTTTGACTTTGAGTTCATCGACGTCGGCACCGTCGTTATGCTCGGCGTTGGCAATCGCCGACTCCAGTACCTTTTTGATCAGTGCCGCCGCCTTTTTGTTACTAAAGGTCAGCAGGTTGATCGCCTTATCAACGGGCAGACCCCGTATCTGGTCGGCGACCAAACGCGCCTTTTGAGGCGTGATCTTTGCTTGGCGTAATATTGCGGTGGTAGCCATTTGCGGCCGGTCCTTGTGCTTACTTCGTCTTCTTGTCGGCCACATGGCCCCGGAACGTGCGAGTTGGCGAGAACTCACCCAACTTATGGCCGATCATGTTTTCGGAAACGAACACCGGCATATGTTGCCGGCCGTTGTAGACCGAGATCGTTAACCCAATCATGTCGGGTATCACCATTGAGCGTCGCGACCAAGTTTTAATGGGTCGCTTGTCGCTGTTGGCGCGCGCGGTTTCCACTTTCTTAGTCAAGTGGTGATCCACAAAAGGACCTTTTTTAATTGAGCGAGGCATGGGCTTCTCCGCTAGTTACCGCTTATCGCGCCGACGCAAAATCATGCCGTCGGTACGTTTGTTGGTTCGGGTCTTGTAACCCTTGGTCGGCTGACCCCACGGGCTGACAGGGTGGCGCCCGCCCGAGGTACGGCCTTCACCGCCGCCGTGCGGATGGTCAACAGGATTCATCGCCACACCGCGAACGGTTGGCCTAATGCCGCGCCAGCGCTTCGCGCCCGCCTTGCCCAACTGCTTCAGTGAATGCTCGTTATTGCCCACTTCGCCTAATACAGCGCGGCAGTCGATGGGGACCCGCCGCATCTCACCCGAACGCAGTCTCAGTGTGGCGTAAGCGCCCTCGCGAGCGACGAACTGCACGCCAGCGCCCGCGCTGCGTGCCATCTGAGCTCCTTTTCCAGGCTTCATCTCCACGCAATGGATCACAGCACCAACGGGAATATTTCGCAGCGGCAGACAATTTCCTGTCTGTATTGGTGCATCCGTGCCCGAGCGCACCGACTGCCCAACCGTCAAACCTTTTGGCGCAATGATGTAGCGACGCTCACCATCCGCATACAACAGCAACGCAATGTGCGCCGAGCGGTTAGGGTCGTACTCGATGCGTTCTACTTTGGCCGGTATACCGTCTTTTCGTCGAACAAAATCGACAATCCGATAGTGATGTTTGTGCCCACCGCCACGGTGCCGGACGGTAATCCGACCCATGTTGTTGCGTCCGGCATTCTGCGCCAGTTTCTCCACCAAGGGCGCATGCGGGCGTCCTTTGTAGAGCCCCGGCGTAATGACTTTAACTACGCCGCGTCGACCTGGAGAAGTCGGTTTTGCCTTAATAATGGCCATTGCTCGCGTCCCTTTTTACGCCGCGCCGAGTACGCCAATGCTGAAGCCAGGCTTCAACGTGACATACGCTTTTTTCCACGCCGAGATGGAGCCTGCGCGGTTGCGAAAATTTCTTTTAACCGCGTGCACATTGAGGACGCGAACGTTTTTGACTTCAACCGTGAAGAGTTTCTCTACCGCGGTTTTGATTTCGGGCTTTGTCGCGTCGGTCAATACCTTAAAAACGTACTGCCGGTCCGCAGACAAACGCAACGCCTTCTCCGACATTTGCGGCGCCAGCAAGATTTGCAGCATGCGCTCTTCGTTCATGACAGTCGCTCCTGAAGCCGGTTAATCGCGCCTTGCGTGATCACCACCTTGTCGAAAGAAATCAGCAGAGCCGGGTCGATTGCGTCGACCTCAGCCAGCCCCACCCAGAACAAATTCCGCGCGGAGAGAAACAAAGCCTCTGACATTTCCTCAGCGATCAACAGCACGTTGCTACTGCGGTAGTCAGCCAGCTTTAACGCCAGCGCCTTAGTGTTAATGGTCGCCACATCGATTTGGTCGACGATCATCATTCGACCTTCGCGAAGCAGTTCCGACAGTATCGAGCGTATGGCCAACCGGTACATTTTACGATTGACTTTCTGTTCGTAATTGCGCGGACGCGCCGCAAAGGCTCGCCCACCAGTACGCCACAGTGGACCACGGGTGGTGCCGGCGCGCGCTTGCCCGGAACCTTTTTGCTTCCATGGTTTACGACCGCCGCCCCGTACTTCCGCCCGAGTTTTCTGCTTCTTAGTGCCAGAACGTGCGGCCGCAAAATAGGCGGTGACTACCTGGTGAATTAAGGCCTCGCGATAGGGTTCGGCGAACACGCTATCGGACACCACGAGACTACCGCTCGCTCCGCCAGTACTAAAAGAATGCAGTTGGAGATCCATTGCGCTGGCCCCTATTTCTTCGCTTTGACGCTAGGCTTTATCAGCACATCGCCACCGCGTGCGCCTGGTACGGCGCCTTTAATCAATAGCAAGTTGCGCTCGACATCGACACGCACCACCTGTAAACGCTGAATCGTCCGCTGTTTCGCACCCATGTGCCCCGACATCTTTTTGCCTTTGATCACTCGGCCGGGAGTCTGGCGTTGGCCAATCGACCCAGGTGAACGATGCGACAAAGAGTTGCCGTGCGTCGCATCACCCATTGAGAAGTGATGACGCTTAATGGTGCCCGCGAAACCTTTGCCGATCGTCACGCCCGTCACATCAACCCAAGCGCCCACTTCGAAGAGCTCAACGCGTAATGCGGCCCCCGTCTTGAGTTCGTCAGTGACGTCCTCAGGGTTTAGTCGGAACTCCCACAGCCCGCGCCCCACTTCGGCAGACTGCTTGATGAACTCGCCGCCCTCCGGCTTCGCAATGCGATTGCGGTGTTTGCTCCCGGTGGTGATTTGCACCGCAAGGTAACCGTCCGTGTCGGGGGTTTTGACCCGGATCACGCGATTTGGCTGAACTTCAACCACGGTCACAGGCACTGCTTCGCCCTCTGCCGTGTATATCCGCGTCATGCCGCGTTTGCTTCCTACAAGTCCGAGTGACATGGGTTCGCTCTCAGTTCAGCTTGATTTGGACGTCCACGCCGGCGGCGAGGTCCAGTTTCATCAGTGCGTCTACCGTCTTATCGGTCGGATTTACGATGTCCAGCAGCCGCTTGTGGGTCCTGATTTGGTACTGATCGCGCGCATCCTTGTCGCCATGCGGGGCGACCAATATCGTGAAACGCTCGGTCTTCGACGGAAGGGGGATCGGGCCGCGGATCTGCGCGCCGGTGCGCTTCGCGGTCTCAACGATCTCCCGAGTCGACTGGTCGATCAGTCGATGGTCGAAGGCCTTGAGACGAATCCGAATGACCTGCTGGTTCATAATTTTTTCCTACTGCGAGCCGCCCCTAGGGCGAACTCAAGCACTTTTTTTACAATTCTTTTTAAGCCGTGCGGCGCAAGCTCTTAGGCGATGATCTTCGCGACCACGCCGGCGCCTACTGTCCGACCACCTTCGCGAATGGCGAAGCGCAAGCCTTCTTCCATCGCGATCGGGCTGTGCAACTGCACTGTCACCTTCACGTTGTCGCCCGGCATCACCATTTCAATGCCCT
>CAMAXW010000008.1 GCA_945862315.1 Klebsiella pneumoniae
CTAGCCGCGCTGGGTCTCGATACCGGCGACTGGGTGGCGACGGTGTGCGAATTGCCTGCCCGCTTCCATCTTTTCGTCGGCGCCCCGCACCGGCTGCGAGCGGTCGCGACCAGAAATGGCTGGCGGTGGGTGCGTGGCCACGCGGCGGCACGGCGTCTTTATGCGCGGGCGAACGAATAACGCCGCCGCGCTGTTTGGTTTGGAGATGCGACTAGGGAGAAACCCTCGCGTGCTACATGGCGCGGCGAGCCGGCGTTATGGCTAGCGACTTATTATCCACGGGGCGATCGAAAATGGCGGTGATCGACCAATTCCGGGGCTGGGCAAACGTAATGTCGGGAAAGCGCCGCGCGTTATGTTGCGGAATGCGGTGGGGGAACTGGCTTAGGCCGGCAATTCGATGGGTGTCCCAGATGCCCACAGATGCCCAGATCCCTGCCTATTTGCAGCATGAGTCGAAAAGGCAATTGCTGGGACAATGCAGTGGCCGAGCGGTTCTTTCTGAATCTGAAAATGGAACGTGTCTGGCAGCGTGATGATGCCAACTAGGCCGAAGCAAAAACCGACGTCGCGGCGTGCATCGTGGGATTCTACAACCGCGAGCGTTTGAACTCCGTTTTGGGCAATCTGCCGCCCGCCGTCTTCGAACGGAACATGGCAGCAAAAAGACCTATTTTCGTGCCCGAAATTAGTTCACCACTGCAAGATCCCTCCCTGCTAGGTCCCTGTGGGTGTCCCAGATCCCGCACACAGATCCCCGCCAGATCCCGCGCCCGGATTGAGTTGCTCGGCGGCTTACAAGTGGTAGGGCTGGACGCTTGCGGCCGTGCCTTTTGGCCTAGCACGTGCGAAGCCAACCAAGCGCGCCCATGCGCAATTTCAGACAAAGCCAGCACGCGACTCACCGGCACTCAGCGCGTCCCGGCGGCTCTAAACTCCGGGTGTGTCCAGTCATGGCAGGCGCCACAACGGCGCACCGGCCCGCTGGCAAAACCTTGCTGCGCTATCCGCGCATGGCAGTCGCGACATAGCGTGTGGAAATCTGCCTGCGCATGCAGCGCGAGTTCGGGCCGGTTCTTGTGGCAGAAATAGCAGGAATCCTGGCCGGTGGTGTCGAAAAAATTGTGATGACAGCTCCCGCACTTCACGGCGTAGTGATCTTGATGGTCAAACACGATGGCAAGCATCGGGGCGCGCACGATGAGTCGCTCGCGCCATTGATACAACGCGCCGCACACCGCCAGCACCAACAGGACTAAAGACAGCGACCGGCGGGACATGGATAAGGCGTGGCCGCAGGGGCGCTGCTCGTTATTGGTTGCGCCAACCACACCGCGGCCACGAACAGGCAGAAGGCAATCGCGAAGGCGACCGCCGGACGCCGACGCCCCGCCAACTCCCTAATTTGGCCCCGGCGAGTTTCGGCTGGCGGTGGGATGAGATGCCAGTAAATCGCCAGCCCGCTCGGCACGGCAACGCTCCACAGCAGCACGCTACGGCCGGCAAGGTCAGCAAAATAATACCCCGATCCCAGTAGGTGCCAAACCATCGCAGCCAGCGCTGTCACGGACATCACGGCATGCCAGCCTCGCCAGACCGTTTGCGGCCAGCGACGTTTAAGCACACCCAGTGAGGTGATGTTTAGGGTCAACAACAACATCAACGCGGCCAGTCCAGCGAGCATATAGCCGGGTGCAGACAGCAGCAGATAATCGAGCGTGCGCGGTTCCAACCACAGCAGCCCACCCACATGCAGCACCGCAAAGCCGCAGAGCCACCAAGCCAGATCGCGGTGCAGGCGCTGCACCACTCGCAACACGCTGATGCTGCGCTGGCGCCTAGCCCACCAGCGGGCCGAGAGCAGCGGCAACAACGCCGCCCCGCCAACGCACACCACGCCCAACGTCATCCATAAGTTCCACCAGAAATCGAGGGCTGCTGACGCGCGCAGCGTCATCACCCCCAGCGGCATCAGCGCACCGGCCAGCACCACCCACGCCAGTCGGGACGACCCGCTCACAAAACCGGCTTTAGAACGGTGATCAAGCAGCACCTGCTATGACTTTCGCTGCGTTGCGGGGAAATGATTGGCCTCGCGAAAACACCCAAAATCCGGCGCTGGCGGGTAGCGTGTTTTGCTATCCCCTAGGCGCTCGCGCTAGCCCCCTGACTGCGCCCCCCCCGGAACGCTGCGGGGGCAACACGGCTGGCACCACAGCATACCGGCGAAGTGCTACCGGCTTCAGAGATTTTTAAGCCGCATCGTTGGGGCAACGCGCTGCTCAGCAGTGTTAACCCAAGCATGGGTGTCCCCTAGGCTGCGGCTGCCCTAGGCTGACGGCTGTGGTGGTGGGTGTCCCGGCTGTGGTGGGTGTCCCGGCTGTGGTGGGTGTCCCGGCTGTGGGTTTCGGCTGTGTCCCGTAGTGGGTGTCCCGGCTGTGGCGCGCGGCTGTGTCCCGTAGTGGGTGTCCCGGCTGTGGCGGTGGTGGGTGTCCCGGCTGTGGCGCCGGTAGTGGGTGTCCCGGCTGTGGCGGTGGGTGTCCCGGCTGTGGCGCGCGGCTGTGGCGCGGGGTGTCCCGGCTGTGCGCGGCTGTGGCGCGTCCCGGCTGTGGGTTTTTTTTTGGCTAGGGTTGTGCGAGCGACGTGTCCTGGCGCAGAGCAAGGATCCATTTTCACGGCGTCGCGGATCGGCGAAATGGCTGTCGATGCTTTATCGAACGGCGCGCGACGCCAACTGGTAAACCCGGAATTGATCGGCTTATACTCAGCCCTGAATCTAGGCCCCGACCACCATCCCTGAGCAGTCATTCGGCAACCGTCGGCTTGCTCTCACCACAAGATGAGGTGACTGGCGATGTTCATAAAAACACGATGGGCCTTAACCCTGTTATTCGGACTGGTAATCAGTGCTGCTTGCAGCGCGGAAATCCCGCCAGAGCAAACCTCGGTGGCCAGTTTGCCGCCCCCCAATGACTACCGGATTTATCTATCCGATGTCGCCATCTCGCACATCGTCGATGGGCGACTGCACATTGTTGATGGGCAGTCGCTGAAATACCTGGGCATGATTGGCACCGGGTTCACCGGACTGGCCACTCTCTCTCCCGACCGTAGCGAAATTTACGTCGCAACCACCTACCTAGCCAAGCTCAATCGCGGCACCCGTACCGACCAAATCGATGTCTACGATAGTCAAAAGTTAACGCTCAAGGCCGAGATAATCATTCCGCCAAAGCACGCGCAGAGCCTGCCTTACAAGGGGATGATTGCCGCCACGCCAAATGGTCAATTTATCCTCGTCCAAAACGCAACGCCCGCCAGCTCGGTGTCCATCGTTGATCGCAAAGCAGCCAAATTTTTAGCGGAAATCCCAACACCGGGCTGCTGGGGCATCCTGCCTGCCCAAAGCGTCAACAATCGGTTCAGCACCATCTGCGGTGACGGCACACTGCTAACCATCACCCTCAAACCCGATGGCACGGCGAGCGAACAACAACGCAGCGAACGGCTGTTCGACCCAGATAAACAGCCGGTTTACACCCATACCGAACACCTAACAGACACCTACTACTTCATCAGCTATCAGGGCCAGTTGTTTAGCGCCAACCTCGGTGGCGCAGTTGCCACGGTGGGCAAGTCCTGGTCTTTGCTGGACGCTGATGACATCAAAAAAGCGTGGCGGCCCGGCGGCTATCAACCCTTTGCGCTACAGGCACAAACAGGGTTGCTCTATGTCGCGATGCACCCCGATGGTAAAGAAGGCAGCCACAAAGACCCGGCCACAGAAATCTGGGCCTTCGACCTGGAAACCCAACAGCGCGTGGCGCGGGCCGCGGGAAATAAGGCCATCGCGCTCGCTGTGAGCACGGGCGATGCGCCGCTGCTGTTCGCTATCGATCCAACTACCGCCGGGGTTATCAACTATACGACGGCTCCAACACTGGCACCGCTAAAGCGGGTGGACGGCTTCGGTGAAGCCCCAGCACTGATAGAAAGCCATTAAACACGGTGATCGACCCTGTCTTTAGCCTAATCGTGAGTTACGCCGCCGCCGCGGTACTGCTGCATGGCGCGTGGCATAAATGGCAAGAGCGCGAAATCTTCGCGGCTGCCTTGCAGAACTACGCACTCATCCCAGAGGTGGCGGTGCCCAGCGCGTCCAACCTATTAATCGCCTCAGAAGCCGCGATTGGTCTTTTACTGTGTGTCCCAATGGCCAAGCCACTAGCCCAAGGTGCGGGCGTCCTACTGTTGCTTGTGGTCAGTGCTGCAGTGGCGGTTAACCTGCTGCGTGGCCGCACGGAAATCAGCTGTGGTTGCGGTGGCGGCAGCGGCGACCAGCAAATTTCTTGGGGTCTCATCCTACGCAATAGCCTGTTTGTCTTGCTGCTTGGGCTGGCCGCCCTTCCCACAGTTTCGCGCACCCTGATCAGCATCGATTACCTCATCATTGGGCTTGGGGTCGGCATGCTAGCGGGGCTGTACGCCGCTGCTAGTCAATTGCTGACTAACAGCCCCCGATTAGAAGCCCTCAGGAACACCTAATGGAGCAAACACTCACTGCTGCGGTAGTAGTCCTGGCCGTCGTGGCCGTTGGTCTGGTGTTAGCCGTGTTCGCACTCGCCAGACAGATCGGCATTCTCTACGAGCGCATTGCGCCGATGGGCGCGCTGATGCTGGACGCCGGACCGGCGGTGGGTGATGTAGCGCCACGTTTCACACTAGAAGCGCTGGATGGCCGGGTGGTGGAGGTGGGCAATGCGGGCCCACAGTCGAGCCTGCTGTTCTTTCTTTCGCCCACCTGTCCGGTGTGTAAAAAACTGCTGCCTATCCTCAAATCGAGCGCGCGCAGCGAGCAGTCTTGGCTGCGCATCCTGCTGGCCAGCGACGGCGAACGAAGTGCCCAAGAAAAATTCTACCGGCAATCGAAATTAACGGAATTTCCGTATGTTCTGTCCGCAGAACTCGGACTTGCCTTCAAGGTAAGTCGCCTGCCTTATGCCGTGCTGTTGGACGACACCGGCAAGGTGCGCGCAAAAGGTCTGATTAACTCGCGCGAACAACTCGAAAGCCTGTTCACGGCCAAAGACCTTGGAGTGTCCTCGGTACAGGAATATTTACGCTCGGCGTAATCCGCAGCAGTGATAGTCAGGAGATAGCGATGCAATGGTTTGATGATTTCTTTGAGCGTAAAACCCGCGAAGTGGCGCAACGCACCTCGCGTCGGAACGCCTTGGCAAGACTCGGCCGCACGCTGCTTGGCGGCGCGGTGTTGTTCCCTATCCTGCCCTTCGATCGTTCGCCGCAAGCCGCGCCAGCCGGCCATAGCACCAGCGACCATGCTGCCGCCGCGGGCCCAACCAGCGGCGGCACGGGCAGCTCGGATGACGATACCAGCTGCGAATACTGGCGGTACTGCGCGCTGGATGGCTTTCTGTGTACCTGTTGTGGCGGCTCCATCTCGCAGTGTCCGGCGGGCACCGAAGTCTCAAAGGTGACGTGGGTTGGTACCTGCCAAAACCCACACGAAAACAAGGCCTATCTCATCAGTTACAACGACTGCTGTGGGGTGTCCGCCTGTGCGCGTTGCATGTGTAACTACAATCAGGGCGAACGCCCGGGCTACCGTATGGGGCTGCACAACGACGTAAACTGGTGCATGGGCAATAAGGCCAATGCGTACCACTGCACCGTCGCCGCGGTGCTCGGTGTCGCTGAGCAGCGTCCGGGTTAATTCTGGGCAATGTCCGATGAAGGCGCCGCATTCGCACCCCTACCCGTGGCTCGCGCTGCTTAGCCTGTTAGCGTGGGGGCAGTTGGCGCTGGCAACCGACTTCGGGCGGCAGAGCTATCTGCTTAACTGCGCGGGCTGCCACCTGCCAGATGGCAACGGCAGCGCGCCAAACGACGTCCCGACTTTGCACGGCATTCCGGGACTTTTTGCCAGCATACCGGAAGGACGTGCGTTCCTTACCCAGGTTCCCGGGGTGGCTTATTCTGCATTGAACGATGCCGACGTGGCCGAGGTTCTTAACTGGGTTCTGCTCAACTTCAGCCGCGATACCTTGCCAGCAGGTTTCGAGCAGTTTACGCGCGACGAAGTTCATCGCCTGCGGGCCGTGCGGCCGGCGGAGATTTTTAAAGTCCGCGACGCGGTACTGGCCACGCTGGCGGCCAAGGGCATCGCCATCAAGTACTGAGCGGCCCCTGCCGTGGGGCACTTAAAAATTGCAGAAGGTCATACGCCACTCGTGCTGCCCGATCACGTTTAGCGCAGCCGCACAGGGCTGGCTCCCGCTGCGCTGAGGTTTGTCAGACCTTTCCCTGGGCTATCGCATAGCGCCCCTTTGGGGCTTTTAGCTGAGGGATTGAGGGTCACGACGGCAATGCCATTGTGTTGTTCCACTAACACTTGAGACATCAGAATTCCTTGAAAAGAGAGCCCCCAAGGGGCCAGATACTCACTGCCCTGCACGCGCACCACATGGCAGAATAATAGGCACTTCTAGCCAGCATTGCGCCCTGCGCTGGTTAAGTCCAAATGTGGCGGGCCGCGCTCGCCGACCATTTTGGCGCGGGTTTTCTCCGCACGACAACCCGCGTAACGGAGCCCTCACCGATGGTTTTAAAGGTCCTAATCCAACCCTGGCACAGCCGCGGCCAACAGCCATGAAACACCGCGCGCCGTTGCCACCCAACACCCCAGTGCTGGTCGGCGTCGGCGTTGTGACGCAACGTGAAGAAGACTGTCAGCGCGCACACGAACCGCTTAAGTTGATGCTCGAAGCGGTGCTTGCGGCGGGTCGCAATGCAGGGGCACCAGCAGCGCTGTCGGGCATCCAATATCTGGCGGTTCCGCACGGTCGTTGGCGTTATCCGTAATCCGGCTGGCGCCATTGCCCGTGAAGTCGGTGCAATGCAGGCCAGCAGCGTGCTGGCGAGTGTCGGCGTGCTGCAACAAACCCTCATTGGCGAGGCCTGTGAGCGCATCGCGCGCGGGGAGTCACACACGACGCTGGTGACCGGTGCGGACGCCGGTTACCGTTTATTGCGGGCCCAAATAAGCGGCACCAAACTGACCGACTTAGCACAAGACGACGAACCCGACAGCCAATTGTCACCCAAGGACGATTTGCTGCATCCCGCCGAAATCCGCGCCGGACTCGATATGCCCGTCGGGCTCTACGCCCTGATGGAAAGCGCCTTTCGTGCCCAACAGGGCTGGACGGTGGCCGAGCATCGCGAACGTCTGGCCGCGTTGTATGCTCGGTTTAGTGCGGTGGCGGCAAATAATCCGCACGCGTGGCACCGGTCGGCGGTGGCGGCCCACACCATCCGCGACGCCTCGCCACACAATCCCATGCAGGCGTTCCCTTACACCCGGCACCACTGTTCTACCTGGAATGTCGACCAAGCCGGGGCACTGTTGTTTTGTTCGGCAGCACGCGCCGCGCAGTTGGGCGTGCCGCGTGAACGCTGGATCTTCCCCCTCGCCAGCACGCAGTCTAATCATATGGTGACGGTGTCTGCGCGCACGAATTTGGCCACTTGCCCGGGAGCGCGGATCGCTGGGGAAGCCGCCTTGGCCGCCGCCGGATTGACCATTGCAGGCATCGATCTCGTTGAGCTTTACAGCTGCTTTCCCATCGCCGTGCAAACTTACGCGGCCGCCTTGGGCTTGAGCTTGGAAGGCACGCCGACGTTCACCGGCGGCATGCCCTTTGCCGGCGGCCCATACAATAATTATGTCCTCCAGACCACCTGCCGCGCCGCCGAACTACTGCGCCAAGGCGACTCCCGCACGGCCTTGATCTCCAGCGTCTCGGGACTCCTGACCAAACAGGGCTTTGGTGTGTGGTCGCGTGATCCCGCACCGCAAGGCTACTGCAACGCCGATCGGAGCGCGGCGGTTGCCCGCGAGTGTCCGGCCCTTGAAGTCGCAGAAACCTTCACCGGGCCTGGGGTCATTGTGGGTTATACCGTGCTCCACGGGCGTGGTCTGGCCCCCCGGGGGGTGGCACTGCTGGACTTAGAGGATGGGCGCCGCGCGCTGGTAACTACCCAAGACCCGCCGGTGCTGGCCAGTTTCGAGGCCGAGGAATGGGTGGGCCGGCGAGTCTTCAGCGAAGGGCATCAACTGCGACTAGCCGGACCCTGACGCGAGCTCGTTCACGCCCAACGCCTAGTACCGATGGGGTGTGCGGATGAGGCAGAGCGGTTAGTCTTGCGCCCACTGTTTTTAAGCTCACTCACCACGGAGTACCCGATGTCCCCTACCCATCGTGTCGATTTCGACATCAAAAATCGGGTGGCCGTCATTGCGCTCAACCGCGCACCGGTCAACGCGATCGACCATCCCATGATCGATGCTATCCACGCCGCACTACGGCGTGCTGATGCCGATCCCGACGTCGGCGCCATCATTCTCACCAGCGCCCTGCCCGGCATGTTTTGCGGTGGGATGGACTTACGCATGGTCGCGGCTGGGGACACCCAGGACCTGCGCAACTTTGTCTATAAGTTTTATCTGGAAACGATGAACATCCAGTACACGTTGACCAAGCCGACGATCGTCGCCATCAATGGCCCGGCGCGCGGTGCCGGCATGACGCTGTCGATCACCAGTGACGTCGTCCTTGCCGCCGACGACATCGACCTCGGTTATCCAGAAATCAACATCGGACTGATTCCCGCCATTCACTATGTACATCTACCGCGCAATATCAGCCGGCACAAAGCCTTTGAACTGCTTTTCGGTGGCAAACCGATTCCCGCCACCGAAGCGGCGAGCTTAGGCATCATCAATCACGCGGTGCCGCGCGCCGAGCTGCTCGAGCGCGCGCACGCCATGGCGCAGATTTTTGCCGCCAAGTCGCCGTCCATCATGGCGTTGGGCCGCCAGTCCTTCATGCGTGCCAACGATTTGGACTATCGCCGTAACGTGGAAAACCAAATCGAAACGCTGTGCAATGTTTTTAGTACGCCCGATGGGCGTGAGGGGCTGCTGGCTTTTGTCGAGAAACGCGCCCCACATTGGGGCGGCGAAAAATAGTTAGCGCGTGCTGGCGGGTCGCTACCGGGAGTTTAGTAAGCCCCCTATGACCCATAGCAATTAAACGTTGCCACACAACGTCCCGAGCATTACCGTCGCGTACCGATTACGCGGGCCAGTGAGGCGCGCGCCATTCCACCAGCCTGAAATTAACCCATGAACGACATCACAGAACTTAAAGCGTTTCTGACGCATCTCCATGAAAAATATCGCAACCACCATGAAGGCGCGGTGGCGACCTATATCCCGGCGCTGGCTGCGGCCAATCCAGACTACTTCGGCATTAGCATCGCGAGCGTGGATGGCCAGCAATTCTCCGTGGGAGATTGCGATCAGGAATTCACCATCCAGTCCATCTGCAAACCCTTGGCGTTCCTCATGGCGCTAGAGCGCACTGGCCGTGAACACGTCTTGCAGCACGTGGGGGTGGAGCCGAGCGGGGAGGCATTCAACTCGGTAGAGCTGACGGCGCATAACGGCCGGCCGTTCAACCCCATGGTCAACGCAGGCGCCATTGCCATGGCGGGTCTGATCAAGCAAGAGCCGTTGGAAGCCGGTGTGGCCGCGTTTGTGGCGCGGTTGGGGGATGCCGCAGGTCGCACGTTAAAGATCGACGATATCGTGCGTGCGTCTGAATCCAGCACGGGCAACCGTAATCGGGCCATTGCTTATTTACTGCGGAATTTCGAGATTATCGATGAACGCGTAGAGGACACCCTGCAGCACTACTTTGCGCAATGCTCGGTACTGGTAAACACCCGCGACCTTGCGATGATCGGTGCTACGCTCGCCAATATGGGCGAGAACCCGGTCACCCAGAAAGACGTGTTTGATCTGCGCTACATCAAGGACGCCCTGTCGGTGATGTTCACCTGCGGCATGTACGACTTCGCGGGGGAGTGGGCCTACCGAGTCGGTGTGCCCGCCAAAAGCGGGGTCTCCGGGGGCGTACTGGCGGTGATCAATCGCCAGTTGGGAGTTGCCGTGTATTCGCCGCGCTTGGACGCTAACGGCAACAGCGCACGGGGGATCAAAGTATGTATCGACCTCGCTGAGGAGTTCGGTTTACACGCCTTCGATGTCATGAATTTCGGCTCAAATTTTTTGCGCGCGCTGTGATGAAGGCGTCCCAAAAGAGCCAGTTTGGGACGCACCCGTTACGCCGTGAAACGCGGCTGGTAGAGATCTTCTGGCACCACCTGTGCGTAATGTTCGCAAAGCTCGGCAGCACTAAAGGGCGTGTCGCGAAACGTCTCGTGGACTTCCCGAGGCACGCTCCACAACGCCGTTTTGCGTCCATTAAAAGTAATGCACTGACCATTAAAGTGATTGGCGGCATCGCTCGCCAACCACAGCAAACCCTGCGCGACTTCGCTCGGGGATCCAAAGCCGAGTGCGGCCGGAGAAAGTGGCGGCGTGCCACTGGCGGCCGCCTGCCGCCCCGCGTTGTCAAACACCACCTGCGTCATCTCGGTGGCCGCAATCGGCCAAAACGCATTGCAGCGTATGCCATAGCGGGTTAGCTCCAGCACCCACGTGCGCTGCAGCCCCAACAGGCCGGCTTTGGCGGCTGCGTAATTGCTCTGACCAAATCCTCCCGCCAAACCAGAAGAGGAAATAATGTTGATGATCTGCCCGCCGCCCTGCTCTCGCATGGCGATGGCGGCATATTTTCCGCAGGCCCAAGCACCCCGTAAATGCACGGCGATCACGGCGTCAAAATCTTCTTCACTCATTTTGAACAACGTGCGATCACGCACTTGCCCGGCGTTATTCACCAACACATCGATGCCACCGTAATGCGTCACGCAGGTTTGAATCAGCGTGGCACACACGCTGGCATCGGCCACCGAACCCACCACCGAGGCCACCTCACCGCCCGCTTCGCGCACCAGCGCGACGGTCTCGGCAAGTGCTTCGGGATCGGTGCCGTTGACCACCACGCGCGCGCCCGCCTTGGCCATTTCCACCGCGGTGGCCCGCCCCAGCCCACGTGAAGAACCGGTGATGACCACCCGTTTACCCTGCAATAACGCCATCGTGTGACTCCTGAATGAGGTTGATCGAGTGCCCGCTGGAAGGTCTGGCGACACACGCGGGATCGCGAGGCCAAACCCTTCTGGGCTGCGCGCCCACAAAATTAAATGTCGAGGATACCCACAATGATACTCACGCCCATCTCACGCCGACAAAAGTAGGCACTGTTCCCAACTGGGATCCAGCGGGCTGATGCCCGCCGGGGATCAAACTCACCGCTAAAAGCTGTCGAGGGCGGCGAGGTCGTCAATGGCGATGACGATGCGGCGAATGAATTCTAGCGAGGTCGCCGGTGGCTGCATCGCGGGGGCCTCTGGTGGCTGGCCCAGCGTGCCCGTCCACCATGCCAGCGCCGCAAAGAGCTGTTGTCGGTAAAGCTGCCAAGCGTCGTCGAAGACCAGCCGCGGCCCGCCCCGCGCCCACAGTTGATCAAGGTAGTACTGGAGCAGTTCGCGCTCCCACGCGCGGCGTTTTTCGGGGACCGTGCCGGTGGCGAGGCAGTAGGCGAAATCGCGACTCCAATTGCCCTTGCAGCAGTTCTGCCAATCGTTGACGCCCAACTCGCCCTGCGGGGTGATATACCAGTTTTTGAGATGAACATCGTTGTGGGTGAGCATGCGCGGCAGTTCGGCGTGGCGCGCCACACAGCGCAGCGTAGCCGGCCACACTTCGGGCTCGCGCGCGAATAAGCGCGAAGGAATCACGGCTTGTGCTTGGGTGTAGCCACGGATACAAGCCTGCGCAAAGCCCGCGTCCACCGCAGTGATGGTGAAAAAAGTCTCCCACTTGGAAAACGCCGCCAGCGTGGTGTCGAGTTCGGCGCTTTGATAATACCGGCCGTGCAGCGTCGCTAGCAGCCGCAACTGGCTCTTGATGTGGTCTTGCGATAAATCCGTGTCGAGCGCGCAAAATTCAACCTGCCCACGCAGGTCGCGCATCACGACAATGGAATTGAGGGTCAGGGGATCGTAGCGCGCAAACAAGGCCTCCGGCGCGATGACACCCAACGTGGGGCGCACGGTGTTATAGAAATTAACCTCCGCCTGTACGCCTTCGTTCATGCCCAGCATGTAGCGACTTTCCAGACTTTGGGTGCCCTTGCAGAACACACTCGCCGGCAGTCCCGCGGCAGTCCCTGCGGCGTTCCACACCATTTCGATACGGCGTCGGTTGGACGTGCCATCGTCGCGCGGCCCTAGGGTGTGCGCGAGCACCTGCGCGTCGGGCGTACCGGTGCCCAGCACTGCCGTGAGCCAGGTCGGGGTAATCGACTCGTAGGTGGGTGGCATGTCACTTGCCCGCCGCGGGATAATAGGCGAACGCTGTTCGGCTTCGAAACGCTGTTTAATCTCTTGGAAACTGATGGTCATTGCGGCGTCCCCCTTAGGTTTTTTACCCCTGCACCCACTAACGTACGGGCTTACGAAATTTCAGGATGAATTGATCGGTCTGACCCCGAATAGCGGGATCAAACACCCCGCTGGTCAGCGGGTCCTGCGGATTACCTAATAAATCGCTTTCGGCTTCTAGGGTAAAACCCGCCGCCAGCACTTCGCGTCGGACGACTGCCGGATCGATGCGATGGAGTTTGTCGATTTGGGCGTCGGTCGTGCCGGTGGGGGCGCGATGGTCCACCACAAAATAGACCCCACCCGGCCGCAACGCGCGAAAAATAGCCTGATTCATCTGCGCGATGTCGACCTGTTGCCAATGCTGGTCGTGATAGAGCTGCACGAAAAATACTAAATTCACCGGGGCATCGAAGGCGATTTCTGCCATGGGCTGGATGGTGCTCGTGACATTCGTGCAGCCGCTGGCTATCAGCGCCGACACCCCCTCCCGAGACTTGGGAAACTTGGTGTCCAACCAGGTGGGATTAAAAGCGAACACCTGACCCTGGGGACCCACGATGTGGCTGAGCAGGCGGGTGTAGTAGCCGGTACCGGGGCCAATATCTACCACCCGCTGGCCGGCTTGCACGCCCGCTAACGCCAGCAGGCTAGCCGGCTTACGCAGGGCGTCGCGCGCACGGTCGGCGGCAGGTCGTGCCGGGTCCGCTAGCGCGGCTGCGATGGGATCGGGCGCGCTGGTCGCGGCGAGCGCCGTGAAGTTAAGCAGGACAGCGAACCCGCAAACTAAAAACTTAGGGACCCACATAAGCTTTACTCCAAGGGTGGACACGCAACACAGGGGCCGCGACTGGCGACTTTGCGCCTAGATTGAAGCACGCGTGGCTGGCTCAACTGCCAGCGAACGCGCGGCCGGTGCGGCACGCCAAGCCGCGCGGCGTGCATGCCGTCGGCCAGAATTTAAAGGTGCGCTTAAAGCCAATACAGCCCCAAAACATACAGCGCGCCTACCGCCAACTGCACTACCGTAATCGGCAAGCCATAGCGCAAAAAGCGCAAAAAGCTGACTGGCTGGCCATGATTAGCACAGATGCCAGCCGCGATAATATTGGCCGAGGCGCCAATTAAAGTGGCGTTACCGCCCAGCGTGCCACCAAACATCATGGCGATAAAAACGGGCAGAGTATCGGTTGGCCACGCGCTAAACAGCGTCCCCAGCGCTTCTTCCGGGACTACTTCAGCCGTCACCAGATAGCCCTTGACCAGCACCAGCATGGCCGCCACCACCGGGATATTGGCCAACACGCTGGACATCGCCCCTACCGCCACTAGCAGGCACAGCGCAACCGGCAACAGACGCACGCCAAACCAGCCATAAACGGCATCCGACAACAATTGCAGTACCCCGGTGTTTGCAACGGCTTCTACCAGAAAAAACATGCACATCAGAAAAATGAGGGTCTTCCAGTCCACGTCCCGCAGCACAGCGTCCACGGGTTCTACCCGTGCACTATGCAGCACTAGCAGGGCGAGGGAGGCGGCGATAATCGCCACCGCCTGCGGCCTAATCGGCCGGGGGAGGGCCTCGCCAAAAATAAACAAGGCCACCATGAGGGCTAAAACCAGCAGCGTGCACAGGCAGAAGTAAGGCCGTTCGAAGGGCGGCAGCAGCGGTGGATCTGCCGGCAACAGGCGTCGCACCTGCCACACATCGCGCAGCAGCCACGGCGCCAACAACACCACTACCGCCACCTCCAACAGACCGCCCAAGCTCACCCAATGTAGATACGCCCCGAAGTTCATGCCGATGGCGCTAGCCACTAAAAAGGTGGCCGGATCGCCCACCAGTGTCAGCAGGCCCGCGGAGTTGCTGAGGATGGCCATCAGCACCAGCGGCCCCACAAAGTCGACTTCTAAGGAGCGCGCCACGCGGATCACAATGGGCGCCAGCAAGATGACCGTGGTGGCATTGGGCAACACGGCGCACAGCGGCACGACCATTAGCACAATGCCTAAAATGAAGCGCCGACCGCTGCCTCGCGTGAGCCGCAAAAAACGCGCGCCGATTTGGTCAAACAGACCCGTAGGCACTAGCACGCGAGCGACCACCATGCCACCGAACAACAGTGCGATGGCGCCGTTAGCCGTGCCAAAAACATGCACAGCATCCTGACCATTCAGCGCGCCCGCGATCACCAGCGCGCTCACCCCCAGCAGACCGAGCAGCGCCATGTCGGCTAAATCGACCGCAATGGCGAGGACCACTATGCTGAAAGTAGCGAGCACAAACAGCGTCTGAAAATCCCACGTCATACCGACATCCTTGGTTACCGGGGCCGTTATTGCAGGGATGGCGCAAAGAGCGCGCCGCCCATCCGCCACGGCCGGTTAAGTCCGCGGGGGAACATCAATCGCGTGCCGCCGAGGTTGCGCTCAAAAATCTCCCCGTAATTGCCACCCGCCGCAATGACGCGCTCAGCCCACCGCGGATCGCCGCCCAAGGTCGCGGCGTAGCGGCGCAAGCCAACCAGTATGGGAGCCGGCGGACCGGCACCCAAAGAGTTGAGGGCGGCACGCTGGTCGATACCTTCGGCTTCGGCAAGGATGAGGACAAATCCGACCCAACGCACCGCACGCTCCCATTCGGCATCGCCTTGGCGCAGCGCGGGCGCTAGTGGTTCGGCCCCTAGCGTTTCAGGCAGCAGGCGGTAGCGGTCTTCCGTGCCCACCGGCGGGTGGTCCAACGCGGCCAGCGCGACCCCATCGGCACTCAGGGCGGCGCACTGCTGAGCTTCAAAGGCTGCCCGGGCCGCCACAAAGGAGTCTTCCAAGCGCAGTTCGTAGTGGAGGCTGCGCGCGCTGAAATAACTGTCCAGATGCGCGACATGGGTAGAACCCTTGGTCGCGCAGATGACCTGGCCGGCGAGCTCGGGCAGGGCTGTAAGCGGGCTGTTTTGGGCCACCAAGACGCGTTGCTCGTCAAACAACAGCGGGCCGGTGAAAACCACCCGCAGCCCACCTTCGCGCGCGAAGGTCCACGTGCTGCTGCCGGCAATCAGATCGACGCGTTCGGCCAAGAGCGCGGGAAAACGCTCGAAGCCATTAACCGGAATAATACGCACCCGGTTGGCATCACCCAAAATTGCCGCCGCCACGGCCCGGCAAATATCCACCTCGAAACCAGCCCATTCACCCTGCGGATTCTGGCTGGCCAGGCCGAGGATATTGCGACTGACACCACAGCGCACCTCCCCGCTCGAGCGCACACGTGCCAGCGTTTCGCCCGCCATACTGCCACCGGCGATGCCCAGCGCGCCCAGCAGCAATACCACTAGCCGCCAGCGTGCGCGCCGGTGCTCGGGCACTTTGGGCGGGCGAATATTCGTCGTGCAGGCCATTAATGTGGGTGCTGGCATCGTCTCACTGCTATGGAAAGCGTTAGTCGCCGGCAGCACGCGGGCCACCGTCAACAGTCTGGTCAACCAGCCGCGCCCCCCGGCACTAACCTCGGTGAGCCTAGCACTTAGCTGGCCGTCTACCGCTAGGGGCTACGGGTGTTGGCACACCACCCCCAGTCTGCGCGTGGCGTGCGGAATCATACGGTTGGCGAGGATCGATTGGAACTGTGAATCTGGTCTCCAACTCCGGCGTTGGGCATGGGTGGCACGCAGGGGTTCACCCCACCCACACCGCTTAGGCTGCCAGCTTCTACCAAGCAGGGCGAGGCGCAGCGCTGGGGTGGACGGCTAGGCGAACCACGCATCAGACGCCGCAAAAAAAGCAGCTAAGGGTGATTGACACCCATAGCTGGCCCCGTCATGTTCCGCACTGAAGGTAGGCGGGGCCGCGTGAGGCCCAACCACATGGTCTCGCGAAGGCGAGGCGTCAGTGATCAACGAAGGAGGCAGAGTAATGTTGAAAATGTTTAAAATTAAACCACGAGGCTTGGCTGGGCTGTTCGCGGCGAGCGTCATGATGCTCTCCACAGGCGTTGCGATGGCCACGCTAAGCGCAAGCGACGAGGCGACGCTGCGGAGCAAATTTGCGCTGGCGGACAAAGACCACAACGGTCAGCTCACGCTGGACGAAGCCAATGCCGGCATGCCAAGAGTGGCGCAGGGATTTTCCCAGATAGATTCGCAAAATAGAGGCTATATCACGCTGGACGAAATCCTAGCTTTTGCGGCGGCACGTTAGGGCCTAGCAGGGGCAGACTCTGCGCGCTGAGCGCGCACCGCATTCCTCGGCGGGCATGGCACGGCCGGCGGCCCGCCGAGGAACCTGGAACAGCTCCCCGTGGTGATGCGTAAAAACTGCCGCGGAAGTTGCTGAACCTCTGGTCTGTATCGCGCGGCTGCTCATCGTCAACAGACGTCCCACCACTGGGTCAGGTCCTTGCCTGAGCGCTGAACGTCGCAGGGGGCGACTAACGCGCGAACTGTGCATAGTGGCGGCGCGCGTTCGGTTCCTGCGTGCGCCATTGCGTGGTATCAGTAAATTTTAGTGCAGATCGATACCCAGAAATCCAAGACCCGCGAGGCGTGCGTAGTGACGCTAAGCAAATTTCAAAATGATCGGAAGTCAAAAAAATGCTGCTTGAAACACTGGCCAACTCAAACCTTTTATTGGCTTTCCTAGCACTGATCCTCGCCGGTGCCATCGCGGCCGAGGCGGGTGCACGATACGTTCAACGCGTCGCGACAACTAACGAGACGGTTGACGACGACCTCATGTCGCAAATTGTGGTGGCGCCCATCCTGGGCTTGTTCGCCTTGTTGCTGGCCTTCACTTTTGGGCAGGCCATCGCCCTGCAAGAGGCGCGCGTCGCGGCCGTCCTAGGAGCCAAACAGGCCTCGGCGCAGGTCAAGTCGCAAGCTGCCATGCTGCCAGAGGCGGCCCGCGACCAACTTTTGCTGGCGGCGGCGCAATACAATGCGCAGCTTCAACGCCAAATTGACGGCCAGAGCGAGAACCCCGACGAAGTGGCCCAGACCCTCCAGGCTATGAATAAGGCCGTGCTGGCCACCTTAAAGCCCAACGCCTCAGACTTGGTGGCGGACCATCTGCTAACGGCGATCGAAAATGTGTTCACCGCAAACAACACGCTGCAACAGGCAGCGACCTCGCGGATTCCAAAAATCGTGCTCGCGCTACAGTTGCTGTATTACGTGCTGTCGTTCTTTTTAACGGGCCACCTCGCCGCCAGCAAAAATGCGTACGCGCGGCACCGTTTTGCCACTATCAGCGCCGCCGCGTTGTTCTCTATCCCCTTGTACCTGGTGACCAATCTAGGCCGCCCAGGGCTCCACTCATTGGTCCTCGACAAGCTGCAATAAGCGCTGTCTGCGTGCCGCGTGCCGCTGTGCCAGTGGCGCTCCACCCGCTGGCGCAAAACCCGGCGCTGGGTGCGGGGCCACTCGCCTGGAGTCAGGCATTTTGGCACGCCCAGCTGCCCGGGTTTCACGCCCCAGAGTGGCGCGATTTTTATGAACAAGCAGCGGTGGCTGATTATTCGCGTTGGGATTTCGCGGCGGCAGATTCTGCGCTCATTTTCTTGGCGGTGGCGGCCAATGAGGTGATCGGTGCCATTGCCCTGACCTCCTTTGACGAGCTGGAAGCTTATCGGCATCTGCAGCCATGGTTCGCCGCTTTTATCATTAAATCTGCGTTGCGGGGACACGGCTACGGCACGCAGATCCTCGCGTTAATGGAGCGTCAAGCGCAGCAGTACGGCATTCAAACGGTTTATCTTTGGACCGAAGATGCGATGGGTTTCTATCGCAAAAATGCTTATTCGGAGCACGCGAAGTTGTGCGTAGGCGGGCGTACCCGGACTATTTTCGAGAAAACCCTAGGCCGCACCTGACCCCGACCACAGCGCCGCCCGACCAACCACCGATCCCGCGCCGAAACACGGCAGGGGGCTTGCACTACGCTGCGGCGGCGGGCTAGCGTCACGCACCCCCTTTGGAGTACGTCGGACCGTGTTAAGCCATTATTTTCCAGCCGCCTTCGCGGCCACCGTTGGACTAGTGATGTTGCTGGCAATTGTGGGGGGAACCCACCTGGCACGCGCGCGGCGCGCTCGTGGCATCCTCGACGGCGACGGTGCCAGCAGCGTCGATGGGGCTATTTACGGCATTTTTGGCCTCGTGCTGGCGTTGACGTTTGCTGGGGCTGCTGCGCGCTACGAGGTGCGGCGCGAACTCATTCGCGATGAGACCAATGCCATCGGCACGGCCTATTTGCGCCTAGACCTGCTGCCCAACTTGCGCCAGCCCGCGCTGCGCAATGCCTTCAGTCGCTATGTGGCAGCGCGCCTGGCTGTGTTTGAGGACATCACCAACCGACAGGCCACGGCCAACGCCAAAGCAACAGTGTTGGTCCTCCAGAATGAAATTTGGACACAGGCGGTCGCCGCCGCCGCCGAGGTTCCAGGGCCACAGGCAACGACGCTGCTGCTGCCCGCGCTTAACGAGATGTTCGACATTGCAACGACCCGCGAAGTGGCAACCCAAAACCATCCGCCAACGATCATTTACCTGCTGCTGGGTTTGCTCGCCTGCGCCACGGCGCTCAACGCCGGTTACGCGATAGGCAGCAAAGAGGGGCCGGCGAGTCGCTTGCACATCGCCGGCTTTGTCCTGGCTATCACGCTCATTTTGTATGTCACCGTGGATCTCGAACTGCCGCGTCTAGGCCTGTTTCGAATCTCCGCGGCCGACAACATTCTGCGCGAACTCGGCGCACAGTTTGCGCAATAAGCAAACGCGTCGCGCGGTTTAGGCTAGGTTGGGACGGGAGAATATTTGGCCAATCACGGCGGCCCCAGCCCCCGCCGATCGCAAGGCCACCAGACACGCCTGCAGGCTTCCCGGTGGCACCGCAACCAGCAAACCGCCCGAAGTCTGGGGGTCGAAAAGCAAGGCGAAGTCAGCGGCGTGCGCCGCGTGATCGCTCACCGTAATGCGCGCATCCAAAGGCTCGTTTTGCGCATGCAGCGTACTGCGAATACCGGCCGCCAGCAGCTCGCGAGCGCCTGCTAGCACCGGCAGTTTAGCCAAGGTCAGGCGTGCGCCCAAGCCGCCCGAGCGCAACATTTCGCGCAGATGCCCAGCCAGTCCAAAACCGGTGATGTCGGTCATGGCGTGGACGTCCAAATTGGTTAGCGCACGCGCTGCCGGCCCGTTGGTTTGCACCATCTGCGCCAACGCGGCGTCCACCCAAGCGGGCTTGGCAACACCCCGCATGTTGCCCGCCATGATAACGCCCGTGCCCAACGCTTTGGTGAGGATGAGCACATCGCCCAGGGCGAGGCTATCTTTGGCGCGCAGGTGCTGCGGCTCGATATAGCCGTTAATGGCCAACGCCAATGACAGCTCCGCACCCTCGCTAGTATGGCCGCCCACTAGCTGCGCGCCTTCAGCATTGAGGACCCTGAGCGCACCGGCCATGAGGGTCGCCAAATCGCGCTGCACGAGCGCCGGTGCGGCCAGCGGCAAGGTGACATATGCCAGCGCCGATTGCGCTTGCGCCCCCATCGCAAACACATCGGACAACGCGTGCGCTGCGACGATTTGCCCAAACACAAAAGGATCGGTGACGAAGCTGCGAAAGCCATCGATGGTGTGCACAGCCGCACAATTGGGCGGCAAGGTCGTCACGGCGGCGTCGTCGCGCGCGCCCAACCCCAGCACGATATCGGCGCGGTTCTGCGCCGGCAATTCACGCAGGGCGTCGGCCAGTACTTGCGCACCGACCTTGGCACCGCAGCCCCCGCAGCGCATGGTGGCCGGACCCAAGTTTGTCACTTCAGCGGCCAGCGCCGGCGCCAGGCGCTGGCCGGTGCGGTGGGTCATCGCCGGCAGCTGCTGAAACTGCCGCATGAAACGCCGGTCGATAAAATCCTTCCAGCGCCACACCCACTCCCCGCTCACGGCCCACTGGCCACGCGAGGCCACCGCATGGCGGGGTCCGGTGGCCATGATGGCCAGCGCGTCGTGCTGCGAATGATGCGCGCGCAAGCGCTCGCCCACACACGCCCGGCGTAGATTCTCCGCCAGTGGCCGCCCCTGACGCACGGCATACACCCCAGACTTGGGGCGTGGCGCGCCCTCGACGCTCGCGCAATCGCCGGCCGCAAAAACCATCGGGTGAGAAACCGAACATAAGGTCGGTGCGACCCGCACGTAGCCGTCGTCCGTCACCGCCAATCCGCAAGCCGCCAACCACGGCGGCGCGGCGGCCGAGGTGGCCCACAGCACCTCGTCCAGCGGCGTGCGCTGACCGTTGGCCGAATACACGGCCGCAGCATCGACCCGCACGATGCGCTGCTGGGTGTGCAGGTGGATGCCCTGCGCCGCGAGAATGGCCACAAATCGGGCGCGAGTCCGGCGATTGTGGGCGGGTAGGACTTCCGCGGTGGCGGTGAGCAAATGGAATTCCGGGGCATCGCCCGCGCGCCCACTGAGGGCTAGTTCCTGCACCAGACGCTGCCGCACAGCGAGCACCAGTTCCACGCCGCCGGCCCCGCCACCCACCACCCCGATCCGCAGCGGGCGCGGCGCGGCCAGCACGCGCAACTTCAGCAGTTCCCAGCGGGTGCTAAATTCATCGATGGGTTTCACGGGGGTGAGCCGCGCTGAGCCGTCTTCTAGATCGCTCAACGAGGGCGTAATACCGGTATTGATCGACAGCAGGTCGAATGCCAGCGGCGGCCGCTCAGCACAAAGCACCCGCCCACCGGCCAAATCCAGGCCCGTCACTTCGGCCTGCACAAATCGCGCACCGGCAAAACCCGCCAGTACGCGCAAATCGACATGCATTTCCGGCGCGCTGTAATGCCCGGCAATCAACCCCGGCAACATGCCGGAATAAGGAGACTCGCTGCGGCGACTGACCAGCGTCAGCCGCACACCCGGCAACGGCCGCATGCCGAAACGCTTCAGCACGGTCAGGTGGACGTGGCCACCACCAATGAGCACGAGGTCTTTGACGAAGGGCGCGTGTTGCACAGTCAGCTAGTGGGGGGAATTAGGCCTTGCACTGTAACGGAGCGCGTGACTCGGCCCAAGTGTCCACACATGCTACGGATGAATGTGCTTGAACCTCGCGGCCTCATCCGGCACGTCGACATCCAACGGTAGCGCGGTGGAACGCCGACGGGCAGTGCACACCGGGCTTCGCACTGCTCGGCGAAGCCCGTTATCCTTGCGCGTCATTCACCATCTCAAATTTTAGGGGGAGCACACTGATGCCCAAAGCCTATTGGATTAGCGCCTATCACGCCGTTCACGACGAAAACAAACTCGCCGCCTACGCGAAGCTCGCGCTGCCGGCAGTGACGGAAGCGGGCGGCAAGTTTCTCGCCCGTGGGGTGGCGGCCAAGGCCTACGAGGCCGGCATTTTGCAGCGCACGGTCATCATCGAGTTCGAGTCGCTACAAATTGCGATTGCCTGCCATGACAGCCCCGGTTATCAGGCGGCGCTGGTCGCACTGGGCGACGGCGTAACCCGCGACCTGCGGATAATCGAAGGCGCCTAAGCCCGCGGCCACGGCGCGTGGATAAACGCACGCCGTGGCCATTGGCTCACCCCGGCAAACCCGCGATACGCGAGGTCTCTTAGAGCAGTCGCCACCGCGACGCACGACCGCATTGCCGATGCCACCGCCAATGATCGCGGCCAGCACCTGTGACCCAATCGGCGCCTGCTAGCTCGCGATGTCCGGCGGGGTATTCAATAAACACCCCGCTACGCCGCCTAGCGCGAAGTGCGCGACGCACCGCCGAAACCCGCCACCTCGCCGGCCCCGAAACCGCAACACGCGCCAGCGTAACGGCCACCCCCGACGTCCACGGTCGAGGTGGCTGGCGGTGCTTTTTGGCCACCTGCGGCTGGCGGCGCGCGCCCGGTGCCAAGGCCATGGATAAAAAAACCGGGCACCCCTCGCAAGGGACAACGCACGGCAAGACCTAAAAAGCTTCCCCGACGCTCGTGGCTCACTTACCCTGCGAAACACACTGGGCAATTTCCCAGTGCATCCTCCCTCAACTGATTGAAAGGAGCTGCGTCATGAACCTGACGAGCGTTCTATACGGTGAGCGGGTGACCGAGATTTCTAATGCGAAGGTAGCGGCGGAGCATCTATGGCTCCAGCCCGAGGACCTGCGCGCGGCCACCGGCTGGAAACTTGAAACTGAAGGTCTGTGCAAGGGCGATACCTGCGTGCGTACGCAAGCCGCGTGGGTCGATGCCGCAGGGCTGGTCGACTTATCGGCTTTCGCACAGTACTTGGGGCAACCCGTCACCCGCGAAGATTCCACCAATGCTTGGGCGTTTGGCGAGAGCGTGAACGCGCGGCGCGACGCCTTGTTCTCGCTGGAAGCACCCGCTTTCACCCTGCCCGATCTGGACGGCAAACTACACTCGCTGGCTGATTATCGTGGCCAGAAAGTTTTTCTCTTCTCCTGGGGTTCCTACTGAGGCTGTAGCTTCGACCTGTCCGTGTGGCAGGCAATCTACGCAGACCTCAAAGACGCCGGTTTAGTGATTATTGCGGTGGCGTTCGACACCGGTGGCAAGGCCGCCGTGGCGGCGAGCATCCGTGCGGCAGACTGCAAAGAACGTCCCGAAGTGCTGGCCCGTCTGATGGGTTGGGAGCCAGATTTGTGGGCGCGCCAAGCCCCGCCAACCTACCCCTGCCTGATCGACGAAGGCCATTTGCTGGCTGAACTCTATGGCATGGTTAATGTGCCGCAGGGCGTGTGGATTGACGAGGCGGGACGCATTGTGCGGCCGGCTGAATCGGCTGGCACCAGCGATATGGTGCGCCACATGAACCGCGAAACCTTTGAGATTGCGGATGAACCCGCAGCCGAAGGCATGGCGATTAGAACCACCTACATTAACGCGCTACGCGACTGGGTAAAGAATGGCGCAGCCAGCCCTTATGTCCTGAGTGACGAGGAAATCAGACGGCGCCTGCGCGGCCCGAGTGAAGCGGAAGTCGTGGCGGCCAACCACGTGCGCTTGGGACGTCATCTGTACTCCCAAGGGCATTTAGAAGCGGCCAAACGGCATTTCTTAGAGGCCTCTCGGCTGCATCCGCACAGTTGGAATTATCGCCGACAGGCCATGATGCTAGACCCCCAAAGCATCGGCCAACTCAACGGTGGTCCAGACTTCTGGGCGGCGGTAGACGAGCACCACGATTTGCCCTACTACCCGCCGGCCGATTTCACTCCCGCCTAAAACCGCACTAAACCCCGCGCCACGCCGGCCACACAACGTGGCGGGCGTGGCGCGGGATCATCGCTCGTCGCACGATAATTTCCGCCAAGCACCGCCCACCACAATGATCCGGCATGGCATTAGCCCGCTTGACGACACCCCGCCGCGCGGCTGCCCGCTGGGTGACAAATCTCATCCACCATCGCAGGCGATGGGCGCAGTTTAAGTCGCGGCCTCAAGATCTGGGTATTGGGCGGGTGCCGGTGTGCGCATGCAAAGCGTTGCGACCAAGCCCACGCTGGCCCCAAAAAGCACGTAATAGGCGGCGGCGATGGGTTGCCCTGTGAGGTTGATTAGCCAAGTCACAAAAAATTGCGCAAAACCACCAAACAGCATGACCGCCAAGTTGTAGGCCAATGACAGGCCCGTGGCACGCACACCGGTGGGAAATTGCTCGGTGACAGCCGCTGCCAGCGGCCCGTAAAAAACGCCGATCACCGCGCACAACGTGGACTGCACCAGCACCAATCGCCCCCAAGAAGGGGCGGCGTGCAACCAGCTGAACAAAGGCACCAGCAACACCAAAAAAGCGACGCTCCCAAGGAGCATGGGCACTCGGCGCCCCACGCGATCAGACCACGCGCCCACCAGCGGAATGACGGCGGTGAGCAACAACAGCGCGATGACCTGCGCCGTAAAAGCTTCGGCCAACGGAATACCCAACTGGGTTTTGGCAAACGTCGGCATGTAAACCAGCACGATGTAGTAGGTGATGGTGCCGCAGATAACCAGCCCGAAGGTGACCAGCACCGCACGTAGGTGCACCCGCACCACCATCCACAGCGGCGTGCGAACCGGCTGCAGGCGCTGCGCCGCCAAAAATTCGGCAGGGTCTTGCAAATGACGGCGCACCCAAATGCCCACTGGACCAATCAACAAACCCAGCGCAAAAGGCAGTCGCCAGCCCCAGCTATCCAACTGTTCTGGGGTCAACCCCATCGTGACAAACATGCCTGCCAGCGAACCGCCCAGCGCCGCCAAGCTTAGACCAACCTGCTGTAGTGAGCCGTAGAGTCCACGCTGATGCGCCGGCGCGCTTTCCACCAAAAACGCGGTGGCGATGGCGTATTCGCCGCCGGTCGCGAAACCTTGCAACAGCCTGGCCAGCACAATGATTAGCGGTGCGGCCACACCGATCGCCGCGCGCGGCGGGGCGAAGGTAATCATCGCCATCGCGAGCGTCATCAAGGCGATGATGACCTGTAGCGCCGCCTTGCGACCGTAGCGATCGGCATACAAGCCCAACATCACACCACCGACCGGGCGCATAAAAAATCCCACGCCGAAGGTCGCGGTGGTTAATAGCAGGCCTGAATATTGGTCTTCCGCGGGAAAGAAAAGTCGGGCGATAACGACCGTGAGAAAGCCAAAAACGATGAAGTCGTACCACTCTAGTGCGTTGCCGATCACCACAGCTGCCACTTGAGAGAAACGCGATGCGGGTTTGTTCATGGGGGGAGTCATTGCGGCGAGAAATGTAGCGGCAAAAAGCGCGCGGGCGGGGTTAGTCCAACGTGCGCTGCATGCGCTCGCCGGTGCGTTCATACACGCAGATATTAGCGACCCGCAGCGTCTCGTGCACGCGCGCACGTTCGGTCTGGCCCACCAAATGCAGGCGCACCGGCATGGGCAAAACGCTGGCTAGCCGGCCCTGCCAGCGCGCGCTTATGGCGGCGCCCTCAGCGGGGCTGAGGTTGTCATCCAATTCAATCAGAATCTCCAAGGGATCCTCGGGGCCGCGCTCGCCACGCGCGAACGCCCCGATAATATGGATGCGAAGCACGTTTTGTTGGCGCTGCGCGAAACGCACGATGAGTTGCCGCAGCGTCCCCAAATCCATGCGGGGTGCTAGCCCGCCCGGTGCGCCGCCGCTTCTGGCCGGTCGGCCAATTCTTGGGCCTCGCGCGCCAAACGCCGCGCGATACGGGCCGGCTCAAAACCCAAGCTGTGCAGACCCACTGCAGAATTCGCCACTTCGCGGTAAGCGGCGATTTTTCCCCCTTGCAGCTCACAAATACACACGCCCTCAAACAACGCGCGCTTACCCAAGGCACCCGGCAGCCGGGATTCGTAACTAAAGACATAACGGGCATAGCCGGTGTGCCCATCGTCTACCACTGTGTGGAGATCCCATTTGAAATGGCAGGCGTCGCGATGAAAGTATTCTTCCACCATCCCCACGATGGCAGCTCCCTGAAACGCGCCGTAAAAGCAGTCGTGATAAACCCCGTCCGGCGTGAAGCACGCCGCCACCGCGGTGCCGTCGCCCCGACAGGCGGCCGCGACCATGGTGGAAATTAAATTTTCAAAACCCACGCTCACCTCCCTGCATGCTCATGCTCAATGCATTGATGCGTTAACCCAGTACCTTCGCCAGCCGTGCATTCACCAGACTCGCGGCCTCCAGATGCACCAAATGGCCCACGCCAGGCACTATTTCCACTTGCACGTTAGCCGGCAGGCCCGCGCTCTGCGCAGCGGGAATAATCGCGTCGCGTTCGCCCCAGATGACTTGCACCGGGCAGCTCAAACGACCCACTGCGTCGCGCAGCACGCGGGTCTGGGTGTCGCCCTGACAGAAACCATCGGCAATCGCTACCAACGCCGCCGTTACCCCGTCCAGACGTTTGAACTTAAGGATGTCGTCGATCATTTGGCGGTTGACCAAATCGGGGTTTGCCACCAACTGTTGGAGCAGCGGCTTGAGGTCGCGGCGCGATTCCGCGGCAATGAAACCCCGCAAGTAAGCGCCGTTGATCGCCTCGCCCAAACCCGCCGGTGCCAGCAGCGTCAACGAGTTGACCCGGTCGGGTGCATTGATCGCCGCGGACAGCGCAATGGCGCCGCCCAACGAATGTCCGACCAGATGCGCGCTGGCTATCCCCAGCGCATCCATGAACGCCAACACGGCGGCACTCAGGCCGGCCACAGTGGGATCGGCCACCTGCTTTGAGGACTGACCGTGACCCGGCAGATCCAGCGCATAAACCTGCCCTTTTGCCGCCAGCGGTTCCTGATTAAATAGCCAATTATTGAGATCCCCACCAAAGCCGTGGAGCAGAATTACCGCCGGCCCACTCTCGCCTAACCTCGAATAGCGCAAGCGGTGGCTGCCCGCCACCACCCATTCATAGGCGGGCCCGGTGTCACCTTCCGCCGGCGCGGGCGGCACATAGCTGGCCAAAAACTCCGCGACAAAAGCATCTACCTCGGCGTCCGACACCGTGGCCTCAGCCATCACCCCCAGTAACGCACCGATGGGTAACACCTCGTCGGCCGCAGCCACAATCCGGCGCAACAGCCCGGGCTCTAGGGCTTCGAAGGTGTTCGCGATTTTTTCGGTCTCGATGTCCACCACGGGATCGCCGGGTTTGAGTTCCCGTCCCTCCTCCACCAGCCATTCGACCACCTTGCCTTCGGTCATCGACAGGCCCCATTTGGGCATCGTTATCGCCGTAACGCCGCTCATCGCGAGTAGGCCATCAGTTTGCGCACAGCGGCCTCAATGCGCGCAGCGCTGGGGATATACAGATCTTCCAGTACGCCACTAAACGGCACCGGCGTATGTGGCGGGGTCACCATTTCGATCGGTGCACGCAGGAAGCTAAAGCCTTTCTGGGCGACCATCGCAGAGATGTCGGTTGCCATCCCACACCGCGGCGAGGCTTCATCAACAATCAGCAAACGGCCGGTGTTTTCCACGCTTTCCAGAATGGTGTCTTCGTCCAACGGCGAGGTGGTGCGCGGGTCGACAACCTCGCAGCTAATGCCGTCTTTCGCCAGCGCGGCGGCGGCCTTCAACGCGTAACCGACCATCCGGGCCAGCGCTACGATCGTGACATCAGAACCTTCGCGCACCACGTTCGCCTCGCCAAAGGGGATGGTATAGGCCTCTTCTGGCACCTCGCCCTCCATGGCATAGAGGGCTTTGTGTTCGCAGAAAATAACCGGGTCGTCGTCGCGTATGGCTTGAATGAGCAGGCCCTTGGCGTCGTAGGGTGTCGAGGGAATCACCACTTTCAGCCCGGGAATATGCGTAAAAACCGGATACAAACACTGCGAATGCTGGGCTGCTGCCCGAAAGCCCGCGCCGATCATGGTGCGGATAACCACCGGCGTCTTGGCCTTGCCACCAAACATGTAACGGAACTTGGCAGCTTGGTTATAGATTTGGTCGAAACACACACCCAGGAAATCGATGAACATTAATTCGCAAACGGGTCGCATGCCGCAGGCCGCCGCCCCCACCGCCGCACCCACAAAGGCCGACTCGGAAATGGGCGTATCCATGATGCGGTTGCCGTATTTGCCGTGCAGGCCTTTGGTCACGCCAAGCACCCCGCCCCAAGCGTCCATTTCGCCATCGGTACCGGTACCACCCACCACGTCTTCGCCCATCACAATGACCGTCGGATCGCGCGCCATTTCGTGGTCCAGTGCCTCGTTGATCGCCTGCTGAAATAGGATTTTTCTAGCCATGACGTGCGCTCCTTAATATTTGATGTAGACGTCGGTGAGGAGGTCTTCCGGTAACGGATCGGGGGCGCTGCGTGCCAGTAACACCGCCTCCTCTATCAGGCGCAGTACTTCGTCATCGATGGCGAGGATTTCGTCGGGCGAAATATTGTGATCACGGGTAACCCGCGTGATAAAACGCTTTAGGCAGTCTTTTTTCTCGCGCACGTTTTTGACTTCATCGGGCGCACGATAATTTTGGTTATCGCCTTCAAAGTGCCCGTAGAAGCGATCGAGTTTTACTTCCACTAGTGAAGGTCCACCACCGCTGCGCGCGCGCTCGACGGCCACGCGCATAGCGTCGTGCACGGCAAAAAAATCGTGGCCATCAACGGTCACGCCCGGCATGCCAAAGCCCGCCGCACGGGTGGAAATATCTTCACAAGCGACCGAAAATTTGGCCCCCGTCGCTTCGGCATAGCCGTTGTTCTCGGCGATAAAGATGGCCGGCAATTGCCACACCGAGGCGAGATTTAAACTTTCAAACGTAGTGCCTTGGTTGGATGCGCCGTCACCAAAAAACGCGACGGCTACCGCACCTTTGCCTTGAAATTTAGCGGCCAGCGCGGCGCCACAGACCAACGGCGGGCCGCCACCCACAATCCCGTTTGCCCCCAGCATGCCAGTGTCGATATCGGCGATGTGCATCGAGCCGCCCTTACCACCGCAGGTGCCGGTACGTTTGCCAAAAATCTCGGCCATCATGCCGTTGACTTCAACCCCTTTGGCGATGCAGTGGCCATGGCCACGGTGCGTGCTCGCGATTTTGTCCTCATCGGTGAGGTGCATGCACACCCCGGCAGCGGATGCCTCTTCGCCCGCATACAAGTGCACAAAGCCCGGAATGCCGCCCTTGGCGAACTCAACGTGGACGCGCTCTTCAAATTCGCGGATGGTCTTCATGCGCCGGTAGGCTTCGAGCAGGTCTTCTCGTGACAGAACCATAGAACCTCCCCTTCATTTTTTCGCGGATATTGCCGGCGTCACGCCGGTCTTGGATGCCTTGTCAGCACGCCCCACGCCCATCTAGCGCCGAGTGCTGACAGGCTCAGCCTAACACCAGCTGTGCTGTAACTTCGCGTGTTTTAAGATGTTGCAAACGCACATAAAACTGAGCAATGACGGCCATCGCGTCGAGCTGGCCAGACCGCTAGACTTGGCCACCTTCTCGCCACCACCGCACCCCCTGGCGGCGGTGAATAACTTTTATTAGGAGACGCTCTCATGCCCTTGACCGCTGAATCGCTCGCCGTCCTCGAGGTACTACAGAAAAGCGGTATCCAACCGCTGACTTCGTTCCCGCCGGCGGAAGGTCGGGCCTATTTCGATGCGGTGTTTGCCACTAAGCCCGAAGATCAAGAAGCCGTGGCCAGCGTGCGCGAGCTGTCTATTCCGGTGTCGGGCGGCAGCATTCGCGCGCGTTTGTATTCGCCCAAAGCGGGCCCCTTACCGGTGCTCGTGCACTACCACGGTGGGGGTTGGGTGCTGATGGGCCTGACCACGCACGATGGTTATTGTCGGCAGCTAGCCAACGCTGCGGGGGTCGCAGTTTTAGCGGTGGAATATCGTAAAGCGCCAGAATTCAAAGCGCCGATTCCCGTGGAAGATTGCTACGCCGCACTGCAATGGGTGCGCGCCAATGCCACAGACCTAAACGTTGACATCAACCACCTCGGCGTCGTGGGCGACAGCGCCGGCGCCAATTTGGCAGCCGCCGTCACCCTCCTCGCCCGCGATGCCGGCATCCCCATCCAGTGCCAAGTGCTGACCTACCCGGCGGTAGATGCCACGCTGTCTGCGGCTTCCATCCAGGAAAATGCCACGGCCCCGTTACTGGGTGTTGCGGAAATGCAGTGGTTCTATGGTCACTATTTAGATGGCGCGACGGTAGAGGCGAAAAACCCACTGGTCTCGCCGCTGTTTGCCGCCAGCCACGCAAACCTACCGGCGGCCTTCATCGCCACGGCACAGTTCGATCCGCTACGGGATGAAGGCGAAGCCTACGCACGCAAACTGCTCGAAGCCGGCGTCGCGGTCTCCGCAAAACGCTATCTCGGGGTGTTTCACGGCTTTATGCTGATGTCGAAGATCATTCCGGAAGGCCGGCAATTGTTGGCCGCGCAGGTAGACTTTCTCAAACACGCCTTATAGAGCGGTCAGCGCACAGCGCAGCGAACTGCAAAACAAGTTTCGCTGCGCTGCAAAAATAATGCAGACGCCGCGCGCAGGACTCTGTTAGAGTCCCGGCGCGGTCTGTGCTTCCAGTCTTTCCGGCCGCGGCCATTTTCGGCCTTTCATTGCATTCATTCGATCTGCCTGCCCCTTTCGACTGGCGTCATGGGCTCTAACGCTCTGGCGACAGGCTTATCACGTTTTCCTGTGTGGAGTTTCATGACAGATTTTGCAGCCCTCGGTCTTGCCGAGGACCTCGTACGGGCCGTGCACGAGCGCGGCTATACCGTTCCTACCCCCGTTCAAAGCCAAGCCATCCCGCTCATCCTCGCGGGGCACGACGTCTTGGCTGGTGCCCAGACCGGCACGGGTAAAACCGCCGCGTTTGTGTTGCCGCTACTGGCCCGCCTCAGCGCGGGGGGCAGCACCGCAACGCGCCGCATTCCCCGTGCGTTGGTGCTCACGCCAACCCGCGAACTGGCCGCCCAAGTAGAAGAAAGCGTCCGTCACTACGGCCGCTACAGCAAACTTCACTCTTTAGTGATGTTTGGCGGCGTGGGTATCAATCCGCAAATCGATGGCTTGCGGCGTGGTATCGACATTTTGGTCGCCACCCCTGGCCGTCTGCTGGATCACCTGCAGCAGCGCACGGTCGATTTGTCGGGCGTAGAAATCCTGGTATTAGATGAAGCCGACCGCATGCTCGACATGGGTTTCATCCGCGACATTCGGCGCATTCTCTCGGTACTGCCCAAGACCCGTCAGAATCTACTTTTCTCGGCAACTTTCCCGGAAGAAATTCGCGAACTCGCCAGCTCCCTCATGCGCGACCCCAAGCGCATCGAAATTGCTCGCCTCGGCACGACCGCCGATCGCATCGCCCAACAGGTCATCATTACCGACCGAGGGCACAAAAAAGATTTGCTCGCGCATTTATTTGAATCCCGGCAGTGGCAACAAGCGCTGGTCTTTACGCGCACCAAACATTTGGCCAATCGACTGGCCGAACAGTTGGACGGGCAAGGCATTTCAGCGATGGCGATCCACGGCAATAAGAGCCAAACAGCTCGCACGCGCGCCCTGGCGGAATTTAAAACCGGACGTCTGCGCGCGCTCGTGGCCACCGATATCGCGGCCCGTGGCATCGACATCAACGAACTGCCGATTGTGGTCAACTTTGAGTTGCCCATGGTGGCCGAAGACTACGTCCACCGAATCGGCCGCACCGCCCGTGCAGGCGCTAGCGGCGGCGCAGTGTCGCTGGTTTGTGTGGATGAATTTCGCCTGCTGGAAAACATCGAGCGCCT
This sequence comes from Klebsiella pneumoniae, assembly GCA_945862315.1. Classification (GTDB taxonomy): domain Bacteria; phylum Pseudomonadota; class Gammaproteobacteria. Next base: position 31,725 of record CAMAXW010000008.1, read on the forward strand.
GACTCGGCAGCGTTTCACCCGTGACATTGAAGCCGGCTTCGAGCCCGATCCTAACGCCCGTGCACAACCTATTGAGCAAGGTCGTGGTCAGCGGCCACCGCAATCACGGCAGTCCAACGACGCGCCGCGCCAGGCCACCGGCCAGCGCCGTTCTACCGGCGGCCGCAGTGAGAGTCGCCCCGGTTACAGTAGCGGCCGCAGTGAGAGCAGCCCCGGTAACGGCGGCAGCCGCAGCGCGAGCAGTCCTGGTAACGGCGGCAGCCGCAGTGAGAGCCGCCCCGGTTACAGTGGTAGCCGCAGTGAGAGCCGCCCCGGTAACGGCGGCAGCCGCAGCGCGAGCAGTCCCGGTAACAGCGGCGGTCGCAGTGACAACCCCGGTAACAGCGGTAGTCGCGGTGAAAACCCCGGTAACAGCGGCAGTCGCAGTGAAAACCCCGGTAACAGCTACAGCTCTGGGAACGGCGGCAGCCGCAGTGACAACGCTGGTAACAGCTACAGCCCCGGTAACAGCCACAGCACCGCTAACGGGAACTCGAACGGCAACACTTATGGCGATAGCCAACGCAGAGCCGAGGGCAACAGCCAGCGCGGTCGCTAAGGACTGCACGCTCACGTGGGCCTACTTAGCCTGCGTGAGCGATGATGGTTGGCGGTTTTTCGCGCGCTCGGGGGCGCCCGTCACCACGGGTGAGTTGCCGGCGCGCGCGGCTCAAAAATACTCAGGCAGTCAGTGCCAATCTTGCCCACCCTCCGCAGGTTGATGGATCTGGCCGCGAGTGGTAATCCGGTGTCAGCCAAAAATGGCGGGCGCCGATTGACGGCAACTGGGGTGGTTAGGCGTTAGCCGCCGGCCAGATCGTCATCCATGCCGATCGTTTCTGGCAGCCGTGTGACCAGCACTTTGTCGATGCGTGGACCGTCCATATCGACGACCTCAAACTCATACCCGTCCAAGCGTACGCGTTCGCCCTCTTCGGGTAGCCGCTCCAGTCGCCACAGCAGAAAACCCGCCAAGCTATCGAAGTTGCGCTCGCTCGGCAGCGACACTAAGCCCAGCCGATCGGAGACGACATCGATGAGCATCCCCCCGTCAATCAGCCAAGAGGCGGCATCCCGGGCAAACATCGTGGGGGTCGCGGCGTCCACTTCGCCCAAGTCACCAATAATGGCTTTTAGAATATCGGCGACCGTCACAATGCCGGCAACGCGGTCGAACTGATCCACGACAAACAGCATATGCGCCGTGGTATTGCGCAATCGCTCTAGGGCCTCAGTAGCCGGGAGATCCAGCCCAACCCGTGGCGGATGAAATAAAATAGCGGCGATGTCATCAAACTCATCACGCAGGCGTAAGCCTAAGAGATCGCGGGTTTGCAATAGACCGACCACGTGGTGCGGATCGCCGCGCACCGCAATGAGCCGCGTGTGTTGGCTGGCCGCCACCGCGCGCCAGACCGCAGCGCTCGGCAGGGCCAAGTCCACGACGGTCAAGGCATCGAGTTCGGTCATGATGAGTTCTACGCGGCGATCCGCGAGGCGCATGACACCACTCAACATTTCTCTTTCGATCTGCTTGAGCACGCCAGCGCGGGCGCCTTCGTCGATCGCGGCCCGAACTTCTTCTTCGGTAATAGAGGGCGAATTATTGCCCACGGAGCCGGCCAGCTTCAGCATGAAACGCGAGGCGACATCCAGCAGCTGGACGGCGGGTCGCGCAATTTGCAGCAGCCAGCGCAAAGGGGGGGCCACAATCACGGCGATCCGCTCGGGATTGCGCAACGCCAGCTGTTTTGGCACCAACTCGCCGATGACGATAGACAGCAGCGTGATGATCACCACCACCAAGGCCATCGCCACCGCCTCGCCCCGCGGCGCAATCCACGCGTACTGGTTGAGCATGGCGCCCACGCCTCCAGCCAAGGTGGCGCCCCCCACGGCCCCCGTGAGCACCCCAATGAGGGTGATGCCGATTTGGACCGTGGATAAAAAACTGCCGGGGTCGTCGATTAACCCCAACGCCACCCGCGCACCACGCGAGCCACGATCGGCCAACAGCTTGAGACGGGGTTTACTCGAGGAAACCACCGCCAGCTCCGACATCGACAACATGCCGTTTAAGACAATCAGCAGAAAAACCGCCGCCGCTTGCAGCCAAATCATGCCCCAACCTCGCTCAACTTCGATGCCATCGCTGGCTCACGCGCGGGCCAGATGTGCACGATGCACCGTTGCCGCCAATTGGTAGCACAATTCTAGAGTGGGTAGATTGAGGTTAGACCGCCGCGCCAGCGCCAAGGCATAGCCCGCCGTTTCTGCCACTTCCAATGGCCGCCCGCGTTCCACATCTTGCAGACTGGACATCCGGTGCTGAGGCGCGGTGGCCGCAAAGGTCTCGCCCAGTTGCTGCACCACCGCCACCGCGGCGTCTTCAGTGCCCGCCATGAGACTGCTGGCGGGCACCGGGGATTGATCACGAAGTGCTATGCCTTGCGCCGCCGCCAAGCTGCCCATTTCGCGGGTAATGCGTGCCACCACGCGCGCGCTGTCGGGGTCGCGCAAGAAGATCTCCGTGCGCTGACGGGTCAGCACTGCCATCAGCATCAGCGCGACCCAACCCACGTACTTCGACCACACCACCTCGGTAATCGCGGGGGATGCTTGGCAGGTAATGCCGGCCGTCTGCAACGCATTCACCACCGCTGCGACGCGCGGCACCTGTGCTGCCGTTAGCGCACCCAGATGCAGGCAGACATTGCGGGTGAAAGCGACCGTGCCGTCGTCGCATAACTCACCACTGAAATCCGCCATGGCGCCGGCCACGCAATCTGCGCCAAAGACCTGCGCCAAAGCTGCTTCTTTCATCACGCCGTTCTGCACCGAAAATGCCACGGTGGGCGCCAGGTGCGCAAAAGGCGCGAGTGCGGCAGCGGTGTCGTAGGTTTTAACGGTATTGATGAAAACATCTGCCGTGGTGATGCGGCTGGGGTCGGTCTGTGGGCAGCACGGCACCACCAATTCGCACAGGCCGTTTAACCGAATGCCCTGGGTCCCCAACGCGATGGCGCGCGCGCCACGGGCGACCAACGTCACGGTGTGTTGGGCCTGCTGAAGATGCGCGGCCAAAATACTACCCAACGCGCCGCCACCCAGAATAACGAAATGCATGTCTCGACCTCAGCTCTCGACTGAACGCGGTGCGCAACACCCGCTGTGGCGCACCCGTCACGCGCGATTGATTGCCAAATTGATCACCGAAAACTCGGCCTGTGTGCCTCGGGCCCCGCGCCGCAGGCGGCGTCTAAAGTGACGGAGAACCGCGGACACACTATACGCGAGGGCATCCGCATGTTGCTAAACTACGCCACCCCTTTGCTGGAGCGTATCCATGAATATCCCGGCTAATTTTCACCACAGCGCCTGTCCGCACGATTGCCCATCCACTTGTTCCTTGCTCATCGAGCGTTTGGATGACGAGCATATTGGCCGGGTCCGGGGCGCCCCAGATAACACTTACACCGCCGGCGTCATTTGCAGCAAAGTGGCACGTTATGCCGAACGCGTTCACCACCCCGACCGCCTGTTGTACCCGCTCAAGCGCACCGGCCCGCGCGGCAGCGGCCAATTTGCTCGCATCAATTGGGATGAAGCCTTAGATGAAGTCGCCACGCGTTTTCTGGCAGCCGAACAACGCTATGGGTCGCAGACCGTATGGCCCTATTTTTATGCCGGCACCATGGGGCTGGTGATGCGCGATGGCATCAATCGTTTACGCCACGCCAAACGTTACTCGGGCCAGCACTCCACCATTTGCACCACGCTGGCGATGACTGGCTATTTGGCTGGGGCTGGTCGCATGATGGGCAGCGATCCGCGCGAAATGGCCGACAGCGATGTCGTGGTGATCTGGGGTACTAACGCTGCGAGCACCCAAGTGAACGTCATGACCCACGCCTTACGCGCCCGCCGCGAGCGTGGCGCTAAAATTGTGGTCATCGACACCTACCGTAACGCGACCGCCGAACAAGCCGATGTGTTCTTGTGCGTGAAGCCCGGCACCGACGCCGCGCTCGCTTGTGGTGTGATGCACCTCTTGTTTGCAGAAGGCCTAGCCAACCGCGATTACCTCGCTCGTTACACCCGCGGTGCGGCGGCACTAGAAACCCATCTCGCCAGTCGCACACCCGCGTGGGCGAGCGCCATCTGCGGGGTCAGCGTAGCGGACATCACGCTCTTCGCCCGTTTGGTCGGCACCCATCCCCGCAGCTTTTTCCGGCTGGGCTATGGCTTTGCCCGCCAGCGTAATGGTGCGGTGAGCATGCACGCTGCCGCCTGTATCCCGGCGATTACCGGCGCTTGGGAACATCTGGGTGGGGGTGCCTTCCACAACAATGGGGCGATTTATCACTGGAACCGCACGTTAATCGATGGTCTCGATGTCCTCGACTCCTCCGTGCGGCTGCTGGACCAATCGCGCATCGGCCCCGTGCTCACCGGCGACCCGCGTGATCTGGGCGACGGCCCCCCGGTCACCGCCCTGTTAATCCAGAACACCAACCCGATGGCGGTCGCACCAGAACTCAACTTAGTCCACCGTGGTTTTGCCCGCGCAGATCTCTTTACCTGCGTGCATGAGCAATTCATGACCGAGACCGCCGCCATGGCCGACATCGTTTTGCCGGCCACCATGTTTGTGGAACACGACGACCTCTATCAGGCAGGCGGGCAACAGCACATCCAGTTTGGCGGGAAAATCATCGAGCCGCCGGGTGAATGCCGGAGTAATCACGAGCTTATTTGCGCCTTAGCGCAACGACTCGGCGCCGAACATCGCGGCTTTTCGCTCAGCGCACGCGAAATCATCGACTGGACCTTGCAGCATTCTGGTTGGGGCGAACTCGCGGCCCTAGAAGCCGCGCGCTGGATCGATGCCCAGCCCGCCTTTGAAACCGCGCACTTTCTGGACGGTTTTGGACACGCGGATAAAAAATTCCATTTCGACCCAGACTGGACCGCGCTGGGGCCCAACCGCTTCGGCCCAGACCTAGCACCCCCGCCGCTCCCCGACTACTGGCCCGTAATCGAAGAAGCAACGGCGGATCATCCCTTCCGCTTGGTCACCGCGCCGGCCAGAAATTTCCTGAACTCTAGCTTTACCGAAGCGCCCACCTCGCAACGCCGGGAGGGGCGCCCAACGGTGATGGTGCACCCGAGCGACGCCGCGCGGCTCGGCATTCACACCGGCTCGTTAGTACAACTGAATAATCCACGGGGTAGGGTGCTGCTCCATGCGACGTTGTTCGAGGGACTGCAGGCGGGCGTTTTGATTGTCGAAAGTATCTGGCCCAACGCCGCCTTTGCCGGCGGCATCGGTATCAATGCACTCACGGGTGCTGATCCGGGCGCACCCATTGGGGGTGCAGCGTTTCACGATAATCGGGTCGCGCTGAGCCTGGCCACAATACCCGCAGAGAGCTTGTCAGCCTGAGGCCCACAAGCACAGACTGATGACACTCGGAGGATCTTCTCATGCAAAAAGCTGAACAACTCGCGCTCGCCGACCGGCTGCTCGATTACATCGACAGACAAACATTGCAGCTCAGCGATGCGGTGTATTCGCAGCCAGTGGTTGAGTACACCGACCGTGCGCAAGCGGCGCGAGAACACACCGCGTTGTTTCGTCACCAACCGCTGTGTGTGGGCTTAAGCGGGGATTTGCCTGCGCCCGGGCATTACGCCACGCACGATGCTGCTGGTCTGCCGCTGTTGCTGACTCGGCAGGAAAATGGCGAATTTCGGGCGTATTTAAACGTGTGCCGTCATCGTGGCGCCCGGGTCGCTGAGGGATCTGGTGAGGCACGTGGCTTTGTTTGCCCCTATCACGCTTGGCGCTACGGCTTGGATGGTCAGCTGGTTGGTCGGCCAGAAGAAGCGGCTTTCGCCGAATGTCGGCGTGCCGACCACGCCCTGACGCCGCTTGCCGCCGCCGAGCGTCACGGCCTGTTGTGGGTGCACCCCACCCCCGGGCAACCGCTGGTATTTAGCGAGCACATGGCGGCCTTGGAACACGAGCTCGCCGGTTATGGGTTAGCCCACTTTCAGCCCTTTAGCACCCGCACCCTGCGGCGCGCGCTCAACTGGAAGCTGGCGTTGGACACTTTTTTGGAGTCCTACCATTTTTGCGTACTTCACAAAGATTCCATTTGCGCGATCTTCCATCACAACCTCGCGACCTTCGATACCTACGGTCCGCATTTTCGCTTGGCCACACCCCGCCGTGCCATCGCCCAACTCCGCGACCAACCCCGCGAGAACTGGCAAGTGCTGTCGCAGGTGGTGGTGATTTATGTCCTCTTTCCCAACGTGGTATTGGTGTGGCAGGGCGAGCAGGTAGAGCTGTGGCAGATTTTTCCGGATGCCGAAGACCCCGCGCGCTCGCTGCTGCAACTCACCCTGTATACGCCCACCGCGGTCCTCACCGAGAAAGCCCAAGCACACTGGCAGCGCAATCTCGAGCTCGTTCTGCGGGTGGTCGAGAACGAAGATTTTCCGGTAGGCGAAGGCATTCAACGCGGCTTCATGGCCGGGGCGCAATCCCATATTGTGTTTGGGCGCAACGAAGGTGCGTTGGCGCATTTTCACCACACCATCACGGCCGCGACAGGCTCGTGATCACCACCACCCCTCCGGATGAATCCGAACGCAAGTTTTGCGCTGTCCTGCCGCTGGAACGACACCAGCCATCACGCTAAATACCGGTCAATGAACAACGTAAATTCCCCTTTAGTCTTGGTCATCGACGACGACCCCACCGTGCGCTTTTTGGCAAGCGAGGCGCTTTCACATCGGGGCTTTGAGGTCGTGGAAGGAGAAAACGGGGAAGACGCGCTCCGGCTGGTCCAAGCACTGCGCCCGGATGTCATTTTGCTGGATGTCATGATGCCGGTGATGAATGGCTTTACGGCTTGCAGCCGCTTGCGGCTGTTACCTGGAGGCGAGCACATTCCGGTGCTGATGATGACGGGCTTGGAGGACGTCGAATCCATTCAGCATGCCTATCAGGTGGGCGCCACCGACTTCATTACCAAACCTATTAATTTTGGGCTGCTCGAATTTCGCTTGCACTACATGTTGCGCGCCAAACGCGTGGCCGAAGAATTACGCCACAGCGAGGCGCGGCTCAACAACGCACAACGGCTAGCCCGGCTTGGCCACTTCGTGCTCGACGAACAGGGTGGCTTTAGCATTTGGAGCGCGCAGATACAGAGCATATTGGGTCTGTCTGAAGCGCCACCGATTACCCAGGTCAACGACCTACTCGCCCATGTCCACCCAGAGGATCACGCGCGGGTGCAGGCCGCCCTGCAGGTCGAGAACGCCGCCTCCGAGGCAGCCCCGGTGGAGTATCGAATGGTGCTGGAGAACGCCGAAGTGCGGACCATCCTCCAGCACAGCAGTGGCGTATCCACTCCCACCGGCAGGCAGTTAGTGGGGACGATGCAAGACATCACCCAACAACGCCACGCCGAGCACACCATCTACCGCTTAGCCCACTACGACCAAATCACGGGCTTAGCCAACCGTAACCTCATTGAGCAACGGTTAGACGACCTCACCCAAACGGCGGCGATCGATGGCCGTGGCATTAGCGTGCTGTCCATCGATTTAGACCACTTCCAGCGCGTTAACGACCACCTCGGGCAAGAGGCGGGCAACGAATTGCTGCGCGCGGTAGGCCAACGGTTGGTCCGTTGCGTGCGCTCGGGCGCACCTGGCCAGCTCATTGCACCGGTGGAACCGGTTTCTTGCCGGGGCGGCGATGAGTTCTGTGTCCTGCTATCTGGGGTGGCAAACCCAGCGGCGATAAATGATTTTTGCGAGCGCATCCACGCCGCATTGAAGCCCGTTTTTCATCTCCACGCGAAGGAATGGTTAACCACGGCCAGCATCGGCGTGGCCACATTTCCCGCCGATGGACGCCACGCCGAAGAACTCCTCCGCCATGCTGATGTCGCCCTCAGGCAAGCCAAGCTGTCAGGTCGGGACCGCACCGAGTACTTCACGGCCGCGATGAACGTGCGTGCCCACGCGGTGCTGCTGCTAGAAAATAACCTGCGACAAGCGTTAGGTACTGCGCAAATGTCTCTGCACTATCAGCCCAAAATTAACGCGGCCAGTGGCACCGTGACCGGGATGGAGGCGCTCGCGCGCTGGCATCATCCGGTGCAGGGTTTCATTGGCCCCATCGATTTCATTCCGGTGGCTGAAAGTTCGGGGCTTATTATCCCCCTCGGTACGTGGATACTAGGCGAAGCCACTCGGCAAACCGCCGCCTGGACGCAAGCAGGCCTCGACGACCTGACCTGCGCGGTCAACGTCTCGGCCGTGCAGTTGCGGCAACCCGATTTCTGCGCCAGTGTCGCCCTCGCTTTAGCAGCCAGCGGCTTGCCCGCCAAACAATTGCAAATTGAACTCACCGAAAGCACGCTGATGGAAGACGCCCAGCAGACACGGGAAATTATCGACGGCTTGAAAACCCTCGGCGTCACGCTGGCAATCGACGACTTCGGCACCGGTTACTCCTCGCTGAGTTATCTCAAGCAACTCCCGATCGACGTCCTTAAAATTGATCGATCCTTCGTTAGCGAACTGCATGAAAGCAGCAATGACAGACCCATCGTGGCCGCCGTGATCGCCATGGGACACAGTTTGGGGCTGACCATCGTCGCCGAAGGGGTGGAGAGCCAACAGCAATTGGCCGTCCTGTGCCAACTGGGTTGCGATGAAATCCAAGGCTACTTGTGCAGTCGTCCGCTGCCGGCCGCAGAGTTTTTCCGTTGGATGCAAGGACGCCCACACACCCATGCCGAAAACATCGATTAATGCTAGGTCCACCACCATGATCACGCCTTGGCTAAGCCCCCAACAGCCCGCCGGTATCGAGCACTGGGACGCCAACCTTACCGAAGACTGGTATGCAGCAGTTGCCCAGCAGGCTTATAGCAATAGCACGATAGGATTGCTGGGAAATGCGATGGCGGTCTTGCTGGTGATAGCCACGCTGTGGCGCGATGCCCCACCAATACTGCTGCTGGCTTGGGCCGTGCCAGTGTTAGCCCAATCGTTTTTTTTATTTCAGCATCTCAAACAATGGCCTAATGCAGCCGCAAACGACACGCAATTCCACGCCAATTACGCCCGCTATACCCTACTGTTTCTCGCCAATGGCCTACTCTGGGGCTTGGTAGTCGGCTTGGTTTCGTTCGCGTCCAGCAATGAGATACAAGAGCTCGTGCTCATTGCCTGCGTCATCGTGACGGCTGGCAGTGTCGCTATAGTGCCGATGACCACGCGCGTGAGACTAGCGTTTTTAATGCTTGCGCTGGTGCCTTTGACGCTCTTTTTCGCATTTCAGTTCACCATCATGGGCGAGTTACTTGCGGCTGCCCTGCTCGCACACCTGGCCTACTGCGCGCATTCGGGCGGGCTGGCAAATCGCACCACCAACGATGCCGTTGCGCAGCGCTTTGCTAACGCCCAGTTGCTGACAGAAATTTCTGCATCCAAACAAAAGACCGAACAGCTCAATATCCGGCTTAACGAGCAGCTAGCAATGCAGCGTGACGTCGAAATCAACCTGCTCGCGGCGAAAGAACAAGCCGAACTCGCCGCGCGTTCCAAGGCAGATTTTCTGGCCAATATGAGTCACGAAATTCGCACCCCGATGAACGGGGTATTGGGGATGACCGAACTCTTACTGGGCACCGAAATGAACCGCAAACAGCGCCATTTTGCCCGCACCATTCATCGCTCTGGTGAAGCCCTGCTCAACACCATCAACGACATCTTAGATTTCTCGAAAATCGAAGCGGGCAAACTCGAACTTCAATCTCTGGCATTTGATCTACGTCTTCTTATAGAAGACGTGGGGGTGATGTTTGCTGATCGCGCCCAGCGTGCCCAACTGGAACTGCAATGTATTTTTCCGCCGGAGGCGCACAGCATTTACACCGGCGATCCCGACCGCCTGCGCCAAATACTCACCAACCTTGTAGGTAACGCGCTGAAATTCACCAGCCGGGGCGAAATCGTCGTACGCGCCCGAATTGAGGCGCCCACGGCGGGGACCAGCACGATGCATCTGGAGGTCCGCGATACCGGCGTTGGGATTAAGCTCGAACATCAAGAACGCATTTTTGAGTCCTTCGCACAAGCCGACAACTCCACCACCCGAGAGTTCGGCGGCACCGGGTTGGGCTTGGCCATTTGCAAAAAACTGACCACCTTAATGGGCGGTCAAATCGGGGTGCGCAGCGAGCCCGGGCGGGGTAGTACGTTCTGGTTTACCTGTGCGCTCCCGCCAGCGGAGCCCACGATGATCAACCGTCGGCGTCCCGCCCGGCTGCTGCTGCTGGACCGGCGAATCTTGGTGGCCGACGAAAATCCCCTCAGCCGCAATGCGCTGCTATCCCAACTGGAAGTCTGGAAAGCGCGGGTCGTGGGCGTTACTTCGGGCGCCGCCGCGCTGGCCCATATGGAACTCGCAGCCAAAGCGGGGGAGCCGGTAGAGTTACTCATTTTTGATCGAAAAATCGCGCCAAATGCCATGGAGTTTGCGGCCTCACTGCGGCGTAACACGCGAATTCCTCGCCCGAGCATCATCGTTCTGGGGACCATCGATAATCTCGCCGAGACGGGCCAATGGTTTGATGCTGGCATTTCCAGTTATTTGTCGAAGCCGGTGCGTCAATCGGAACTCTACGATGCCATCGCCGATGCGCTAGACCTGACCCGTCCACTCACCGAAACCATGCAGGAAATGGCCCTGCAGACCACACGTGCCTCCCTACCGCGCTTCAGTGCCCGCGTGCTCGCAGCCGAAGATAATCCCGTCAATCAGGAACTCGTGCGGTTGCTGTTAGAAAATCTGGGTTGTCGCGTGACCTTGGTCAGCAACGGTCAAGAGGCCGTAACGGCCATTACCGATTTGCCGCTCGATGCGTTGCTCGATCCTTTTGACCTCGTGCTAATGGACTGCCAGATGCCGCTGATGGATGGCTTTGCTGCCACCGCGGCGATTCGCGAATATGAATTGCGAGAAAAACTCTCCTCACGACTACCCATTGTGGCCCTGACTGCCAATGCACTAGAGGGGGACCGCGAGCGCTGTTTAGCAGCGCAAATGGACGACTATCTGGCGAAACCTTTCACCCAGCGGCAGCTAGCCGCCACCTTGGAACGCTGGCTGCCCGTCGCGCCGCACCTCGATGCCACGGGCAATTTCGATTCAGCGGCGTTCTCGCCCGCCAGCCAACGTGCGCAGGCGAAGCTGTCCCCGCTCAGTCCCGCAGCATTGGACAAAATTTCGGCGTTACAGCGGCCCGGCGCGCCCTCCGTACTCAACCGCGTGATCGAACTTTACTTGGATTCCGCCCCACCATTGGTCGCGCAAATTCAGCAAGCGGTAGAAACTTGGAATGCTCAACAGTTGGAGGCCAGCGCGCACAGCTTACGTTCCAGCAGCGCAAATCTGGGTGCCATGATGCTCGTGGAAATTTGTCGCGAGCTAGAAACTTTGGGCCGCGAACGTAAGGTTGAAAACGCAGGGTCAAAACTTACTGCGCTGAAAGAAGCGTTTTTGGCCGTTCAGGACGCACTCGAAGAGCAACGAGACGCCGGCGCCTCCCGCGCCAGATAGTCGCGCTGCGGCCACCCATTGCGGGCGAGAATTGGTAGGGCTAACCCCCATCACGTTAGCCCGCGTCCACCGGCGCATGGGGCCATGCAGCCCAATCTTCGCGGTGCCTTCAGGAGCGAATGAATGCTGCTACGTGCGCATTCTGGCAAAGGACGACCAAATCTTCTGAGCTGGGTAACTGTGGGCGGTCGCGCTCGGCGTTAACCAGACATAAAAATCCTAGCGGGCCGTCGGCGTCTGCCCGAAACTGATGCCAGATCAAGCCGGGAATATGGACTAAATCGTGCTCAGCAACGGCAAAAACTCGTTCACCCACCAAACACTGTCCACCACCCCGAATGATCATCACGGCATGCAGGTGTTGGTGGCGCTCGAGCGTTGTGTGACCTGCTGGAGCGATTTCGAAATAGCGCAACTGACAACCGAGCAGGGCGTCTTCAAATAAAACCTGGCGGGTTACGTCGCGGAAAGGTGCCGTGTCTGCCTGTTTATAGGCGAGTACGGGCGTGTCCTCCCAGGTGAAATCGCCGCGATGCCGGCGGTGCGTTGTGATGCTCATGAAGGACCTCCTAACGGTAAATGACCCGCCACCGCAGCGACGAATTCGCGGCTGCGTGCGGGTAGCGCGGGCCCTGCCGCCAGCAAGGCGCCGCCGATCAGCAAAATAGTATCTGGCCCATAAACGGCGAGCATCTCGGCCACCCGATCGATGTTCATGCCGCCCGCGGGCACCGGCGCAATCGCCGGCAACTGGCCCCACGGCGCGCGTGCGTTTGCGGCCACCGCCTCGCAGGTCTCGCGGCTATAGGCAAAGCGCCCCCCATAATTTGGGAAGATGGTGGCGTCCGCCCCGAACAGGCGGAACAGTTTGCCGAGCAGCAAGGGTGGCGCGATGCGCGCGGTCCCGGCAAGGGCTGGGTGCGCAAGAATGGGACAATCGAGGTCTTGCGCGAGTTCTGCAAGCACCGGGATCCCGGCCAGCAAGGGGCATAGCAGCACCATGCCGACACCTTCTTCACGCACGATTTTAAGTTGTTCTGCTAACTGCCGTGGCCCACCAGACAGCGAGGGCGCATACACGCTGTGGCCGCCAGTCACCGCGTTGGCGCGGCGTACTGCCGCTTGGCAAGCCTGCACCCGCGCGGCGAAAGGTGCGTAGGTTTGGTTAGCAATGCCGTGGTCGTCTTTGATGATATCGATGCCCGCCAGCGCGAAGTCTGCTGCCAGCGCCGCCAACGCGCTGGCAGCCAGCCCTTGCGGTTTGAGGGCCGTCATGGTCAGCGCGCGCGTGGGAACCTCTACCCGTTGGCGTATCCCCGCCAAGCCGAAACGCGGCCCCGGAAAATACCCCAAGTAGGCCTCCGGAAAAGTCACATCGATGAGACGCACATCCTCTTGAAGCGAACAGTTGCCAAACAGCATGTTCATCAACTGCCCGGCTTCACCGCCCGTCGTGGCGGTTGCGATGCCCAGTTGCACCGCAAACAGGTGGGGTGCTAGTTGCGCGATGCCTTCAATGCTCGCCACGACTTCGGCGCGCACTTTAGGGTCCGTGACGGCGCTCAGTGGCATTTCAATACTTTGCTCGCAGGCCAGCGCTTGGGCACGGGCTTCGATGTCAGCACTGTCGGCTTGCAGATGGTACAGGGCGAGAATTCTTTCCATACCGGCATTCTAACCGTGAGTGTGGTTCATCGGCGATTAAGCCCGCGCCGTGCAGAGTGATTTCCACACGCCCACTAGCCCGATACACGGGCCGGCCGAGGCGCTTTAAGGAGCGATGTCATGATTTCAGTAGTAAAAAATATTTTTGGCCTGCAGAAAAATTCTGGTCTCAAGCTGCTGGCGTTAGGTCTGACCTTGGGTGCGTCGGCGGCGGCGCAGGCCGACTATTACGGGCGCGAGCGGGGTCATCACCGCCAGCACCAAGGGCGTCACTGCGAGCAGCGCTACGCGCAAGGTAACCGCCAGGTAGGCCCGTCGTGGGGGCACCAACAGTTCTACTCGCCGCCCCAAGTGGTGATTTACGCGGCACCTAGGGTGGTGTATCAGTCAGTTCCGGGCTACGGCGGGGGCTACGGCGGGGGCTACGGCTCAGTCCCCGCCTACGGTGGTGGCTATGGCGGCGGCTACACCTCAGTCCCCGGCTACGGTGGTGGCTATGCCGGTGGCTACAACTCAAACCCCGGCTACGGCGGGGGCGCTCAATACGGACAACCCAACCGCTTGGTGGGCAGCGCGGTGATGGGGGCGGCAGGTGGCTTTATAGGCTCGCAGATAGGCCACGGCGAGGGTCGCGCCGCGGCGATTGCCGCCGGGGCGGTGGCGGGTTGGGTGTTAGGAGGTAACTTGGGCGGCCAGTAGCACGCAGCGGCCTAGCCGCTCCATCAGCGCGACAGACGGCGAGGCGCTACGCGCTGGTGGTCTCCCCTTAACCGGATGCCAAAAATATGCCTACACTGCGCTGGCATTCACCTTGAGGGTACATTGCGATGAAATTCCATTGGTTCAACCTCATGCCTTGGCCTTATCTGCCGGATGATTTCGCGCAGAATCATCGCAGCGTGTGGGTAGATGTTGATTCCCGGCTGTTTGATCCGGTCAAGGCCAACCGTGTTTACAACGACTACCTCGACCTGCTCGAATTCGCTGACGAGTTAGGCTTCGACGGTATCGGGGTCAACGAGCACCACCAGAACGCCTACGGCCTGATGCCCTCGCCACAATTGATGGCAGCCACGCTCGCGCGCCGCACTCGGGACGCGTCCATTCTGTTATTAGGCCAATCGCTCGCGCTCTACGATCCCCCCACGCGAGTGGCCGAAGAAATGGCGATGATCGATTGCATCTCCGGCGGCCGATTAATTTCTGGCTTCCCCGTGGGCAGTTCGATGGACGACAACTACGCCTGCGGGGTTAATCCCGCCACGCTGCGCGAAAAATATCTGGAGGCCCACGACCTCGTGCGCCGTGCGTGGTCAGATCCCGACGTCTTTGCCTGGAACGGAAAACACTACAAGCTGCGTTACGTCAATCTCTGGCCACGCCCCATTCAAAATCCCCCACCAATCTGGATTCCCGGCGGGGGCTCGGTGGAAACTTGGGATTTCTGCGCGCAACACGGCTACAACTACAGCTATTTGTCCTTCAGCGGTCACCTGCGCGGGGCCCAGTTGATGGACGGTTTTTGGCGACGTCTGGCAACCTTGGGCGTGGAGTTCAACCCTTATCAGGGCGCCTTCGCCCAGCAGATTTGCGTGGCCGAAACCGATGCTGAAGCGCAACGACTCTACGAAAAGCACGCGCGCTATTTTTTCTCGCGTTGCCTGCACATTAACCCGGGCTTTGCCGATGCACCCGGCTATCGCAGCGAAGCCACCATCCGCGCGGGTCTGTTGAGTCAAATGGCGGGGCAATCCTCCGCACTCAATCAGGCGGCGGCGCTATCCTGGCAAGAAATGATCGACCAAGGCTTCTTGATCGCCGGCAGCCCAGATTCGGTGTGTGAACAAATGGAGCGTGTGGCCCGCACCCTGAAAGTGGGCCACATGGTGTGTCTGCTGCACTTTGGCGACATGCCCAATGAGGTGTGCCGCTATTCCACCGAGTTATTCGCCAAGCGGGTCATGCCGCGCATCCGCCCGCTCTGGAACGAGTATGAAGACCACTGGTCGCCCAAACCGATGCCACGTGCCGAGCGCGCGGTCCCGCGTCACTGCGAGGGAACCCGCGATGCACTACCCGCCGATGCGGCCACTGCGTCACAGGTGGTGTGATGAAACTCGACACCCTGCAACTGGCCCCAACCGGACGGACCGTACATTACTACCGGGCGGGTAGCGGACCACCGCTGCTGTATCTCCACCATCTTTTAGGCCTGCAGGGTTTTGAGCCGGCACTCGCCACACTGGCCGAACACTACGAGGTAATTGCGCCTTTCGCGCCCGGCTGGGGTCCATCTAAGGATGACCTCGCGGACGTGGATCCGGGCCCGTTAGATCTCACCCTGCACCACTGCGATATGTTGGACGCCTTAGGGCTAGAGAGCGTCAACGTGGTGGGTGTGAGCATTGGCGCTTGGATGGGCGCAGAACTCGCCGCGATTTATCCCCGGCGCGTCCGGCAACTGGTGCTCGTGAATCCGCTGGGTCTCTGGCTGCCCGAGGCCTGTGGCGAAGACGCCTTTGCGCAGCATCCGGGTTTCCCCTCCCGCATTCTTTTTTCCGAACGAACGCTGCGCGAGAAATTCCTCTTTGAGGGGCGCGACAAAATGGAAGCGCAGGTAGAGGAATTACTGAATCTGCGCGCCAGCGCCAAATTTCTGTGGCCCATCCCCGATACCGGCATCAGCCGGCGTTTAGCGCGCATCAAAGCCCGCACGTTGGTCGTCACGAGTGAGCACGACGTCATTGTGCCCGCCGCCCATGGGCCGGCGTGGCAGGCGGGGATTGCTGGCGCGGCACTCACTACCTTGGCCGGGGCGGGACACCTCGCTGAGTTGGAACAACCGCGCGCGTTCGCCAATTTGGTGCGGGATTTTTTAAACTAAACGGCACCACCTGGCACGCCAGCCGGCCGTTGCATGGCGAGCGAGGCCGGATAACTCGTTGGATCTAGGGTGTAGCGCTCGGCGTAGGCCTGCCAAGGATCACGATCACGTAGGCTCGCCATGAGCCGTACCGCATCCAACACCCGCAACCCGCCCACACTGGCCACGCCACGTGTAAACAGCGGATCCGGGAAAAAACTGGCAGTCGGCCCAATCACGGACACCGAGCGTGCGCCAGCGCAATAAGCCAGCATGTCGTCGAGGCTATCGTTGAGACACACGGTGGCCGTCGCGATGATACGCGTGCAGCCCAGCAAAGCCGTGGGGTCTAGCGTGATCTTTAAACCCGGCTCCTCGTGCACCCAATGCGCTTTGCGCTCCACCACCACCACCTCGACACCGGCGCTACGCGCCCGGCGCACCAAGGAGGGGAAATTTCCGATAAAACCCAGGGTTTCGGTGGGCGCCAGCGGCTCACCCCCCCAAGGATCGCGCGCCGCCGGGGGCACAAATCCGGCATCCCGCCAGCAAGCGGCAGTGATCGCGTTAATGGCGGCAAGCCCAATCGAGCGCTCGCCTTCGTCGTCACTAGCATAGCGACGCGCCAGTCCCAGCGCCGTTAAATTGCGCAACTCCGCCGGCGGAAATCGCTCGGCCAAGCCACACTGACTGTCGCCCAGCCAAGCGTAATAAAGCCCGGCGCTACCATCGGCTAACGTCACGACGCCAAATTCCGGGTCGCTCTGCGCGCTGCGCTGGGGCTCCGGCAAAAATACGCTACTCACCGGCGCAAGGGGGTAACGGCGCGCAGCACGCTCGGTGACTGCCAGTAACTCACGGCGAAATTTCACACCCGACATCGCAAATCCTCAGCGCACAGCGAGCTTGCGCGCGTTTGTTATAGTGAGCCGCACCTGCCACAACGGAGATCCTGCCGTGCGTCGACCGCATAACGCTCTGTTCAACCAGAACGCTTTTAAGCTCGGCCTTTTCTCGCCTAACTGCAGCGGTGGAATGGCGGTGACCACGGTGCCTGAACGTTGGGACGCCAGTTGGGAGAATAATCTACGACTGGCACAGTTGGCGGATGCCGCCGGCATTGAGTTCTTACTGCCCATCGCCCGCTGGACCGGCTACGGTGGCGCGACCGATTTTCAAGGTGATTCGCTAGAAACCATCACTTGGGCGGCTGGCCTATTGGCGCATACCCAGCGCATTTCGGTGTTTGCCACGGCCCACGCGGCTTTTTTGCATCCGCTGATGGCGGCCAAGCAGTTCGCTACCATCGACCATCTCTCCGGCGGACGCTTTGGCCTGAACATCGTGTGTGGTTGGAACCAGCCGGAGTATGAGATGTTCGGCCTGACCTTACCCGCCGACCACGCCACCCGCTATCGCTACGGACAAGAGTGGTGGGACATCATTCGGCAGGTCTGGGAAAATCCGGACAGCGCCGACTGGGACGGCGAATTTTTCAAGCTCAAAGGGGCGCGCTGTAGCCCCCGGCCGCACGGCCACACGCTGCCCCCCGTGATGAACGCGGGCTCCTCATCAGAGGGGCGTGAATTTGCCGCGCGTAACTGCGATTTTTTATTTACCGTGATGATCGATCCCGAACGTGGCAAAGCCGATGTGGCGCACATTCAGGCACTCGCCCGGGCGCGCTATCAACGGGAACTGGCGGTGTTCACCACGACCTATGTGGTCTGTCGCCCCACCCGGCGCGAAGCCGAGGAATATCACCACCACTACGCCGTAACCCATGCTGACGGCCCGGCGGTTGAGCGCCTCATGGAACTCCAAGGCCTGCATGCACAGTCCTTCCCGCCCGCCATGATCGACGCCCTACGCGTGCAATTTGCGGGTGGACACGGGGTGTATCCGCTGCTGGGCGATCCGGATTTCATCGCCGAGGAAATCGCGAGAATCCATCAAGCAGGTTACGCCGGCGCCACCCTGGCCTTTGTGGATTACGCCGCGGAGCTGCCCTATTTCGTCGCCGAGGTGCTGCCCCGATTGGTCGCGCGCGGTCTACGCCGCGCTTAAGCAGCGAGTGGAAATCAGCGCATTTTTCGTGGGTCTAGCGAACCCGGCGCCCCGGCTTGGCTTGGCTTGGCGGGGTTCGTCACGCTGGGTGCGCGCGCCCTGCGGTGTGGCACCCCACTTAAAATGCCGAGCCCTCAAGGCTAGTGGCGCGCTCCTGCCGGCACCTTTCGTTAAAGTTTGGGCAAAAAAAAGGCCGGGTTTCCCCGACCTTTTCAAAGCACTCAGCGTGGTTGCTTAGGTGCCCAAACGCTGCATGGCCTGAACGGTCATGTACTTGTTGATGATGTCGTCGTGCATGTTCCACTGCGACTTCCAACCGCCCTGACAGGTCTCGGCTTGGTGGAAACGCGTAATACGCTGCGACTGGACGTCGTTGCTGATTACCCAACTCCAGCTCCAGCAGATGTCCTTACCGGCCATTGCGACCTTGTCGCCCTTCTTGTACTGGCTAAAGCCAGGCTCAAAGGATTTCCACAGTTCGCCACGGCGGTCATAGGTAATCATCTGCGGGAAGGTGAGCATGCGAGCATCAATGTAGATGCGCTTCTTGCTCACGGGTGCGCGCGGGTAACCGGTAGGTTCCGCCTCGAGCACGATGACTTCCGGAATGAGCGACTTGCCCACAGACATGAAGGAGTTGTTCTTCGGACCGCCTACCAGTGGGTATTCCCAGTTCGGGGAGTCAGCCTGCCACTGGTCGCTCATGGAGCCCAAGAATGGCTGGCGACCCACAATCTTGTAGTTACCCCAAGTGAGCATCGGGTCGCCGGCCGCCCATGCGTCCGACAGGAACAGATTGATG
Organism: Klebsiella pneumoniae; assembly: GCA_945862315.1. Classification (GTDB taxonomy): domain Bacteria; phylum Pseudomonadota; class Gammaproteobacteria. The sequence goes on from CAMAXW010000008.1 coordinate 50,817, forward strand.
CCCGGCACCAGCGGCTCGAAGCGCTGGTTGGTGGGGAACCGACGCACCCGCTTGAAAGCCGGGATGTAGCCGAACAAATCCGGATATTCGCGTTGGTCATAGGGCCAGATATTCACGAAGGCCGTGCCCTTGACGTCGTTAGGCGCCGAGAACCACGTGGACTGCATCCGCAGTTTGTCTTCGTGACCTGCCAGATAAGGCACGCCGCCGTTGTCGGTCAAGCCAGTGGTGTTCTGCTCGGCCCAGACGAAGTCGTACTGGTAGAGCACAGTACCTTGGGCATCGAGCGCGAACATCGGAATCGCGTACATGGTTTGGTCGTGACGGCCCCAGCTCAACGTGAGGTTGGCGATCGTCTCCATACCGGTTTGCGGGTTGGGGAACGGCAAGCCACCGATCCAAGGCTTGCCGTCCTTGGTTCGCACGTTGCCGACTTCGTCAAATACTGCCTGCCCTTGGTTGCGAATAGTCGCTTCCAGAAACGGCGGGGGGAACATTTTGGTGGCGTCCGTAACGGTCTCTTGGATAAAGAACGTACGGCCCTGCTGCTTCACTTCTGTGTAGAGCATGGGATCCACGAGGTCTTTAACATCGTCGATATTGCTGGCGCTGATGACGTCGCCAACCTTCACTTTGCCCTTGGTGTAGAGCGAGATGTCGAGTAGTTCATCGGGATAGGCTTTCGCGATATCACCGGTTTCCGACAGCAGCGGCCACAGGGAGGTAAGCACCCCGGCGCCGCCGATCCCTCGTGCAACCTTGTCCATAAAGAAGCGCCGACTATAGTCGGTATCGTATTTTCTAATGTGCATGTAGCCCCCCCCTTGAATTAAATAAGTATCACCGCGCGTTGCGCAGTTGCTTACCGGCTCGCTCATTCAACGCCGACTGTGCAAGTCACCAACGCTTTGTAGCATCGCACACCCCATCGCCGCAATCGTGCAATGCTAATACGTTCCAATGCTGCGCTGCGTCGGTTCAATACCCGCAAAATTATTGTTTAGCCGCCAGTGTTGCCGCTTCGGCGCGGGCTTTCCGCACACTGTCATTGCTCTGATTAAACAGCAGCTCACGGCGTGCTTTCTCCTGCTCTTCCGTGAGCTGGCGCTCAACCCATTCGCGCCGCACAGCGCGCCCGGCTTGCACCGCCGGCCGGGCGCCCACGTCATCTACCCAGCGCTTTAGGTGAGGAAATTTTGCCCAGACGGAGTCGTCGATCATTCGCTCAAGCAGCATGGCCCAAGGCCACGCTAGGATGTCTGCGATGCTGTAGTCCTCGCCGGCCAGATGCCGGTGAGCCACCAACTGGGCGTCCATCACACCGCACAAACGATCGACTTCACCCACAAAACGCCGCGTGCCGTAGGCTAGCTGCGTGGAATCATCAACAATTTTGGGCGCGTAGTTTCGGAAGTGATTGGCGTTACCCATCATGGGTCCCAGATTGGCCATCTGCCAGTACGCCCATTCCAACACCTTGTAACGGGCCGCGCCGCTCAGCGGGAAGAAGCGACCGGTTTTGTCGGCGAGATACTCGACAATGGCACCCGATTCAAAAATGGCCAGTGGCGCACCACCACCCAGCGGCGAATTGTCGACGATCGCCGGCATCCGGTTATTGGGGCTGATGCGAAGAAAATCTGGCGAGAACTGCTCGCCGCGCCCGATATCGACTTCGTGCACTCGATAATCTAGACCACACTCCTCCAGCATGATCGTTACCTTCCAGCCGTTCGGCGTGGGCCAATAATACAGATCGATCATTTGTCTGCTCCTAACGGTTACGGGTGACTAGCCCACAGTCTGCCCAAAAATGTGCTTACACGCTTGCCGTAGGCACTGTCCGCAACGCGCGCTATGCTCACCATATTCCCACCGCGCGAGGCAGCGACCATGCAGTACGATCTTATTATTCGTAATGGCAGTGTAGTTGATGGATCAGGGGCGCCCCGTTACCCCGCCGACATCGGCATCATCGATGACCGCATCGCGCGCATCGGCCGCATTCGCGCACCGGCCAAGCGCGTGATCGACGCCGAAGGACAAGTCGTCAGCCCGGGTTTCGTCGATGGCCACACGCACATGGACGCGCAAGTTTTTTGGGATCCGCTAGGCTCCTGCTCCTGCTACCACGGTGTCACCACTGTGGTGATGGGTAATTGCGGTTTCACCTTGGCACCCTGCGCGGCGCGCGACGCAGAATTTGTGTTTCGTAATTTGGAGCGTGCCGAGGATCTCTCGCGAGCCGCAATGACCGCAGGCATCGACTGGCGGTGGGAGACTTTCCCCGAATATCTCGACGTCGTTGATCAAATCCCCAAGGGCATCAATTACGGTGGTTACATCGGCCACTCCGCGTTGCGAACCTATGTGATGGGCGAGCGCGCCTTCGCTGAGCAGGCGACCAGCGACGAACTACGCCGTATGCAGCATCTCGTTCAGGAAGCCCTGCGCGCCGGTGCCATTGGGTTCTCTACGTCTCGGTCGGTAAACCACCTGACTTCCGATGACCGACCCGTCGCCAGCCGAATAGCGGACTGGTCCGAAGTGCGGGCGATCGTCAACGCCATGGGTGAACTGGGTGCCGGCATCTTTGAGCTAGCCGGCGAAGAACCTGGGCGCAGCCCGCGCCGCCGCCGTGAGTATTTCGACCGCCTCAAAAATCTGGCGGTGGAATCGGGCTGCCCGGTGACTTTCGGCATGCCCAGCATTCGCGTCGCCCCAGATTTGTGGCCCGGCTATTACGAACTCGCCAACGAAACCGCCGCTGCCGGTGGTCGCATGTTTGTCCAAGCCCATAGCCGGTCAATCTCAACGCTGCTGTCGTTCAAATCGCATACTCCTTTCGATCATTGGGAGGTATGGCGAGATGTCCGCAGCCGCCCCTTGGAAGAGCAAAAGCGGCTGCTGCGCGATCCCGACATCAAACGCCGGCTGGTTGAAGTGGCCAGCGCGCCCTACGCCGGGCCCAGTGTCGTGGGGGCCGAGGCCCGCCCGCCCGAGTGGGATTGGTTCTATGTGATGAACGGCATCGGCGATGAAGAACTCATGAGTGAGGTCGCCGCGCGGCGCGGCGTGCATCCCGCGCAGGCGATGATCGATCTGGCGCTGGAACGCGACCTGGACGTCTTCTTTCGGCAACCCCTAGCCAACGAAGATCAGAACGCCGTGCTGCAAATGATGCGACATCCGCGCAGCGTGGTGACGTTCTCCGATTCTGGGGCGCATGTGGCCCAAATTATGGATTCGTCGCTGCAGACCCACCTGCTCAGCCACTGGGTGCGGGAGCGTGAAGCGTTCACGCTCGAAGAAGCGGTGCGCATGATTACCTATGACACGGCCTCCGCCTGGGGGCTGCACGATAGGGGCTTGTTGCGGGAGGGACTTAACGCGGATCTGGTTATTTTCGACCCGGCCGCCATCAGTCAAAACATGCCTGAGTTGGTCAATGACCTGCCGAGCGGTGCCCAACGGCTCAAACAAACCGCACGCGGCATCAGCCACACGGTGGTCAACGGCCGGGTTTTACTGGAAAACAACGTGCCTACCGGCGAACTGCCGGGCCGGCTCATCCGTAAAACGGTGGCCTAACCGCTCTGGTCTATTCGCTCAGAGCGGGCAGCACGCGTGCCCGCTCTAAACTTCGGCGCGCTACCGCCGATGCTTCTACCGTGAAAATCATCATCATCGATACCTCTCGAGAATGGATGGCGGCCGTCCGGCGCAGCCTCGCGCGCGCCTTGCCCGATATTGAGATTACCGAATACGACGCCGAGCAACAGGGAGCACCAGCCAGCGACTTTCGGTGGGACTTATATGACGCCGCGCTGCTCAGCCACGAGCTAGGTGATTTGCCCCGCGGCCTAGCATGGTTCGATCGCTATCGTGGCCGCCCAGGTTTTCCACCCGCTATCCTGGTGGCGGCAGGCGGTGACGCCTACCTCGCCGTGGCCGCCATGAAGGCCGGTGCTGCAGATTATCTACGCCGCGAGGATGCGCTAAGCGAGCGCCTGCCATTGGTGTTGAGCACGATTGCACGCGCCCCGCTGTCGATGGAATCGACCCTGTATATGGAACGCGGCGCCCGCCAGGCACTGGATGACTCACTGCTGCTCAACCACCGCTTGCCGGATGACACCGCGCACCGCTTCGTACGTCTGATTGGCCAGGGGGGATTTTCGCGAGTTTATTTGGCCGAGCGTGAATTGGATGGCGCACCGGTGGTATTGAAAATCATCGACACCCGCCAAGTACTGGACCCAGCGATGCTGCGACGCTTCATTCGTGAGGCTGAGATTATGGCCAGCATTACCGATCCCTTCGTGGTGAAGGTCTTTGGCCAAGGCTTAACCGCCCACTATGGGTACATCTCAATGGAATTTTTTCCGGGCGGGGATCTCAAGCAACGCATCGAACGGGGGCTATCGATCCCGGACGCCATCGACTGCATGCGCGGGATTGCGCGCGGTCTGAGCGCTATCCATCAACGTTCGGTAATTCACCGTGATCTAAAACCCGGGAACATTATGTTTCGTGCCGATCATTCTCTGGCGCTGGCGGATTTTGGTATTTCTCGCCGAGTTAACGAGTCACTCGACCTAACCACTACCACCGGGACCTTGGGCACCCCCGGTTATATCAGTCCCGAACAAGCATTGGGCACGCCGGTCGACCATCGCACCGACCTCTACAGCGCCGGAATTATTTTTTACGAACTACTGACCGGCCGCAAACCTTTCCGCGCGGAATCTCCCGCCGGACTCGTCTACCAGCATATTCACACCATACCGCCAGCGCTGCCGGCCGCGGTGGCACTCGCCCAGCCCATCGTCGACATGCTGCTGGCAAAAGATCCCGAGGCACGTTTCGGCAGCGCCGAAGAACTATTAGACAGCCTAGACGAATGGCTATCGGGCCCAGCTTGGCGTGCGCTGTCGCCGCCGCAAGGTCTGCATTAGCCCGCCGCCCCAGCCTCTTTATCTGCATGGAATGACGCATAGCCCGTTTATACTCGGGCATCTTTTACCACCGAGCGAGACCTACGATGGCTGGCATTTTTAAGGCTTACGATATTCGCGGCATTTATGGTGAAACACTCACCGCGGAGCTTGCCACCTGCATTGGACGGGCATTCGTGGATTATCTCGGCTGCCGCTCCGTGGTCATTGGGCGCGACATGCGATCCCACTCACCGGCCATGTTCGAGGCGTTGGCGCGTGGGGTAACCGAGCAAGGCGCGGAGGTCATCGACGTCGGTCTCTGCAGCACACCCATGTGCTACTACGCTAACGGCAGCCTGGGTGCGCAAGGCAGCATCATGATCACCGCCTCGCATAATCCCGGCGCATGGAATGGCGTCAAAATCTGCCGCGCCGATGCCGTACCGATTAGCGGCCCCACCGGCATTGCAGCGATCGAAGAACTGGTCAATGCCCGACAGTTTAAAGCGCCCGCCGCACAGCCCGGCCAGATCACGAAACACGATATCGCACCCGCTTACGCCGCCCACATTCGCGCGTTGGCGCGCATTCAACGTCCTCTGCATATTGCGGTGGATTACGCCAACGCGATGGGCATTGTGGAGGCCCAAGCGCTGCGGGGCCTGTATAGCGAAGTGGGATTATTTGCCGAGTTAGACGGATCGTTTCCGAATCATGAAGCCAATCCCCTCGATCACGAAACACTGGTGCCACTCCAGCAGCTTATGCGCACCCAGGGTGGCTTCGACTTTGGCATTGCCTTCGATGGTGATGCCGATCGGGTGGGGTTCGTGGATGAACGCGGTGACATCGTGCCCATGGATCTCATCACAGCACTCATCGCCCAAACGCTGCTGAAAGACCATCCCGGGCGCATTTTCTACGACTTGCGCAGCAGCAAGGCCGTCCGCGAGGTGATCCTAGAAGCCGGTGGTGAGCCCCTGATGTCGCGGGTGGGGCATGCGTTCATCAAGCAACAGATGCGCGGCGCTGATGCGCTCTTTGCCGGCGAATTATCGGGGCATTATTATTTTCGCGAGAATTTCTTTGCGGAGAGTTCTGCCCTGGCGGTGATCTATGTGGCCAATCTGGTCAGTGCCAGCGCCCAGCCACTCTCCGCTCTCATTGCCCCATTGCGCCGTTATGCGCCTAGCGGCGAAATCAATTCCACCGTGAAGGAAGTGGATCAGGTCTTTGCCAAGTTACGCGCGGCCTACGCGGACGCAACATTCACTGAGTTGGATGGGCTAAGCGTGGAATATCCCGATTGGTGGTTCAACGTGCGTGCCTCCAATACCGAGCCACTCGTGCGCCTGAATCTGGAAGCCGCCACCTTGGCAGACATGACTGCCAAGCGTGACGAAGTGCTGAAAATCATTCGGGCTTAAAAATTCGGGGGGGGGTTGCCATCCGAACGATAAAATATTGTCAACGATCCCGGCAGATCTCCCCCGCGATAGCGCTCAGCGGCACAGTGCGCTGGACTGCGCCACGCTTCACCGCCTCTTTGGGCATGCCGTAAACCACACAGGTCGCCTCGTCCTGCGCTACCGTGCGTGCACCGGCGTCGAGCATTTCCTTGAGCCCCGCCGCACCATCGTCCCCCATGCCCGTCATGATGATGCCCAAAGCGTTGCGCCCGGCTGCTTTGGCCGTCGAGCGAAACAGGACGTCCACGGAGGGCCGGTGTCGGCTCACCGGTGGGCCGTCCACAATATCCACGTGGTAGTAGGCGCCGCTGCGCTTCAACACCAGATGCCGGCCGCCCGGCGCGATGAGCGCCAAGCCCGGAATGACGCGGTCGTTCTGGCAGGCTTCACGCACTTCGATAGCGCAAACGGAATTTAGTCGAGTGGCGAAGGCCGCCGTGAACTTCTCAGGCATGTGTTGCACGATAACCAGACCTGGTGCGACCCGCGGTAGCATGGTTAACACTGTTTCCAAGGCTTGGGTGCCGCCGGTGGACGTGCCGATAGCCACTATCCGCTCGGTAGTTTGCACCATCGCCGTGCCCAAGGGTGCCGCCAGCACGGCGTCTGCATTTAATTTCGCCGGGATCTTGGCGAGGCTTTCCACGGGGGTTCGGATGAGTGACACCCGTGCCTGCGCGGCGGCTTTAATGGCCTGCCCCAACTCGCTTGCCGAGTCTTCCAAGAAACGCTTCAGCGCCACTTTGGGCTTGACGATAATCTCCACCGCGCCGGCGCTCAGCGCCTGAATAGTGGTGTCCGCACCTTTCTCGGTCAGAGAGGAGCAAATCACCACCGGGGTGGGCCGCTCGGCCATTATTTTGCGCAGGAACGTAATGCCGTCCATGCGGGGCATTTCGACATCTAACACGATGACGTCTGGCCATTCGCGCTGCATCTTCTCTAAGGCGTAGAGCGGATCAGGCGCCACGCCTAGCAGGCGCAGACCGGGGGTGTGGTTGATGATTTCACTCAGGACCTGCCGCACAACGGCGGAATCGTCCACCACCATGACACTGACCACGGCGCTCACCGGGCAGTGACCTGAGGCTGGTGCTTCACCCACACGTTGCCGTCCCACAGATCAAACATCACCACCCGATGGCCTTCGCCACCCACGTGGCGGGCCTTAATGGGCTGCCCATGCAACGCCAGTAATTCGATTCCCGCGACGATATTCTGTTTACCGATGGCTAACCGCCCAGCCTTGGCCACTGTCGGAAACATATCTCCTCCGCCGAAAACTTTTATTTCATACTCGTTGGGATCGGTGCCGTAACGTACTGCCTCGCGCAAAAACATCAGATACGCTTCATCCCCAAAACGGCCGTCGAGCTCACCGGTGCGCCGCGCACCGCGCGTCGGCAGCATGTAGTGACACATGGCCCCATAGCGCCGCCGGGGATGCCACATCGTGATGGCCACGCAAGAGCCTAGCAGGGTACGCAGGCGCACGTCTGGATCGTCGCTGAACTGAAACTCCCCAGGTTGCAAAAAATATTCGAGATATTCACTCGCTGCGCGCATGGCTTAGCCCCGCGCCTGACGCTGGTAAATTGCCGGATGGAGGCTGGTGAGAGGAAGGTTCATGCCGTGCAAGCTCTCCGAGTGCCCGCAGAAAAAAAAGCCCCCGGGACGCAACGCCGAGCATAACTGGCGAACCACGGCAGCTTTGGTTTCCATATCAAAATAGATCAGAACATTACGTAGGAATATTAAATCGAAAAGGCCCACATCAGGCAGCGGCGCGATGAGATTGACCTGACGAAACGAGACGCGCCGACGCAAGTCAGGGACGATGCGAAAAGTCCCTTCCTGAGATCCCACACCGCGCAGACAAAAGCGTGTCAACAAAGTCCGCGGGATATGTTCGGCGCGCTCCATGGCGTAATGCGCAGACTGCGCGCGCGCGAGTACCCGCGTGCTGATATCCGACCCCATGATTTCCCAAGTGCCCGGCGCCAAGTGGGAGGCGAGTAGCATGGCAATACTCCACGCTTCCTCACCGCTCGAGCAGGCCGCACTCCACACCCGAAAGGTAGTGCCCGGCAGCCGTGCCGGCAGCGCCCGGTCGCGCAAAAAATCGAAGTGTTTAGGTTCTCGAAAAAAATAGGTCTCGTTGGTGGTCAGCAAATCGAGCGCGATTTGGGGTTCGGTACGCTCCACACCCGCCGTGATGAGTTGGTGGTATTCACCAAAACTATTGAGTCCAAAATGGATCAAGCGCTTCTGCAAGCGGCTCATCACTAGCGGTTTTTTGGCCGGCGATAAATTGATGCCTGCCTGTGCGTATACCCAGTCGCGCAACAGCTTAAATTCGGGATCACTCAGTGCGTAAACAGACATACGGGAATGGGTCTCAATGCGTGTAGGTAGAACTGTTCGACCACGGTCTCTGAGACCCGCTAGGCCGCCGTTGCGCCTAGCGCCGCAATTTCGTTAATGGACAGTACCGTGGCACTGTCGAGAATCACCACGAAACCGCCGTTAACCTTGCCCATGCCCCGGATAAAATCGGTGCGTAATTTGGCGCCGAAACCCGGTGGCGGCTCAATATCGGCCGCCGGAATCTCAATCACCTGATTAACGCCATCCACCATAATGCCGACGTCAAGCTGTTCGCCATCCGCCAACACTTCGAGAATCACCACACACGAGCGGCGCGTTGCTAGGCTCTGCGGACGACCAAACCGTATCGCCAGATCGACCACCGGCACCACCCGCCCGCGAAGGTTCAACACCCCGCGGACACAAGCCGCCATCAGCGGCACGCTGGTCAGTTCTGGGTACTCCAGAATTTCCTTGATCATTAAAATTGGCATCGCGAAGGTTTCTTCGCCGAGCCGAAATGTGAGGTATTGCTGGTGCTCGGCACCAGCGCCATCAGCGTGCGCGACAGCTTGCATCATGCCCCCTAGAATTTCACAAATTCAGAGTCGTTGGCGTCGGACTCTGCGAAGCGTGCACCACCCGGCACTCGGCTAGGCGGGGCGCGGCGAGTAGTGGCTGCAACCGAGCGTGTTGCGGGATTACGCACTTCCGCGCTGCGTCCTCGGCCAGCGCTTTCCAGCCGGAAAAACGCCATGAGCTCGCGTAATTGCGCAGCTTTCCCGTTCATTTCTTCGGCGGTTGCCGCCAGCTCCTCGGCGGCCGACGCATTTTGTTGGGTCGCCTGATTGAGCTGATTGATCGCAGAATTAATCTGGGTGGCACCGGTCGCCTGTTCACTCGACGCCGCGGCGATTTCCTGCACCAAATCAGAAGTCTTCTGAATCGCCGGCACAATTTCATTGAGCAGTGTTCCGGCGCGCTCCGCGAGCTGCACACTGTTGCCCGCCAATCCGCTAATTTCCTGGGCCGCAACCTGACTGCGCTCGGCCAATTTGCGCACTTCGGCTGCGACGACCGCAAAGCCGCGTCCATGCTCACCGGCACGGGCCGCTTCAATGGCCGCATTCAGCGCGAGCAGATTAGTTTGGTAGGCGATGTCGTCGATAATGCCGATTTTCTGCGCGATGGTTTTCATGGCTTGCACGGTGTCACGCACCGCCACACCACCGTCGACAGCCTCTTGGGCTGCCTTACCCGCCATGCCATCCGTGATCTTGGCGTTCTCGCTGTTTTGATTGATCGAGGCGGCCATCTCCTCGATAGAGGCACTGGATTCCTCCACACTCGCCGCCTGCTCGCTAGCCGCCTGGCTAATTGATTGCGCCGTTGCACTCACCTGCTCGGCCGCATTCAGAATCGCCTCCGTCGTGGTGCTCACTTCAGAAATGGTCGCCGAAAGACGATCTACCGTATCGTTGCAAGCGTTCTTCAAATCGCCAAATGTGCCCTGATAATCGTTGGTGATTTTCTCGGTCAGGTCGCCGGCCGCCAGCGCAGAAAGTACGCGCAAAACTTCGTTAAGCCCGGTATCGCAGGTCCCCACCAAGGAATTGACGCTGTCGCAAAGCTGGCGGAAAAAGCCAGTTTTTTTCGCGGTCTCTAACCGACTGGTAAAGTCCCCGGCGGAAGCTGAGGCAACGACCGCGCCGAACTCTTCCTCAACGGCAACTTCTTCGGTGCGGTCTTTCCATTCGGCCACTGAGCCCTGACGCTCGCCCTTCTCGTCGATGATGGGCGAAGCTGTGAGCCCGAAAGTGCGCCCACCCACCACAATTTGGGCCACGTGCGCCGCGCGCAATTGGCCCAGCAGGTTGCGCTGATGCGCGGGGTTCTTATGGAAAACATCGAAGTTCACGCCCACTAAACGTTTGGCATCGAAATTGGGCAGTTCCTTGCGGATATCTGTCTCGGCGTGGCTCAACATGGCTTGCAGGGAGTGGTTGAGGTATCGAATGATGCCGTCGCGGTCCGCGATCATCACATTGGTGGTACAGCCATCCAGCGCATTTTTGATGCGGAGGCTCTCGATCTTTTGCTGGTCGGCGTGGCGCAGGCGGTCACGCACCTCGTCCATCGCGGCAGTAATCAGTGCCTTGCGCCCCGGCAGGCGCTCGAATTCTTGCGATAGATCGCCGCCCACATATTGAGTAATGCTGTCCACCACCTGCATTTTGACCGCGATATGGGCATGCACCAAGGCGTTCATGGTTTCGGCGATCGCGCGTTGGTCACCCTCGAAACCTTGCAAGGGGATGCGGTAGTCGATGGCGCCGGCCGTGTGCTCTTGCTGCATACGCGTAATGGCGTTAGAGAGCTGTTCCAGCTGTCGAGCGCCTTTGTTGAAGTCTAAAATTCCCATGCCTGTATACCTCTGGATTGGTTAAAGATAGGCGGCGTCACGCCACCACACGGGCTATTGGTCGTGTGCGTTCCACTCTTTTGATGAGCCCCGGCACATCGAGAATCAGCGCTACTTCGCCGCTGCCTAAGATGGTCGAGCCACTAATACCCTGCAAATAACTGAATAACTTCCCTAATGGCTTGATCACGGTTTGGAATTCGCCGAATAGTTCATCCACCACCAAACCAGCTTTCAAGCCACCGAACCGAACCACCACAATGTTTTCGCGGCGGTTCGAAATTTCTCCCTGAGTACGGGCCGACTCCGGGTCATCGAGGTCACTCAAGGCAAAGGCGTCGCGCAGTCGCACCACCGGCAACACCGCACCCCGGACATTGATAAAACCGCGCTCGCTCACGGCGTGACGGTCCAAGTCCGACAGTTCCATACACTCCTCCACGACGTCGAGCGGCAACACATAGCGCGCCGTGCCCAGCCCCACCATGAAGCCATCGATAATGGCCAGTGTCAGCGGTAACCGAATGCGGACCAACGTGCCCAAGCCTTCGGTGCTGTCGATTTCTATCATGCCGCGCAGGGTTTCAATGCTGCGGCGGACGACGTCCATACCGACCCCACGTCCGGATAAATTAGAGACGGTGTCGGCGGTGGAGAATCCCGCTTCAAAAACCAGCTGCTGGATTTCCTGAGGGGTCGGGTTCGCGCTCGCCGCCAACAATCCGCGCTCGATGGCCTTATTGCGAATTTTCTCCAGTGGCAGGCCACCGCCGTCGTCACTTACTTCAATGACGATGCTGCCAGAATCGTGATAGGCGTTCAGGGAGATTTTTGCGCGCGCCGATTTACCACTCGCCATGCGCCGCTCAGCGTTCTCGATGCCGTGATCCATCGCGTTGCGCACGAGGTGCATGAGCGGGTCGCCGATGCGTTCCACCACTGATTTATCGAGTTCGGTTTCGGCGCCAGCAATCACCAGTTCGATATCTTTGCCCAGTTCTAGGCTGACATCGCGCACAACGCGTTGAAACCGCTGGAAAGTGGCTGCAATGGGGACCATGCGCAAGCCCAGTGCGTTGTCGCGCACTTGCTCAACCAAGCGGAGCAGCGCGGCGGCGGATTCCATAATATTGCCTAGCTTGGCCTGCTGCGCTAGGGCAAAAGTGCCGGATCCGGCAATGACCAATTCGCCAACCAGCGTAATTAACTGGTCGAGTTTCTCGGCATCCACTCGGATGAGCTTAGTGTCCTGCCCATTCATTTGGCGCGCCTGCTGCTGACGCGCCAAGGCTGCATCAACCACCGGTTCCGGTACGGCACCCGCGTCGACGAGAATTTGACCCAAGGGTCGGGGGCCGCCCGGCCGCACCGGCGGCTTCGATTCCGCGGCCTGTTTAGCGAGCGCGGTGGCCAACGCGGCGCCCGTCAGCGCATTAGCTGCCACTAGAATTTCGCCCAGTTTGGCCGGCCCCGCCCCCAACGCATCCAGATCGGCCAACTGCGCCTGCACCTGGCTGCTGGGCGGCGTTAGGCGAATTTGGCAATCCTCGCGGATGAAGTCGAACACACTGTCGATGACGCTTCTCTCGGCCATCGTGTCCAGCTCAACGACCATGTCGAGGTAGCAACTTTCGGCATCCATTTCCGCTAACGGCGGTAGTCGGCCCCACAGGGTGGTGATGTTCACGAGCTCGCCCAAGGTGGCGAGATAATGAAGAATCGACAGCGGATCCATGCCATTACGGAAAACGTCAGGGCCGAACTGCAGGGCAATGCGCCACACCAGCGCGGCGGGCTGCCTGAGTGCCGGTTCTGCGCTATCGAGGAACACCGCGTAGTCATCCGCCATCGACACCGACGGCGGGTGCGCGACGGACGATGATTCGTCGGAGGGTGAACCACCGTCCAGGAAAGTAGCCAAGTCCGCCGCCAGGGAGTGGCGATCAGCGGCTGGCGGTGCTGGGAGATACTGCGCCAGCTCACGCTCCAAAGATTCACCCACGGTGATCACCGAGGCCTCTAATGACAGGTTATCCACCGCTGGCATCACCAAAGTGCCGATGTGATCCCCGCACCGCAACAGCAGGGCAGAAAGCGCTGGGGTTAACGCCACTTCCCCAGCCCGTACTCTGTCCAGCAAATTTTCGAGCTGGTGGGTATGCGCCACGATGGTGTTGAACCCAAACATGCCGGCCGAACCCTTGATGGTGTGCGCGGTACGGAACACCGCGTCGAGCAACTCTCGGTCGCCGGGCCGGTGTTCGAGCAGCAACAACGATTGCTCCATCTGCTCGAGCAGCTCGTGGGCCTCGGCAATAAAAATCTGCAGTGCGGGGGTCATGTCCATAAGAATTTTTCCGATCGCCTCAAGTGAACTGCTGGCGTAAATTAAGCAGCGTTAAGACCACGCTGGCAGCGTCGCTCATGGCGATCACCCGCAGCTCCCGGCCGGTAGCTTCGCATTCGCGTTTGAGCATCAGCAGTTGTTGCACGCCCGCACAATCCAATTCAGTCACCTCGCCCAGGTCAAGCTCGATCGGCCCGCTTTCCTGCAGGGTCGCCTGCAGGCGCTCGTGCAGCGCTGACGCCGCGTAAATGTTCACTTCATCGGCAAGCTTCAAAACCATCGCTGTGGGTTGCTCTAGGCTCATACGGGCATTCCTCCAAGGGGGTCTACGGCAACACCAGTTTCGACACGGCGGCCAGCATTTGTTCTGGCTTAAACGGCTTCACTACCCAGGCTTTTGCGCCCGCGGCCTGCCCTTCCATCTTCTTCCCCTCTTGGCTTTCCGTCGTCAGCATGATGATGGGCGTAAATTTGTAAGCCGCGTTTTGCTTAACGGCTTTCACAAAAGTAATGCCATCCATGTTGGGCATGTTGACGTCGCTGATGATGAGGTGGATTTTTTGGCCGTTGAGTTTGCTCAAACCATCCACGCCATCAAAAGCTTCAATGACATCGTAGCCGCCCCCCCTGAGGGCGATGGCGACCACCTGCCGCAGCGAGGCGGAGTCATCTACTATCAAGATCGTTTTAGCCATCAAGGAGCCCTCAAAAGAAAGTGATATCGGAATTATTAGCGGGGGCAGCGCCAACGGGCGCCCGTTCTTCGTCTAAGGTGTAGGAGCGCTCCAAAGTGTCTAACAGCTGCGCCATGCTGCTTTGATTAGGCAAAGTGCCGCTGGCTAATTCACCTTTGAATTTCAGCAGGCTATCACCCAAATGATCCAGCAATTGGTCGATGCGGTCTTGGAACTGCAGCTGTTCTAGCGCGGCCGACACGGCGCGGGTAATGCCCTCGGCCTCCGTGCGTAGCGCATCACCAGACGTGGTATGGCTGGACATAGCGTTCCTAAAGTCGGTGATCACGCCCGACAACTGGGCGTCGCAATCGATCCGGGCTTGCGTGTCGCGTTCCGCCGCGGTTTCGATCATGGCGGATGAGTCTTTGATACTGCGGTTTACATAGTCGATTTTTTGGCTGATGTTTTTGCCGATCTCGCCCGAGCGGGTTGAGAGCGTGCGCACTTCATCGGCGACGACCGCAAAACCCCGGCCCGCTTCACCGGCGCGCGCAGCTTCAATCGCGGCATTCAGTGCCAACAGGTTAGTTTGGTCCGCAATACTGGCCACATCGGAAGCCATTTTCTGCAGCTCGGTGGTGAACTGCACCAGCCGCTGGCTCTCCTCTAACATGCGAGCCTTGTCCGCTAAAGTGGTGTCCAAAATTTCACCCACCAGGGTCAATCGGCGCTCGCTTTTTAAGACCACTTGGCGCAGGTCGTCATCGGCGGTGCCGCCATCGATGCCAGCGGCCCGATAGCTGGCGCGCACGGCGTCGCGCAGCCGCTCAACGATGCCAGCGAAATCCTGCGTGAGATGCACAACGGCGCCTTCGAGCTGTTGGCGTGCGGTGCCAATATGATGAATCCAAACGGGCACAATACTGCCGGATAACAACAGCACCTCAGCGCCGTGTTGCACCGTAATATTTTCGATTGCCGTTTTTTGCGCCTGTTCAGCCACCGCCTCGGCGGCAACGCCTGCCTGGCGATAAAGACGCGCTGCGCGCCCGTCTAACAGCAGGCCCACCACCACCAACGACACCGCCGCCACTGCGGCAAGTCCTTGGGGCACGAAAAACAAACTGGCCGCAGCGGCCACTGCGAGCGCGCTGGAGCCCCAAGAAAACAGGGCGGGATCAGATTTCATTGCACAGTCGTCCTCAGTCAAATTGCCGCACGAGGTCAGTATTGGGTTTCGCGCCCCAGGATGACGGGGGCGCCTTACCGTCGTAAGCAGTAGCGCCGCTTGGGCGGAGAAACTTGAAAGAAAAAAAAAATAATTCGGCAGGCGCTGCGCAATGAAATTTTTTAGCCGAGCGAGACCGGGTAGTTTATTTCACGACCGGCCGCGCGGTGGCAAAAAATAACCACACCAATGCGCCGAACACATTCACGCAGGCCGCCAACACAAAGGCCGCCGTGAAAGTGCCCGTGACGTCGACCAGCCAGCCGGTCACGGCGATGCCGAGGACGCCGGGCAGCGTGCCCGCCGTGTTGGTGATGGACAACAACACATCGGCATAGCGCGGTGCGATGTCGAGATGGTTGGAAATAAACCCGCCCCAGGTCATCGCCAACGCCCCTAGCGCGCCGCACATCAAGCCCAGTGCAACCTCCGGGGAGCTGACGTCTCTGGCCAGCCACATGCACGCAGCAGCCCCCAATAGACCAGAGATTTGCATGAACTTGCGCACAAACGTGGCATCGGCACCGCCCTTGATCCAACTATCTGCCAGCCAACCACTGGCGATGCCGCAAACGAACATGACCAGCCACGGCGCAGTGGCATACAGGCTCGCGCTTTGGATATCCAAGTGCAGCACTTTGCGAAAATAACTGGGTAACCAGGCGAGCAGCATATACAGCACCCAATTGCTGCACAGGTGGTTGATGATCAGTGCCCAAACCGCCGAGGAGCGCAACAATTTGCCCCAAGGGACCGGCTCTTTGGGGTGCTGATCGGGGGCGACAGCACGCAGCAGCGTGCGTTCGGCGGGGGTCAGATTGGGATGATCAGCCGGCCGGTCATAGGCAAGTTTCAACCACACCACACACCAGACCAGACCCACTAGGCCAAACGCGTAAAACACGCTGGGCCAGCCGTAATGTTTCACCATCACACCGGTCGTCATCAGCGCAAACAACGTGCCGAGGGGAACACCGGCGAGCATCAGTGCCACCGCGCGTGATCGCTCGCCGACCGGCACCCAACGACTGTAGAGATTGTAGGCCGCCGGAAACATCGCCGCTTCGCCTAGGCCCATCGCGATGCGCGCGGCAATGAGGGCGGCAAAAGACATCCCTGCCGCGAGCGGCGTAATCAGGGTGAAGATCGACCACCACAGCACCGCCAGCAACAAGACGCGCTTGCCACCAAAGCGATTGGCCAACCAGCCGCTGGGCACCATAAACAACAGATAGCCGATAAAAAAGGCTGAGAGCACAAAGCCCTTGATGGTCTCTGACCACCCGTACTGCTCTTGCATGGCCAGCGCGGCAACTGAAATATTCACCCGGTCGATATAGCCGATGAAACTTGCCGCGAAACAGAGGGCAACGAGCTTGTGACGTTCCTGCATGTTTTTCTCCACGTTGCGAGACCTGCACGCGGCTGACAGCCACCGCCGTGCGGGATGCTTAATCTGTTTTTTTTCCTTCACACCCTGAGTAGCATTGCGCGCGGGTGGGGTGGCGTATCCCCCATTGTTCACGTTCCAACCCGAAAAAACAGCCCCGCATTAAGGGCTGTCCACGCCGCTGCAACCGGTTACGCTGACAGACAGCTGACAAACAGCTGATAATCAAACGCCACCCAGTCCATTCTCGGGAGACCTGCCATGGCCGAGCTCATCTTGCATCACTACGCGTTATCACCCTTTGCGGAGAAAATTCGCCGCATCTTGGCGTTTAAAAAGCTCGCGTGGCGTTCGGTAGAACAGCCCAGCATCGCACCGAAACCCGATCTCACGCCGCTCACCGGTGGCTATCGCCGCATCCCGGTGCTGCAGATCGGCGCGGATATTTACTGCGACACCGCCCTCATCGCCGGCGTGTTGGAGCGCCTATACCCAAGCCCCAGCTGTTTCCCCGCAGCGCTGGCAGGCGCCGCCACCTTGCTAGAAGACTGGGCCGACCACCGTCTATTTATGCAAACCGTGCCGCCTACCGTGGCACGGCTGGTAGACCACCTTCCCGCGGCATTCTTTGTCGACCGCGCCGCCATGACGCCCGCGTTCACCCAGGAAAATTTAATCGCCGTGGCGCCGCACGCTTGGAGTCAGGCGATCATTTCTCTAGATAGGCTCGCCGCGCAGTTAGATCACCGCCCCTTCGTGCTCGGTGATGTCTTCACCGTGGCCGACGCCGCCTGTTTCCATCCTGTGTGGTTTTTGCAGCACGGGGGCGATTTGTTTGATGCCGTGCGAGCGCGGCCCAGCTTGTCGGCGTGGTTTGATCGGGTAGCCAATTTAGGCACGGGCGAGATGACGCCGCTGGAGGCCGCCGCCGCGCTGACCATCGCGCGCGAGGCAAGCCCCACCGACGTGGCGGGAGGCTGCGTGACCGAGAGCGGTTATGTGGCGGGCGCAGAAATTGCCATCGTGCCAGACGATTACGGCTTAGAGCGCACCGTCGGTCGCCTCATCCGGCTAAACGCGCAGGAAATCGTGGTGCTACGCACAGACCCGCAAGTGGGCGAGGTGGCGGTGCATTACCCTCGCGCGGGTTATCGCTGTCACGCCGTTTGACCCCGGCGAGGCAAGGCCATCCGCCTTAGGCGATGGCCGCAGCAGGCGTAGACATCGTTGCTCGAACATCCATCGCGAGCTCGAAAGAACGTAACCGCTCACGCTGGTCAAACAACGAGCCGGCGATCATGAGCTCATCCACCTGAGTCATTTCGATGAAGTTTGTTAACTGCTCCCGCACACTGACCGGCGAGCCGACGCAGGCATAGCTCAGCGTGTGGTCGACCCCCGCTTTCTCGGCGAGGCTCCAGTAGTCATCCATCTGATCCCGCGGCGGTTGTAGTTTCGCGGGCGTCCCACGATACAAATTTGCAAACTGCTGCTGGATGGACGTAAACAGGCGTCGGGCTGCCGCATCGGTGTCGGCAGTCACCACATTGATGACCGCCATGGCGTGCGGCTTGGCCAGTTGGGCTGAGGGTTGAAACCGAGCTCGGTACACCTGTAACGCCTGGCGCAGGGCATCGGGCGCAAAATGTGAAGCAAAGCCAAAAGGTAGCCCCAGGGCTGCCGCGACCTGTGCGCCAAACAAGCTAGAGCCTAAAATCCATAGCGGCACCTGCAAGCCAGTACCGGGCACAGCGAACACCGTTTGCCCCGCCAACTCGGGGCCTAAGAAAGCCTGTAGCTCCAGCACATCTTGCGGAAAATGATCCGCATTAGAGGCGAGATCTCGACGCAGCGCCCGTGCGGTACGTTGATCAGAACCTGGGGCTCGACCGAGCGCCAAATCGATGCGCCCGGGAAACAGCGACTCCAGCGTACCGAACTGCTCGGCGATAACCAAAGGGGAGTGATTGGGCAACATGATGCCGCCCGCCCCCACGCGAATGCGCTGCGTACCCGCCGCCACATGCCCAATGACCACCGCCGTAGCGGCACTCGCGATCCCCGGAATATTGTGATGTTCAGCCAACCAATAGCGCGTATAGCCCCATTGTTCGGCATGGCGCGCCAAATCTAGCGTGTTCCGAAAACTATCCGCCGCCGTGCTACCAGCGGGGATGGGCGATAGGTCGAGTACCGAAAACGGAATCATGGCGGCCTCTCAGGCGGGGGAATACAGGCGTCGATTATGGCGGTTAGCAGCCCTCGCCGTCGCCTCCAACGCGCACCAACGTGCACCCACGTCACGAACGGCGGCGAGGGTCTGGGCGACCCCGCACCAGCCGCTGGCCAGCGCCGTGTGGGGATGCCGTACGCGGAGCAGAAAGCTTTAAGCTGTGGGCGGCGCCCGCCGGGGCGGACCACCTTATTTTTTTGAGATCTGGAGCACTGCCCATGGCTCTCAGCGCCAACCGTTTTCAACTCGCTGTGTTCGGCAGCAATGTCAGCCATGGCTGCACCATCTCGGAGTCTGAGGGTGGGATTGAAGTGAACTGGGCCGAGTCACTGCGCATTGCGCGGACGGCCGATGCCTTGGGCCTCGAGGCCCTGATTCCGGTGTGCCGCTGGAAAGGCTTCGGCGGGCCCAGCCAGTTCAACCACCGTAGCTTCGAGACCTGGACTTGGGCGGCCGGATTAGCGCAGGCGACTAGTCGTATTCACGTTTTTGCCACCACCGCGGTGCCATCCATACACCCGGTCCTAGCGGCCAAACAGGCCGCCACAATCGATCACATTTCCGGCGGCCGTTTTGGGTTAAACGTGGTGTCGGGTTGGAATAGCCACGAGGTGGCGATGTTCGGCAAAACGCAATATCCGCACGCCGAGCGCTACGCGCTCACCGACGAATGGATGAGCCTAATCGATGCCTTGTGGACCCGTGTCGGCGAATTTGATTTTGCCGGTCAGTACTTCACCGCGCCGCGCTGTTATGCCGAGCCCAAACCCTTGCAACGGCCACGTCCACCGGTGATGAGTGCCGGCGTCAGCCCCGCCGGACGCCGCTTTGCGGCTAAACACGCCGACATGAATTTCATTTTGGCGCCCAATTTGGACATGGCACGCGCCACGGTGGCCGATGTGCGGCGCATCGCACGCGAGGATTACCAGCGCGAGGTAGAGGTCTGGGGCAACGCCGCTATTTTTTGTGCCGCCACCCACGCCGAAGCCCAAGACTATTACCGGCACGTCATCCACGAACAAGGCGATTTGGTGGCCGCCGGTAATCTGTTGGACACCTTCACGGCGGAGTCGGGTAGTCAGCTCCCCGACCCCACGCTGCGCGAGTCTTATCTGCGCAATATGATGGCCGGCTACTCGGGGTTCCCGGTAGTTGGCACACCCAGCGAAGTCGCGGATTTTTTGCAGGCCATGGCGGACTGCGGCATGGCCGGTGCCACGCTATCTTGGCCCAACTATGAGTCTGGGTTGGCCCAACTGGGCACCAGTATTCTGCCGTTGCTGGAAGAACGCGGCCTACGCAACGCCCCAAGCGTAGCCCCCTGAGACCAAGTACCGTGCCGGGTCCGTCCGCACCGGCGAACGCCCTGCAACCACGCCAAACCACAGGCTGGCCAGCCCGCGCGGGCGCAGCCTGTGCCGGCCGCCACCCCTGTCGGACCAGTCGGTCAGACATCAGGGTTCGCGGGCGCCATCGTGTTGATAGCGCCGCAACGGGCTGAGTAAATAATCGAGGATGCGCCGCCGGCCGATCGCCAGTTCCGCGGTCACCGCCATGCCGGCCGTCAAGGGT
Organism: Klebsiella pneumoniae; assembly: GCA_945862315.1. Taxonomy (GTDB): domain Bacteria; phylum Pseudomonadota; class Gammaproteobacteria. The sequence continues at coordinate 71,465 of CAMAXW010000008.1, forward strand.
AGCCGCTGACCATTCACTGCCAGCACGCGTTGGGTGAGTGCAATTTGCGCCAGATAGCGTTGGCCATGTTCGGCGTCCATGACGGCGTCTTGCGAGATTTCTCGCACCCAGCCGGTCAGTAGTCCGTAGCGCGTGAAATGATAGGTCTCAACCTTGATCGCCACCCGTTGCCCGGGGTGCACAAAGCCGATGTCCCGATTATCAATCAGGGCTTCAACGGCCAGCGGCGCGTCATCTGGCACGATCACCATCAGCGGTTGCGCAGGCGCCACCACCCCGCCCACGGTGTGTACCGCCAACTGCTGCACATAACCTGCCACCGGGGCCCGCAGTGTGGCCAACTCTATGCGATGCGCCACTTTGGCGAGGTCTTCTTCCACCCCCGCCAGCCGCGCTTGGGTGTCGGCAAGATCCGCCAGCCAACGCGCTTCAAACTGGGCAGCGGCCGCTTGGCGACGAGCGACCAGCGCCGCTTCACCCGCCACCAACGCGGCCACTTTTTCGGACTGGGTGGCAAGTTCCTGCTCCGCCGTTAAGCGGGCCCGCTCGAACTGCAGCCACTGCAGGCGGGGCACCGTACCGCGCGCCAGCAAGACGCGGTGCGCCTGCGCTTCCTCCGTCACCAACGGAAGGGTGGCTGCGAGTTGTGCACGCCGCGCCTCGGCGGCCCGGCGCTCAGCCCGCTGTTGGCGGCGGTCTTGATCCAGAGCGGCCAGCACGGCTTGGTACTCTGCGCGTTCTTGGGCCAAACGCGCGGTGCTAGCGGCCACGCGCGCGCCACCCAGTTGCGCCGCTAGCCGTTGGAAGGCGGAGGGATCTTCGCGCTCGATAGTCCCGGTAGTGGTCAGCAACGCGTTAAGACGCAGGCGATCCACCGCCAACACGCCCCGCTGGTCTGCCAGCCGAGCACGCTCGGCGAGCAGGGCGGTAGGGTCTAGTTGGAGGAGTATTTGTTTGGCCACCACATGCTGTCCTTCGGTGACCCGAATGCTCTGCACCACGGCCATTTCGGCGGCTTGGACGACCTTGCGTTGACCCAGCGGCACCACGTGGCCCGGCGCGATCGCCACCATATCGAGCTGTCCCCACCACAGCCACAACCCCGCCGCAAAACACGCCGCGCACAGCGCCAGCGCCAATATCCGCGGCGGGCGCGGGGCTGGCGTGGCGGTGATCGCCCGTACCGGCGGCAGAAAATCCCGCGCATCGTCCTGACTCCACGCCTTGTCCATCACGGTGATGACGCGCTGGGGCCGCCAGCCTGCAAAGCCCACAGCCGGGCGTACAAACCCGGTTTCGCCAACAGTGCTGCGTGCGTGCCCTGCTGCACAATGCGCCCATCCTCCAACACCAGAATACGCTCGGCGAGCTGCACCGTGCGGAGCCGATGGGCGATGATCAGCACCGTGCGACCCTGCACTATTTGCGGCAAATTGGCGTGCAGAATGGCTTCGGTTTCGTAGTCGAGGGCAGAAGTTGCCTCGTCGAGAATCAAAATGCGGGGTTCGGTCACCAACGCCCGGGCGAGCGCAATGCGTTGCCGCTGGCCACCCGACAAGCTGGCGCCATGCTCACCCACGACGGTGTTGTAGCCCGCCGGCAGCGCCAAAATAAACTCGTGCGCCCCGGCCAGCCGCGCGGCGTGAATCACGGCCGTCATGGGCAACGAGGGGTCGCGCAGCGCGATGTTCTCGCGCACCGATCGGTTAAACAGTAGGTTTTCTTGGAGCACCACGCCGATCTGCCGGCGTAGCCACTGGGGGTCGAGTAGCGCCACATCTTGGGCGTCCACTCGCACCCGCCCGGCCTGCGGCACCTGCAATCGCTGGAGGAGATTGGCCAGCGTGCTCTTACCAGAACCGGAGGCGCCCACGAGACCTACCACGCAGCCTGCCGGCACGCTAAAGCTGAGCCCACGCAGGACGTCCGGCCCCTCCGGGCGATAGCGAAATTGCACCTCCTCGAAGCTCACCGCGCCCAGCAAGGCCGGCAACGCGGCTTGCCCCGGTTGATGCCGCCCCGGTTCTGGTAGCGCGTTGAGCACATCGCCCAGCCGTCGCACCGAGACCCCAGTTTGCTGAAAATCTTGCCAGCACTGTGCAACACGCAGCACGGGTTGGGCTATCCGTGCGGCAATCAGACTAAAAGCCACCAGTTCGCCCACGCTCAGGCTGGTCTGCATGACCAGTCGCGCGCCCCACCACAAAATGGCCACCGTGGTGAGCTTCTGCAGTAAGCCGGCAACTTGGGCCATTACATTGGACAACGCCGCGGCGCTTAGGCTGGCGCGGGTGGCGCTCGTCAGCAAATGCTCCCATTGTTCGCCGAACACGCGTTCCACCGCGTTGGCCTTGAGGGTGGCGATCCCACTCACGGATTCAGTCAAAAATGCCTGCGCGGCCGCCCCGCGCGTAAATTTTTCCTCGAGGCGCTGGCGAAAAAATGGCGTCGCCAGCGCCGCCAGCAGCACATGTGCAACCAGACCTGCCGCAACGATGCCCGACAGCACGGGGCTGTAGCACAGCAGCAGAATGAAAAAAATCCCAGCGAAAGCCAGATCAAGACCAAGGGTCAGCGCAGCCCCGGTAAAAAACGCGCGAATGGTTTCCAACTCACACACCCGCGCCACGGTCTCGCCCATGCGCCGGGCCTCGAACCAAGCCAGCGGTAAACGCAGCAGATGCTCGAACAGCGTTGCGCCCAGCTGCACATCAATACGATTGGTGGTGTGCGCCAACACAAAATGACGCAGCCCACCCAGCAACGCTTCAAATACCGACACCACCAATAATCCGGCGCACAGCACATCGAGCGTTGCTAGGCGCTGGTGCACCAGTACTTTGTCGATAATGACCTGAAAAAACAGCGGTGCAGCGAGCGCCAATAATTGGATGACCAATGAGGTGAGGATCACCTCGCCCAAGATGCCGCGATGCGCGTGCAGCGCCGGCCAAAACCAGCGTAAGCCAAATGCGAGGGGGTCCGTGGCGGCACTCGCACTCTTGGCGAGCAATAAGAGTTCGCCGGTCCACAGCGACAAAAAATCGGCGCGTGCAACCAGCGTCGGGGGTGATCCCATCGCTTTGACCAACACTTGTTCGTCGCGCACGCCCGCCAGAATAACGTGCTGACCATCCACCAAACGCGCCAAGGCGGGCAGCGGCGTGGTCGCTAGTCGGGGCCATAGGCACAGCACGCGGCGCGCCTTCAACCCCAGCCAGCACGCCGCTAGTTCAAGCTCCGAGGGCTCAAGCGGCCCGCTTGCCCGTCCAAATTCGTGGTGTAGCGCCGCTTCTTCGGCCGGCAGGCCATGCAGCCGGGCAATGACGGTAAGACCGTGCAAGCCGGTATCGGTAGCGGGTAGAAAATTGGCCATCGGCAGGAACATCCCTGTTCACAACTGCCGGGTAGCATGCCCTTAGACATCGAGGCTGGGTGGGATCGACCTGCACTGATGGCGCTACACGGGAACAATTCCCGGCGCCGCCCAAGCCGAACGGCGGGCAAGGGCCGGGTCTTGCGTCAATCCTCGTTACCAGCGGAGTTCGTGGTTGAACGCCAGCGCGTAGCGGGCGGCAAATTCCGCTCGCGTAAACCGGTGGTTCTGGGTGCCTGCCTGCTCAATTTTGATCGCCCCCATGAGCGAGGCAATCCGGGCGGTAACCGGCCACTCCAGCGCGTGCATCAGGCCATAGAGGAGACCGGCACGATAGGCATCGCCACAGCCGGTGGGATCGCTCAATTGCGCGGGCTTAGCTGCCGGAATCGCGAGCGTTTCGTGCTTTAAATAAACCATCGAGCCTTCGCCCCCACGGGTGACGACCAGCGCCTGCACCTGCTGGGCTATTTCTGCCAGCGTCCAGCCCGTGCGCTCTTGCATCAGTTGCGCTTCGTAGTCGTTTACCGTGACCCACGTGGCGTCTTTGATGAACTGCTTCAGGTCATCGCCGTTAAACATTGGCAAGCCTTGACCCGGATCAAAAATGAACGGGATGCCGGCGCGCACAAACTCTTGTGCATGTTGGATCATGCCCTCGCGACCATCGGGCGCCAGAATGCCCAACGTAACACCCGCCGCATCGCTCACCTGATTGCGGTGTGAAGACTCCATCGCACCCGGATGAAATGCTGTGATCTGGTTGTCGTCGAGATCGGTGGTGATGAAAGCCTGCGCCGTCAGCGCGCTTTCAATCACACGCACATACGTGCGGGGGACACCACACGCGTCCATCCATTGCGCGTAAGGCTCGAAATCGATGCCGACCGCCCCCATGGGCAGGGGATCACCGCCCAGCAATTTAAGGTTGTAAGCAATATTTCCGGCGCAGCCACCAAATTCCCGGCGCAACTGCGGCACCAAGAAAGAAACATTCAAAATGTGAATTTGGTCCGGCAGGATGTGATTTTTGAAGCGGTCTTGGAAGACCATGATGTTGTCGTAGGCGAACGAGCCGCAAATCAATGCCGACATGACAGACCCTTTGGTTTCAAGAAAGGTGGCCATGGTGCCTGAGCCCCGGATGGGGCGCCAGTTTAAGCGTTTGAGCACCCGCTAAAGGCTCTGGTGCAGGGCGTTCTGGTGGCCGGTTACGGCCGAGGAATGCACCGCCAGGGCGGTGCTTAGTGCGCCGCTGCTACCCAGTTGCGGCCGTGTTTCTGGGCGTTTGGTCGCGCCATGTCCGCGCGCGCCAGCGGCATACTCGGTGACACATCCACGGTGGGTATGCAGGTCGCCACATCGAGGCTCACGCCGAGCGGCTGGGTATCCGTTCGCCTAAGGCAGGCTGCTGTCCCGCCTGGTTCCATCACACGCCGTCGTGGCTAGTCACAGACAACGGCTGCGGCACCTTTGGGGCTCCTTATTGCCATGAGGCCGGCGCTAAAGCGATCCAGAAAGGCACAGCAGGTTTAAGGCTGGGTGGAGACTACCTCGCGTAGCAGCGGTGCCAAGAATCGTCCGGTGTGCGAGTCGGGATGGGCCGCGATAGCTTCCGGTGGTCCGACGGCCACGATCATGCCGCCGCCCGAGCCACCTTCTGGGCCTAGGTCGATGACCCAATCGGCGGTCTTGATGACATCCAGGTTGTGCTCAATCACCACAATGGTATTGCCATGATCGCGCAGCCGATGCAGCACCTTGAGCAGCTGTTCAATATCGAAAAAATGTAGCCCTGTAGTGGGTTCATCCAAGATATAGAGGGTTTTGCCGGTATCGCGTTTGGAGAGCTCTCGGGCCAATTTGACCCGCTGCGCTTCACCACCGGATAGCGTGGTGGCGTTTTGCCCCAGTCGAATATAAGACAGCCCAACTTCCATCAACATCCGCAGCTTGGGCGAGATGGTGGGCACGGCGGCAAAGAACTCGTTGGCCTCCTCCACGGTCATGTCGAGCACCTCGCTGATGCTGCGGCCTTTGTAGAGAATTTCCAGCGTTTCGCGGTTATAGCGCTTGCTCTTGCACACATCGCAAGCCACGTAGATGTCCGGCAGAAAGTGCATTTCTACTTTAATGACGCCGTCGCCCTCACAGGCTTCGCAACGTCCACCCTTCACGTTAAAACTAAACCGCCCCGGCTGATAACCCCGAATACGGGATTCTTGAACCCCCGCAAATAACTCGCGAATAGGGGTAAACAACTGCGTGTACGTCGCCGGATTAGAGCGGGGTGTGCGGCCAATGGGGCTTTGGTCGATGTCGACCACTTTGTCGAATTGGTCCATGCCTTGCACACGCTCGAAAGGCGCGGGTTCTAGGCTGGCTCCGTTGAGATCCCGAGCTGCCAGATGGTAGAGCGTGTCGTTCACCAAGGTGGACTTACCCGAACCCGACACACCGGTCACGCAGACCATTAATCCCACCGGAAACTCCGCGTCCACACCCCGCAGATTATTGCCGCTGGCGCCAAATATTTTGAGCACCCGGGTCGGATCAAAGGGTCGCCGCGTGGCGGGCAACTGGATCATCCGTCGGCGTGACAGGTATTGACCGGTGAGGGAATCCGTCGCCGCGGCGATCTCCGCGGGCGTCCCCTGCGCCACCACGCGCCCCCCGTGGACCCCCGCGCCGGGCCCCATATCCACCACATGATCGGCGGCGCGAATGGCGTCTTCATCATGCTCGACCACGATCACGGTATTACCCAAATCGCGCAGATGCACCAGCGTGCTAAGCAAGCGTTCGTTGTCGCGCTGATGCAGGCCGATGGAGGGTTCGTCAAGCACATACATCACACCCACCAAACCCGCGCCAATTTGGCTCGCCAAGCGGATGCGCTGCGCCTCGCCCCCCGAGAGCGTGTCGGCGCTGCGATCCAAGGCCAGATAATCCAGCCCCACATTGACCAAAAACTGCAGCCGCAGCTTGACCTCTTTGACAATTTTAGAGGCGATCTCCCCCCGCTGACCCGTCAGCGCGAGTTCGCTAAAGAACAGCTGGGCAGCACCGATGGGCAGCCGGGTGATTTCTGGCAGCGCGCGTCCGGCGATAAAGACATGCCGTGCCGCCCGGTTTAGGCGGGTGCCTTGGCAATCAGGACAGGCTTTCGAGGCCATAAACTTGGCGAGTTCTTCCCGCACGACGGCGGATTCGGATTCCCGATAGCGGCGTTCCATGTTGGGTAGCACGCCTTCAAAAGGATGCTGCCGGGTATAGCTGCGGCCCGCCGAGGTCAGGTAGGTGAACGGCAGTTCTAGCGTGCCACTGCCGTGCAATATGACCTGCCGCACCGCCGCTGGCAGGTCTTGGTAGGGGGTGTCCAAATCAAACTGGTAATGATCGGCCAGCGCGCTAATCAGCTGAAAATAATAAGCGTTGCGCCGGTCCCAACCGTGGATAGCGCCCGCCGGCAAAGACAATGAGGGCCGGCTTAGCACCCGCTCTGGATCAAAGAATTGCGTCACACCCAAGCCGTCGCACTGCGTGCAAGCACCGCTAGGGTTGTTAAATGAAAACAGCCGCGGCTCTAGTTCGTTGATGCTATAGCCGCAGCGTGGGCAGGCGAAACGCGACGAAAAAAGCAGCTCTGGGCGTTGTGTATCGTCGATAAACCCCACCCGCGCCACACCTTCGCCCAGTTTCAGCGCCGTTTCGAAGGATTCGGCTAAGCGGGTTTGCAGGTCGCCGCCAATTTTGACGCGGTCGACCACGACGTCGATATCGTGCTTTTTATTGAGCTCGAGCGTGGGCGGGTCGTCGAGCATCACCACTTCGCCATCCACCATCGCGCGAATGAAGCCCTGCTGAGCGAGTTGCTCGAGCACCCCTTGGTGCTCGCCTTTGCGGCTCTTAACCACTGGCGCCAAGACCATCACGCGGGTTCCTTCGGGCAGTGCCAGCACCTGATCAACCATCTGCGAGACCGCCTGTGCCGCGAGCACTTCATCGTGATCCGGACAGCGTGGCTCACCCGCCCGCGCGTACAGCAGACGCAGGTAGTCGTAAATTTCCGTGATAGTGCCGACCGTCGAACGCGGGTTGTGCGAAGTCGATTTTTGCTCAATGGAAATCGCCGGCGAGAGGCCTTCGATGTGATCAATATCCGGTTTTTCCATCACCGAGAGAAACTGACGGGCGTAAGCCGACAAGCTTTCGACGTAGCGCCGCTGGCCCTCGGCGTAGATGGTGTCGAAGGCGAGCGACGATTTACCGGAACCGGACAAGCCCGTAATGACAATGAGTTTGTCGCGCGGGAGGTCTAGGTCGATGTTTTTGAGATTATGAGTGCGCGCGCCGCGCAGGCGGATCTGGTCCATGGGATGCCGGGAGATGCTCGCTAGCCTGATGAAACGGCGGGCGGGTAATATACGGGCATTCCAATCGCCCCGGCAAAACGAATTCACCTGTGAACGACAGCGACCCGACAACCCGCGCGGAATGGCGGACGGCATTTGCCCTTGCGGCGGTCTTTTTTATGCGGATGCTCGGCCTGTTTATGGTCGTGCCGGTACTAGGACGCTACGTGCAACATTTCGAGGCCGCCACACCCCTGCTGATTGGGCTCGCGCTGGGTGTTTACGGCGCAACCCAGGCCAGTCTGCAAATTCCTTTCGGCCGGTGGTCTGACCGGGTGGGCCGTAAGCCTGTGATCAGCGTGGGGCTGTTGGTCTTTATGGCGGGCAGCCTCCTGTGTGCCGTGGCTGCCAATGCCGCCAGCATCTGGGGCGTGGTGGTTGGCCGGGCGATCCAGGGCGCGGGTGCGGTTTCGGGGACCACGCTGGCGCTGGCAGCCGACCTCACGCGGGCGACGCAGCGCACGAAAACCATGGCCGTCATTGGGATTTGCATCGGAGCGGCGTTTTCAGTCGCCTTTGTGGTGGGTCCGCTCCTCGACGCGCACTTTGGCTTGGCTGGGGTGTTCTTGGCGAGCGCGGGTCTGGGCTTGGCGGCGCTGGTGTTGCTATGGGCCTGCGTGCCCACGCCAAATGCCGAGCATCTCGACGCTGGACCAACGGCAACACCCCCCGAACTCAGCGGTGACCGGCACGAACTCCTCCGCCTGCAAATGGGCGTGCTGTTCTTGCATATGGCGCTCACCGCCAGTTTTGTCTCGATTCCGGTGGTGTTATCTCAAGAACTCTCCCTCGCCGCCAATCACGATTTTAAAATCTACCTCCCGGTGCTGCTGCTCTCCGTCGTCGCCTTAGGCCCGGCCCTGTCGCTGGCCCGCCGCCCCGCGTGGAGCGGGCGGGTTTTCGCTGGCGCGATCGTCTGTGTAGGGCTGGGGGAATTATTGTTGTGGCTGGTCCCAGCCCGCGTGTGGCCCATCGGGGCGGCCCTCACGCTGTTTTTTACGGGTTTCAATTTTTTGGAAGCCTCGCTGCCCAGCCAGATTTCCCGAGCGGCCCCGGCGGCCCGCAAAGGTGCGGCGTTGGGCGCCTACTCCACCGGCCAGTTCATCGGCATGTTTGTGGGCGGCGTGAGTGGCGGCTGGATTGCTAGCCACCTCGGCACGCGCGCGGTGTTTGCCGCCGTGGCGGTACTTTGCCTGTGCTGGTGGACGCTGACCGTGCGCCGCCCCGCGGCCCACCCGCCGGTTGCCACGGCCCGCGCCTAAGCCCCCGTGCCTCGGCTTCGCCCCGAAGTATTGACGGGTTCTACGCACAGGACGGGACGTGCATTAGAATCCCTAGGAGCGCGCAAGGCTGTGCGTCCACTCACCTAACCTCAAAGATGGAGAACACCCATGGCTCGCGGCTTGAACAAGGTAATGCTCATCGGCAATCTCGGCGCCGATCCGGAAATCCGCTACGGCACGGGCGGCGGCAGCCAGATCACCAATATCCGGCTGGCAACTGCGGAATCTTGGCGCGATAAAGAAACAGGAGACCAGCAAGAACGCACCGAATGGCACCGCGTGGTGTTTTTCGGACGGCTGGCCGAAGTCGCGGGTGAGTACCTGAAGAAGGGCTCGCAGGTCTACTTGGAAGGCCGCATCCAAACCCGCAAATGGAACGACAAAGAAGGCGTAGAGCGCTTTTCCACTGAAATCATCGCCAGCGAAATGCAAATGCTGGGTGGACGAGCCGGCGGTGGCGGCGGTGGCTTTGAAGCCCCCGCAGCGGGCCGCAGTGGTGGCGCGAGCGGCGGCTATGACGCCCCGCCTGCGGCCCGTAGCGGCGGTGGCGGTGGCGGTGGCGGTGCGCGCGGCGGTGCGCGCGAACAACCCTCGGCGCCGCCGGATTTCGACGACGACATTCCGTTTTAGACCCGGCGCGGGAAACCCACCCTCACACGATCAACAGCGTGATGGTGGGTGTGTTGAGATTGGGGTCGGCATGAAAACCCCGTACCAACACAATAAAATCTCCGGGGCGCGCAAGCCCAACCTGTTGTACAGCCCGCCGCGCCAAAATGTTGGGGTGGTCTTGCCCGGCGGCAAGGTCCAACACCGGCACAGCACCCCAGTACAAACTCATGCGGCGGCACGTGGCCGGATCCGCCGACACCACCACCACCGGCGCGGCCGGACGTGCCGCGCAGACCGTCGCGGCGGTCACACCACGGGTGGTGATCACCACCACCGCGCAGGCCTGCGTGTTAGCCACCAACTGCGCTGTCGCGCTCGCCACCGCATCACCCGGCGATACATCACCGTGTGCCGCAGCCCGCACGGCCCGCTCACTGCGGGGCCGGGTGTGCCACTGGTAAGACTCGGTTTGATAAACAATGCGGCTCATGATTTCGACCGTTTCAACGGCAAAAGCACCCACCGCGGTTTCGCCGGAGAGCATCACTGCGTCGGCCCCGCTGGCGACCGCGTTAGAAACATCCGTGACTTCCGCCCGAGTGGGGCGGGCGCTGGTGATCATGGACTCCAGCATTTGGGTGGCCACGATCACGGGTTTGTCGTGATGTGCCGCCAGTCGGATCAACTGACGCTGCGCGGCGGGCACTTGCTCGGGGGGGAGTTCAACGCCCAAATCGCCTCGCGCCACCATGATGCCGTCGGCAGCGTCGAGAATCTCGGTGCTATTGCTCAGCGCTTCAGGCTTTTCAATCTTAGCGATAACCGCCGGCCGGGATTCCTCCGGCCCCAACAAAGCTAGCAACGACGCCACGTCGGCGCGTTCGCGCACAAAGGACACGGCGATGAAATCGACCCCCTGCGCCACGGCAAACTGAGCATCGACGCGGTCTTTGTCCGTGAGCGAGGGCGCCGACACCCGTACGCCCGGCAAATTGATGCCTTTGTGGTCGCCAATGATCCCGCCCTGCACCACCCGACACTGTATTTCCGTCCCCGCGATGGAGAGCACCTTGAGTTCCGCAGCGCCATCGTTCAGCAAAATGCGATCGCCCGGCTGCACGTCAGTGGCGATACCCGCGTACTGGGAAGGGATTAATCCTGCGTGCCCCACCACCGGGCGCGTCGTCAATGTGGTTTCAGCGCCGTTGAGTAAAGTGATGGGGCTAACGGCAAAGCGGCCCATGCGGATTTTAGGCCCGCATAAATCCGCCAGAATGGCGGTGTGTGTGCCTTGCTTGGCGGCTTCCTGCCGGATCACGGCGATCGCTGCGGCATGTTCGAGGTGCGTCCCGTGCGACATATTCACGCGAAAAACATCGACCCCCGCGCCGATCAGGGCGCGCACCTGCGCCAATTCGCGCGAACTCGGACCGACGGTGGCCACGATTTTGGTTGCTCGATATTTGAGCAGCTCGAAGCTAGTCACGATGGACATGCGGCGGACACCTCGCAGGTTGCGGACAAACGCAGCGCAGAATCGCGCTCGCGACAACATAGCGCGTTTCCGTTACAGCGTTGCCCATCCGCGCTGACCGCCGCAGCAAATAAGCGTACTTATTTTGTGCCGCCTCGCTTAAACACCCGCGCGGCGACCTCACGGAAATGCTCGACAAAGTGCACCGTCAGGCCCTCGCGGATATACGCCGGTAGCTCGTCGTAATCGCGCTGATTAGCCGCCGGCAAAATGGCGGTCCGAATACCCACTCGTTTAGCCGCGATGAGTTTTTCGCGAATGCCGCCAACCGGTAACACCCGCCCCGTGAGGGTGAGTTCGCCGGTCATCGCCAAGGGCTGGGCCAAGCCTTCATTGCGCGCCAGCGACAACAGGGCGGTGGCCATGGTGATGCCCGCGCTGGGTCCGTCTTTGGGCGTAGCACCTTCTGGCACATGCAGGTGAACGTACGCCTCATCAAAAAACACCGGGTCGCCCTGATACTCGGCCAAATGAGCCGTGATGTAGCTGTAGGCAATTTCGGCGGATTCGCGCATCACCTCCCCCAATTGCCCGGTGAGACGAAAACCCCGGTTTTTGGTGTGCACGCGCGCCGCCTCCACCTCTAAGGTGGCGCCACCCATCGCCGTCCACGCGAGCCCTGTCACCACGCCCACCCCGCGTTGGGGCACTTCCTCGCGAAACAACGGCAAGCCCAGATACTCCAGCAAATTGGCGGGCGAAATAGTCACTTTTGTCGTGCTGTCCGTCAGCACCTGGAGCGCCACTTTGCGTGCGACGCGGTTGAGTTGTTTCTCCAAATTGCGCACCCCGGCTTCGCGTGCATAGCCATCGATCACCGCGCGTAGAGCGGCAACTGAGACCTGCAACTGTGCCGGTTTTAGCCCGGCCCGGGCCCGCACTTTGGGTAGTAAATGCCGCTTCCCAATGGCGATTTTTTCTTGGGTGACATACCCCGGCAAGCGGATAACTTCCATGCGATCCAGCAGCGCTCGGGGAATGGTGTCTAGCTGATTAGCCGTACAAATAAACAGCGCGCGGGAGAAATCTACGCCGACATCCAGATAGTGATCGAGGAAGGCGGCGTTCTGTTCCGGATCGAGCACCTCCAACAGCGCCGAAGCCGGATCACCTTGGTAAGAACTGCCAATTTTGTCGATTTCATCCAGCAAAATGACCGGATTTGCGCTTTGCGATTCGCGCATGGCCTGAATAAATTTTCCCGGCATGGCGCCAATGTAGGTCCGTCGATGACCTTTGATTTCCGCCTCGTCCCGCATCCCGCCCACGCTAAAACGGTAAAACTTTCGACCCAACGCATCGGCAATAGAACGTCCCACCGAGGTTTTACCCACGCCCGGCGGCCCCACCAGCAGCAGAATAGAGCCGGCGATTCGCCCGGTTAAGGCGCCGACACCAATGAACTCTATGATGCGTTCTTTGACATCTGCCAACCCTTCGTGGTCGTTGTCCAACAGCTGCCGCGCTTGTGGAATATCGATACGGTCCGAGGTGTATTTACCCCATGGCAGCGAGGTCAGCACGTCCAAATAATTGCGCGTGCCGGCATATTCTGGCGAACCCGTCTCCAGCAAGGAAAATTTCCGCGACTCCTCGTCAATCTTTTTTTGCGCGACCGGCGGCACGGTGCACTCGCTTAGGCGCTCGCGGAAACGCTCGAGCTCCAGCGTTTTATCGTCTTTGGAAATACCAAGCTGCTGCTGAATTTCCTTGAGTTGCTCGCGCAGAAAAAATTCCCGCTGCCGCTCGCTCACCCGCTCTTCTACTTTTTGACGAATCTGGCTTTGCAGGCCCGCCAGCTCCACTTCGCGCTGGATCAGGAGCATCACTTTTTCCATCCGCCGTAGCAGCGGCACCGTTTCTAAAACGTCCTGCAGATCATCACTCGCCGCGCTGCTCAAGGCAGCCGCAAAATCGGCCAGCGGCGAGGCTTCGTCTGGACTAAATCGCTCGAGATAAGACTTCACATTTTCCTGATAGAACGGGTTGAGCTGCAGCAGTTCACGAATTTTCGCGATGATGGCCAACGCGTAAGCGCGGACCTCCTGAGAATTTTCGAGCGGTGGTTCGGGGTATTCAACTTCCGCCACGAAAGGCGGCTCCTGAGTGGTCCAGTTCAGTACCCGAAACCGGTGTAGGCCTTCAGCAATAAACTGAATATAACCATCGTTGCGCAGGGGCTGGCGCATGCGAACCACCGTCCCCATCGGCCGAAAATCAGCCGTCGTGAGTGCCTCGCTGCCGTTCGGCCGCGCCAAAATGAGCCCAACCAGTTGCTGAGGTGTGTTGCCCACCCGTTCGACCGTTTCGCGCCACAACGCCTCTGGCAGCACGATGGGCATGGTCTGCGCGGGGAAAAATGGCCGCATTCGCACCGGTAGCAACAACAGCTTGCCCGGCAGGGTGTCATGCACCCGCGCCGGCAGCAGCTTGTGCGTAGGGTTGCTGGGTTCGTTCGTCGGGGAGTCTTGTTTGCCCTTACTCATGCCCATTCCTGTATCAGCGACGCCGAGCGCGTCCTGTCCTAGATTGGGACCGGACGGGCCGTTTTCAAGCCACGCCGTTCACGCTCGGTGCAATAGCCTCTAGAGCGGCGAGCAGCATGCCCGCATCGGCGTAACGATCGGCGGGCGCTTTGGCGAGCAATCGTTCAATCATCGGCTGAAAATGCCGAACTTCGGCGGGCAACTGCGGAATGGGTTCATGGATATGCTGACGGATAAGCGCAGCGGCGCTGGTGGCCATGAACGGTTTTCGAGCGCTGAGCATCTGAAACAAAATGACACCGGCGCTGTAAAGATCGGCGCGCTGGTCCGTCGGCTGTCCTAGGCCCTGCTCCGGGCTTAAGTAACTGGGCGTGCCCAACACGCTCCCCGAGTGCGTGAGGTCGCGCGCCTCCTGGATGCGCCGCGAGATCCCAAAATCGGCCAGCGCGAGGCTGTTGTCGGCTCGAAACATAATATTGCCGGGTTTGAGATCCCGATGGATAACCCCTAAGGCGTGAATAGCCCGCAAGCCCTGCGCGATGTGCGTGAGGTAACGCACCGCGTCGACGACCGTGACAGCAGTCTCTAGGCGGCGCTTTAAGTCTCCCCCGGCAAAAAATTCCATGGCCAAATAGGCGTAATTCTCGGTGAACCCATGCGCATAGAATTTCACGACTTGCGGGGTATTGATCGCTGAAATCAATTCCGCCTCGCGCACAAAGCGCGCCAGCACGTTGGGTTCCAGGCTCGCCACGAGGTCAATCACCTTGAGCACCAGCAACGGCCCACCGCCGCTGCGTTGCGCGAGATAAATCCGTGAGTAAGCACCCTGCCCGATAAGCCGTCCAAAACGAAAACCAATGGGTTCGCCGTCGGGTGAGGAGGCGGCGTGCGGTGCCGGCAAGCGCCGCATTGCCGAGGCCTCTTGAGCCAGCGTGCCCTCCACCGTGGCTTCGTCGCGCAGGCTACCCGCCTGCAACGCTGCGGCCCGCACCATCGGCAATAACGCTAGTGCGGTGAGGTGCTGCTTGCTCAAAAAATCACAGGCGCCCGCGCGCAAGGCCTGTGCGGCGAGATAGTCGTCCGCAAGGTTCGCCAACAGAATCGTGGGCGGGAAGCCCGCCACCTGGCGATAACGGAGCAGCCAATCCATCCCCGTGGCCCCGCCACCGAGTTCGTGACTCAGTAGCAGCACCGCATAGAGCGACCAGTCAAAACCGCGCGGCGGTGGACCCTGCTGCTCAGGATCATATTCCGTGACCTCCACCTCGGGCAGCGCACTGGCCAGCAGACGACGCAACGAGGTCGTGAACTCGCGGGAGGCGTCAACGATAATTATTTTCATCTAGGAGACCTGTTAGGCACCGTGCCGGCGCTCACGCGCCGCCACCCGAGAGTTGTCTTGCGGGTGATGGGTTCCTGCGTGACCACTGGGTCATGGCGAGGTGGCGGTCCCGTAACGGCCTTTGGTGGGTGTCCCATAACTGGTGCCATAACTGGTGGTGCCGTCCGGTGGGTGTCCCATAACTGCGGTCCCCATAACTGCGGTCCCGGTCCGGTGGGTGTCCCATAACTGCGTATCCCGTGGCGTCGTCCCGGTCCGGTGGGTGTCCCATAACTGCGGCCTGCCTTTGGTGGATGTCCCATAGCTGGTGGGTGTCCCATAACTGTAACTGCGTCCGTCCCATAACTGCGTCCCGGTCATGGCTGTCCCATATCTCGCTCCCGGTCCCGATGATCGATGATGGGTGTCCCGTATCCCGATGATGGGTGTCCCGTATCCCCGGTCCCGATGATCGATGATGGGTGTCCCGTATCCCGATGATGGGTGTCCCGTATCCCGCGATGATGGGTGTCCCGTATCCCGCGATGATGGGTGTCCCGTATCCCTGGGTGTCCCGTATCCCGTGTCATGGGTGTCCCGTACCCCGTGAGTTTCCCCAGCATCGTCAGCAGCACGAGGTCCTGCCGACCGCGCCAAAAAAAAGGGCTGCACGAAGCAGCCCTAATACGCTGGTAACAGGTTGCCCTGTCTACTCCCTCACGCAGAGCGTGGGGGAATTGGTGCGCGCGACAAAGGCTCGGCCCTTGCGCGTGACAAAACCTTCTTCGCTGACGAATCCCGCAGCGACCGCTTGTTGTTGGGTGTCGCTGCTGCGTGCCTGCGGCGCGTACAGTGCGCCATCGCCGTAGCGAGAATTGAGCAGGCGTGCCATGGCACGGTCGGTTTGGTTCAAAAGCCCCTCCTTTAAGGTCACCTTTCCATCAGGAAGGCATGCTGCTTAGGGCGTTAGGATAATTACATGAGATTTAATGTCAAATAAAATTTGTATCTACATGATTATCTTGAAATATGAGGTCTTGCGAGGTACTCGTGCGAAGCCATTTCGGCGAGGCGGCTTAGGGTGCGCCGGAAAGCCGGGGCCAGCTTGGCGCCGTGGTACAAGCCCGCGGGTTCGGCCGCCGCGCCCACCAGCAACTTCACGCTGCGGTCGTAGAGTTCGTCGAGCAGGTTGATGAAACGTCGTGCCGCGTCGTTGTCGTCGTCACCCATCGTGGGCACGCCACTGAGTACGAGCGTATGGAAACAACGGCCCAATTCGATGTAGTCGTCAGTGCTGCGTGGCCCCCGACACAGGTCGGCAAAGTCACACCAAACCACCCCGTCGCTGTGGGCGAGGACACGTAGTGGGCGACCTTCTACCGTCAACCACGCGGGTAGGGGTTGCGCACCGGTGAGCGCCACGAAGCGCTCGGCCAACGCCGCCGTGCTCGTCGCATCGTCTGGCACGTAATACACGGCAGCTTGCGTGAGCGTGCGCAGCCGGTAGTCGAGATTCCCCACCAGTTGCACGACCTCCAAGCGTTCCTTCAAAAGGGCAATCGCGGGCAAAAAGCGTTCGCGTTGCAAGCCACCTGGATAGAGCTGGTCGGGCGCATCATTGGAGGTGGTGACCAGAATCACGCCTAAATCCAGCAAGGCGTGCAGCAATCTGCCCAACAGCATGGCGTCGGTAATATCGGTCACCTGAAATTCGTCCAAACACAGTACGCGCAAGCCACGCGCCCAGCGGCGAGCCACCGTTTGCAAAGGGTCTTCAACCCCCACCAGCGTGCTCAATTCCGTATGCACGGCCCGCATAAACGAATAAAAATGGAGACGTCGGCGGCTGGCCGGCGGCAGACACTCGTAGAAAAAATCGACCAGCATGGTTTTGCCGCGGCCGACCGATCCCCATAAATACAGTCCTGGAATCTGCGGCGGCGCGGCGTGGCCCCGCAACCGTTGCCAAAACCCAGTGGGCGCTGGTTGCAGCAACGCCACGTAAATGCGTTGGAGGTGGTCGATGGCACGGGCCTGTGCCGGATCGCTGGTAAAGCCACCCACCGCGAGCTGTTGTTGATAACGGGCAAGGGGGGTCAAGGCGTTCGCTACGGACATAGTATGAGGGGGGCCTTGGCGAGGGTCGCAGTGTCCATCAGAAAAAGCGGCTCTCGGTGCGAAAATTGTGGAACCATCCAACGTTGCAGGCCCCGACGGCCGCCTCGCGAGACGTTATGCTGGAGCTCCAAAACTCGGTTGTCTTTTTAGTGTCGCGCATTCTACGAACTCAAGCCTGATGTCGCGACCTCGTCGCAGTATTCGCCGCAAGCTCTTGTGGTTGCTGCTGGCCATTGGGTTGGGGCCGCTAAGCGTCTTTGGCTGGCTCGACTTCCACGCGTTCAATGGCTTGGGCGTGGCGCTGGCGGGACAACTGGCGCAGGCCTTGAGCGAGCAAGCCCGTAGCGGATTAGCCCAACAAGCCGACGAATTCGCCCACCTCCTCCAACGCGAGCGCGAGCAGCTAGCGCTGATCCTGCGCTTACAGAGCCGCGAGGTTGAACGCGCGCTCGCGAGCGCCGCCCCCGCCAACCACAGCATTCTGTGGGCGCAAAATTTCAATGCCGCCACGCCACTCGCCGCCCCACCATTGGCCTCACCCTACTATCGCCAAACAAATACGGGCGAGCGGCTTCCGCTAGCGCACACCCAAAACGCAATGGGAATGCACCACGCAGCGGCGGTGGCACCCGCTACCGTGATCGAGTCGGCCCGCCGGCTAACCAATCTCACCGCATTTTTCCAGACCACCCGCGACACCGAAGGCGCGCTCATTTTTTGGCAGTTCGTCGCGCTGAAAAATGGCCTTTTTGCGGTGTTTCCAGGGCACGGCGGGTTTTCCGCAACGTTCGACGCGCGCCCAATGGCGGCGGAATCCCAGCTGCCCGCACCCGGCACCGTCCAGTGGTCGGCCTCCCATGCTGATTTCGCCAGCGGCCAAAGCGTGATTTCAGCGACCATGGCGGTACGCGACGGGCAGGGACGTGTCGCTGGGGTGACGGGCCTGGATGTACGGGTTACCCAACTGCTGGCGCGCCTAGTGCTGCCGTCATACCTCAACGCACCCGGGCGCGTACTCGTGTTGCGGACGCTCGACGATCGGATGGAGGTGGTGGTCAAAAAAGGGCGCGCCGATTTAGATGCGGAGTGGTTGGACCCGCCGCAGGCCAGCACCCTGACGCTCGACCGGCCAGACCAGCAAACGGCGCTGTTAAGTGACCTGCAGCAATCTCGGGATGGGCTACGCCCCGTGCGTTATCAGGGAGGCGACAGTTTTTGTGTGTATCGGCGCTTGGACGCCAACGGGCTTTATCTGGTGTTGCTCGTCCCCGTGGAGGCCACCATCCGACCCGCCCAAGACGCCGGAGAATATGCGTTGGCCAGCACCCGCCGCCAAGTGGACGCCGTGCTGCCGCTGGTGCTGGGCGTTGCCGGACTCATCGTGTTGTTAGCCATCCTGGCTGCACGCAGTATCACGGTGCCTATTTCGCGCCTCGAACGTGCGGTGCATGCGCTCGCCAACGGTGACTTTACCGCCCGTGTCAACCTCACCACGGGCGATGAACTGGCTGCACTCGCCGCCTCGTTTAACCAGATGATCCCGCGTTTGGCCGAGCAAACGCGCACGCATGAGTCGCTGGCGCTGGCGCGCGAAGTGCAGCAACGCATGCTGCCCAGTGCGGCACCGCAGTTCCCCGGCACCGACATCGCCGGGATGACGATCTACTGCGACGAGACCGGCGGTGACTATTTCGACTACCTAGACGGCAGGCTGTATGGGCGTAATACGCTGGGGGTGGTGGTAGGCGATGTTGCAGGACATGGCATTGCTGCCGCCCTGCTCATGACGAGCGCCCGCGCGCTATTACACGGTATGGCGGCCAGTCAGCCGGCACCCGCGCAGATTTTGCAGCAACTGAACCTGCAACTCGCCGCTGACGTCCGCCCGGGCCATTTCATGACGCTGTTCAGCCTGTCCCTCGATTTTGATCAAGGGCAACTGAGCTGGGCCAGCGCCGGGCACGACCCCGCGCTGTGGTGGCACGCCGACACCGGCACGCTCAGTGAACTGACCGGGGTGGATATTCCATTAGGGATAGACCCTAACTGGCGCTACACGCCGGCCGTGTGGGCAACCATTGGTGCGGGCGATGTGTTGCTCGTCGCCACCGATGGGGTGTGGGACACCCGGGCGCTGTCTGGCGAACGTTTTGGGAAAGCGCGCTTGCAGGCCCTGCTGGCCCAACACCACGCCGCGCCCGCCGTGGGTATTTGTACGGAATTGCTGAGCCAATTGCGGGCATTTCGCGGCGCTGCGGAGGAACGCGATGACGTCACGGTGGTGGTGGTTAAAATTGCTGCCGCGCTGGCGAATGACAAACTAGCGCCGGCGATTTAGTCAAAAAGATCGCCCTGAACGCGGTCGCGTGGTGGCCGAAAATGGTTCGTATTCAGGTGATGATCGCTGCGTTGTAGCTGGTGTTCGCGGCACGCTTTAGCAAAACGCGACTTTATGAGCTCGGCGAATACCCCCGTGCCGGTCAAGCGGCTGCCGAAGTTGGGGTCATTGTCGCGCCCTCCCCGCAGATCCTGAACCCGCGCCATGACGCGCGTGGCTTTGAGGGGATAATTAACCTGCAGCCATTCGCGAAACAGTGGGCTAACTTCCCGTGGCAAGCGCAACAGTACGTAGCCCGCATAGCGCGCACCGGCGGCCGCGGCGGCACTCAAGACGGCTTCCATCTCATGCTCGTTGAGCGCGGGAATGACCGGCGCAAACATCACCCCACAGGGCACCCCGGCGGCAGCCAGCGTGCTGATGGCCCGCAGACGGCGAACCGGTGCGGCCGCGCGTGGTTCCAAGCGTCGCGCCAGCGTGGCATCCAGCGTGGTGATAGAGAAAAACACTTGCACCAAGCCCTTGGCGGCCATGGGCGCGAGCAAATCCAGATCCCGTTCCACCAACGCCGATTTAGTCACGATGGTCAGCGGGTGCAAGGTTTCCGCCAGCACGGCGAGAATGTCGCGCGTGACCCGCAGCTTGCGCTCCACCGGCTGGTAGGCGTCCGTATTGGCCCCCAAGGCGATCGACCGACAGCGGTAGCCAGGTGCCGCCAACTCCCGCCGCAGGATGGCTGCGGCGTTGGCCTTGGCAAAGAGTTTGCTTTCAAAATCCAGCCCCGGCGAGAGATCGACAAACGCGTGCGCTGGCCGCGCATAGCAATAAATACAGCCATGCTCACAGCCTCGGTAGGGGTTGATCGATAGTTCGAAGGGAATATCTGGGGACTGATTGGTGTTAATCAGCGATTTGGCCTGTTCCCAAGTGAGCGTGGTGGCGACACTGGGCGGGGCCTCCCAATCGGCGGGCCAGCCATCGTCGAAATCCTCACGGACAGCGGGCAAATAACGCGCCGCGGGTTGCGAGCTTGCGCCGCGCCCCGAGGGTGCGAGAGGCGGTTTCATGGCGGTTCCTTGCGGCATCAGGGTAGAAGGTTCGACGCGCTCACCGCGCCTCGCTATCATTCCACACGCCGGCGGCAAGGTCATTCCACGCGACCGCTTCGAGCAGGAAATCCCCCCGTCATGACCCGCTTTTTCGAGGGCTTCAACACCCTGATGGAAAGCCTAGCCCGGCCGGTTGCGCTCGTTAGCGGACTCGCGTTGCTGCTCGCCATGTGGCTGGTGGTGCGTGCGCTCCGGCAATCCACGCAGGCCAACGCGGCGGGTGCGCGCGAGACCCAACTCACGCTGCTGGAAATAAAAACTCGGTTGGATCTCGGCGATACGCGCGGCGAGTTATCCCAACTGCGAGCCGCCGAGGCCACCACCGCACTGCGCGAGCGGCTGCTCGAAGTCACGCTCGCCAACCAGCTGGCCATGACCCAGCATCTGGCTGAACACCGCACCGCCTTCGAGCAACGCCAAACCGACAGCGCGCAGCACCTCGCCCAAGCCCAGCAACAGGGATTTCACCAGCTCCAGCAACAGGTGGCGCAAGCCCTGCAACGCAGTGCCGCCGAACTTGGCCAGCGCGTCGACGCCCTCACCCAAACTACCGCTGAAAAACTCACAGCAATCGCGGGCCAAGTCGATCACCGCCTGGCCGAAGGTTTTGAAAAAACCACCGCCACCTTTGCGGATGTCTTACTGCGGCTCGCGCTCATCGATGAAGCACAAAAACGCATCACGGCACTCTCTGGTGAGGTCGTGGGATTACAGCAAATTTTGGCTGACAAGCGCTCGCGCGGCGCATTTGGTGAGGTGCAGCTGGCGAGTCTCGTGCGTAATCTCATGCCCGAAAGCAGCTTTAAGCTGCAGCACACCCTGCCCAACGGCAAGATTGCCGACTGTGTGTTGTTTATGCCGGCCCCCACGGGGACGCTGGCCATCGACGCCAAATTTCCTTTGGAGTCCTATCGACGCATGACCGATTTCGCCATCAATGAGTCTGAACGGCGTGCGGCCGAGCGCCAGTTCAAGCTCGATATTCGCAAACACATTCGTGATATTGCGGACAAATACATCATTCGCGAGGTCACCGCCGACGGTGCGGTGATGTTTCTGCCGGCCGAGGCTATTTTTGCCGAGATTCAAGCCCATCACGCGGATCTGGTGGACATCGCGCACGCCGCCCATGTCTGGATAGTCTCTCCCACCACCTTGTGGGCCGTGCTCAATACCGCCTGCGCGATGCTAAAAGACGCCGCCACACGCGAGCAGGTGGACCTTATCCAAGTGCATTTGGGGCACTTATCGCAGGACTTCGCACGCTTCACCACGCGCCTAGACAACCTCGCACGCCATATCGCCCAAGCGCACGAGGACGTGCAGAAGGTCAATATTTCCGCGCGCAATATCACCGCCCGGTTCGACAAAATTGAACGCGTGGATCTCGCGACCAACGGATTAACGGCACCGCCAATGCCGGCGCAAGAATGAGCACGCTCAGCACAACGCCACCGTTGGGCACGCAGGGCGAGCGGCCGCTTGAGGGCATTATTTTTGACGTCGACGGCACGCTGGCCGACACCGAAGAACTCCATCGACAGGCCTTCAACGCGAGCTTTCGCGCGTTCGGCCTGGCGTGGGAATGGACGCCACCGCGCTACCAAGAACTCTTGGCCATTTCGGGTGGACGTGAACGCATGGCCCACTATGCCGCCGCCCTCGCGCTGAGCGGCGTACCGGTCACGCTGACGCCTCAGCGCATTGCGGAAATCCATCGCGATAAAACCGCGCGCTACGGCCAATTACTGCGCGCCGGTAACCTCGCGCTGCGCCCGGGTGCCGCGCGGCTCATGCAAGAAGCGCGGGCGGCGGGGGTGCGTCTGGCGATCGCCACCAGCTCAGCGCGTAGCAATCTAGAGACCCTGCTCAATCTCAATTTGGCGCCCGACTGGCCGCAGTGGTTTGCCGCCATTGAGACCTGCGACAGCGTACCGGCCAAGAAGCCAGCGCCGGCGGTTTATCAGGCGGCACTCGCTAACGCGGGGCTGTCGGCAGCCCATTGTGTGGCAATCGAAGACACCACCAACGGCTTGCAGGCAGCGCTCGCCGCCGGTTTGCGCACGGTTATCACCACCCATCGCTACACCCGTTGCGAGGCGTTTCCGGGGGCATCGCTGGTCGTGGACGGCCTAGGCGATCCCGCCCAGTCACCGCGCTTACAGGCGGGCGACCTGTACGGACAAACGTGCGTGAATTTGGCTTTGCTGCGTCGCCTCGTGCGTTGATGTGGCAGCCGCTCGCTTAAACCCACGCGGGTTTTTTGCTCACACTACTTAATCAACAAATAGGCCGACTGACGGCCGCGCAGCACCCCTAGCAGCAGTTGTCCGCGACTCTGCCCAACCAGCTCAACAAACGAATTTACATCGTCAATTTTGACCCGATTAACCGACAAAATAACGTCGCCCTCACGCAGTCCCGCCTTTAACGCCGGTGTATTGGCAGACACCTTAACCACCACCACGCCCGCGATTTCGCCAAACAAGGGAGAGTCTTCCGGGATATCAGCCACCCCGACCCCAGCCAGTCGCGGATTGCCCGGAGCGGCGGGGCCACCTGGGTCCTCGCGCTTGGCGATTTGGGTGCGCACGCTCAGCACCCGGCCGTCGCGCAAGACTTTAAGCGTCAGTGCGTCGCCCACCCGCAGCAAGCCAATTTGGTTACGTAGATCGGCGGCGTTGCGCACGTTTTTGCCGTTGATATCGGTCACTACATCGCCGGGTTTCAAGCCCGCCTTCGCGGCTGGAGAGTCGGCCAAAATGTTAACCAAAATGGCTCCCTGATGACCTTTGATACCAAACGCCGCGGCCAAGTCGGGATCCAGATCCTGCATTTCTGCGCCTAAAAAGCCCCGGTTAACCTCGCCAAATTTGACCAACTGCTCCATCACCTGATGGGCCATATTCATGGGAATGGCAAAACCAATGCCGATGTTGCCGCCAGTTTGCGAATAAATAGCGGTATTGATGCCGATGAGCTCGCCCCGCAGATTCACGAGCGCGCCACCCGAATTACCGGGATTGATCGAGGCATCGGTCTGGATCAGATCCTCATAGCCGGTAATGCCTAAACCGCTACGCGCCAGCGCACTGATGATCCCTGATGTAACGGTCTGGCCCAGCCCGAAAGGATTGCCGATAGCAACGGCAAAGTCGCCCACCCGCAGGCGGTCGGAATCGGCAATTGGCAGCGCCACCAAGCCCGTCGCGTTGATGCGAATCACCGCCACATCGGTCTCCGGATCGGTCCCCACCAGCTTGGCGGCGAACTGGCGGCCATCGGTCAGGCGCACGGAAATTTGGTCGGCATTGGCGATGACATGGTTGTTAGTCAACACCAAACCGCGCGCCGCATCGACGATCACCCCCGAGCCGAGGCTCTGGGTTTTACGCTGGTTTGGGGCGTTGGGGGTATTGAAGAAACGGCGGAAAAAAGGGTCGTTGAACAGCGGGTTGGATTTGAGTTCAACATGCCCTTGGGTGGCAATATTGACGACCGCCGGCATCACGCCTTCGAGCATGGGCGCCAATGTTGGCACGGGCGCCAGTTCGTTCGCTGACAGCGGCGTGGCGCTGGCAGCTAGCGCAACCTGCACCGGCAGCACGGCCAATAGGCATCCCAACAATAAGCTTAGTTTTTTCATTGCGAAGTATTCTCGCCTCTTGGCGCGTTGTGCGGGCGCCCACCCGGTTCAATTGGCACGGTCGAAATCAGCCGTTCCCCGTCAGTTGCTAGGCTCACAGCCGGGCCGCGATGGTCTTCATCACCAACGCCTGTAGCCGCATGATGAACGTAACCGGCAGCGGTAGGGGCACGCCACCGTTGCGCTGCGCGGTGGCGGCGTGCCGGGCCTCGTCGCGCTGCATCTGCAGGAGTATTGCGCGGCTTTTTCGATCATCGGGTGGCAACTTGACCAGCTGGTCTTCGAGATGGTTCCCCACTTGGCGTTCGGTTTCGAGGAGAAATCCTAAGCTCCAGCGATCGCCCACCAAACCAGACAGCGCGCCCAACAAGTAGGCCCCGCCATACCAGCCCGCCGCGAGCCGACTCGGCGCCCCCCCTAATTCGTCTAGTCGTTGCTGACACCAAGCTAAATGCGCAAGCTCCTCACCAGCCGCGTGTTCGAGCAACTGTTGGGTGTGGGTATCGCGGGCGACGGCAGCCTGACCTAGGTAGAGGCCCTGAGCACTGAGTTCTCCCGCGTGGTTCACCCGCATGAAACGCTGGGATAGCTGGCGGTCCCCAGTTGCACCCACATTCTCGGGCACGTTGTCGGCGGGTGAGGTGGTGGCTGGGGGGGTCGGCGGCCGCGCGCCCCGCAACGCACCATCGAACGCCATGATTAAAACCTCCGCGAGCCCGTATTTTCTGTGTCCCATCAGTAGCTTGGTCCGTTTTCGTACAGCAAGTCTAAAAAAGTAATCAAAACAGGCGGATAGTTCGCTCGTTTGCGTTGACAAGAAAAAACCACCTCCGTAACATTGCCGCTCTTTTAGAGCGGGCGCAATCATGAAGACGTTTACGGCTACTCCCTCCACCATTAGACGCGACTGGTTCGTTGTCGATGCAACCGATCGAGTGCTTGGTCGACTCGCCACCGGCATCGCCAGCCGTCTACGCGGGAAGCACAAGCCCACGTTTACGCCGCATATGGATACTGGGGATTACATCATCGTGCTCAACGTGGAAAAAATCCGCGTGACCGGTGCGAAGACCCAAGACAAGTACTATTACGACCACTCTGGCTATCCGGGTGGTATGAAACAGATTTCTTTTGAGAAACTCTTGCAGAAAGCGCCACATTCCGCGCTTGAACGTGCGGTAAAAGGCATGTTACCCAAAGGCCCGCTGGGCCGGGCCATGGCCCGCAAGCTCAAAATCTACGCGGGTGGTTCTCACGAACACGCCGCTCAACAGCCGCAACCTCTGGAACTTTAATCAAGATGGCAAGCGAGACCTATTACAGTACCGGCCGCCGCAAAAGCTCTTCGGCGCGCGTCTTCATGGCCCGCGGTAGCGGCAATATCCGCATCAACGGGCGCAGTTTAGAAGACTACTTCGGGCGCGAGACCTCGCGCATGATCGTCCTGCAGCCGCTGGTTGCCTCCAGCCTTGAGCACAGCTTTGACATCAACGCCTCCGTGGCGGGTGGCGGCATCTCCGGCCAAGCCGGCGCGCTGCGGCTGGGCATCACCCGTGCACTGATGATTTATGACGAGGCGCTGCGCCGTCCGCTGCGCACCGCAGGGTTTGTTACCCGCGATGCCCGCGAAGTAGAACGCAAAAAAGTTGGCCTGCGCAAAGCACGGAAACGTCCGCAGTACAGCAAGCGCTAACCGCCCTCACGCGTCGGTTACCGGCGCGTTTGATCCTACCCCCTGCACGTTGGCCACAGCTGCCCACGTTTGGGGGTCGCGGAAACTCCAACCTACGTCGCCGCGCCTAGCTTGTAGGCGGACGCAGACACGGGAGCGCGGTCGCTTTAAGTTTTCGGCTCTGTTGGGGGATCGTCCAATGGTAGGACCGCGGACTCTGACTCCGCTAATCTAGGTTCGAATCCTAGTCCCCCAGCCAAGATTTTAATTATAAATCAATCAGTTAAATTCATATTAAGCACCGACTTACTCGGCCGGTGTCGGCAAGAGCTGCGGCGCCTGCCCCTGGCGCTTGCCGGGCCGAGTATGCCGTGCGCTGCTTTCAGTTGCCGCGGCTCATCGACTGTTCGTCATTCAAAGTAACAGCGTAGGTTTTTCTGTAGGCCAGCACGTATCGTCGAGCCTCTCGGCGCCTGAGTTTCCGATCCTCAAAAATTGTGAAAGTCCATCGTGCCACAGCACACTAGCTTTGCTCTTGTTGGTGTCGACACGAATTTGAGCCATTTTGAAGTAGCGCGCCGGGATCATTGTGAGCCAGCGCGGTCAGCTTACAAGCCGCGCCGCCTCTGAACATCTAGCCACATTATTGGGCTCACCGTGGCGTCGGCAGAGTGGCTCAAACAGAGGTTGGCGCCAACAGATCAATGGCCCCGTACGGCCCGGTC
>CAMAXW010000009.1 GCA_945862315.1 Klebsiella pneumoniae
TGCAAGCCGGGCTGGACGCCTTTGAGCCTAGCTTTGTATTGACGCGCCAGCAGCCGGACGAGCAAATACGAGCCGATATCAGCCCGTGATCCTGCTCGACACAAACATCTGCATCCACCTCATCAACATGAAGCCCCCTGCGGTGCTGGCGCGTTTTCGGCAATACCGCATGGGCGAGATCGGGTTGTGCAGCGTGGTGGCCGCTGAACTGGCGTTGGGCGTGGCCAAAAGTCAGTCGGCACGCAACCGCCAAGCGCTGGAGATGTTTCTGGCCCCACTGACCATCCTGCCGTTCGATGCCGCCGCGGTGTGGATCTATGGCGACCTGCGTGCCGACCTAGAGCGCCGTGGCACTCCCATTGGCTCGTTTGACACCCTGATTGCCGCTCACGCACTCAGCCAGCAGGCCCTGCTGGTGACCAACAACACCCGCGAGTTCGCCAAGGTGCCCGGCCTCCAACTAGACAACTGGGTTGCTGCCACCTGACTATCCGTACGGACTGCGGGGCCAGCATTTGTAGATATTGTCGAAGCAACCGGCCGTCTCGACAGACGCCGCTGAGGTAGGCCTGCGTACCAGCGGGCACATGCTTACCCAGCAGTAATGACGTAAGTCCTAATCCGCAAGCGAGTTCCTGCGCAGCGTCGCGGATCCTCACTCACTCATGCGAAAAGAGCTTTTTTCAGGGGTCTTGCCAAGGGTTGAGCACGACAATGCCCGCCTTGGAGAAATCACGGACATTACGGGTCACCAATTTGCATTCGTGCGCGCGGGCCGTTGCAGCAATGATCGAGTCGAAGGCCGCCATGGATTGACCTTGTGTTTCGGCCTGTACCGTCATGTGCGCCCAGACCTCCGAGACATTTTGGTCAAACGCTAGGATTCGATTTTCGAAACCGATTTGCAGTTGCTGCAGCCATAGCGTCAGTGCCGATCGCCGTTTGGATTCGGGCAGCCTGGTCACGCCACGTTGCAATTCGCCCCAAGTCATTGCGCTGAGGCAAAGCTCAGGGGCTTTGCGCGCCTCGAACCATTGGAGGACATGGGTGTCGGGCGTGCTCTTGACCAATTCCGAGAGCACGCAGGTATCCAGCAAATACTTCATCAGACCAGATCTCGAATGGTCTCTGGGGACCGATCAAGCACCAACGGCTCACCTCTTGGGGCATTGAGCAGGCAATCCATCAATCGCGGTGTCTGGCCGCTTAAAAGGCGGTAATCCTTGGCCGCCAGGATGACAACGGCCTCCTCCCCATGCCGGGTGACCAGTTGTGGGCCTTCTTTGAGCGTGAGATCAACCAACTCGCTGAATCGGCTCTTCGCTTCCTGTAGTTGCCAAGTATGCATCGCGTTCCTCACGTCTAGTCTGACTAGTCAGAATCATCGAGGGGGCGGGCCTGAATTGTCAATGGGCAGCCTGTCAAATGGCGTCTATGACCCCGAAGCGGCAAATCGAAGCCGGAGTGGCGCTAGACATTCAATCGGTGCGCGTTGCCTGGGAAAGCTGGCAGATGCAACTGGCCAGTCCAGCGCGCTGGTGATGGTTGGCGCTAGGGTCGGTCCTGGGCGCAGTGGCGCAATGGAGGCATTGCTGCCTAAGGCTCACGCGCGATGAGCCCTCAGAGTGGCCGCCAGCTTGTATGGGCAGAGTCTGCGGGGCGCTGAGATTAACCTCAACGTGATGCCGAGGGACCGAGAAACCAGCCCAACGCCGGGCTCCCGCTGGCGGCAAAATGGTTCCTCAGAGATTTTTGGCAGTTTTGACCCCGGCAAACGGGTTAAAAAAATACCGCCAAGGCGAACCCGTCTGGCCTGTTATTTCTTGTGTCTAGCCCGGGGATGCGCTTGGTCGTACACCTTGGCCAGGTGCTGAAAATCCAGATGGGTGTAAATTTGGGTGGAACGAATATCGCTGTGGCCCAAGAGTTCTTGCACGGCGCGCAGGTCGCCGGAGGATTCCAACAGGTGGCTGGCAAAAGAGTGCCGCAACATGTGCGGGTGCAAGCTGGTCTCGAGACCTTGGCGCAGCGCCCAGGTCTTCAGCCGAGTTTGCACTAGCCGCACGCCTAACCGCGTGCCGTGTTGGTTAACGAACAACGCGGGTTCCTCGCTCGCCACCAACAGTGCGCGATAACTCAGCCAATGGGTGAGCGCCGTCACCGCCTGACGCCCCACCGGCACCAACCGTTCTTTGCGGCCCTTGCCGAAAACCCGGGCCTCGCGCGCGGTCAGATCCAACGACCCCAGATC
Organism: Klebsiella pneumoniae; assembly: GCA_945862315.1. GTDB lineage: Bacteria > Pseudomonadota > Gammaproteobacteria. The sequence goes on from CAMAXW010000009.1 coordinate 2,252, forward strand.
CAAACCAACGAGTTCCGAGACCCGCAGCCCACAGGAATACGTCAGCTCCCACATGGCTAAATCACGACAATCCAGCGCCGTATCTGGGGTGACATCCAGCAGCCGATTGGCCTCGTCGACAGCCAGTAATTTGGGTAGCCGGTGGGGCGCTTTGGGCGGCCGAATGCCGGTCGCTGGATTACTTTGCGCGCGCCCTTGGAAGATTAGAAATTCGTACAGGCCGCGCACTGCCGAGAGCGTCCGACTGATGGAGCGCGCGGCGCGACCCTGGCGATGGAGATGCGCGATAAAGCCCCGCAACACTTGCCCATCCACTTCGAAAACCGGCTCCAGCGTGGCGTAATACTGGGCGAAAAGCGTGAGATCGCGACGATAAGCCGCCCGTGTGTGGGGAGATGCCTGCGCCAGACTGGCGAGATAGTCAGCGATGACGGTGGGCTGAAAAACATTGCCCATGCGCTTACAGCACGCCCGGCCGGCCGCCTGTTTCTGCCACCCAGGGACGGATTGCCAACAACACCACATCGCGCAGAAAAGACAGTAATTCGGTCCCCATGGCGGGCTCGAAGCGGGCCGGATTTTGGCTGCTGACCACCAATAGGCCATCCCAGCCGTGGCCCAAGAGCGGCAACACCACGTGCGAACCACTAAAACCCTCGGTGCCAAACAGCGCCTCGCGTTGGATTTCCGTCAGGCGACCGCACTGCGGATCGGCGCGGGTCAATAGCTTGGCGAAGGCGGCGCGGCGCGGCGACGCGGCACCGACAAACTCTCGGGCCGCAGCGCCCGGCCGCGCACCGGGGCTGGCAAACAGCAGCCCAGTCACGCGGTCGGCCTGAAACTCTGTTGCCAAGCGCCGTGCTAGCAGGTCAAAGACTCCCTGCGGACTGGCGGCGTCCAAGAGCTCCAGCACCAGCCGATGAACCCGCACTGCGAGCGCCTCGTGGTGCTGCGCCAAAGCCACCAAGGCCTCAAAACTACCCCGCAGCCGCTCGTGCTCCGCGCGCAAGCCAGCCAGCTGGCGTTCCGCCAAAGACACGACCGAGCCGGCGGCGAGGGGCACTTCCAAGCGGGCTAATAAATCGGGGTGCTGGGCAAAAAAAGCGGGATGATCCTGCAGATAAGCGGCGACCGCAGCCGCGCTGGCGGCATCCTCGGGATCCATTTCCACGCGTAAATTCATAGTTCAATACTACCTTCAAACACACATTGCGCCGGACCGGTCATCCACAGCCGATGGCCCGGCCCCGGCCACTCGATGGCCAAAGTGCCACCCGCCAGCGACACCTCAACCTGCTGCGCCAGCTCGCCCCAGAGGATGCCCACGGCCACCGCAGCGCAGGCGCCGGTGCCACAGGCCGGGGTTTCGCCGGCACCGCGCTCAAATACCCGCAACCGTATATGGGCCGCGTCTAGCACCTGCATAAAACCCACGTTGACCCGCTCGGGAAATGAGGGATGGGCTTGCAGGGCCGCGCCGAGTTCGGCCACCGGCGCGGTTGCAAGATTGGCGACCGCAAACACCGCGTGCGGGTTCCCCATGGAGACTGCGCCAAAAGTTAAGGTCTGGGTGCCAAATTCCAGCGGATAACGCAGCGACTGCGTGGGCACGCGCAGCGGCAAAGCGGCGGGTTCGAAGCAGGGCTCGCCCATATCCACCCGCACCATCCCCGCCGCGTCCAGCTGCAGTTGATAGACCTGCCCGCCAATTTCTACGCCCATCGCACCCTGGCGGTTGGGGGTGTGCCGCGCCAGATAGCGCGCCACGCAGCGCACCCCATTGCCGCAGTGTTGCGCCGCACTGCCATCGGCGTTGAACACTCGATAGCGCACGCTGGCGGTGGGCAGCGAGGGGGGATCAATGAGCAGGATTTGGTCACAACCCACGCCGTAGCGACGGTCAGCCAGCCGCTGCAGTTGCGCTGGGGAGAGCTCTAGGGGCGCGGCGCGCGCGTCCAGCAATACAAAATCATTGCCCAGTCCCTGCATTTTTGAAAAGCGAATTTGCATGCCTTTAGCGCCCAAAAACCCCGTGGGGTGCAGCTGGATGGTACTAAAGCGGGCGGCAAAAATCCCGGCCTTAAGCCGGTGCGTCGTCGCCCAACGCCAGGGAGGGCGCCACCAGCATGGCGGCTAACTGCGCCCGAATTTGCGCGCGGCGCGGCGACGCCATGAGTGGCGCTTCCGCCAAACCGGGCCGGCCGTGCATCCGCATCATGCGCACTAGCGACACCGGCGCCACCGGCATCTGCAACTGATCGAGCACCTGTTCCACGGCCGGGCGGTCATTGCACAACAAACCCATATCGCAGCCCGCAGCCAGCGCCAGACGCGCGCGCGCCACCGGCCCGTGGTTCTGCGCCGCCCCCGACATCGACAAGTCATCGCTGAAAATCATGCCCTGAAAACCCAACTCGCCGCGTAGCACTTGCTGTAACCACCGAGCGGAATAGCCCACGGCTACCTCGTCTACCGCCGGGAATAAAATATGCGCCGGCATGATGGCCTCGATGCCAGCGGCGCACAGGAGGCGAAAAGGCAGCAGGTCGCGCTGCCTCACTTCGGCCAGATCACGACCATCAATGGGTAGCTCGTGATGAGAGTCGGCGGTGACTGTGCCGTGACCCGGAAAGTGTTTGCCCACCGCCGCCATGCCGGCCGCGTGCATGCCGCGCACCAAAGCCTGCGCCAAGCGCGCCACCACGCTGGGATCGGCGTGGAAGGCACGCTCACGAATAACCCGAGAACTGGGCGTGTAGAGATCCAGCACCGGCGCGAAACTAAAATCCACTCCCACCGCGCGCAGTTCCGCGGCCAGCAACCAGCCCACATCGACCGCCAGCGCCAGCGCGGAGGCGGGCTCACGATCGTAGAGCGCGCCCAAAGTTGCCATGGCTGGGAGGTCGGTAAAACCTTCGCGGAAGCGCTGCACGCGACCGCCTTCATGATCCACAGCAACCAGTAGCGCGGGGCTGCGTAGGGCATGGATGTCAGCAGTGAGGGTAGCGAGTTGGCTGCGCGAAACAAAATTACGAGAGAACAAAATGACGCCGCCCACCAAGGGGTGGACGAGTATTTCGCGTTCCGTCGCGTCGAGAGCGACGCCGGCCAAGTCCACCATCAAGGGGCCTAAACTCATTGTCATAGCGGCGCTCACCGCCGTAACTGCCAGGCATCGCGCAGACGATCACCCAACACATTGGCGCTGATAGCCAGTGACATCAGAGCCAAACACGGCCCGACCAACATGTAGGGCGCAACCACCATGAATTGCGTGGCTTGGCGAATCATCCCGCCCCACGAGGCGAGCGGTGGCTGCGCGCCCAAGCCCAAAAACGACAACCCGGCCTCGGCCACCACCGCGGAGGCCAACACGAAACTCGCTTCCACCAGCAGCGGCGCGGCAATTAAGGCCAGTAAGTGACGGGTCACGAGGTAACCGCGACGGCTACCCAATGCCCGTGCCGCCAGCACGTGATCGCGCGCCATCACCGCCAGCGTTTGGGCGCGGGCCAGTCGCGCAAAGCCCACCCAACTCACGCAGCACAGGGCCACAATCACGTTATCCAGACCCGGGCCTAAGACCCCCGCCAGCGCAATGGCCAGCAAGATGCCGGGGAAGGCCATAAAAATATCGATCACGCGCGCGCCTAGCAGGTCGGTCACGCCACCCGCCATCCCGCACGTCACGCCAACACTCACCCCTACCACCAAGGACAAGGTCATCACCGCCACCCCCACGCCACAGGACACCCGCGCACCGTCGATAAGGCGCGCGGCGATGGAACGCCCGAGGTCGTCGGTGCCCAGCCAATGGTTGGCGTCGGGCGGGGCAAACAAGGCGGTGAGATCCAACGCATTCGGCGACAGCGGCAGCATTGGCGCAAGCAGCGCGCAGCTCAGCCAGCCCAGCAGAATGAACGCACACACGGCCGTGGTAAGCCGGCTCACAGTGCCTTCACCCGTGGGTCTAGACAGCCGTAGAGCAAGTCGGTCAACAAGTTGAGAACAACGTAGCCCAGACTCACGGTTAACACGCAGCCCTGCACCAGCGGATAATCCCGACGCTGGATGGCCTCGATGGTGAGCTGGCCTAGCCCCGGCCAGCCAAAGACCATTTCTGTGATCACAGCACCCCCCAGTAACGCGCCTAACTGCAAACCCACCACCGTCAGCACGGGCAGGGCGGCGTTACGCAGCGCATGCCGCCACAGCACCCGTGATTCCCCCAAACCACGGGCGCGGGCAGCCAAAATATAAGGCTCGCCCAGCACCTCGCACACCGCCGCGCGCACCATGCGCGTCAAGAGCGCGGCGAGCGCCAAACCCAAGGTCAACGCTGGCAACACCAACGCCGCCGGCGTGTCGCCACCGGCCACCGGCAGCCAACCCAAGCGCACCGCAAAGATCATCATCAACACCGGCCCTAGGACAAAACTGGGCAGCGCCATGCCCATGACCGCCAACGTGCTGGTGAGTAAATCCCACCCGGTGCCGACGCGCAGCGCGCTATACAGCCCCAAGGGTAGCGCTAGGCACAACGCCACACTCATCGCCGCCACCGCTAACACCAGCGTTTGCGGGAGCCGTTCGGCAATCAGCATCGCCACCGGGCGCTGGCTGCCGAGCGAGCGGCCCAGATCGCCCGTGGCCAAGCCACTCACAAAACGCCACCACTGTGCCGGCAGCGGTGCGTCCAAACCCAAGGCCGTGCGCAGCGCCTCACGATCAACGCTAGCTGCACTCTCGCCCAACAGCGCTTCCACCGGATCGCCGGGGGTGAGATGGATAAGCGCAAACACCAGCGAGGCCACGCCCAGCGCGACCACCAGCGCCAGCCCCAGTCGCGAGACCAGACGCAGCAACATCAGCGGGCGAAGCGGGGCTTACAGCACATCGCGGCACCATAGCCCAACATGGCGCGCACGCAAACCGTGAGGCCGCCAAACGCTGTGCTACATTGCCTACCATCCCGGGGCAACGCCGTTGCCGCTAACGACCGCTGACACGTTTTCATCACCACCTATGACGCGCTATTCCTTCAACGACAGCCCCGTGCCCACCGAAAATCGGGCCGAGAATTTCACGCACCTGTGGCAAATGGTGGTGCGGGGATTCGGCTTTGTCTTGATGCTGGTCGGCCTGTGGATCGCCTTGGCGGTGATGCTGGAGGCGTGGTCGCTGTATCGCACGCCCGCAGGTATTGAGCGCATGGCTAAAGCCATCGAGCGCGGCTCTAATCTGGATCAATCGCTGGCGCGCGCCAGCCGCAACGCGAGCGTCCCTGACGAGGCGGCCAACCCCACCGCAACGGCCAACCAGGCTGCGGATACCGACTCCGTGCTGGGCTTTCGGCTGTCCTACTTTGTGGCGTGGATTATCGTCATTTTGCTTTTGATGCTGATTGGCCGCCTCGCGATCGCGGCGGTCAAAACGGGTGGTGAGCTTGTGTTGTTCGACCGTCACGTGCAGCAACTCGCACGGGAAATCGTGCGTGAGAACGCCAAAACTCGCGCCTAGCGGACAGACAACCACCGCCCGCTGACGCGGGCCGCTCACAAGGCCCCACCGAGGCCACCCAACCCTGTTCGTTAACCCTGCTGAAACCGCTTTCGCTCGCCCAATATTTTTTTGGGGGTGCCACGGTGCGGAAGTGGTGGGGCCTTGGTCCGCGCTAGTGCCTGATTAACGGCGCGTACTGGCCTTTGCTGGTGTGGCCATCGCGAGGGCATTCGTGAATAAAAGTCCGGCCGGTTCGTGCCGGCTTAATCGCAGGATTAAGCAATAAAAGCCACGAAGATGCGGCCAGCGATCACTTCTGAAACTCGCAGCGCTGGCGGCTAGCACTGAGCTTGCAGCCCACACCGCACGGTCGCTCTAAACCTTGCGACTCACGGGAACAACCAAACGGGGTCGCCCTCCTCCACGCAATCGAACAGCTCAATGATGTCGGCGTTGCGCAGCCGCACACAGCCCCGCGAACCCACCGCGCCCAAAGGCGAGGTGTCCGGCGTGCCGTGCAGATAGATATACCGCGCGAAGGTATCCACTTCGCCACCCTGATTAAATCCGGGCTCCAGCCCCGTTAGCCACAGGATGCGCGTGAGGATCCAGTCGCGCCCCGCGGGCTGGGTCGCCGCGAATTGGGGTGACCAGATTTCGCCGGTAGGCTGGCGCGCGCTGAACACGGTACCGGGACTCGCGCCCGCGCCAATTTTGCGCGCAATGGCGTGCTGGCCGCGCGGCGTGCATTCACTGTTGCGTACTTCCCCCGGCCCATTCGCGGCGGTAGAAACCCAGTACTCACGCACCATGCGCCCTTGTTCAAAGTAGCGCAGGCGCTGGCGTTGGAGGTCTATCTCCATGCTGCGTGGCGGACTCATGGGGATGGCCTCAGCGTGACCGTCGCCAGCCCATCAAAATCGCCACTGGCGTTGGTTTGGTAACCCACCAGCCGAGTCCTTTGCACCACCATAAAATCCTCATACCACAAGGGAACGTAGGGCAGATCGCGGGCCAGCAGATCCTGTAGTTCGCGGTAGCGCGCCGCGCGTGCGGCCAGTTCGGGGCTGGCTTGGGCGGCGTCGATCAGCGCATCCGCCGTAGCGCTCGCATAGTGCCCCCGATTAGCGCCTGCGGGGGGCAGTGAATCACTGCGGAAAGCGTACCGAAAAATATCGGGCAACTGTAAGCCCACCCACGACAGACCGTACACCGCAAAACGACCGGCCTTGATATCGGCATAAAAAGTTCCCCAGTCGTAGCTTTGAATATCCATCTGAATACCAACCTGCGATAGCTGAGCCTGCAAAATCGCGGCGATTCGCAACCGTAGCGGGTCACTGGAAGTTTTGTAGGACAGCCGCAGCGGCTTGGACGGTTGGTACCCCATGGCCGACAGCAGCGCACGGGCTCGTGCCGGATCGTGCGGCAAAGGGGCTAAGGCTGGCGCCCCGGCCCAGTGTTCGGGCACGAGGATAGCCTCGGCAAGCCGCGCCTGACCGCGCAGTACATGGTCGACGATCGCGGCGCGATCAATCGCCAACGCAATAGCCTGACGGACTTCAATAGCCTGCGTGGGGCCCGTGGCAAGATTAAAACCCAGATAGCTAAACGTGCTGCCGGCTTGGCGGGATACGGCAATCTCTGGTTGACGCGCCAGCCATGCCACGTTCTCGGGCGCCAAGTTTCCCTGCACCAAATCCAGTTCGCCACGGGCTAATTTAAGGACCCGGGTGGTTTCATTTTCGACCACCACAAAATCTACGCGCTGCCCGTCGCGCAGCCGCTGCAGCGCATAGCGCTTGGGGCTGGGTGGCGCGGCGAGCACAAAGGGGCCACTGCCGACGCTCGGCATGGCGGTGGCCGGCAAACCGGCCGCTGCCGCCGGCATCACACCAATAACCAATAGCCCCGGAAATAGGGGGTCAGGTTGGTGCAGCGAAAACTCTAGGCGGTTGGCGTCGAGAATCTCGATGTGCGCGAGATTGGCCAGCGAGGCGCGGTGCGGCGAGGCCAACGTGGCATCGAGCACGGCCCGATAGGTAGCCGCCACATCCGCCGTGGTCACCCGCGTGCCATCGCTAAAATGATGTTCGCCGGCCAAGGTAAAACGGTAGCGCCGAGGCCCTAGCTGCTGCCAACTCATCAACGCCGGGATGGGCATGAAAGCTGCGTCGAAGCCGGCTGGCGCTTCGAACAGCAGGCGACATAGGCGCCAAGAAGTGGCGTCGGTCGCGTAACGCGGGTCGAGGGTGATTGGCGCGCTGGCCAGCCCCACCTGCGCCACCTGATCTGGTGGCCGGACACAGGCAGCCAAGGCCGTCAGCAGCAGCAGCGTTGCCAGCCTCGTTAGGGTGGTCTTAGCGGCGTTCAAACAGCGCGATCGATTCCACATGGGTCGTCTGCGGAAACATATCGATCACGCCGGCCGCAGTGAGCGTATAGCCGTGCACGTTAGCCAACGTGGCCGCGTCACGGGCTAGCGTGACTGGGTTGCAGGAGACATAACACACCCGTTCAACTTGGCGCAGGTCGAGCGCGGCGAGGACTTCGGCCGCGCCGCTACGGGGCGGATCGAGCAACAGCCGCGTCCACGGTGCGCGCGGGATGCCCTTGATACCTGCCTCGGTAAATAAATCTGCCACTTCAAAGCGGGCATTCGCCAGCCCGAGGCGCGTGGCATTGTCGCGCGCCCGCGCCACTAGCCCAGCATCGCCTTCGATGCCCATCACCTGCCCGACGCGCGTGGCGATCGGCAGGGTGAAGTTGCCGAGGCCGCTGAACAAATCGAGCACCGTGTCTTGCGCCGTGAGCGCTAGCAGCTCCAAAGCCAAGGGCACAATTTGTGCGTTGATGGGGCCGTTGACCTGCACAAAATCTCCCGGCTGAAAATTTAAGGTCAAGCCGGCCACCGTATAGGTCAGCGGTTCTTCGGGACCGTCCAGCCGAAGCAGGGTCGAGATGTTGCCGGGTTGAGAATAAATGCGTAAGCCACTGGTGTGGGCAAATGCGCGCAACTGGACGAGGTCCTCCGCGCTCAGTGGCGTCATATGGCGAATGAGCAACGCCACCTCGGTGTCGCCGGCCGCCACTTCCACCTGCGGAATGTGTGCCGCACAGCTCAGCGTGTTGAGCATCGTGCGGATTGCCACTAGGTGCTGCCCCACCGCTGGAATGAGGGTTTCGCAGCGGGTGATGTCGGCCACAAAATGGGCGGATTTTTCGCGAAAACCCAGCAGCAGTTCGGCGCGCTTCGCGACCACTCGCGCGCTCAGGCGCGCCCGTCGGCGATAGCCCCAACGCGGCGCCGTCACAGGCGACAAAACGCGTTCGGGCACTAGCTTGGCTTGGTGCAATAGCAATTCCAGCAGCATGGCTTGCTTGTGGATCACTTGAGCGTCTGGCGCAAAATGTAGCAGGCTACAACCGCCACAGCGCGCTGCGTGCGCACAACCTGGCACCACGCGATCGGCGTGATCGTTAGCGATTTCGGTTGCCGTGGCTTCATCAAACTGGCCGTGGCGACTGGTATAGCGAAAGCTAACCGTTTCGCCCGGCAGCGCGCCGTCGATGAACACGGTTTTGCCGTCCACTCGGGCCACGCCGCGCCCCTCGTGGGAGAGGCGTTCGACGAGCGCCCCGGTGACAATCGGCAGGGCGTTTAATTGTTGACGGGTGTGACGGCGACGTCCGGCCATGCTGCTAAGAACTCCAAAAAGTGAGGTTTGGCCGAGTCGGCAAGATGACGACGCACGCGCGTTAATTCGTCGGCATAAGCATCGCCCAACAAATTACCGCGCATGCGCTCAAAATTGAGATACACCAGCCAAGTATTGAGGACGTCGGTCTCACAGTAAGCGCGGATGGCCGCCAAGCCGCCGGCGAGATAGGTTGGCCACACATCTTTGCCACTCATGCCGACCTTGCCGGGGAAACCCAACAGGCTGGCGATATCGTGCAGCGGTGCGGCAGCACGCGGTTGGTAGCCCGAGAGTACGTCCATGAGATCAATGTGCCGCCAATGAAAGCGGCCCAGATAGTTGTTGTAGCGAAACGTGTGGTCGTCGTTGCCGGTGTCCCAGTAACGGCTGGCCGGGATCCCGTGCAGCAACGCGCGGTAATGGAGTACCGGTAGGTCGAAGCCACCGCCGTTCCAAGACACCAAGGTGGGCGTATAGCGCTCTAGGCCTTCAAAAAACCGACGCAGTAGGTCGGCCTCGGTGCCGTCTTCTTCGCCCAGCGACCACACGCTCAGCCGATCATCGCTGCGAAAAACCGCCGAGATAGCGACCACACGGTGCAGGTGATGGCGCAAAAAATCTGACGCGCCGTCGGTTTCCTGCTGACGTTTGGCGACCATGACTTTCGCCACGTTTTCATCGCTTAAATCTTTTAAATTCCACAGTCGACGGGCAGCGTCGACATCCGGCACGGTCTCGATATCAAACACAAAGACATTATTCAGCATGCGGCGCGCACTCCTAAGACCTCGTCGAAAAAGCCGACGAGGGGCATTTTATCCGGGAAAAACATTGGTTGAGAGATAACGATCGCCGCGGTCGCAGATAATGGTCACGATGGTGGCATGCGAAACCTGCTGGGCGATCCGCAAGGCCGCACACATGGCGCCACCGGCCGAGATACCACAAAAAATACCCTCCTCACGGCCCAGTCTGCGAGCCATGTCTTCGGCTTCGACTTGGGTGACATCCAGAATGAGATCCACCCGAGTCTTATCGTAGATTGCCGGAACATAGGGTGGCTGCCAGCGCCGAATGCCAGGGATCGATGCGCCATCCCCCGGCTGCACGCCAATAATTTGCACCGCCGGATTTTTTTCTTTTAGGTACCGGCTGGTACCCATGATGGTGCCGGTGGTACCCATGGCGCTCACGAAATGGGTGATCTCTCCCCGGGTGTCGCGCCAGATTTCCGGTCCTGTGCCTTCGTAGTGGGCGAGAGGATTGTCTGGGTTGGCAAACTGGTCTAGCACTTTGCCCTCACCGGCACCCGCCATGCAGTGCGCCAGATCAATGGCGGCTTCCATCCCGCCGGACTTGGGCACCAAAATAAGTTCCGCCCCGTAGGCCTTCATCACGGCGCGTCGTTCCACGCTCATGTTGTCCGGCATGATGAGCACCATGCGATAGCCGCGCATGGCAGCCACCATCGCGAGCGCAATGCCGGTATTACCGCTGGTGGGTTCGATGAGGGTATCGCCGGGCTTGATTTCGCCACGCTCTTGCGCGCGTTGAATCATGCTCCGAGCCGGACGGTCTTTCACCGAGCCCGCTGGATTATGGCTTTCCAGTTTGGCCAGCACGGTGTTGGTGGGATTCCCCGTCAGCCGCTGCAGGCGCACCAGCGGCGTATTCCCAACGGTGTCTTCGATGGTGGGATAGTGCATGCCCCGCTCCTCAATCAGGCGAATTAGGCGCGCCCTCAGCGCCCCCCAAAGCTTACCCGAATCTGAGCTTCTGCGGCCCGCCAAAAGCGGCCTGAGCAGTGGGGATATCCCTAAACACCCCGCAAAAGGTCATCCTAGAAGGCGCCGCGTGGCAGGCACCGCCGACCAACCCTTTGCCCATCCGCCGACCTGCTGCCTTTGCTAGAGCGTAAAAACCACCCGCACCGGCAGTTTGTCATCGGCCGCATAGCTCAGCGTGAGAAAACCTGGTTGGGCCAGCGGCAGAGCTGCATGGTGTAGGTCATGCCCCGTGCCGTCGGCCAGCTGGACGCGCGTGCCATTGCGACTGCAGTCGGTCAGGGTCCAGACCCCGGCCAGGCATTCGATGCTGGCGTGTACCCGCGAAACTCGCGGGTCGCTCAACAAAAGTTGGCAGGCGCTGCCGCGCCCCAGCAAAAAACGTCCCTGGAGCGGCCTGAGGGTCCAGTTTTCGGTGCGATGTTGGAGACGCAAAGTCACCACGCGGCCCAGAAGGCGCTGGCGAATCCAGGCCGCTAGCCCCGGCGACCCACCACCCGCGGGGGGTTGGCGGTCTAGCGCCAGCCGGGTGCGTAGCGCGTCCCGGAGTTGGTCGGGGAGGTCTCGCACTAAAAAGCGATGGGGTTCACGCAGCACATAACGAGACATTTGGTCTAGCCAATGGGGCGTGACGTCCTGCGGCCAAATAAAATGACGCCGCACCCCTGGCGCGTCGAAGTTTCGCACCAGCAGGCGCAGCCCGCCGGCGTGATGGTCGGCGCTAAATTCCAGCGTCGCCTGCAACCGGCGGGGGTTCGCCGCCCCCTCGATGGGGTCGAGGCGACAGCTAAAAACCACTTGTGACGGGGGATGCCCCTGCGCCAGATACCGGTGGGTGGTCTGCTGAAATCGCTCACCCCCCACCCCACCTAACCCCGGCCGGGTGATCCGAGGTTGTGCACCGTCGCGCTCTAGGCGTTCCGCCAAGGTTTTGAGATAGCAGTGGATGCGATACATCGCGGGCAGCAGCAGCGCCGGCATGGCGCTGGGCGTGTCACGCCACGGCCGCGCCGTGCTGGCAACGTGGCTCTCCAGCAAGGAAATAGTTTCAACGGATTTGAGTGCGATCATGCGGTCCCTCGCTTTATTCGCCGAGACCCGGGTGGGTCGTGGAGGGGAATCCTTTCCCCATAAAGCGCAGCGTAGACCGCGACGGTGCGCGGGTAAATCGTTAACCGCGTGAGATCACATCAGCGGGGCGGAGCGCGGGATTAGCGCGCACTGGCGCCTCCAGCGAGCTAGGCTCGGCGCGACTAAAACCGGTAGCCCACTGAAATCAGATGAAATTGAATACCCGGGTTGTGGTCACCCAAGCCCGCGTTGGACTGGTGTTGGAAGCGGTAGAGGACTTGGTACTCGCGCGTGGGGCCAAAGCGTATCCCCGCTCCAAAACTGGTACCAAACGCGAAGGGAATGCTGAAATCCTTACCATCGATTTGGGTGTGGCTGTAGCCGTTGAGGCTCGATCCGGCTTCGATAAAGACCGGTAGCGTCGTGCTCAGGTCGCGCTGCCACCGCAGCACCTGCATCACATAACCATTCACCAGCGTATTGCTGGTGCCGCTGGGCGACTGGTCGCTCTTCCAGACATTGAGGCCAAATTCCGCGTACGTGGTGAGGTACCACTGACCCGTTTTAAACCACTTTACGTCCCAGTCCCAACCCGTCGAGATACCGTAGCTATTCACGTCGCCTCGGTCATCTTCCATACCGAAAGTGAACGATACTTTATCCAGACCGATGGCCTGGGCGGGTTGCGCCAGCAGCATGAGCGCAGTGCTCCACGCAAACAGTGCGGCAAAGAGGGGCAGATGGTGCTTCATGACACGAGTTCCAAAATTTTTTATTAACATTCGTAACGGGCGCGCAGTCCAGAAGCGGAGGCTAACGGACTCAGAGCCGTGATTCAATTGACCACTGCTGGCCCGGCGCGGGGGTGAAGGGCATTCAGATCGCAGCTCATGACCCACGCATCTTCCCGCCCCACGCGGGCCGGATAGTAGTTGCGACGGGTCGCAATCTGCAAAAATCCGGCCTCGTAATAGAGCGCGAGCGCGGCCAGATTGGAGGGTCTGACCTCCAGAAAAATGACCGTTGCCGCGAGACGGCGCGCGACATCTTGCAGTTTTTGCAGCGTTTGACGCGCCAACCCGTGGCGCTGCCAAAGGGGGTCGATGCACAAGTTGAGCAAATGCGCCTCGCCGGCGGCGATCGATAGCACGCCGTAGCCCGCCAGCTCCCCCTGCGCCAACACGCTCCAGCAGCAATAACCGACGCGCAGGCAATCCGCAAAAATGGGCTCAGCCCAGGGGAATTCATAGGCTCGGGCTTCAATGGCAACGATGGCAGGGAGGTCGTGCTCCCGCATAGGCCGAAGGAGCACCCCCACGCTGGCGGGTAGGGCGCTCACGGCAAGCCGGCCAACACGCTGCGGGCTAGTAGCAAATCCTGCCAAGCCTGGCGTTTTTCCAAGGGTGAGCGCAACAAATAAGCGGGGTGGTAGGTCACGACGACGGGAATGTGGGTCGCCCCGTAGACATGCGGCTGCCCACGTAACTTGGCGAGCGGCGCTGAGGTATCCAGCAGACTTTGCGCCGCAATCCGCCCCACGCACAGGATGATCTGCGGGGCGAGAAGTTCTATCTGCCGCGCCAACCAGCCCGCGCAAGCGGTGATTTCTTCGGCCTGTGGGTCGCGCTGACTCGGCGGGCGACATTTGAGAATATTGGCGATAAACACTTCGCCGCGCGCCAGCCCCAAGGCCCCCAGCATGGCGTTGAGCAACTGGCCAGCACGGCCTACAAACGGCTCGCCAAGACGGTCTTCTTCCTGCCCCGGCGCCTCGCCGATCACCAGCCACTGCGGGGCGCGTGGTCCCTCCCCAAAAACGGTTTGGGTGCGGCCGCGATGTAGTTCGCAGCGTTCGCAGATGGCCACCGCGGCGGCCAGCGACTCCCAGTCTAGGGGCGTGTGGCGGTCTAGCAGCGCCAGCGCGTCGGCGGGGTTTGGCACAGGCGCACGGCGTGGTACCCACTCGGCAATCCCCATAGCCGATAGGTAGTCCTGACGCTGACTCGGGTCGATCATGCTAGTGAGGGGGTTCGGATGCCGCACGCCATCGCCCAGCAGTGCCTACCGCCCAACCCTTGTTGAGCGCTCAGGCGGCGTCGCGGCGTGCCGCCGCGTGCGAGCGCCGACGCTCCTGCCGGGTGCGGCGAAGCTGGTTTAAGGTCAACACGAGGCCCGAGGCCGCGTAGCCCACCATGCTCAGCAAGATCATGAGCGGGGGATCGATAGAAATCAGCCCGAAAGCCAGCACCAAACCAAATACCACCACGAAAGGAATGCGTCCCCGCAAGTCCAGATCTTTAAAGCTGTAGTAGCGCAGGTTGCTGACCATGAGCAGAGCGGCCGCAATGACCATACACACCACCAGGGCAACCATCACACCATGGCCCTGCAGGGTGTTGCTGTCCCCATACCAAATAAAAGCCGCCACCATGGCCGCCGCCGCCGGGCTGGGCAAGCCTTTGAAAAACCGCTTATCCACCACAGTCTTTTGCACATTGAAGCGCGCCAAGCGCAGCGCCGCGCCTGCGGTGTATAGAAAGGCCGCAAAAAACCCCAATTTGCCGATGTTCTGCAGCATCCACTGATAGGACAGCAACGCGGGCGCCACCCCAAAAGACACCATGTCAGAAAGGCTGTCGTACTCGGCGCCAAAATCGCTTTGAGTGTTCGTGAGGCGGGCAATCCGCCCGTCCAGTCCATCTAAAAATATGGCGATGAGTATCGCCACCGCACCCGCCTCGTAGTGGCCTTTGGCGGCCGCGATAATGGCGTAGAAACCCGCGAACAAAGCCCCCGTGGTAAACAGGTTCGGCAGTAGATAAATACCCCGCCCACGCAACGTGCCCGTCGGGGGGACGATCAAGCGATGGATGTTGTCGGTTGGCCGCTCGCTCATTAAAGTCGCCTCTGCCGGGCGAGCCGGCCATAGGGTAGGAAATAGCCAGCTTACACCGCCCGGCACGCGTTGCAATTGCCGGGCGGGTGATCTTAGACGGGCTTAGTTCTTGGCCTGATCCACCAGACGGTTGGCTTTAATCCACGGCATCATGCCGCGTAAGCGCTCGCCCACTTCTTCGATCGGGTGGCTACGGGCAATCCGGCGTTTGGCTTTGAGCACCGAGGCGCCGGTTCGATTCTCACCCATCCATTCACGGGCAAATTCGCCGTTCTGGATTTCGGAGAGGATTTTCTTCATTTCTTTACGCGTTTCGTCGGTCACAATGCGCGGGCCACGGCTGAAATCGCCGTATTCAGCGGTATTGGAAATTGAGTAGCGCATGTTGGCGATCCCGCCCTCGTAGATGAGATCAACAATGAGCTTAAGCTCATGCAGGCACTCAAAATAAGCCATTTCTGGGGCATAACCGGCTTCTACCAGGGTGTCGAAACCGGCTTGAATCAGCGCCGTCGCGCCACCACACAGCACCGCTTGCTCGCCAAATAAATCGGTTTCAGTTTCCTCGCGGAAGCTGGTTTCGATGACCCCAGCGCGCCCGCCACCATTGGCCGCGGCGTAAGACAAAGAGAGGTCTTTGGCCTGTCCCGATTGGTCTTGGAAAATGGCAATGAGACTGGGTACGCCACCGCCCTGCTGGTAAGTAGAACGCACCAAATGCCCCGGGCCTTTGGGCGCGATCATGATGACGTCCAAATCGGCGCGCGGCGTGATTTGGCCAAAATGGATGTTGAACCCATGCGCAAAAGCCAGCGCCGCGCCAGGTTGAATATTCGGCTCGATGTCCGCCCGATACAGGTCGCCCTGGGTTTCGTCCGGGGCAAGAATCATCACGACGTCGGCGCCGCGCACCGCGCTGCCCACGTCTTGCACGTTAAGCCCGGCCGCTGTGGCTTTGGCCCAACTGGTGGATCCCTCACGC
This sequence comes from Klebsiella pneumoniae, assembly GCA_945862315.1. Taxonomy (GTDB): domain Bacteria; phylum Pseudomonadota; class Gammaproteobacteria. Next base: position 18,188 of record CAMAXW010000009.1, read on the forward strand.
AGCCCCACCACCACCTGCACCCCGGAGTCTTGCAGATTATTAGCGTGCGCATGGCCTTGCGATCCGTAGCCGATGATGGCCACTTTGCGACGCTGGATGAGCGACAGATCGGCGTCTTTGTCGTAATAAATGGTCATGGCCATGAAGTTTTCTCCTGCTAAGGCCCGTGGTACCCAAGGTGCCGCGGGCGGTTGAATGGATGATTGTGTGTTAGGCGCGCAGCGCCTTCGTGCCGCGCAGAATGCCCAAGGAGCCCGAGCGGACTACTTCGAGAATTCGCCGAGTGCTCACGGTGTCGATGAAGGCGTCGAGTTTTTCGCCTTCGCCAGTCATTTCCACAATATAGCTGGAGTCCGTGACGTCCACGATGCGCCCGCCGTAGATATCGACCAAACGGGCGATCTCGGCGCGTTGCTCAGCGCCGATCGCCCGGATCTTGATGAGCAGCAGCTCCCGTTCGATCGCCTGACCTTCATTGAGATCAACGAGCCGGATAACGTCGATCAGCTTGTTCAGCTGCTTGACGATTTGTTCCATCATTTCGGGGGAACCACGGGTTACCAGTGTCAGTCGTGAGACCGTGGGATCCTCGGTGGGCGCCACCGATAACGACTCAATATTGTAGGCGCGCGCGGAAAAAAGGCCGGCGACTCGCGACAACGAGCCGGCGGCATTTTCCAGCAGGATAGCAATCGTGTGCCGCATCTTAGGCTAGCTCCCGCTCGCTGCTAGCGGAGGGTGCGAGATGCATTTCGTGGTGCCCCTTACCGGCGGCGATCATGGGGTACACGTTCTCGGTTTGGTCGGTAATGAAGTCCATCAGCACGAGGCGGGTCTTTTGCGCAAAGGCTTCTTTGAGTGCGCCTTCCACATCAGCCGGATTGTCAATTCGCATACCCACATGTCCAAAGGCTTCGGCCAGTTTTACAAAATCAGGGAGGGCTTCCAGATAGGAATGCGAATAGCGGCGCTCGTAAAAAAACTCCTGCCATTGCCGAACCATGCCCATGTAACGGTTGTTCAGACTCACCACCTTGATGGGGAGGTCGTACTGCAAGCAGGTGGAAAGCTCCTGCACGCACATCACGAAGCTGGCTTCGCCGGTCACACAGGCCACTTGTTGATCCGGGAAGGCCAGTTGCACGCCCATCGCCGCCGGCAGGCCAAAGCCCATGGTGCCTAGCCCACCGGAGTTGATCCAACGTCGCGGCTGGTCAAATTTGTAGTACTGCGCGGCCCACATCTGGTGCTGCCCCACATCGGAGGTGACATAGGCATCGCCGTTGGTTACCCGATGCAGTGCCTCGATCACCGCTTGGGGTTTGATCAGCTTGCTGGTTTTGTCGTAGCGCAGACAATCGAGCTTCTGCCATTCGCGGATTTGCTGCCACCAGCGATCGGTGGTCCGATCAACCGGTTTAACCCCCGTTTCCTCAAGCTGGCGGTTGAGTTCGCGCAGCACGTTGCTGATGCTACCCACAATGGGCACATCCACGCGGACATTCTTGGAGATAGACGCCGGGTCGATGTCGATGTGGACGATTTTCGCGGTGGGGCAAAACTGCGCGAGGTCGCCGGTGACGCGGTCATCGAAGCGCGCACCAATGGCGATGAGCACATCGCACTGATGCATGGCCATGTTGGACTCATAAGTGCCATGCATGCCGAGCATGCCGATGAACTGCGGGTCGCTACCCGGATAAGCCCCGAGGCCCATCAGGGTATTGGTGACCGGAAATCCCAACAGGCGGGAGAACCGGATGAGTTCGTCAGAGGCGTTATCGATCACCACCCCACCACCGCTGTAAATCATGGGCCGTTGCGCAGTGAGAATCAGCTGCGCGGCTTTTTTAATTTGGCCGGGATGGCCCTTGGTGTTGGGTTTATAAGATCGGATATCGACCGTCTCGGGATACTCGTACACCGCCAGATTGGCGGTGACATCTTTCGGTAAGTCGATCACCACCGGACCCGGGCGGCCGGAAGTCGCGATATAAAACGCTTTTTTAACGGTGACGGCGAGGTCTTCTACCCGCTCGACGAGAAAATTGTGCTTCACGCAGGGCCGCGTGATGCCGATGGAATCGACTTCCTGAAAAGCATCGTTGCCGATGAGGTGGGTAGGCACCTGACCGGTAATCACCACCATCGGGATGGAATCCATATAGGCGGTGGCGATGCCGGTCACCGCGTTGGTGGCCCCCGGCCCGGACGTCACCAGCACCACGCCCGGCTTGCCCGTAGCGCGCGCATAGCCATCCGCAGCGTGGGTCGCGCCCTGTTCGTGGCGAACCAAAATATGTTTGATTATTTCTTGCTGGTGGAGGGCGTCGTAGATGTGGAGCACAGCTCCGCCCGGATAGCCGAACAGAAACTCTACGCCTTCGTCGATTAGAGCGCGGACTAGGATGTCGGCGCCCCGGATTGGATCACTCATTATTGATTCCTCACTGGGTTGTAGTAAGCGCCGAGATTGCCACCTCACGACCGGGGTGACGGCAGTGGGCGGCGTTCTGTGCCAAGGACCTCTTGAGTCTGGCGCGGCGGTTTTCCAAGGCAATAAACTATCGCCGAGGGCCTCGTACGATAAAGCGATTTGACCACTGGTTCAAGACTGATATAGGCCGCGCTGCACAGCGACCTCACGGGCTAAAAGCCGCAAGCCCACGCGCCGCGTCACCGGGCTGGCGTTGCGTGCCGGGCCGCGAGTGTCGAGAATGCGGCAACCTGCGGTGAAGCCCCGCCACTCCCTGAATAGAGCCAAATCCCATGCGAATTTCCAATCTCCTACTGCCCACTTTGCGCGAATCTCCCGCCGACGCCGAAGTTATCAGCCACCAGCTCATGTTGCGGGCGGGGATGGTGCGCCAACTTGCTGCCGGCGTTTACACCTGGCTACCACTCGGCCTGCGTGTTTTGCGCAAAGTGGAAACCGTAGTGCGGGAGGAAATGGAGCGCGCCGGCGCCCAGGAAGTGCTGATGCCCGGGGTGCTGCCCGCAGAGTTGTGGCAGGAATCGGGGCGCTGGGAGCACTACGGCCCGGAACTGCTGCGCTTCAGCGACCGTCACGAGCGCCCGTTTTGCCTAGGCCCCACGCACGAAGAAGTGATCACCGACATCGTGCGTCGCGAGGTCAAAAGCTATAAGCAGCTACCGGTTAATTTCTACCAAATTCAGACCAAATTCCGGGACGAAATACGGCCGCGCTTTGGCATCATGCGGGCGCGCGAATTTCTCATGAAAGATGCCTATTCTTTCCATCTCGACCGCGCCTCGCTGGAAGAAACCTACCAACAGATGTACGCCAGTTACAGCCGTATTTTCGAGCGTATTGGCTTGTCGTGGCGCGCGGTATTGGCCGACACCGGCAATATTGGCGGTTCGAAGTCCCACGAATTCCACGTGCTAGCCGACGCCGGCGAAGACCTCATCGCCTTCTCCACTAGCGGCGACTTTGCCGCCAACGTCGAAATGGTGCCCGCCCCCGCACCAGCGGGCCCCCGTCCAGCACCCCAGGCCAACTTGAGCGAGGCTGCCACGCCCACCCAGCATTCCATCGAGGAAGTGTCGAGCTTCCTGGGGGTTAGCGCCGCGCAATGTCTCAAAACGCTGGTGGTCGCCGGCGAAAACGACACCTTAGTGGCGCTGGTGCTGCGCGGCGACCATGAGCTAAACGCTGTGAAGGCGCAGGCATTGCCAGCGGTGGCGAGCCCGCTGCGCTTTGCCAAACCACCAGAAATTTCGGCCGCGTTTGGCTGTGGACCCGGCACCCTGGGGCCGGTTGGCTGCCCTATCACCCTCATCGTGGACCCAGCGGCGGCGCACGTTGCCGATTTTGTTTGCGGCGCGAATGTCGCGGGCAAGCACCTGCAGGGCGTGAATTGGGGCCGTGATTTACCCGAACCGCTGGTGGCTGATTTACGCAATGTAGTGGCCGGCGATCCCAGCCCTGATGGACAGGGCGAACTCGAAATCAAACGCGGCATCGAGGTGGGTCACATTTTTCAGTTGGGCACCAAATACAGCGCAGCCATGAAAGCCACCGTGCTCGACGAAAAAAGCCGCGCTGTGACGCTCGAGATGGGGTGCTACGGCATTGGTGTCTCGCGCATCGTGGCGGCCGCCATCGAACAAAACCACGACGCCAAAGGGATAGTGTTTCCGGCCGCGATCGCGCCGTTCACCATCGCCATTGCGCCCATCCACATGCACAAATCGGCCACCCTGCGCGCAGCGGCAGAAGCGCTTTACGTGCGCTTAAAGGCAGAGGGGCTGGATGTTTTGTTCTACGACCGCAACGAGCGTCCCGGCGTCATGTTTGCCGATTTGGAACTCATCGGCATACCCCACCGCTTGGTGCTCGGCGACCGCGGGCTAGAGCGCGGCACGGTAGAGTACAAAGGGCGCACCGACGAGACGGCGCAAGACCTGCCGTTGGAGGAGGCCATCGCGCTGATTAAAAACCAGCTGCTGGCCGGTTGAAGCCACGCGGGGAGCGGCACGCCCAGCGCCGGCGGTTAAACCCGGCGGCGACGGCCCTCGACCACCAAGCCCAAGCGTCGCCAGTAACCGCGGTTACCGGTGGGTGCAACCCGCCACCGGTGACTGTCTAAGCCCATCCCAGCAACACGGGCCGCCCCCGTGTACCCGTTAAGGAATCCCCGTATGTCAGAAATTTTGGTGCTCTATTACAGTCGCCATGGGCACGTCGCCGCGATGGCCGATCACATCGCACGCGGGGTCCTCAGCGTGCCCGGCAGCACGGCTCGTTTGCGGACGGTACCGCCATGGGGTGCGGCGGCCGACGCCATTCCGGACGACGGCCCGCCCTTCGCCACCAAAGACGACCTGCGGGACTGCGCGGGTCTGGCGCTGGGCTCACCCACCCGCTTCGGCAATATGGCCGCGCCCATGAAAGCTTTTTGGGATTCCACCACCGATTTATGGCTTTCTGGCGCGCTCATCGATAAACCCGCCGCGGTATTTACCGCCAGCGCCAGCCTGCACGGTGGGCAAGAAAGTACCTTACTCACGATGATGCTGCCCCTCCTCCATCACGGCATGGTGATCGTAGGCCTGCCCTATAGCGAACCCGCCTTGCTCAGCACGACCAGTGGCGGCACGCCCTATGGGCCCAGTCACGTGGCCGGCGCCAACGACGAGCGCGCGTTGAGCACCGCGGAACGTGAATTGTGCACGGCGCTGGGTCGCCGGCTCGCCCACCTCGCCGCCCGTCTGAGCGTCTGAGCGTCTGAGCGTCTGAGCGTCAGTCTCCCAAGCGCAAAGTGGTGCGCACAAAAGGCACGGTGAGCACGCGTCCAGCGCTGTGTGCGGTGCGGTCGAGTTCCTCGAGCGCCGTCTGTAAGCCCGCCCAATCGCGTGGCAGCCGTCGCAACAAAAATTGCGCCACGCCTTCGGACATCACCATGCCGCGCCGGGCGGCAGCGTTCGTCAGGGCCCGATTTTTGTCCTCGTCACCCAACGCCTCCAAGTGATAAATCAAGGACGCCGCCAGTCGGGATCGCAGGTCCGGCAGCGCGATGGGCAGCTCGTGCGGCGCGGCCGTGGCGCTCATCAGCAAACGCCGGCCGTTCAGTTGCAGGCGGTTGTAGAGATCGAATAAAGCCTGCGCCCAGGCAGGGTCGGCGGCGACGCACTCTAGGTCGTCCAAACACAGGGCCGCGAGGCCGTCGAGATCCTCCAACACCATCGGGCCATACCGCACCGCTTCACGCAGGGGCAAGTACATGGTGGGCACATCAGGGGTAACCACCGCCCCTACCGCCGCCTGCAGCAGATGCGACTTACCCGACTCCCCGCCACCCCAGAGCAACAGGCACCCAGGACCAGTACCGGCGGCCCACTGGGCGCAAGCGCGCGTGGCTTCTAGGTTGGGTCCGGCGTAAAAACTCTCAAAGCTCATCACAGGTCGACGGAACAGCCCTAGCGTGAGTTGGCGCCAGTGTTCATCCGAGGTGTGGGCGTTCATTCGTCGCTTGGCGGCGCGCCGATATACAGGGCGCTACGCTGGTAGTCGTTGCGCCAGTGGCGCAGCAGGACCACCACGGCGGCGGCCACCGGCAGGGCCAGCAACACACCCACAAAGCCGAACAACTGACCACCCGAAAGCACGGAAAAAATGACTGCAACGGGGTGCAATCCAATGCGCTCGCCGACGAGCAGGGGTGAGAGCACCATGCCCTCTAGTGACTGCGCTACGCCAAAAACGCACAAAACCGCCACCAGATGCCAGACGTCGCCAAATTGCAGCATCACGGCAATCCCCGCCAAGAGCAGGCCCACGATCACGCCGAGATAGGGCACGAAACTCACCAGACCGGCGATAACGCCGATCGAGAAAGCCAGTTCTAAGCCCACAGCCCACAGCCCCAACGTGTAGGCACACGCCATCACCGCCATCAGGGTTAGTTGGCCGCGCAGAAATTCGGCCAGCACGCTGTCAATTTCCTGAGCGATCGCCACGAGGCGTGGCTCGTAGCGGCGCGGCAGCAGCTTACGAAACTCAGCCAGCAAATAATCCCAATCGCGCAACAAATAAAAGGTCACGACGGGCACCAACAGCACAAAGCTCAGCCAGCCCAGCAGCGCTTGGCTCGAGCGCCCCAGTTGAAGCAGCACATTGCTGGCCACCGTGGACACCTCACGCCAGTGCCCGGTGAGCTGATCGCGCAGCGCCGTGGCGTTTAAATCGAGTTTAAAATTGAAATGCTGGGACAACCACGGCAACACCTTCTCGTCCACATACACCAGCAAAGCGGGCAGTTTGCCAACCAGCACGGCCACCTGCTGTTCTAGCGCGGGCAGCACGATGACCAACCCCAGCACGGCGGCGCACAGCATACTAACGAAGACAATCACCACCCCGGGCATGCGTGACAAACCCCGCCGTTCTAGGCGGTCTACCAAGGGGTCGCCCAGATAGGCCAGCAAGGCGCTGGTCAAAAACGGGGCCAGCACGGGGCCGAGCAAATACAGCAGCCAAGCGAAGCCGCCAACCGCTGCCAGCATCCGCCATTGTTGGGAATCCGTAAGCTCGATCGGAGAATTCATGGGGTCACCCACTGGTAGATTGCTGGTTGATTGGGCAGTGGCGAGAGTTGAGGGTTCAGCACCAGGCTCTGTGCCAACGCCGGTAAGCCGCCACGCGCGGTCACCGTCAACTGGATTTGATCACCACTGACCTGTGCGACTTCCAAGCGCTGGACGGCGTCCATGTCACGCAGAAGCCGCAGCATCTGACCATAATCCGCGGCATTGCGCAGGCCCTGCACGCGCAGGGTGAAGCTTGCCAGCGCGCCACCAAAAATCGCCGGGTCGGCGTAATGCGCAGCCACCCGATCGGTCGCGCGGTCGAGGGCGGCCCGCACGAGCGCCTCGGGGCTGGCGTCACTGGCAACCCAAGCCGTGGTTTGCCCATCCACAACCACCCGCCAGTCGCCCGTCCACTGGCCCTCAGGCGTGGCACGCAACACGCCGGCAAGTTGCGGCGCGGCACCACTCGGAATCGGGTCACTGCCCAAGCCCAACAAGGCATCCAACCAAGCGCCGGTATCGGGGGTGACCGGCGGGCGGGGCGCGGGCCGGCGTGTGAGTGGCAAACCCCGCGAGGCCGCCTGTTGGTCAATCGCCGTCACGACGGCGGCGTCTAATGGTAGGGGCTGACCCGTGGCGTCCATGCTCGCTAATCCCAGCTGCAGACGGGGTCGCTCTTTTGCCCACAAAATAAAACCCCGCTCGCGGAGTGCGGCCGCCAGCGCTGCGGGATCAAAATCTACGCGCAGCCGATAACCATCCACGGCGTTCCCCGTTTGGGCCTGCCCAATCACGGTGGCAAAACTGCGTGCCCGAGCGAGCAACGGGCGGGCGCGGGCATCGGTGGCAGTGGCGCTATTGCCGGTGAGCTTGACCAAAACCACCGCCAGCGCCTCTACCACACCGCGATCGGTGGCGGCGATAGAGCGGTCACTCACCGGCACCTCGGTCCCATATAGCCCCTCCACAGAAGTGGCCATCGCGGGCACGCACAGCAGCACGCCCAGTAACAGCGCAAGGGGTTGGCGGAAAATCATGGGGCGACGCTAGGCAAAGGCGTATTTGAAGTCAAGGGAAGCACCAAAGGGAGCTCCAGTTTACGCCCCCCATGCCCCCCCGTTACCATGCCCACATGAATGATAAAGCACCGCCCTCCCTCAGTTACCGCGATGCCGGTGTCGATATCGACACCGGCGCGGCGCTCGTTGAACGTATCAAGCCATTTGCCAAAGCCACGCTGCGACCCGGCGTAGTCGGCGGATTGGGAGGATTTGGGGGCTTATTCCGCCTGCCATCCGACCAATACCGCGAGCCGTTGTTGGTCTCGTCTACCGACGGCGTGGGGACCAAGCTAAAAATCGCCATTGACCTCAATCGCCACGACACCATCGGTATCGATCTGGTGGCCATGTGTGTGAACGACATCGTTGTGCAAGGTGCCGAACCGCTGTTTTTTCTCGACTATTTCGCCACCAGCAAACTAGACCTCACCACCGCCGCCAGCGTGATCGAAGGGATTGCCGAGGGCTGTCGGCAAGCGGGCTGCGCGCTCCTGGGTGGGGAAACCGCCGAGATGCCCGACATGTACGCGCCCGGCCATTACGATTTGGCGGGTTTTAGCGTGGGCGTGGTCGAGGCTTCAGGCCTCATCGATGGCAGTCAAATTGCGGCCGGCGACGCCATCTTGGGACTGGCGTCCACCGGCATCCATTCCAATGGGTATTCGCTAGTACGCCGAATCCTGAGCAATAGTGGCCTTGCGTTGAGCACCTCCTTTGACGGCCGCACGCTGGGCGAGGCCTTGCTGGCCCCTACCCGCATTTATGTCAAAGCAGTGCTCAAGACCATCGCCAGCCATCCGGTGTTGGGACTGGCTCACATCACGGGCGGCGGCATTACCGACAACCTGCCCCGCGTACTACCCCCGGGGATACACGCTGAGATCGACCTCGCCGCGTGGACATTGCCGCCCATTTTTGCGTGGTTGCGTGAGCACGGGCCGGTGAGCGACGACGAAATGCTCCGCACGTTCAACTGTGGGATGGGCATGCTGATGGTGGTGCGCGCGGCGGACGTGGCCGCGGTCCAAACCACCCTCGCCAAACACGGTGAATCTGGGCGAGTCATCGGCCACATCCGTGCGGGCGACAGCGCCGGGCCGTTGACCTACCTCAACGCGCTCTAGCGCGCCGGGCTACGTTTCGGCCAGCGCCTCGTCGATCGCGGTTAAGAAACCCCGCAGAATTTGCGCCTCGCTGTGCCGTAACTGCCCACTACCCACCAGCCGCGCCAGGCGATCGGGCAAGCGTTTGGGGCGCGCGGGGTTGAGATAGCCCACCCGCGTCATGGTGGCTTTGGCATGGGCAATCAGACCGGCGAGCTCGGCCCCGGTCGCCAGTGGCTCGCTCGCGGGCAGTGCGGCAGCAACCCCAGACAAATCTGCCAGACGCCATTCGTAGGCGCAGATTTGTACCGCTTGCCCCAGATTCAGGGAACTGAAGTCGGCGGCCGTAGGAATGCGAATCGCGCGCTGACAAAGCCTCAGTTCGTCGTTAGACAGCCCTGTTTGTTCACGCCCAAAGACAATCGCCACCTGCGCGTCACCCGCTTGCGCCGCCGCCCATTCAGCCGCCTCGCGCGGCGGCGTCACCGGCCATTCCAGATAGCGCGGGCGCGCGGTGGTGCCCACAATGATGCCGCACGCCTCAACGGCTTCAGCAAGCGTATCCACCACCAGGGCTTGGGCTAGCACATCGTCTGCACCAGACGCGCGTGCGGTGGCTTCTGCCGCCGGAAACTGGCGGGGTCGTACCAGCACGAGCTGCCGCAGTCCCATCGTTTTCATGGCGCGCGCCGCCGCCCCAATATTGCCGGGGTGCGAGGTCTCCACCAAAACAATACGGGTGCGCGCGAGCAAGGTGGCGGCAGATGACAGTTCGTTTAAGGACTTTGACACGCAGGGTTCGGCTTATCCGGTAGAATCCAGCGTCATTCTAGCGCGCGCGCCGGGCTCTGTGGCCGGTGCCGTGCAGCCGGCCCTTGGCCACCCGCGACTGAAAGGCCCATTCCATGCACCCTATGCTCAATATCGCGGTGCGCGCCGCGCGCCGCGCGGCCACCGTGATCCTCCGCAATATCGAGCGCGTCGACGCCCTCGAAATCAGTCTCAAAGGCCGACGAGATTATGTCTGCAGCGTGGACCGCGACGCCGAAATACTCGCCATCGACACGCTGCGCACCGCCTATCCCGATCACCAGTTTCTAGGCGAGGAATCCGGCGGCAGCGGCAACAGCGATTTTGTGTGGATCATCGACGCCCTGGATGGCACGACGAATTATCTTCATGGCTATCCCCAAGTGGCGGTCTCGATCGCCTTGGAGTTTCGTGGCGAAGTCCAACAGGCGGTGGTCTACGATCCGCTGCGCGACGAACTGTTCACCGCGACGCGTGGCAGTGGTGCCCAACTCAACAACCGGCGCTTGCGGGTCAGCCGGTGTCGCGCCTTGGAGGCCGCCCAGCTCGCCACGGGCTTCCCGGTGCGCGACGATCGTTTGATCGATCCCTATCTCCTGTCGTTCGCCAAATTTCTCCACCGGGTGGACGGCGTGCGCAACGGCGGATCCCCGGCCCTAGACCTCGCTTACGTGGCGGCCGGCCGGTTGGACGGGTTTTGGGAATTCGGTCTGAAACCTTGGGACATTGCCGCCGGCTTGCTGCTAGTCCAAGAGGCCGGTGGGATGATCGGCCCGCCCTACCCCGACCAAGACATGATGCGCCAAGGAGACGTCGTCGCCGCCGCGCCCAAAATTTTCCCGGTCATGTTGGAGATCCTGCGCGAGCATCCGGTGCGGGTGGTAGCGAGCTAAATTTGACCGGCGCGCCGCGCGTTCGACCACGCCGCAGCGAGGACTTACGCAGGCTTCAGCGGCGATCTCGGTAGAGCAGCGTGGTGACTTGCTCAGACACCAAGCCGATCAAGAAAATCAGAATGGCGTTGGAGAGCAGCAGCGCACTCATATTGGTAAACCGGTGCTCGGTCACAAAGGTGTAGCCGTAGTAGCCCGCGCCGAGCAGGAAAAAGCCCAAGCTCACGGGCAAAAACACCTTGAGCGGCGAAAAAAGCGTCCCCACTTTAAAAATGATCAACAAAAATCGCAGCCCGTCCTGGAGTGGTTTGAGATGGCTCTTACCGACTCGGCGACTGGCCTGAATGGGCACGTAAGCAACCTGATAGCCTGCGCGAAAAAACGCCATCGTGCTGGTGGTCGGGTAAGAAAAACCGTTGGGGAGCAGATACAGAAACTCCCGGAAGCTACTGGCCCGCACCACCCGGAAACCAGAAGTCAGGTCGTCGACTTTCTGCCCGGTCATCCAGCTGGCAAAAAGATTGTAGAACGCGTTGGCGTAGCGCCGGCCCACGCTGGCATGGCAGTGCCGTGAGCGTGCACCCACCACCATCTCGTAACCGGTGGCCAGTTTGGCTAACAATCGTGCGATGTCCGCCGGCGCGTGCTGGCTGTCGGCATCCATAAAACAAATGACCTCCCCGAGTGCCGCGCGCGCGCCGGACTTAACGGCCGCACCGTTGCCCATCGTGTAGGCATGTACCACGCAGCGCACCGCGTGCGCGGCGCACACCGCACGCGTGTCGTCCGTGGAGCCATCGTCCACCACGAGGATGTCCGCCGCGGGATACAGCGCCTTGAGTTCCGGCAGCAGAGTGTGGAGCGAAGCGGCCTCGTTTTTAGCGGGCAACACGATGGACAACTGGGTGCCGAGTGAGAACTCGCCGGGGGGTGCAGGCGGCAATAAGGAGTCGGTGTTCATGGCGGTGTGGGCGCATTCCCGGCGGCGGAGGGGAGAGTTCGCGACGTCTGGATATCGGCGCGGATACGGGCCAAGCGTGCCGCCTCGACCCCTAGCCGGTCAAGACGCTCGGCCGCCGCCAATTGGGCTTCGGCCGCGACCACATCAGGAATAAAAAGCAGGGCCTGCACCAGATTGACCCGCAAATAAGCGGCGTTGGGTTGCAATTGCACCGCCTCGCGCATGAGCCGCACACAGGCGTCGACATCGCCTAATTGTTGGGCGTAGTACATCCCAAGGATCGACAACACATCGGCTTTCACGCCGTCGGTTAAACCGGGTTGGTCGAGAATGACGCCGAACAAACCCATGACTTGCGCGGCCGACGGCGCACAGCGTTGCGTTTGCAGGCAGGCAATTAGCGCTTTGAGATAGGGCGTTTCGGATGCTAGCAGCGGCCGCCGACTCAGACGTTGCGTCAACTCGGCAACAACCTCTGGCGGGAACGGGCCATGGGCCAACATGCCCAAGCCTATCAGCGCGCCGATGTCTTGCGGCGCCAGCGCCACCGCGCGCCACAAATAACGCGCCGCATCCTCGTTGAGCGTCGGTTGCTGAAGGGCTACCGCGGCGTCCGCGAGCAGGCGTCCCACTTCGTAATTGGCCCGCGGCGAGTCGGGCCGATGGCGCACCTCATAACTCGCCAGAGAAAGCGGATCGCGCCATTGATCCGCGCGCACGGCGCTCACCAACGCAAGCCCCGCCAGCAGTGCGGCGGCGGCAAAGCCTGCCAGACGCGGGTGGGTGGGTGTTAGCCTTGCGTTCAGGCCCACGGCGATTGCCAACAGAGGCCCTAGGCAGGCCAGATAATTACGATGCAAATGCACCATTTCCAGCATGATGAAACTCGATTCCATCGCGTGTCCGGCGAGGAACCAGCACACCCCAAACGTCAACCACGGCAGCCGCTTGCGCAGACCCAGTGCGGCGACCACCAGCGCGCCCAGCCCCAGTAACGCCACCAACGTGGCAGGTGGTGTGAGCAGGCCATGCGAGACTGGAAAGTCATCGTAGAACAGCCCCAACTGACTCAACACCGGCAGCAGCAGAATTTTAACGTAGAGAAAAAGCACACGCGGCTGGGTCAGTAGACGTTCCGCCACGCTGAAGTGGCGATTAAGTGCCGACTGTTCAAACCAAATGGGGTGGGTCAATAAATAAAACGCGCCGGCCAGCAGCGGCAAGACGAGCACAAGACCATAGAACTGATTGAGCGTGCCCCATCGCCCCAGCGTCGCCACCTTGAAGCGCAGCAGGCTGACTTCCATCGCAAATGCAAACAATATCAGCAGTGCGCCGCTTTCTTTGGTCAAGCTCGCCAGCAGCAAACAACCCGGCACCGCCACCCACAGTTGCGCGTAGGCGGGACGTCCCGCCCAGTGTTGGCGACGGGCGTTTAAATAAAATATCAAGCCTAACAGCACAAAGCTCGTTGACAGGCTGGTCATCCGCTGCACCACATACAGGACGCTGGTGAGTTGCAAAGGATGGAGGAGCCAGGCCCCCGTGGTGACCAGTGCCAGCGCCGCACGAATGCCTGCCCGCTCGCCGCCGGCGGTAAGGTCTAACAGGCCGCGCGTGAACCACCACACCAGCACACCGTTGAGCAAATGAATGCCCAAATTCGTAAACTTGAACCAGAAGGGATCGAGCCCCGTGGCGCGAAAATTAAGCAGAAAGCTCACCATGCTCAGCGGCCGCTTGAGCGGACCCGCGTCGCCGGCCACCAGGGCGAGGCGCACGGCTGGCCAAAAGCCCTGATCGGCCTGAACACCGGGATTGGCAACAATATTGGCGTAGTCGTCAAAAACAAAAGGGCCGCCAAGTCCGCGCCAGTAAACCAGCGTCGTGAGCACCAGCAACAGCGTGAGCGCCAGCACTTCGGGGCAGCAGGGGGAACGGGCGTTGGTGGGTAACATGCGGAAGTGCGCGCCCTTAGGCACTCAGCAGAGACTCCCCGGCAGTGCCGGGGAGTTGGCTAGCAGCGTGTCGCTGCCTAGCGGCAGGAAGCCGGCCGATATTTTGCGGGCAAAGTGCCGCCACCAGAGCCTGTCGACGTGCAGTCAAACTTGATCGCACCGGTATTGGTGGTGGGTTTCAGGAACAGGGTAGCCGAGGCTAGTGGTGCTTGAGCGGTATAGACGATCGTAATCAAACCAGCCGCTCCAACCGTAACGCTTTTCACGCTATTACCCGCGATGCTTGCTGCAGACGGCATGCCGGCGAGCGCGTTGCTGGTCGGCAAACTGCCGTTGGTAGCGTAATACTCCGCGACCGCCGTTTTGGCGGCGGAAGCCAGTGACAAGCCTTCAGTGACCTTCGCACGGACCATATAGTCCTGATACGCCGGGATGGCGACTGCCGCCAAAATGCCGATGATCGCGACCACGATCATGAGTTCGATAAGGGTAAAACCCTGTTGGACCTTTTTCATTGATAACTCCGGAAGTAAAAATAAAGACTCGTTGAACTAACAGACTTCGTTGTCTTCGAACCGTCCCTCGCGGCACCGCCCCAAGCATTCGCTATCTGTGGTGATGGGTTAGCGAGCAGCAAGTGTGCCAGCTTGACCTATTTGTTAAATTTTGTGTCGCGCCGGGGTTTTTAAAGGTCATTCGGGACAGATTTGACCTTCTTGCGGGGCCTGAATAAGCGCAAAACGTCACAATGTGACGCATTAGGACAGCCCAACGTCAACTTAAGCCTAAGCGATCTAACCGATAGCGCAGCGCTCGGAAGGAAATACCCAGCAGCTTGGCCGCCTGCGTCTTGTTCCAACGGGTTTGTTCGAGCGCTTCCAGAATACGCCGGCGTTCGAGCTCGTCGAGCCAGGGTTGCAGTTCGCCAGCCGGTGGGCCGGCTGCCACCGGTAGGGCGGGCAGGAGCAAATCAGCGACTTCAATGGTGCCGGCGTCGCATAACGCGCAAGCGCGCTCGAGGATGTTTTCCAATTCTCGTACGTTGCCGGGGAACGCATAAGCCCGCAGTGCCGCCCAGGCCGGTGCGCTCAGCGGCAGCGGCGCTTGGGCTTGGGCCAAGCGCGCCAAGAAATACTGCGCCAGGGGTTCGATGTCCTCAGCCCGCTCGCGCAGGGGCGGTACTTTGACCTCGATCACATTGATGCGGTAATACAGGTCCTGACGAAACACCCCCCCGGCCACCATGCTGGCCAAATCTTTGTGGGTAGCCGACAGAATGCGACAGTCGACCGGCTGTTCGTGCGCCGCACCCACCCGCCGAATCCGTTTTTCTTGGACCGCGCGCAACAGTTTCACCTGCAGCGTCAGGGGTAATTCGGCCACCTCGTCCAGAAACAGGCTACCGCCGTCCGCCGCTTCAAACAGCCCCATTTTGTCGCTCGTCGCGCCGGTAAAACTCCCTTTAACGTGCCCAAAGAGTTCGCTCTCGATGAGATCCTGCGCAATGGCCCCACAGTTCACCGGGACAAACGGCTGACTAGCGCGTGAACTTTGCGCATGAATGAGCCGGGCAACGAGTTCTTTGCCGGTGCCAGATTCGCCGCTGATATGAATGGGCGCTTGGCTGCGGGCGAGTTTGGCAATGGTCTCGTGCAATTTCTCGATCAGGTGGGAGCGCCCAATCAGCGGTGCAACGAGGGCGCGCGGCGGTGCAGGCCCCGCTAGCGTCACCGCTTGGGCCACGAGTTTGCGCAGATTGTGCAGGTCTACGGGTTTGTTGACGAAATCGAAGGCGCCCGCTTTCAAGGCATGAATCGCGGCTTCCATGCTGCCGTGGGCGGTAATCACCGCGACCGGCAAGGCGGCGTAACGTTGTTGAATCAGACTCACCAAATCCAGCCCGCTGCCATCGGGCAAGCGCATGTCCGTCAGGCACAGGTCGAATGAGTGCGCCGCCAGCGCCGCGCGGGCGGCCGCCAAGGTAGCCGCTACCGTGGTGGTGATGCCCATGCGGTCCAGCGTGATCGCCAGGAGTTCGCAAATATCCGGTTCATCGTCGACGATTAAAGCGTGCGGTTGTGCCATGGGCGGGCTAGCTCATCAAGACTAAGGCATCGGGGTGGGCAAAACAGAGCCTAAAAATACAGCCCTGACTGCCAGCGGACAACAAAGTGAGGGTGGCCTGATTGGACTCGCACAGTTCGCGGGCGATATACAGGCCCAGCCCGGTACCGCCGCCGAGGCCCGTAAAAAACGGCTCGAAAACTTGGCCAGCGTCCGCAGGGGGCATTCCAACCCCGGTATCACAAACATCTAATAGGGGTCGACCGCTACCCGGCTGGCGGCTGACCAAAAATTGCACCAAGGGTAAGTATCGACTGTAACGCAAAGCATTTTCGGCGAGATTCCACAGCACTTGGTGGAGCTGGCTTTTATCCATCTGCACAACGATATCAGCCTCCTTGGCGACGCAGGCGAGCGCGCCGGCGTCCAAGCCACGGCGCTCGGCGAATTCAGCGAGAAATGCCTCAAGCCACGGCACCAGCGCAAAGCGCTCCGTGACGGTTGATACGCGCCGGCCAATCATCAACACATTGCTCACGATGTCGTTCATGCGGGCCGAGTGCTGAGCAATAATTTGCACAAGGCGGCGGTCTTCAGCCGGCAGCGCCGCAGACTCCCCCAACAGTTGCCCGGCGTGACTAATCGCGCCCAGCGGGTTGCGAATCTCATGGGCGATGCTGGCAGTCAGGCGTCCTAGCGAGGCCAGTTTGATTTGCTGTACGCGCTGATGGGTCTCCGCAGCGTCTTGCATGAACACCAACGTGCTGCCGCCATCCACCCGCTCCGCCCGCTCCAGCCGCGCAAACGACACAATGACCTCCATCCCATCAGGCCCCAGTGTGAGCGGGGTTCGGGGATTTTCTGCGCGTTGCACCCACGCCAGCCACGCGATGCTCAAAGGCTCCGAGAAAGCCACCAGCGAACAGCCGGGCACGGCAATGTGCTGCCCCGCCATGCGCAACGCAGCTTCGTTCGCTAACACCACGCACAGCTTGTCGTCCAACACCACAATGCCCGATTGCATGCGCTGGACGATGTATTCGTTGAGCTGCGCCAAATTGCGTAACTCCACTGCGCGAGTGGCGGCGAGTGCTGCGCTGTTACGCGCCTGTTCTGCCAGCCAGGCGGCCAGCAGGCCGGCAGCAAAACAGATAACCCCCAGCAGCGCCGCTTGCGCGTAGCTGGCGGTCGCATAGTCCAAACGGACTATCCCATAGAGGGTCTGCGCCAGTAACGCGAGGGTCGCCAGCGAGGCGTACGCCACCGCCACCCGCCGCCCTGCCAACAGGCACGATCCGACCGTCGCCACGACGAGCAAAATGCCAAAGCCACCGCTAACCCCGCCGCTGGCGTGGATCAGCAGGGTAATGGCTAAAACATCCAGCGGCACCTGCAGATTGCGCAGCAACGAGAACCCGGCCCACCGGCGCCACGCCAGCAACGCCAACGCCACCGCGGCGCCGAAATACAGCGTGGCGGTCCAACCAACGAGCGGCACAGCGGACGGGGGCACTTGGGGCGGCAGCCCCCCGCTCCAGGTCAGCGCACCGCACATGCCGGCGAGCAGCAGGCGGTAAACGTTAAAATAACGCAGTGCGCGCCACGGCTTTTGCGTGACCTCCTCGTCTAGAGACCCCGCCTCAGCGGGCAGGCTGGTCATGCGATTTGCACTCAAAACTCGCGTCACGCAGCGCGCGCGCGTCCCCCTCCGGCAGATACACGCCGCACTGCGCGCATTTCACAATCCGTACCGCCTGCTGGACTGGGGCATCGCCGCGCGCGCCCGCACGTCGCCAGCGCCGCCACAGCGACCAAACAACCCAGACCAGCAGGGCTACCACCAGCAGTCGACTCAATCCCATTAACGTCCATCCCGAGCAATTTCTAAGGTCCTAGCGTTGCGCGGACGTGGCTGTGACGCAAGTCACGGCGTGCACGTGTTGCGAGCAATCCGATATAGTTCCCCCCCGGACGGTGGGGGCGAAACAACCCAAACCGCTCGGGGCGCTGGGCTCTCAGCCCCCACAACGCGCGCATTGCCCTATCGATCAGCATGGAGAGGACCGATGAACCTGCACGAATATCAGGCCAAGCAGTTATTTACTGAGTACGGGATACCCATCCTTCCCGGCAAAATTGCCCGCACCGCCGACGAAGCGGCCGCCAACGCCCGTGCGCTGGGTGGCGAGGCTTGGCTGGTCAAAGCTCAAGTACATGCCGGTGGTCGCGGCAAAGCCGGCGGCGTGAAGTTTGTGAAAAGCCCGGAAGCAGCAGCGCTCGCGGCAGGTGCCATGCTCGGCACGCAACTGGTGACCACGCAGTCCGGGCCCACGGGGCAGCCTGTCAACATTGTGTTGATTGATAGCGCCGCCCAAATTGCCCACGAACTCTACCTCGGTGCGGTGGTTGATCGCGCTAGCCGCCGCGTGACGTTTATGGCATCCCGTGCCGGCGGCATGGACATCGAAGAAGTAGCGGCCAACACGCCGGAACTCATTTTTACCGCCAGTATTGACCCCGTGCTAGGGCTACAGGATTACCAAACCCGCCTATTGGGTTTTGCCCTGGCGCTGACGGATTCCCAGCGCAAAGAATTAGCGGTCATCTTAAAAGGGCTGTACCGGCTGTTCATCGATAAAGATCTCAGCCTGCTGGAAATCAACCCACTCGCCATTTTGGCCGACGGGACCCTCGCCGCACTCGATGGCAAAATTAACATCGACGACAACGCGCTGTATCGGCAGGCCATCGCCGCGTGGCGCGACCCCACGCAAGAAGACGAAAAAGAGCGCCGCGCGCAGGCTTTCGATCTGAACTACGTGACGCTCGACGGCAATATTGCCTGCATGGTCAATGGTGCCGGGCTCGCCATGGCCACCATGGACGTCGTCAAGTTGTATGGCGGGGCGCCGGCTAATTTCTTGGACGTTGGCGGCGGCACCACGGCTGAACGCGTGGCGGAGGCCTTCAAGATCATTACCTCCGATCCCAACGTCAAAGCCATTTTGGTGAATATTTTTGGCGGCATCGTACGCTGCGACATGATCGCCTCCGGGATCATCTCGGCGGTCAAGGAAGTCGGTGTCAACGTGCCCGTGGTGGTCAGATTGGAAGGCACCAACGTAGCTGAAGGTAAAAAGATGCTGGCCGACAGCGGGTTAGCGATCTTGAGCGCAGAAGATTTAAGCGATGCCGCCCAGAAGGTCGTGGCCGCCGTCGCAGGAGCCCATTAATGTCCATTCTGATCAACAAACACACACGCGTCCTGGTGCAGGGTTTCACCGGCAAACAGGGTACTTTTCACGCCACGCAGGCCATCGCTTATGGCACTCAACTGGTGGGCGGGGTCACCCCGGGCCGCGGGGGTAATCAACACCTCGACCGACCCATTTTCGACACTGTCCACGCGGCGGTCAAAGCGACCGGCGCCGACGCCAGCATGATCTTCGTGCCGCCGCCGTTCGCGGCAGATGCCATCGCCGAAGCGGTCGATGGCGGGATCAAAATCATCGCCTGCATTACCGAGGGCATTCCGGTACTCGACATGCTGAAAGTGAAGCACATGTTGATGAGCCATCCCGAGGTGCGTCTGATCGGTCCCAACTGCCCGGGCGTGATTACCCCCGGCGAATGCAAAATGGGCATCATGCCAGCCGCCATTCACCGTCCCGGTCGCATCGGCATCGTCTCGCGCTCCGGCACGCTGACCTATGAGGCAGTCCATCAAACCACCAACGCAGGCTTAGGCCAAAGCACCTGCGTGGGCATCGGTGGGGATCCCATTCAGGGCATGAATTTCATCGACTGCCTGCGCCTGTTCGAAGCGGATCCGCAAACTGAAGGCATCATCATGGTGGGCGAAATTGGCGGCTCCGCCGAAGAAGATGCCGCGGCATTTATTGCCCAGTACGTGACCAAGCCCGTGGTTGGCTATATTGCCGGCGTGACCGCCCCCCCCGGCAAGCGGATGGGGCACGCGGGTGCCATTATTGCTGGCGGGAAGGGTACGGCGGCGGATAAATACGCTGCGCTGGAAGCCGCGGGCGTACGCACCGTCAATTCCCCGGCTGAGCTTGGGGCGGCGATGAAGCGTGCGTTACAGGGATAGAAAGCC
The DNA here is from genome assembly GCA_945862315.1 of Klebsiella pneumoniae. Classification (GTDB taxonomy): domain Bacteria; phylum Pseudomonadota; class Gammaproteobacteria. The sequence continues at coordinate 38,205 of CAMAXW010000009.1, forward strand.
GCCTCAATGCAAGCGCGCCCGATGAAAATCGTTCTGGCCCAACTCAACCTCTGCGTTGGCGACATCGCCGGTAATACGGCGCGCATCATGCAGGCCATGGCCACGGCCCGCGATGATTACCAAGCCCGGCTGGTGGCGTTCCCAGAACTCGCCATCACCGGCTATCCACCCGAGGACTTGCTGTTTAGGCCGGGGCTACATCGGCGGGTGGAGCACGCGCTGCGGCAAATTAGGCAAGCCTCGCAGGGCATTGCGGTGCTGGTTGGCCACCCACAGGCGCTGGATGGGGCGGTTTATAACTGTGCCAGCCTCTTCGATGAGGGCGCCGAGCGCGCTTGTTATCGCAAACAGCGTCTGCCCAACTATGCGGTCTTCGACGAGAAGCGATATTTCGTCGCGGGTGAGGCGGCGTGCGTCGTCGAGCTCGACGGCGTGGCCTTGGGGCTGAGCATCTGCGAGGACATCTGGGATCCCACCACCGCCGTCAGCGCCCGCGCCGCCGGCGCGCAAGTGCTGTTGAATATCAACGCATCCCCCTACAGCCTGCACAAACGCACCGTGCGCCGGGCGGCGGTTAAAACGGCGATCCAGTCTGCTGGTATCCCGGTGCTCTACTTGAATTTAGTGGGTGCCCAAGACGAACTCGTCTTCGATGGCGGCTCGTTCGTGATGGATGCCGCGGGAACTGAAGTGGTGAGTGCAGCGGAGTTTGTGGAGGAACTCGTGTGCGTCGAAGTGCGGGGTGAGGTGCCGGGGCTATCGATCACGGGCCCACGTGCGACGCCGCTCGACGAAACCGCCGGGGTGTATCAAGCCTTGGTGCTCGGGGTGCGCGATTACGTGCACAAAAATCGCTTCAGCGGCGCGGTGATCGGGCTATCGGGTGGCATCGATTCCGCCTTGACGCTTGCGATCGCCGCAGACGCGCTAGGTGCGGCCAACGTCAGCGCGATTTCTATGCCCTCGCGCTACACCCTGGACATGAGCATTGAGGATGCGCTGGAACAAGCCCGGCGCATGGGCTGCGAGTGCCATGTCGTGGGCATCGAAGCGCCCTTCACGGCCTTTAATGCGTGCCTAGAACCGGTGTTTGCCGGGCGCGCAGCCGACGTCACCGAAGAGAATATTCAGGCCCGCTGCCGGGGCATCCTGCTCATGGCGATATCGAATAAAACCGGCCGCATGGTGCTCACCACCGGTAACAAAAGCGAAATGGCGGTGGGCTACGCCACCCTTTATGGCGACATGGCGGGCGGTTTTGCACCCTTGAAAGATTGCCCCAAAACGCTGGTTTATGCGTTGGCACGCTGGCGCAACGCCCAAAGTGCAGTGCCTAGCATCCCGCCGCGGGTGATTGAGCGGCCGCCCACCGCAGAACTGCGTCCGGACCAGAAAGACACCGACAGCCTCCCCCCCTATGAGGTGTTAGACCCGTTGCTGGAGCGGTACATCGAACGGGATCAAACCCCTCAAGAAATTGCGGCAGCAGGGTTTGAACTGGAAACAGTAAAACGCGTGGCGCGCATGGTGGACCGCAATGAGTACAAGCGGCGTCAGGCGGCACCCGGGGTGCGCATCACCGAGCGTGCTTTTGGCCGTGACCGGCGCTTTCCGATTACCTCGCGCTATGACGAGCAGGAGCCGGTACCACCGGCTTAAACCCGCAGGCGTGGGTTGATCAATCTACCGAGGTTTCTTTGACGGCTTCGATGCCGGGGTCATCGGGGTAATTGAGTTCCAGCACCCGCAAAGCATCGGCCGAAAGGTCGTCTAGTTGTAACACTTTGTACGCCTTTGCCAGCAACCCCAACGCCGCAGGCATCGCCGGAGTTTGCTGGTAGTTTTCGACCACGTAACGGGCCCGATTAGCAGCCGCCACAAAAGCGCCGCGACGCATGTACCAGTTAGCCACGTTCACTTCGTGCTGGGCGAGGATATTGCGCAGAAAGCGCATGCGTAGCTGGGAATCCGCCACGTAGCGGCTGTCCGGGAAACGCTTGATGAGTTCGCTAAAGTCGTTGAACGCCTTGAGTGAGGCACCCGGATCACGCTGCGAAGCATCGCGCGCAAGATGCCGCTCAATCGCGCCCTTACCGGTGTTGAAATTAATCAATCCGCGCAGATAGAAAGCGTAGTCCATCGACGGATGGGTGGGGTTGAGCTTCATGAACCGGTCAACGGCGGCAATTGCCTTGGGCAGTTCTTCAGATTTGTAGTGGCAATACGCTAGCTCTAGCTGAGCCTGTGGCGCGTAGGCCCCGAAAGGATATCTGCCCTGGAGTTTTTCGTAGTAGTCGATGGCGCCGTTACACGAGCCGGCATCTAGACGTTCCTTGGCCGCAAAATAGAGTTTGTCTTCCGGCCAGTTCTCCGGAATATCCTCCGCATCTTTATCCGGCAGCAGGCCGCAGCCTGCCATGAGCAGCCCCAGCAACAAGATTGCAAGCGCGCGCTTGGCCACGAACAGGGTCGATAATTGGTTCACTAAAGTTCAAGACCGTCGTTCTGGGGCAAATATTGTAGTACTTGCGAGCGGTGAGACCAAGGCAAGTGCTGCCACTTGCAGGTAGACTCCACGCTATGAATGAAGTTCGCCGCCATGAGATCCGGATTCCCTCCGAACTCGGCGGCCGCCGTCTGGATCAGGCGCTGGCCGCAGTTTTTGAGGATTACTCGCGCACAATGCTGACAACTTGGATCCGTGAGGGTCGGGTTTTTCTAAACGATCGGCCCTGCCGCCCCCGCGATACCGTCGCGGCTGGCGACCGCATCGCAGTCGAAGCCGTGTTAGCGGCAAGCGCAGAAACCATCCCTGAACCCGTAGAGTTCACCACTATCCACGAGGACCGCGCGCTTATCGTGGTCGATAAACCCGCCGGGCTTGTGGTGCACCCAGGTGCCGGCAACAGCCATCGCACGCTGGTCAACGGGCTGCTGCACCGCTATCCAGAGCTCACCGCCTTACCGCGCGCCGGTCTTATTCATCGCCTCGACAAAGACACTTCGGGCCTGCTGGTGGTGGCCCGCACACCGCGAGCCTTCCAACGCCTCACCGCGATGATGGCCGAGCGTGAAATCCACCGCACTTACGCGGCGATCGTGCACGGCGTGGTGGTCGCGGGCGGGACGATTGAGGCCTCTATCGCCCGCGATCGCCGCCAGAGAACCCGCATGCGCGTCGCGGAAGGCGGGCGCGAGGCGGTAACCCACTACCGGGTTACCAGCAAGTTCCGGGAACACACGCTGCTTGAAATTGCGCTAGAAACTGGGCGCACACACCAGATCCGCGTCCATTTGCAATACGTCGGCAGCCCCATCGTGGGCGATCCGACCTACGGTATGCGGCAGCGCGTACCCGCCGGCGCACAGCCCGAGTTGCTGGTTGCCTTACGGGGCCTCAAACGCCAAGCGCTGCACGCCTTGCGTCTGGCATTTCCACATCCCAGTGGACGGGGCACCGTAGAAGCCGAATCCCCATTGCCCGCAGACATCGTGAGCTTGCTCGCCGCGCTGGCACAGGACACCGCTGCCGCCTTGCACAAATGATTTCGGCGCTCAGCCCCGCTTGGCCCGCGCCACTCGGGGTTTGTGCCTACTTCACCACGCGTCACGGCGGCACCAGTGTCGGCGCCTATACCAGTCTCAATCTGGCCACCCACGTGGGTGATGATCCGGCGGCAGTCGCGGCCAACCGCGCGCGCCTCTCGCAGGCCTTAGTCTTACCCTCCGCGCCACGCTGGCTGGCACAAATTCACGGCGCACAAGCCGTTGAGGTGACCCGCCCCACCGCGACCCCGCCGGTGGCGGACGCGGCCTGGACTAGCGCCCGCAATGTGGTGTGCGCGGTACTGACCGCTGACTGTCTACCCATCCTGTTATGCAACCTCACCGGTACTAAGGTGGCCGCCATTCATGCCGGCTGGCGGGGACTGGCGGGCGGTGTGATTGCCAATACCTGTGAAAAATTCGCGGCGGCAGGCCCCTGGATTGCGTGGATAGGTCCTGGCATCGGGCCCCAGGCCTATGAGGTTGGTGTGGATCTCCGCGAACGGTTTTTGGCTTTAGACGAGGCCTATGCCGAGGCGTTTCATTATGCTGAGGGTGCTTGGCACGCTAATCTTGCCCGCATCGCGCACCACCAACTCCAGCGCGCGGGGGCGACCAACATTGCCACCTACGCCGGCTACACGGATAGCCAGCCGGCAGAGTTTCCTTCTTTTCGGCGCGATGGCGTGTGCGGTCGCTTCGCCAGCCTGATCTGGATCAGTGAAGAGACCCCGCAATGTTGATAAACCAAGACGTGACCCCATCTGGGGGTTAATCGTTTCAATTTATCAAGGACTGGCCCATGCGCACCGACAAAATGACCACCCGCTTTCAACAGGCACTGGCCGACGCTCAAAGCCGCGCGTTAGGACTAGACCACCAGTTTATTGAGCCGCTCCACCTCCTCTCAGCACTCCTTGAGGCCGAGGGCAGCACACTCAAACATGTGTTGGGAAAAAGTGGCGTGGAGGTGGGTGCTTTGCGCACCCAACTCACCAAAGCGCTCGCCGGGCTCCCCAAGGTCGAGGGATCCGGCGGGGATGTACAAGCTTCGAACCCATTGATCCGGGTCCTTAACCTCACCGAAAAACTCGCCCAGAAACGGGGTGACGCGTTTATTTCCAGCGAGTTGTTCCTCCTCGCCGCGCTGGGTGATCCGGGAGAACTGGGCAGCATCCTGAAGCGGCTAGGCGCGCAGGAAGCGCCGATTCTAAAGGCCATTGAAAGCCTCCGGGGGGGTGAGACCGTGGATGATGCAAACGCTGAAGAAAACCGCCAAGCGCTCGAGAAATACACCACCGACCTCACCGCACGCGCCGCACAAGGCAAGCTGGATCCCGTGATTGGCCGCGATGAAGAAATCCGCCGCACCATCCAGGTGTTACAGCGACGCACCAAGAATAATCCGGTACTCATCGGCGAACCCGGGGTGGGCAAAACCGCCATCGTTGAAGGCTTGGCGCAGCGGATTGTTAATGGGGAAGTGCCTGAAGGCCTGAAGCGCAAGCGCGTGCTGTCGCTGGACCTCGCAGCCCTGATCGCGGGGGCTAAATTTCGCGGCGAATTTGAAGAACGGCTGAAAGCCGTGCTCACCGATTTGGCCCGTCAGGAAGGCCAAGTGGTGCTGTTCATTGATGAGCTGCATACCTTGGTGGGTGCCGGCAAAGCGGAAGGCGCGATGGACGCCGGCAATATGCTGAAACCGGCGTTGGCGCGTGGCGAATTACACTGCATCGGCGCGACAACGCTGGACGAATACCGCCGATATGTGGAAAAAGACGCCGCCCTCGAACGGCGTTTCCAACGGGTGATAGTGGACGAGCCATCGATCGAAGACACCATCGCTATCCTGCGGGGACTCAAAGAAAAATATGCCGTCCACCACGGGGTCGAAATTACCGATCCGGCGCTCGTTGCGGCCGCGCAGTTGTCTTATCGCTACATCGCTGACCGGCAGCTTCCCGACAAAGCTATCGATCTGATCGACGAGGCCGCCAGTCGCATCAGTATCGAGATCGATTCGAAACCAGAGGAACTCGACCGCATCGACCGCAAAGTTATCCAACTCAAGATCGAGCGCGAAGCCTTACGCAAAGAAACGGACGACGCCTCCAAGCGGCGGCTAGCGGACCTCGAAGCCCAGTTGGATAAAATTGAGCGCGAGGCTGCCGATCTAGAGGAAATCTGGAAATCAGAAAAGGCCGCGCTGTTCGGCACGCATCAAGTGCAAGCAGAGTTGGAACGGGCGCGACAAAATTTTGACTTGGCCCGCCGCAGCAGTGACCTAAGCCGGATGTCCGAGCTGCAATATGGGGTGATCCCAGCATTGGAAAAACAGCTGCTCGCCACCTCGGACACCGAGCTGCCACCCATGCGGCTGCTGCGTAATCGTGTCACAGAGGAAGAAATCGCCGAGGTGGTGTCGAAGTGGACCGGGATTCCAGTCAGCAAAATGTTGGAAAGCGATCGGGCCAAATTACTGCGCATGGAAACGGCACTGCATCGCCGGGTAGTGGGACAGGAACAGGCTCTAACGGCGGTCGCCAACGCCATTCGGCGCACGCGGGCCGGCTTATCGGATCCGCGTCGGCCTAATGGATCCTTTCTATTTTTGGGCCCTACCGGGGTCGGCAAGACCGAACTGTGCAAAGCGTTGGCCGAGTTCCTGTTCGACACAGAAGACGCGATGGTCCGCATCGATATGTCTGAATATATGGAAAAACACGCTGTTTCACGCCTGATTGGCGCGCCGCCCGGCTATGTGGGCTACGAAGAGGGTGGCTATCTCACCGAGACCGTGCGGCGTAAACCCTACTCGGTTATCTTGCTGGATGAGATTGAGAAAGCCCACCCCGAGGTTTTCAATATCTTGCTGCAGGTTCTCGACGAGGGGCGCCTGACCGATGGCCACGGCCGCACGGTGGACTTCCGAAACACCGTGATCGTGATGACCTCCAACCTCGGATCGCAGCGCATCCAGCAGTTGGACGAGGGCGTGGACTACGCCGTCATGCGCGCCGCCGTGATGGAAGAAGTCTGGCTGAGCTTCCGCCCAGAGTTCATCAATCGTATCGATGAAATAGTGGTCTTCCACAGTTTGCTCCCGGCACAGATTCGGGCCATCGCGGAAGTGCAGATTACTTACCTCCGGCAACGGCTAGCCGAACAGCAAATTAAGCTGGATATTACGAGCGCTGCGGTCGATACCTTGGGGGAGGCTGGTTTCGATATGGCGTACGGCGCCCGTCCGCTCAAGCGCGCGGTGCAAAGCTACCTCGAGACGCCGCTTTCCGTCGCGTTGCTCGATGGACGTTTTGGGGCCGGCGACACCATTAAGGTGGACGTAGTCGATGGGAAATTCACCTTCGGGCACTAAACGGGCCACCCACCGCGTTAAAAAAAGAGAAGATGGGAGGGCTGCAGCTTAAATAAGTAACTGTGATGGTTATTTAGCAGCCTTTCATCTACTCTTTTCGAAGTTTGGAACAGCTTTTAACCTGAGGGAAAACGCCCGTGGCAGCCAGCCCTAACCGCATTCACCTGACCGGACTGGCACGCAAACTGGTCACCGACGGGGTGCTTGAAGAACCGATTGCCATCCAGGCTTTTCAGGCCGCGCTGAGCGCTAAAACATCCTTCGTCAAATATCTCATTGATCAGAAGCTCAGCGATTCCAAAACGGTGGCCCAAGCGGCTTCCCAAGAGTTTGGGGTTTCGCTGATTGACATCGAGTCGCTAGAAATAGACCCCGATGTCGTGAAGCTCGTCAGCGAAGAATTAATTCTTCGGCATCATGCGCTACCGATCTTCAGACGCGGCAACCGGGTATTCATCGCCGTCTCTGACCCCACCAACCTGCAGGCCCTGGACGAAATAAAGTTTCACCTCGGCGCCAACACCGAAGCCGTGCTGGTAGAAGAAAACAAGCTCAAGGTCGCGATTGAAAAATCTCTCGCTGCAACGGAATCCGGCCTAGGGGCCTTGAACGATGGCGATTTTGAGAACCTCGATGACCTGGAAATTGGCCCACAAATTGAGACCGCCGCCGAGAGTTCGGAGGTGGACGACGCGCCGGTAGTGCGCTTTGTCAACAAAGTGCTGCTCGACGCCATTAAGCGTGGTGCCTCTGACCTCCACTTCGAACCCTACGAGAAAATCTATCGCGTGCGCTTTCGGGTGGACGGCATGCTGTCCGAAATCGCCAAGCCGCCGCTGGCCCTGGCCGGCAAAATTGCAGCACGTATCAAGGTAATGTCCCGACTGGACGTGTCCGAACGCCGCGTGCCACAAGACGGCCGCATCAAATTAAAGCTGTCTAAAACCAAGTCCATCGATTTTCGGGTGAGCACCTGCCCAACGCTTTACGGCGAAAAATGCGTGATGCGTATCCTTAACTCAGATGCCGCGTCGCTCAACATCGACCAACTGGGCTATGAGGACGTACAAAAAGACCTTTTCCTCAAGAATCTGCAAAAACCCTACGGCATGTTTTTGGTCACCGGTCCGACCGGCAGCGGCAAAACCGTCTCGCTTTACACCGGCATCAATATCCTCAACCAAGAGGACATCAATATTTCCACGGCGGAAGACCCCGTGGAAATCAACCTGCCCGGGGTGAACCAAGTGCAGGTAGATGAGCGCACCGGCATGACCTTCCCGAAAGCGCTGAAGGCGTTTCTGCGTCAGGATCCAGACATCATTCTAGTGGGCGAGATTCGCGATTTTGAAACGGCATCTATCGCCGTAAAGGCCGCCCAAACGGGCCACATGGTGATGTCCACGTTACACACCAACGATGGCCCACAGACACTCACGCGGCTGCAGGACATGGGCATTCCACCATTCGCCGTGGCAACCACCATTAACATTATTACGGGGCAACGCTTGGCGCGTCGGCTGCACCCCGATTACCGTATCCCGTTGGAGATCCCGACTGAGGCCCTCCTGAAAGAAGGTTTCACGCAAGAGGAAATCGACGCCGGCTTTAGGCTCTACGGTCCAGGTTCCAGCACAGATTGTCCGACCGGCTATAAAGGCCGGGTCGGGATTTATCAGGTGATGCCAATCACCGACTCCCTGAAGCGGCTCATCATTGAAGGGGCGAATGCCATGCGGCTCGCAGACCAATCCCGAGCCGAAGGTATTTGGGACATCCGTAAATCTGCCTTAAACAAGGCGCGCCGCGGCATCACGAGCCTGTCCGAGATCAATCGTGTGACGGTGGAATAAACCATGGCTCAGAACACACCCGTTAAGTCGCATATGTATAGCTGGGAAGGCATCGATCGCGCGGGGAAGCGCGTTAAAGGCGAAATGTCTTCGCAAAGCGATGCGTTGGTCAAATCGCTCTTGCGCCGCCAAGGGGTGAATCCGCTCAAAGTTAAAAAGAAATCCAAACCGCTCTTGGGTGGCGGCGGCAGCAAAATCACGACCAAAGACATCACGGTCTTTTGTCGGCAGTTGGCCACCATGATGTCGTCAGGCGTGCCGCTAGTGCAGTCCTTCGAAATCGTCGGCCGTGGGCACGCCAACAGATCGATGCAACAGCTGCTGATGTCGGTCAAAGGGGATATTGAAGCGGGGGGCGCGTTGGCGGATGCGCTGCGCAAACATCCGCAGCAGTTTGATGAGCTCTTCGTCAATCTCATCACGGCCGGCGAGCACGCGGGTATTCTCGAAGACATCCTGCATAAACTCGCCGTCTACATGGAGAAGACCGAAGCCCTAAAATCTAAGATCAAGGGCGCCCTGTTCTACCCCGTTGCAGTGGTGGTAGTGGCTTTCATCATCACCTGCGTGTTGATGATCTTCGTTATTCCCCAGTTTGAGGAGCTATTTAAGGGTTTCGGTGCTGACTTGCCGGCGTTAACGCGCATGGTCATCGACATGTCGAAATGGTTTCAGGAAAAATGGTGGCTAATGTTGGCGATCATCGGCGGGGTTATCTTTGGCTTCGGTGCCCTCAAGAAACGCTCCCTCAAATTTGCTCACTGGCTCGACCGCATCTCTCTCAAATTACCGGTAATCGGCGACATCCTGAACAAATCTGCGATTGCGCGCTTCGCCCGCACGCTCTCCACGATGTTCGCCGCCGGCACGCCACTGGTAGAGGCGATGACCTCGGTCGCAGGAGCCTGCGGCAATATTCTGTATTACACCGCAGTCCTCAAAATGCGCGATGAAATTGCCACCGGCACCCAGCTCCAAGTGTGCATGCGTGATGCCGGTCTGTTTCCCAATATGGTGGTACAGATGGTGGCGATCGGTGAGGAGTCCGGTGCCTTGGACGCCATGCTGGGGAAAGTGGCCGACTGGTACGAGCAGGAAGTAGACGATGCGGTGGATGCGCTCACCAGTTTGCTGGAGCCCCTCATCATGGCGGTGTTGGGCGTGGTAATCGGCGGCCTAGTGATTGCCATGTACCTGCCTATTTTCAAGATGGGCCAAGTGGTCTAACGGCCCCGGCGCGGCTTAGTCATGGGTAGACCATACCTTCTGCTAGGTGCTGTGCGCAGTGCTTGAACTTTGGCCCGTGTTGGCCGAGTACCCGCTGGGATTCCCAGTGGGTCTGGGCGTCCTTGGGCTCTTGGTGGGCAGCTTTTTGAACGTAGTGATACACCGTCTGCCGCTCATGATGGAACGCGACTGGCGGCGCGACTGCGCAGAGCTGGCGGGTGAGGCCGAGACCGATTCCCCGGTGGCGGCGTTCAACCTGATGGTGCCCCGGTCACGTTGCCCACACTGTCAGCAGCCGATCGCGGCTTGGGACAATCTCCCGGTGTTGAGCTGGCTGTTATTGGCGGGCCGTTGCCGTCATTGCCGGGCCAGCATCAGCGTGCGCTACCCCTTGGTAGAACTCAGTGCGGCGGTCTTGGGGGTGGTAGCCGCTTGGCATTTTGGGGCCAACCCCAGTGCGCTGTGGGGCGCAGGACTGTCGTGGGCGCTGCTCGCGCTGGCGGTCATCGACTTGGATACCCAGCTCTTGCCCGACGACCTTACTCTGCCCTTGTTATGGGCTGGGCTGGTCGCGAATCTGTTTGGATATTTTGTGGATCTGCCAACCGCCGTGGTGGGAGCAATGGCGGGCTACCTGAGTTTATGGGTCGTTTATTGGGGCTTTAAGTTCGCCACCGGCAAAGAAGGCATGGGCTACGGCGACTTCAAACTGCTCGCGGCGCTCGGCGCGTGGCTGGGCTGGCAGGCGCTACCCACCCTCATCGTGGGTGCCGCATTGGTGGGCGCGGTAGTCGGTTTGGCGCTCATCGGCCTGCGTCGGCACGAGCGCAGTAAGCCGCTCCCCTTTGGGCCGTTTTTGGCGGCCGCCGGCTGGATTAACCTTATCTGGGGCACACCCTTGCGCCAATTAATCGGTCCATGAGCACCGGCGTGCCTTATGTGGTGGGCGTCACCGGTGGCATCGGCAGCGGCAAAAGTACCGTGTGTGAAGAATTCGCGGCACTGGGTGCGCCGGTAATCGATACCGATCAGGTGGCGCGCGAAGTCGTCGCGCCCGGCACGCCCGGACTGGCGGCACTGGTGGCGGCGTTTGGTCAGGACATCCTTAACGACCAGGGCGAGCTCGATCGGCGGCGCATGCGCCAGCAGGTTTTCGCAAACCCGGCCTTGCGCCAGCAACTCGAAGCCATTGTGCATCCCCTCATTCGGACGGGCACCCAAAAACAAATCGAGGCTGCCGGCTACCCGTATTGCCTCGTTTGCATCCCCCTGCTGGTAGAGCGCGGCGGCGTTAACCGGGTCGACCGCGTACTGGTGATCGATGTCCCCGAAGCAGTGCAAATTGCCCGCGTGATCGCTCGCGATGAATTGACAGCCTCCGAAGCAGCGGCAATCATGCACAGCCAAGCATCGCGTGAACAGCGCGCGGCGGTGGCGAACGATATGCTGGAGAACAGCGGCCCACTGTCCGCGTTACGTCCTCAAATCGTGGCCTTGCATGCGCGCTATTTGCAACTCGCCCAAGCGGCTAGGAAGTTCTGACAGTCAGCCATGCCACACGCCCCCAGCACGCAAGAACAGCTATTCCCGATACCCAAAATGGCGCACGTGACCGTGTACGAGCAGCCGCTCAACGAGCGTGTGCGGTGCTTTCTGCGTTTGGAGTACCTGTTTGGTTCGGTGGCCGAAAGCATGCAAGGGGAAACCCCTCGGGCGGCGCGCAATGCCATTGCCGGCATGATCGATATTTCCGACCAACTCAGCCGTACCGACGTCAAAGGCGAGCTGATCAAGGAAATTGAGCGCCATGTCACCACGATCGGCGCATTACGCAACAACCCCGGGGTCAACGCTGGCGTGTTGGAGCAAACGCTGGGACGGCTGGAGCCACTGCGCGCGCTGCTGAAATCGAATACCTTTCAACCCGGCGCCAAGCTCCGCCAGAACGATTTAGTCACGCAAATTCGCCAGCGACTGGCGATTCCCGGCGGACTTTGTAGTTTTGATCTGCCCGCGTTTCATCATTGGTTGAGCCGCGATCACCAGCGCCGATTGGCGTTACTCAACGACTGGATGACCGATTTGCGCGCGATCGAGGCCGGCGTGACCATCACGCTCAAGATGATCCGGGAAAGCGCCAGGCCCCAACCCGTCACCGCCTCTGGGGGGTTCTACCAGCAAACCCTAGATAGCAACTCGGCGTGTCACTTGGTGCGGGTCAGTGTGGCTGACGAGGATGACGTGTTTGCCGAAATCAGTGGCGGCAAACATCGCTTTGCCGTGCGCTTCATGCGCAATGCCGAACTCGGCGCCCGCCCGCAACAAAGCACGGACCCCCTTGAGTTCGAACTACAGTGCTGCGTTCTCTAGCCCACCAAAACTCGCCAGCGCGTGGGTCGCAGCGGCGCCGTTCATAGCGCCAGGATCCCGCCAACCCGCACTAATCGACGCCACACCGAGGCAACCCGCGGCGGCGGCGAGTGCCAAATCTTGTGGCCCCAACCCACCTAAGGCAAAGGCGGGCAGGCCGGCGGATAGCGCCAACGCGCTCAACCCAGACCAGCCCAGCGTGGGCACGCCGGGGTGAGAATGGGTGGCCGCAACCGGGGAAATCAACACGAAATCCACGCCCACGGCGCGCGCCGCGGCAAGTTCTGTGGTGTCGTGACAAGCCGCGCTGATCAACATTGGGCTGGGAAGTGGTCGCACCAAGTGCTCGCGCAAGGCGCGAGAATTTAAGTGCACACCGTCGGCCGCCAACGCGTGTGCCAGCGCCGGTTCCGCGTTTAGCAAGATGCGAGCGCCGTAACGATGCACCAAGGCAATGCTCGATTCTGCCAAGGAAATATAGTCTGCGCGGGCCAACGCTGGCGCCCGCAGTTGGACTAAACGACAGCCGGCCTGCACGCAGCGCTCCAGCGCGGCTAACCATGCCGCAACCGGGCCCTCCGGCGCAGGCGTCACGAGGCACCAACGTGGCAATCGCGCCGCCGTCACGATGGGCGCGTTAGCTGCCGGAAACGCATAGTCCAACAGAGACTCCGGCGTCACCCACTGCAGCGGTTGGCCTTCTCGTCCCCACGGCGTGCCCTGCCAACGAGTCACCTCAAACACATCCAGCAGCACCCGCTGGTGCGGGTAATCGTGTTGGAGTTGCAGCAGCGGCGCGGCGTGCTCAAGCCTTATCCCCAACTCCTCCTCCAACTCGCGTTGCAGCCCACGCAGTCGTGGTTCGCCCGGCTCGAGCTTACCCCCAGGAAATTCCCACAAGCCACCTTGGTCGACCTGGGGGGCGCGGCGGGTAATGAGAATACGGCCATCGGTGCCGCGAATGACCGCAGCGACCACGTGCAAACCAGGATGGTTGTCCGCTGAACTCATCTGAAAGTCGCGCCAGCGCGCCGCACTAGCTGCGATATTCAGCGTTGATGCGCACGTACTCAAAAGAAAAATCACAGGTCAGCACCGCGGCTTGGGTGTCGCTGGTGCCTATTTGGACGGCGATCTCGTATTCCGCCCCCTGCATGACTCGCGCGACGTCGGCCTCCACGTAGCCCGGCACGGGTTCGCCCCGCGCCACAATGGGCACCTTGCCGATCGCAATGGCGATGTCTTCTAGCCGCATACCCTGCGCGCCGGAACGCCCCACAGCCGCGAGAATTCGACCCCAATTGGGATCACTCGCAAACAGCGCCGTCTTGACCAATGGCGACTCGGCCACCGCATAGGCCGCCCGCAGACAGTCGGCAGTGGTTTGGCCACCGCGCACGGCGACGGTCACCAGTTTGGTAGCACCTTCGCCATCGCGAATGACAGCGCGCGCCAAATCGGCAAAGACCTGTTCTAGCGCCGTCGTGAACGCGCGCCAATCTGCGGTGTGCGGCAGCAACGGGCGGGCACACGCCTGCCCGGTCGCGATAAGCACGCAGCTATCGTTGGTGGAGGTATCCCCATCGATGGTGATTCGATTAAAAGTACGCTCCGCTAGCTCTGCAACCAGCGTATTTAAGTCCGGGGCGTTGATCCGAGCGTCGGTCGCGATGAAAGCCAGCATGGTGGCCATGTTGGGTTTGATCATGCCCGCACCTTTGGCGATCCCCGTGATGCGGTAGCGCTGGCCGCCAACGTTCACTTCTTGAGAAACACATTTCGGCACGGTATCGGTGGTCATGATCCCGACCGCCGCCGCGGCCCAGGCGTCTTCTTGCAAATTCGCCAGAGCTGCGTCGAGGGCGGCGGTGATTTTCTCGGCCGGCAGCCGTTGACCAATGACACCGGTCGAAAACGGGAGCACCTGCTCGCTAGAACAGCCCAAACCTTCGCCGGCCGCGTGACACACGCTGCGCGCATCGGCCATACCCTGGGCACCCGTGCCTGCGTTCGCATTACCCGAATTGATCACCAGCAAACGCGGGGTATGGGTTATCAGATGCTGACGCGCGAGCGTGACAGGCGCGGCGCAAAACACGTTTTGGGTGAATACGGCGGCCACACTGGCGTCGGGCACGATTTGGATCAGCGTGAGATCTGGGTGCTCCACCTTACGGACCCCAGCACACACCGTACTCAGCGTGACGCCTGCGATAGGCAATGGTTTAGGTGAAATTTCCATCGTGGGTCGGCTCACAAATGGGGACGGCTCAGTTGAGCTTGCCGTGACACTGTTTGAACTTACGGCCCGAGCCGCAGGGACACGGATCATTGCGGCCCACCTTGCGACCTGCCCGTACGTAGGGCTCGCTGCCCGGATCGGCATCGGCGACTGGAGGCGGGGCTAGTGCATCCGCACTTTCATGGATTTGAGTTTGGGCCAGCGTGGCAGCGCGCCGCCGCTGCTCCTCGAGTTCGGCCACATCGTCGCGCGCGCGAATTTCAACTTTGCTAATGATGCCAATGACGTCACGCATGATTTCTTGGAGCATCCGCGCAAACATGTCGAAAGACTCGCGTTTGTACTCCTGCTTGGGATCCTTCTGCGCATAACCGCGCAGATGGATACCCTGACGCAGCTGATCCATCGCCGCGAGATGTTCCTTCCAGTGACTGTCCAACACCTGCAACATGATGGAGCGCTCGAATTCGCGCATCACGTCTGCCCCTACCTGCTGCTCTTTCTCGGCGTAGTTTGCGGAGAACGCCTGCTCTAGACGCAAGCGCAGATTGGCTTCACTGAGGTCATCTTCAGCGGCAAACCATTCGGTAATCGGCAGGTGCAGGCCAAAATCGCTATGCAGCGCGTGTTCTAGGCCATCGATCTTCCAGTTTTCGGGATAGCTTTGTGGGGGCACGAAGTTGTCGATGAACTGGTTGAGCACATCGTGACGAATGCCGAGAATATTGCCGGAAATATCCTCCGATTCCATCAAATCGCGGCGTTGCTCGTAAACGTGCTTGCGCTGATCGTTGGCCACGTCATCGAATTCCAGCAGTTGCTTGCGCATATCAAAATTGCGCGCCTCCACTTTACGCTGCGCATTTTCGATCGCCTTGCTGACCCAGGGATGCTCAATGGCTTCGCCTTCTTGCATGCCGAGTTTTTGCATCAGGCCGGCCACCCGCTCGGAGGCGAATATCCGCATGAGATTGTCTTGCAGGGAAAGATAAAACCGGCTGGAGCCGGGGTCTCCCTGCCGACCCGCACGGCCGCGCAGCTGGTTGTCGATACGGCGCGATTCGTGGCGTTCTGTGCCCACGATATGAAGCCCACCCACGCTAATCACTTCGGCGTGACGCTGCGCCCATTCGGTCCGCACGCCCTCGCGATCGGTTTCGCTGGCGGTGGCAGGCAGCGCCGCCAGTTCTGCATCCAAGCTGCCACCCAGCACGATGTCGGTACCACGTCCCGCCATATTGGTGGCCACAGTCACACTGCCAGGACGGCCAGCCTGCGCCACAATATGCGCTTCTTTTTCGTGAAACTTGGCGTTGAGCACTTCGTGTGCGATGCCTTCTTTACGCAGGAAATCCGAGAGAAACTCAGAGCTCTCGATCGACGCCGTACCCACTAGAACGGGCTGACGGCGTTGCCGGCAATCCTTGATGTCCTCGACGATAGCTTGGTATTTTTCGCCGGTAGTCAGAAAAACAGCATCGCCAAAATCCTGCCTGACCATGGGGCGATGGGTGGGTATCACCACGACTTCCAAACCATAAATTTGCTGAAATTCGTAAGCTTCAGTATCTGCGGTGCCGGTCATACCCGAAATTTTTTCGTAGAGTCGAAAATAATTCTGGTAGGTGATGGAGGCCAGCGTTTGGTTCTCCAGCTGGATGGCCACCCCTTCTTTGGCTTCAACGGCCTGGTGCAGGCCTTCCGACCAGCGCCGACCCGGCATCGTGCGACCCGTGAATTCATCCACGATGACGACCTGCCCATCGCGCAGCACGTAATCCACATCGCGGGTAAATAGCGCGTGGGCGCGCAGGGCCGCGTTGAGATGGTGCATTAAACCGATATTGGCCGCCCCGTACAGACTCTCGCCCACACCCAGCAGCGCCGCACCGGTGAGCAGCTCTTCTACTTGTTCGTGGCCGCGTTCGGTCAAGTGGACCTGACGGGCTTTTTCGTCAACCCAATAGTCGGCGTCGCCTTCTTCCTCGGGCTGGCGGGTTAATTTGGGGATCAGTGCGTTGACCTTGGTATAGCCCTCACTGCGATCGTCGGCTGGGCCCGAGATGATGAGCGGGGTACGCGCCTCGTCGATCAAGATGGAATCGACTTCGTCCACTACCGCGAACACTAAATCACGCTGCACCCGTTGGTCTTGAGAGAAGACCATGTTGTCGCGCAGGTAATCAAAGCCAAATTCGTTGTTCGTGCCATAGGTGATGTCCGCGGCATAGGCGTCGCGCCGGGCCTCGGAGGGCAAACCTGACACCACGACCCCGACTGAGAGGCCGAGGAATCGATAGACCTTGCCTATCCACTCGGCGTCCCGAGTGGCCAGGTAATCGTTGACGGTAATCACATGGACGCCGCGACCGGCGAGTGCATTGAGGTAGGTGGGCAGGGTCGCCACCAAGGTCTTACCCTCGCCCGTGCGCATTTCCGCGATGCGCCCCTCGTGCAGCACGATGCCACCGAGCATTTGCACGTCGAAGTGGCGCATGTTGAGCGCTCGCTTAGACGCCTCGCGAACCGTCGCGAAGGCCTCCGGCAGCAGGTCCTCGAGGCTTTCGCCAGCCGCATGGCGCTGCTGGTAGGCCAGCGTTTTGGCACGCAGTTCCTCCTCGCTGAGGGCAGCGAGCAGGGGCTCGTGGGCGTTGATGGTCTCCAGCGTCTTGCGCATCTTCTTTAAAAGACGGTCGTTGCGGGTTCCAAAAACGGCGCGCAGTAAGCGGCGCGGCAGCGAAACTGCGGTATCGGTCATAGCTTCCTCAGGGACAAATCAAGCCCGTAAACGGACACGGATCCAGCGGCCTAACAATCTAGGCGGGTAGTGTAGCAGACGAGTTGTGCTGACTATTATGAACGTCCGGCGCAGCGCTCGGCTGAGCGTTACACTGGCACTCCCCAACGCCGAGCTCGCGCGCCGCCCGCATGAAAACTCCCACTCGACTCAGCGCCATCGTGGCGCAAACCCCAGCACTCAGCCAATTGATAGAACGCGCCCGCGAGTTAGGTGAAATCGACGCTGTCGTGCGCAGTTGGCTACCCGCACCAATTGGTTCCAAGGTGCGGGTGGCGCTCACCCGTGGTGACACGCTGGTCCTGACGGCGGCGTCTGCGGTGTGGGCAACCCGTCTGCGCTATGAAGCCCCGCAACTACTAGAACGCGCACGCAGCAGCTTAAGCCTGCGCCACATCACGCGGGTGCAGGTGAAAATAGACGCCGGTGAAGAACGTTATTGAGGCCGCTAGCGCCAGCTTAGTTCGCGGGCATCGGTTGCATGAAAGAAATGGGCGCGTCTTCCTCTGCCGTAAAAGTAACCTGCTCCCAAGCGCTGCGCGTGTTCAGTAACTTGCGCAACAGTTGGTTATTTAATTCGTGCCCGGATTTGTGCCCGTGAAAAGCACCGATCAGGCTATGACCCAGTAAGTACAGGTCGCCGATAGCGTCGAGAATTTTGTGCTTGACGAATTCGTCTTCATAGCGCAATCCGTCCTCGTTGAGGACTCGGTAGTCATCGACCACCACCGCGTTATCTAGGCTGCCACCCAGCGCCAAATTGCGGCCCCGTAGCCACTCCACTTCTCGCATGAAACCAAAAGTGCGGGCGCGACTCACTTCTTTGACGAAGGATGTCGTGGAGAAATCGATTTCCGCGTGTTTGCTGCTCTGCTGAAAAAACGGATGGTCAAACTCGATGGCGAACGAAACTTTGAAGCCAGAGAAGGGTTCGAAACGCGCCCACTTGTCGCCGTCCTGTACTGAGATGGCTTTTTTAATCCGAATGAAACGCTTCGGTGCGTTCTGTTCTTGGAAGCCCGCTGATTGCAACAAAAACACGAAGGGACCGGCACTGCCATCCATGATCGGCACTTCGGCGGCGCTTAAATCGACGTAAGCGTTGTCGATACCCAGCCCGGCAAAAGCTGACAGCAAGTGTTCTACCGTAGAGATGCGGACACCGTCACGAATCAGACTAGTGGAGAGGCTGGTATCGCCGACGTTCTCGGCTCGGGCCGGAATTTCCACGACCGGGTCGAGGTCTACGCGCCGAAAAATAATGCCTTTATCGGCTGCCGCAGGACGCAGCGTCACCAGCACCTTCTTACCCGTGTGTAATCCCACGCCGGTTGCGCGGATGACGTTCTTCAGTGTTCGTTGGTTCAACATTAGCTTCCCGTTACCCCCGCCCGGCCTATAGTTGGCGGATGTTACCACAGGAAGAAAGCGCGACACCTGAATGTGGCGCGCGGGGCCTGGTGCCCTGATTTGGCACGCCGTGTCCAGCCCCGCACTCACCCGGGTCGATTCCTGCCCGTCCGTGTACCGCCGACGGTCAGTCAGCCTGCCGCCGGAGAAATGCGGGGATATCCAGATAATCGACGCGCGGATTCTGATTGCCAGCGCGTTCCTGCTGTTCACGGGGCTTGCGAATCGCCGTGGGGCTGTCGAAATTTTTCCAATTCTGTGGCGCTTCTTCCAAAGTGTTCACCACAGGGGCCGCAACGCTCACCGGCACCGCCAACGGCGCGGCCTCACGGATTTTTCCTCGTTCGGGTTCAGGGTCACCCTTAGCGCGGGAATCCAGCCCATCAATGCCGGTCGCCACCACAGTGACCCGCACCTCACCTTCCACCGCGGGGTCGGTCACCATGCCGACCACGAAGGTGGCGTTTTCGGAGGCAAACGATTTAACAATTTCCCCGACTTCCTCAAATTCGCCCATGGTGAGATCGAGACCCGCCGTCACGTTGACCAAAATGCCCTTGGCCCCTTGGAGGTCGATATCTTCTAGCAGCGGGCTCGCAATGGCTGCAAGCGCGGCATCCTTTGCGCGCGTAGGGCCCCGGCCCGTGCCGGTACCCATCATCGCCGTCCCCATTTCCTGCATGACCGTGCGCACGTCGGCAAAATCCACGTTGATGAGGCCCGGCCGCGTGATGAGTTCCGCGATGCCCTGCACGGCACCGAGCAAGACATCGTTAGCCGCCTTAAAAGCATCGAGCACGGTGATGTCACGCCCTAGCACGCTAGAGAGTTTTTGGTTGGGGATGGTAATGAGCGAATCAACGTATTGACTGAGTTCGCGAATGCCATGGTCTGCAGCGGCCGCGCGCTTGCTGCCTTCAAACTTGAAGGGGCGGGTGACGACTGCGACCGTCAGAATGCCCATTTCCTTGGCTATTTGTGCCACCACCGGCGCGGCACCGGTGCCGGTGCCACCACCCATGCCAGCGGTGATGAACACCATATCCGACCCTTGCAGCACATCGCTGATGCGGTCGCGGTCTTCAAGCGCCGCTTGTCGACCAATCTCGGGATTCGCACCCGCACCCAAGCCTTTGGTAATGTCGCCGCCCAATTGCAGCACGGTTTCGCAGCTCGAGCTCTTGAGCGCTTGTGCATCCGTATTGGCGCACACGAAGTTCACCCCTTCGATTTGCGCGCCGAGCATGTACTGCACCGCGTTGCCACCACCACCACCCACCCCGATCACCTTGATGACCGCCGTTTCGCTATAAGCATGCATTAGTTCAATCATTTTCTGCCCTCTGCTGCGGCGCCGCCCACTTTGATTTAAAAGGTGGGCGGGGACCGCTTAAGTTGATAACCAGCGTTTATTTCTTTGTATTCGCAACCGGACCAAGCGGCCCGGTTACTCATCAGGTTCAACGTTAGAAGTTGGTCTGAAACCAAGCCCTCATCCGCTCCCATACGTTGCCCGGAGATTCCGTACGACTCCTGCGTGGACCCGCTCCACGCGCATTCTGGCTGCCCACCAGCAGCAAACCGACGCCCGTTGCGTAAACCGGATTACGCACCACATCGAGCAAGCCGGTGACGTGCTGCGGGATCCCCAACCGCACCGGCATGTTGAATACTTCCTCTGCCAACTCGATCGCCCCTTCCATTTTGGCGCCGCCCCCAGTCAACACGACGCCCGCGGCCACCATGTTTTCGAAACCGCTGCGTTTGAGTTCCGCTAGCACTAGGCTGAAAAGTTCCTCGTAGCGGGGTTCCACCACTTCCGCGAGCGTTTGGCGTTCGAGTCGCCGGGGTGGTCGCTGGCCTACGCTGGGCACCTCGATGGTTTCATTCGCGTTGGCGAGCTGCCGCAACGCGCAGGCAAATTTAATTTTGAGATCCTCGGCGTGGTGCGTTGGCGTTCGCAGTGCCACGGCGATATCGTTCGTGACTTGGTCGCCAGCGATAGGAATGACCGCCGAGTGATGGATGGCACCGCCCACAAAAACGGCGATATCCGTCGTCCCGCCGCCGATGTCGCACAGACAAACGCCGAGATCTTTTTCATCTTCCGTCAGCACCGCAAAGGACGAAGCCAGCTGTTGCAAGATCACTTCGTCGGCTTTCAATCCGCAGCGATTGACGCATTTGATAATGTTCTGCGTAGCACTTTCCGCACCGGTCACGATGTGGACCCGCGCTTCGAGGCGCACGCCCGACATCCCGATCGGCTCGCGAATGCCTTCCTGTCCATCGATGATGTATTCCTGCGCTAGCACATGCAGAATTTTTTGATCCGCCGGGATCGCCACCGCGCGCGCGGCATCGAGCACGCGCTCTTTGTCACCCGCGGTGACTTCACTGTCCTTAATAGCCACAATGCCATGTGAGTTAAGGCTGCGAACATGGCCGCCGGCGATGCCCGCCGAGACCGATTGGATTTGGCAGCCCACCATCGATTCGGCTTCTTCCACCGCGCGCTGAATTGACTGCACCGTGGACTCAATATTGACGACCACGCCCTTCTTCAAGCCGCGCGAAGGGTGCGACCCCATGCCGATGACCTCCACCGTGCCGTCAGGATGCACCTCACCCACGAGCGCGACGACTTTCGAGGTGCCGATATCGAGGCCCACGATTAAATTCTTGTCTTGCTTTCTAAGCATCGGGTTTATCAGCCTGCGTGGTTGTGGGTCATTACGGTGTCGTGGCGGCGCCAGTTGCGCTCAAGCCACCCTGCTCTCGGAGCGAAAAACCATTGGTATAACGAAGATCGATGGTCGCGATTCTGGCCCAGCTGTTTTTGAGCGCCCACGGATAAGCGCGCACAAAGCGCGCCAAGCGCTCGTCGATGACATGCCGACCCAACAGCAGCACCGGGCCGTTGGCCAGTTCTATTTGCCAAGCGCCACGCTCCGACAGGCGCACCGCCGTTGCGGAGAGTCCAAGGCTTTTGAACGCGACCTGTGCGCGCTGCCAAACGGCCAGCACCTCGGCCTGCGTGCCCGCGGCCCCGCTCAACTGCACCAATCCGTTGGGGAGTGTTTTGGGATCTGGCGTGTAGATGTCTCCCGCTTCGCTCAACAAGGACGCTTCGCCCCAGCGCGCGAGCGGTTGCTGTTCCCGAATGCTGACGTGTAGGGCGATCGGCCAAACGCGTTGCACGGTGGCGTCGCGGACCCATGCTTCGCGCAGGAGCTGCCGGCGAATTTGTCCGACGTCCACCTGAAAAAATCCACCGCGCACCGCGCCCACCACGAGGGCTTCGATATGCTGGGCGGTGAGGTAACGGAAATCGCCGTCCACTGTCACTCGCTGAATGGGAAAAGCATCGGGCGCATCCAACCATGCCAACAGCCGGTGCCCGCCGGTAAGCAGCGCGATCGCTGCGGCAGCGAATAGCCAGCGACCCCAGCGGATCGGCTGCACTGGCTCGCGCATTGCGGCCTGCGGTCGTGGGCGCTCGCCGAGGATCATGCCGCACGCTCAAAACTCGAGGCGAGAATCTGCAGTGCCAACTGCTCAAATGACCAGCCAAAAGCCGCCGCTGCCATCGGCACCAGCGAATGATCAGTCATGCCAGGTACCGTATTGAGTTCAATGAGCTGAGGCTGTCCTGCCGCATCGAGCATGAAATCGACCCGCCCCCAACCGCTCGCGCCCAAGGCGTTAAACGCACGCAGGCCCAGCGCCGCGCAGGCTGTTTCGAGCGTCGGTGGTAAACCGCAGGGGCATAAATAACGGGTGGAGTCGGCCTGATATTTCGCCTCGTAATCGTAAAACTCACGCGGCGTCTCAAGCTTAATAAGGGGCAGCGTTTGGCCTTGGACTATCGCCAAGGTGTACTCACCACCGGTCACCCAGCGCTCGGCCAGGATTTCCGCATCGTGGTGACGCGCCAGCGCGATCGCGCCCTCCAGTTGCTCGGGATGGGTCACTTTGCTCACCCCGATGCTGGAGCCTTCGCGCGCGGGTTTCACCGCGAGTGGTAGGCCCAGACGCGCGAGAATCTGCGCCGAGGTCAGGGTTTCGTCGATGACGAGAAAATCGGGGGTCGGCAGTACAAGGCTTTGCCAAACCTGCTTAGCGCGAATTTTATCCATCGCCAGGGCGCAACCCAGCACACCGCTGCCGGTGTACGGAATACCCGCGATACCCAGCGCGCCCTGCAGTTGACCATCTTCACCACCGCGTCCATGCAACGCGATAAACACCCGGTCGGGCGCGAGCGCCAACAGGCTCGTGATCTGGCTCGCCCGGAAATCCACCGTCTGCACGGCGATTCCCGTACGGCGCAACGCAGCTGCCACCGCGGCCCCGCTCCGCAGTGACACTTCACGCTCGGCGGAGTCACCTCCCATCACCACGACGACCCGGCCGGCGGCGGCCACAATCTCGGCGTCGCTGCGTAAAACCGTGCTCATAAGGTGGCCACAGGGGCGGCCCGTTCGCCCAAGATGCGAACTTCGCTTTCTAAGTGCACACCAAACTGCTGCGCCACGTGCTGTTGCAAGCTGAGCATGAGGTCTTCGATATCCGCGGCGGTCGCCGTGCCGTCGTTGATAATAAAATTAGCGTGCTTGGGGGAGACATAGGCACCGCCCTGACGCGCGCCTTTGCGACCGGCGGCTTCGATAAGCCGTCCGGCAAAATCGCCCAGCGGATTCTTGAAAACCGAACCGCAGCTCGGCAAGCCTAGCGGCTGCTGCACGCGACGTTGCGTCAGCAAACTCCGCACCCGCGCGGCCGCGGCGGGGTCCGTCGTCAAGCGTAATACCCCCGCCACAAACCACTCCTGATCCAAGCCCGCCACCTGACGGTAGGCTGCCTGAAACGCGCTCGCGGGCCGGGATTGAATGTCGCCGCGCCGGTTGATGGTTTCCACGCCTGTCACCAGCCCCCAGATTTCATAACCAAAAGCCCCCGCATTCATCGCGAGCGCACCGCCGATGGTGCCGGGGATCCCGGCGAGAAACTCCCCGCCGCCGAGCTGCCGTCGCGCGGCGAGTTTGGCCACCTTGGCGCACGCCACGCCCGCACCGGCATGCACCGTGTGATCAGCGCGCCAAGTGATTTGGTCAAACGCTTGAGCCGTGGCAATCACCGTGCCGCGCAGACCGCCATCGCGTACCAACAGGTTGCTGCCTAGACCCATGACGGTCAGCGTTTCCTCGGGCGGTGCCGCGCGCAAAAACATCACAAGGTCGGCGAGATCAACCGGTTCAAAAAAACGCTCGGCGGCGCCGCCGGCGCGCCAACTGCAATGCCGAGCCATCGGCTCCGCGACACTCAGACGGCCACGCAGCGGCAATTCCCGCAGCCAGTCTGGCTGGCGCTTGACCGCCAACTCGCGGTTATGGCCGATGATCATGTGGCTCAGCGCTCCTGCTCGCATGAAGGCATTCATGGGGTCTCAAACTGCATCTGCTCGGCGATGCGGCCAATGCTGCCGGCCCCTAACAGCATCACCAAATCGCCGTCTTGGACTACTCCAGCCAGTGCCTTCAGCAAGGTTTCAGGGCCTGAAACAAACACCGGGTCCACCGTCCCACGGGCGCGTATAGACCGGCACAACGCGCGCGCATCGGCCCCGGGCAAGGGTTTTTCGCCGGCACTATAAATGTCGAGTAGTAACAGCACGTCGACACCACTCAGCACCTCGGCAAAATCCTCAAACAGGTCCCGGGTGCGGGTGTAACGATGCGGCTGGAAAGCGAGCACCAAGCGGGTACCCGCCCACGACTCGCGGGCGGTGCGAATCATGGCGGCGAGTTCGCGGGGATGGTGACCGTAGTCGTCAATCAGGGTCACCGTGGCGTCGCCGATGCGCGTGCGACCACGCACCTGACAACGCCGATTCACACCCTGAAAATTAGCGAGGGCGCGCGTGATCGCAGCATCGCTGACCCCAACTTCGCCGGCGATGGCAATCGCCGCCAGCGCATTTAAAGCGTTATGGCGACCCGGCATATTAAGCGTCACGCGCAGGTCCTCGGGGTGACCGAGGCGACGCACGTGGAAACTCGAACGCGTGCCGTTCAACTGAATATTGAGGCCCTGCACGTCGGCTTGATGAGTCTGGCCGTAGGTCAGAACACGGGTGTGCAACTCGGGGATCAGCGCCGCGGCACACGGGTCGTCAAGGCAAATGACCGCCACGCCGTAGAAGGGTAGCCGCCGAAAGAAATCGCGAAAACTAGCCCGCAGACGTTCGAAGTCCTGCTGGTAGGTGTCCATGTGGTCAGCATCGATATTGGTCAATACCGCCATCAGCGGGTTGAGCAGCAAAAACGAGGCATCGCTTTCATCGGCTTCGGCCACCAAATAGTGGCCGGTCCCTAAACGCGCGTGCGAGTCGGCGCTGTGCAGCAGCCCACCGATGACGAAAGTGGGGTCTAGCCCGCCTTCTGCGAGAACACTGGCGACCAAACTAGTGGTCGTTGTTTTGCCGTGGGTACCCGCGATGGCAATGCCATGACGGAAGCGCATTAATTCGGCCAACATCTCTGCACGGGGCACGCTGGGGATACGCCGCGCGCGCGCCGCGACCAGTTCCACGTTGCTGACAGGAATAGCGCTGGAATAAACCACGACATCAGCCTGCTGGACGTTCTCAGCGCGGTGGCCAACGGCGATCGGAATACCTAAGCGGACGAGTTGGTCCGTCATGCGGTTAGACGACTGGTCCGAGCCTGACACCACATAGTCCAAGTTATGCAGAACCTCGGCGATACCGCCCATGCCAGCACCGCCAATCCCGACAAAATGGATTCGTCGTACGTTGTGCATCGGCAGGGTATGGGGCTTATCCATGCAGCAGATCCAGGCAGTGTTGGGCCACGGCGTGCGCGGCCTCCGGGCGGGCGAGCGCGCCAGCGCGTTCAGCCATCACCCGCAGGCTGGCGCGATCGCGCTGCCAGGATGTTAGTTGGTGCGCCAAATCCGTCGCGCTGAGCACGGCTTCAGGCATCAGCACCGCCGCTCCAGCGTCAACCAAATAACGCGCGTTGGCGGTTTGGTGGTCGTCGACCGCGAAGGGGAACGGCACTAACACGGCGGGCAAGCCGGCCGCAGCCAATTCTGCCACCGTCATCGCGCCCGCTCGGCAAATCGCCACATCGGCCCACGCGTACGCCGCGGGCATGTCGTGGAGATAGGGCTCCACGCGCGCCGTGATGTCAGCACGGGCATAGGCGAGGCGGGTAGCTGGGAGATCGCGCTCGCCGGTTTGATGCCAAACCTCGATGCCGCCCCCAACTACCGCGCACAACGCCTCGGGCAACACTTCGTTAAGCCGATGCGCACCCCGACTGCCGCCCATAACCAGCACCCGCAGGGTGGTCTCGGTGCGTGCCGTCAGGGGGCGCGTGGCGAGCCCAACGATGGCCGCGCGCAAGGGATTACCGGTAAACAGGGCGTGGGTGGATTCAGCGAAACTATGGGGATAGGCCTGTAACACGCGGGTAGCCAGCCGACTCAGCCAGCGATTGGTGAGGCCGGGAATCGCGTTTTGTTCATGGATGACCAGTGGTCGCCGACACAACCACGCGGCGAATCCGCCCGGACCGCTCACAAAACCCCCCATACCCAACACCACTCCAGGACGAAAACGTAGGATCGCGCGCAGCGCTTGCACCGTGGCCATCCCCAGCATGAACGGCGCTAACAACCACCCGAGCCAGCCACGACCACGCAAACCAGACACCCAGATGGTCAGGAGTTCGATGCCATGGGCCGGCACAATGCGTTGCTCCATACCCCGCGCCGAGCCCAGCCACGCCAACGAAACCCCGCGCGCGCGCAAAATCTCGGCGACCGCGAGCGCCGGATAAATATGGCCGCCGGTGCCACCGGCCAAAATCAGCACGCGGTCAGTCATGGGCCAAACTCTCTTCGAGGCGTGCCGGGGGCGACTCAGCGAGCTTCTGGCGCGACAAGCCAGACTCGTAGGAGACACGCAACACGATAGCGATCGCGCAACACAATACGATGGTGCTGTTACTGCCATAACTGATGAACGGCAGGGTTAAACCTTTGGTGGGCAAAAACCCCATATTGACGCCGATATTGATGTAGGCCTCGACCCCAATCAGCGTGGCAAAGCCGTAGGCAAGATTAGCGCCGTACGCTAGACCGACTTGTTCGGCACGCGCACCCACGAGAAAAATCCGCCAGATTAAAAACAGATACAGCAGGATGACCAGCAAGGTGCCGACGAAACCGAGCTCCTCACCGATCACCGCGAAAATGAAATCGGTGTGGACTTCTGGCAGGTAGAAAAGCTTTTGCACACTGTTACCCAAGCCCATGCCCAGCCATTCGCCGCGGCCGAAAGCGATGAGTGACTGCGTCAGCTGGTAACCGCTGGTGAGCTCATGTTCCCAAGGACGTTGGAAGGTCAGCAGGCGCTGAAAGCGATAGGGCTCGACGATAATCAGGCCGTAGACGAGGAACGGTACGGCGGTGGCCGCGCTCAGGAAAGTTTTCACCGGCACGCCGCCTAGCCACACCATGACGAGCACGGTTATGGCCAAGACAACCGTCGTGCCCAGATCGGGTTCGCACAGTAACAAGCCTGCAACCAGCAATAAAACAGACACGGGTTTCAAGAAGCCCCACAGGCTTTCTTCCACCTGGGTTCGATAGCGCACGAGGTAGGCGGCCGTGTACACAATAATGGCTAATTTGGCGATTTCTGAGGCCTGCACCGTGAAGTAGCCGAACGACACCCAGCGCATACTGCCGTTGACCTTATGTCCGAGACCTGGCACCAGCACGGCAACCAACAGTGCAAGACTAACCAGCAGACCGGTACTACTCCAGTGCATCAACCGCGTCAGCCCCAATCTAAACAGGCCGTAGCCCAGCGCCGCACCGAGGGCCAGCGCCGCAAGCTGCCGGACGAAGTAATACAGTTCAAAGCCGTGGCTACGCGCGGCAATGGCGATCGACGCCGAGGTCACCATGACCAAACCCAAAGCAATGAGGGTCACCAGCGCCGCCACTAGCCAGAAATCCACGGGCGGGCTTGGCGCCACTAGGCTTGGCGCATGAGGGGCTGCAGGCGCTAGATTCATGCCTCTAGCACCTCGCGCACCGCCGCCACAAACACCCGGCCACGGTGCTGATAGTTATCGAACATATCTAAACTTGCGCAAGCTGGACTCAGGAGCACCGCTTCACCCGGGCGGACAGCCGCGGCGGCTAAACGCACCGCTGTGGGAAGATCACTAGCCAGTTTCACCGCGACCAAATCCCCGACGGCCGCAGCGATGAGCGCCGCGTCTTCGCCGATGAGAATCGCCGTATGTACCCGCCCAGTGAGCGCGGGTCGAAGTTCCTGAAAGTTGCCACCCTTGCCCTGACCGCCAGCAATGAGCACCCCTCCGCGCCCACTCAGGAGGCCCACAATAGCGGCGCTGGCGGCACCGACATTGGTGGCCTTGGAGTCGTCGTACCAATCCACGCCTGCCTGCGAGGCCACGCGACGAGCACGGTGTTCAAGGCCCGGGAAAGCGGCGAGCGCGGCGCACTGCGCGGCGCGCGGCACGCCTAAACAGTCGGTGATGGCGAAAGCTGCCAGCGCGTTGAACTCGTTGTGGCGGCCCGCGATTTGGAGATCACTGCACGCCATCAACACCTCAGTTCCGCGCTGTAACCAGCGCTCGCCTGCGCGCTCAGCCACGTAGTACTCGGCGCTATCGGGGTCCGAACCCACCCAGTGGATAACGGCGCCCGGCGGGGCGAGCGCCACCACCGCCGGGTCATCGGCGTTGAGCACCAGCTGCTTGGCGCCGAGGAAAATCCGGGCCTTGGCGGCGCAATAGGCCGCAAAGCTGCCGTGGCGATCGAGATGGTCGGCCGAAAGATTGAGCAGGCAGGCCACTTCAAGGTCCAGCGAACCCGACAGCTCGAGCTGAAAACTAGACAACTCCAGCAGGTAATAATCGGGGATGGCCTGGCTGAGAAAATCGAGGGCGGGGGTGCCTAAATTACCCCCCGCCTGCACGGTTGAGCCCGCGGCTTCCAGCATTCGCCAAACTAAAGTCGTGACCGTGCTCTTCCCGTTGGAGCCGGTAATGCCCAACACGGGCGCGCCGGCAACTTGCCGAAAAAGGTCAACATCGCCCACCAAAACAGACCCGGCGGCAACCGCCGCGAGCAGTGCTGGGTGGTCTAGGGGTACACCGGGACTCACCGCAACATGGGCAAAACCCGCGAGGCTGGCGGCAGGTAAAGTGCCGCAACGGCATTCAATAGCAGTGGCTAAGGCCATCACGGCCGCCCGTGCCGGTGGGTCGACGCGGGTGTCCAAACACAACAATTTAGCCACGCGCGGTGCCAGATAGCGCGCTAGCGACAAGCCGGTAGTACCCAAGCCGAACACGGCCCAATGTTGGCCAGCAAAGCGCTCGGCAGACAACTGCTGGGTGGCTAGAGTGGTCATCGGAGTTTCAGCGTCGCGAGGCCGGTGAGTACGAGGACCACGGTGATGATCCAGAAACGCACAATCACCCGCGGCTCCGGCCAGCCCTTGAGTTCGAAATGATGATGCAGGGGTGCCATCCGAAAAATCCGGCGGCCGGTGAGCTTAAAAGAAGCCACCTGCAGAATGACCGAAACCGTCTCCATCACGAACACGCCACCCATCACAAACAAGACCAGTTCTTGGCGCACGACCACGGCAACAATGCCCAAGGCGGCACCCAACGCGAGGGCACCGATGTCGCCCATAAAAATTTGGGCGGGATAGGTGTTGAACCACAAGAAGCCAAGGCCTGCGCCCACCATCGCACCACAAAAAATACACATTTCACCGACCCCTGCGACATAGGGCAGGCCCAGATAGTGTGAGAACTTCACGTTGCCGGTGGCGTATGCAAAAACCACCAAGGCACCGGCCACCAGGACCGTGGGCAAAATGGCAAGCCCATCGAGGCCGTCGGTCAGGTTGACCGCGTTACTGGTGCCCACGATGACAAGATAAGTTGTGGCGAGGTAGAACAAACCCAGATCGATGGCGATGCCTTTAAAAAACGGCACGATGAGTTGCGTTTCTGCGGGGCTGATGGCCGCACGGTACAGCGTGCCCGCCGCGAGCAACGCCACCACCGACTGCCAGAAGTATTTCTGTTTGGCGGCCAGACCTTTGGGTGTTTTGCGGGAGATCTTAAGGTAGTCATCCACCCAACCAATGACGCCAAAACACAGGGTGGTGATCAACACCGGCCACACAAAGCGGTTTGCCAGGTTGCTCCACAGCAGCGTGCTAATGGTGATCGAAATGAGGATCAGCAAGCCACCCATGGTGGGCGTACCCGCCTTCGAAAAATGCGATTTGGGGCCATCGTCACGAACCTGCTGGCCGATTTGGCGGCCCACGAAATGCCGAATCATGACGGGCCCCACCAACAGGGCGATAAAAAAAGCCGTGAGCGCAGCCAGAATCGTGCGCAAGGTCAGATACTGGAACACGCGGAAACCCGACTGGTACTGCGCCAAATATTCCGCCAGCCACATCAGCATAGCGACACCTTTGGCGCTGCCAGCAAGCCGGCGACGAGGAGGTCGATTTGCATTGAGCGAGAACCTTTAGCCAGCAGCGTGACCCCGGCGGTGTCCAGACAGCGCAAGACCTCCAGCGCCGCTTCGCGCGTCGCAAAGGCTTGCGCGCCGCGACCAAAAGCGGTCGCCGCCAAGGCCGCCAGCGGTCCAACGCTCAACAGTCGCTCAACACCGGCAGCGCGTGCCGACTCCCCAGCCAGACGGTGCGCAGCCGCGCTGTCAGCCCCTAATTCGCCCATATCACCCAACACCATCCAGCGCGGCGCGGGCTGATCAGCCAGCAGTGCTAAGGCGGCGGCGAGCGAGGCAGGATTGGCGTTGTAGGTATCGTCGATGATCGTCAGCCCCGCGTTGCCGTGGCGCACGGTGAGCCGGCCTTTCACGGCCGAGACCGACTCCAAGCCCTGCACAATGATCGCCAGAGGTACCTCGAGGCCCAACCCCACGGCGGCGGCAGCGAGCGCATTGCGCACGTTGTGCGGGCCATCCAAAGGTAGGTGCACCGGCACGGCGCTACCCTCGGTACGGAGCGTGAAATAAGTGCCCGTACCCAACGCCGCAGGGGTTAAGTCGCATGCCGAGACTTGTGCCGCGTGGTCAAGACCAAAAGTGATGACACGGGCCGCACCCGCAACCGCCCGCCATTGCTCGTAGTAGGCGTCGTCCCGATTTAGCACTGCCGTGCCCGCCGCCCCGAGTTGGGCATAAACCTGCCCTTTGGCGCGTGCTACCCCGTCAAGGTCGCCAAAACCGGCAAGGTGCGCTGGCCCGCACATCGTGACCAAGGCTAAAGTGGGTTCGGCGATGGTCACCAAGTCACGGATGTCGTCGGGGCGATTGGCACCCATTTCTAGCACCGCGTAGCGGTGTTCGGGGGCGAGTTGGAATAGCGTGAGCGGCACGCCGATATCGTTGTTGAGATTACCCTGCGTGGCTAACGTCGCACCCTGCTGGCGCAGGATGCTAGCGATCATTTCCTTCGTGGTGGTCTTGCCGTTGCTGCCCGTCACCGCGATCACCGGCAAGCGATGGGCGCGCCGCCATGCCCGGGCCAGATCCCCCAAGGCGAGGCGGGTATCGGCCACCATAACCTGGGGGCCAGCAGTGACGCACTCGCGTGACAGCAGCACCCCGGCGGCGGCGCTCGTAGCGTCCAGGTAATCATGGGCATCAAAATGCTCACCCTTGAGCGCCACAAATAGTTCGTCTGCGGCGAGGGTGCGAGTGTCTGTGCTGATGCCTCGATAACGCACCGCGGCACCGCGCAACTGCCCGTGAGTGTGTCGCGCAACGTCTGCCAAAGTGCCGTTAATCATGGGTACGCTCCGCCAACACGCGGCGAGCTAAACCGGCGTCATCGAAGGGCCGTACGCAGTGCCCCAGCGTCTGGGTGGACTCATGACCTTTGCCGGCAATCAACACCACGTCGTGCGCTTGCGCCGACAAAATAGCCTGCGCAATCGCGCTGGCTCGGTCGGGCACAAACAACGCCTTCGCCGGCTGACACATGCCCGCGCGAATGTGTTCCGCAATGGTCTGCGGGTCTTCGCTGCGGGGATTATCGTTGGTCAGAATGGTGTGGTCGGCGAGAGACTCAGCCAACGCGCCCATGGGTCCGCGTTTGCTGTGATCGCGGTCCCCGCCGCAACCAAAAACGCAAATAAGCCGCGCCGTGTCCGGCAGTCGCAGGGCACGCAAGACGCGCTCAAGACTGTCCGGTGAGTGGGCATAATCCACATAAACGAGGGGACTGCCAGGTGGGCCGGCGATTAATTCCATCCGTCCGCGAATGGGACCGGCCTGTGAAAGTGCTGCCGCGGCTGCAGTGGCAGGACTCCCAGCGACCATGAGAACGGCCAGCGCCGCGAGCAGGTTTTGGGCGTTAAAGTCCCCAATCAATGGGCTGGTGAGGGTGACCTCGCCTTGCCAGGTGCGTACCCGGAGCACCAGACCCGCGCGCGCCGTGCGCACTTCCAAAGCGTGGACATCCGCCGCGGGCCCCTGCGGGTCGGTACTATAGGTGTACAGCCGCGCATCAGGATTGACCGCCGCACGGACTTTATCGGTGTAGGCGTCATCGCGGTTGAGAATCGCCACGCGCAAACCTGGGTGTTTGAATAAACGCTGCTTCGCGATGCCATAGGCTGCCAGCGTGCCGTGGTAGTCCAGATGATCATGGCCCAAGCCGGTGAACACCGCGATGTCGATAGCCAAATGATCGACCCGCCCCTGACTAAGCGCATGGGAAGAAGCTTCCAAGGCGACATGACGCGTGCCCGTCGCGGCGAGGCGCGCCAAATTGCGTTGCAAGGTGACCGGATCCGGGGTGGTATTAGGTCCTGCTTCCAGCGCGTCGAGCGCGCCATAACCCAAGGTGCCGAAATAACCGGACTGGCCATGCAGCGTGCGAAATGCTTGCGCGCACAGATGGGCAACCGTGGTCTTACCGTTGGTGCCCGTGATCGCCACGAGGGTCATGTCGTGCGCAGGAAAGTGATAAAAACGGCTGGCAATTAGCCCCACGTGGGCGCGCAAGTTTTGTACCCTCACGACCGGGATGCTGAGTTGCGGCAATCGATCCGCCGACTCCATCAACACCGCGCAGGCACCCGCGGCCTCCGCCTCGCGCACATAGCGCGCGCCGTCTTCATGGGTCCCGGTATAGGCCAGAAAACAATCACCGGGTCTGATCAAACGGCTGTCGATAGCCAAACCAGCCACTGCACAATCGGCGCCCACAGGCAGCACGGCCAGGTCTTGAAGCAAAGTCGATAGGTGCATGGCAGGCAGGTCGAGAGCGGCCATCATGGCGTTTTAGTCGCGACCGGCCAGCCCGGTGTGTCGGTGCCATCGCTGCCTTCGGCGAGCGCGCGGTCTGGCGTGAGATTGAACAGACGCGCCGCTTCATGCATGACGCTGGCAAACACGGGAGCCGCCACCAGTCCACCGTAATATTCCGTGCTCTGAGGGTCATCGATCACCACGACACCAATCAGCCGGGGCGCGCTGGCGGGCATGAATCCGACAAAAATGGAGCGATAGCTTTTTTCGGTATAGCCAGTGTCGTTGTTCTTTTTGACGGTGCCGGTCTTCCCCGCCACCAGATACCCCTCCACCGCGGCAGCCTTGGCCGTACCACCCACCTCGGTGACGGCTTGCAGCATTTCCCGTACCGCCAATGCGGTGGCTTCCGTCATGACCCGCTCGCCGGGCACCGGCTGGTCTTGCTTGAGGATGGTGACGGGCCGCAGCAAGCCAGCGCTGGCGAAAACGCCGTAAGCACGCGCGAGTTCGATGGCGGTGATATTGGTGAAATACCCGTACGACAGGCTGACCACATCTGTGCCGCGCCAGTTTCGATAAGGCTCCAAGCGACCGGGAATCTCACCGGGGAATTCTATGCCGCTCGACTGGCCGAAACCGGCCCGGTTGAGCACATTCCAAAACTGTTCGGGCTCGATCGCTAAGGCGATTTTGGTCACGCCGACGTTGCTGGATTTCTGCAGGATACCCGCCACGCTCAGCATGCCGTAGGGATGCACGTCCTTCACGGTGTGGCCCCGGAAACGCTCTGCTTGGCAATTGATCATCGTGGTTGGCTTGAACAAACCAGATTCCAAACCTGCGGCCACCGTGAAGGGTTTGATAGTAGAACCGGGCTCGAAAAGATCGGTCACCGTGCGGTTACGAAAATTCTCGCCCCGGAACTGACCGCGATTATTAGGGTTGTAGGAGGGCTGATTAACCATGGCGAGGACCTCGCCCGTTTGAGCATCCAGAATGACCATCAGTCCGCCGGCGGCATTGCGCTGGGTCACGGCCTTCTTTAATTCTCGATAAGCGAAGTACTGCAATCGTCGGTCAATACTCAGTGCCAGATCCTGACCCGGCGCTACCGGGCGCACGCGTTCCACATGTTCCACCACCCGTCCTAGGCGGTCCTGAACGACGCGATCAAGCCCCGGGGTGCCGCGGAGCTTGGCATCGAATGCCAGCTCGATGCCTTCCTGCCCACGATCGTCAACATTGGTAAAGCCCAGCATATTGGCAGCCACTTCGCCGGCCGGGTAATAACGTCGGTATTCGTTAGTAAGATTGACACCGGGGATCGCGGCAGCGGTCACAGCACTCGCGATATCCGGGGTGATTTGGCGACGCAGATAGACAAATGTTTTGGGCGTGCGCGGTTGCAGTCGCATCGCCAGGTCAGCCTTTG
This sequence comes from Klebsiella pneumoniae, assembly GCA_945862315.1. Taxonomy (GTDB): domain Bacteria; phylum Pseudomonadota; class Gammaproteobacteria. The sequence goes on from CAMAXW010000009.1 coordinate 72,843, forward strand.
GCAGGTCCAGAATTTTCGCCAATTCTGCCCAGCGATCTTTGTGCTCGATCAGTATCTTCGGATTCGCCCAGACCGAATTTACTGGCGTGCTGATCGCCATCGGCTCGCCGTTACGGTCCGTGATCATGCCGCGATGAGCTTCCGTTTTGATGACCCGTAAAGAGCGCGCATCGCCATGAGATTGCAGAAAATCGCGTTTCGTTAGCTGGAGATTGACCGCGTGCCCGATTAACACCAGCGCAACCGCGAGAAAGCCAACCATCACAAAGGTGCGACGGCCCGGCAACCATCTAGCCAACAGGGCGCCTAGGCGGCGTGGCGCGTTCAGGGTCGCACCCGTAGCACTTGTGCGGGGGTGGGTACGGTCATCGCGAGTTTCTCGCGGGCCATCGCTTCAACCCGCGCGTGCGAGCCCCAAGTTCCTTGCTCGAGCAGCAGTTGGCCCCACTCGCGGTCGAGCGCGTCGCGGTGCTTACGCAACCCTTGCAGTTCCATGAAGTAGGCTTTGTTCTCATAACGCAGCAACACCAGAGCCAGCGCGCTGGCGAAAATTAGGCAGGCCAAAACACCGAGGGTGAGGGTGGTTTTCATGACGCGCGTTCCAACACCCGTAACCGGGCGCTGCGCGCACGCGGATTCGCGCGAGCTTCCTCGGGTGAGGGGTAGGTCGGCTTACGGGTCACTAAGTGGAAGGCGCGCTCCACGCCAAAAGCATCCTGGGCCGGACGGGCAGAGTCGCGGAAATAGCGCTTAACAATGCGGTCCTCGAGCGAGTGGAATGAAATGGCGCACAGGCGCCCACCAGGCGCCAATGCCCCACGCAGGAGCGAAAGTCCGCGCTCGATTTCGCCTAATTCGTCGTTGACTTGGATCCGCAGGGCTTGAAAAGCGCGGGTGGCAGGATGGATACGCTCGCCGCTGCGCGGCACAGCGGCGGCCACAATGGCGGCTAGTTGGGCCGTCGTTTGGATAGGCTCGCGTTCACGCTCAGCGCAGATTCGGCGCGCAATCCGACGCCCGTGACGCTCCTCGCCAAACGTAAACAGGCAACGTTCAATGTCGGCTTGCGCGGCAAGCGCTAGCCATTGCGCGGCAGTTGGGCCGCTAGTTTGGTCCATGCGCATATCCAACGGACCGTCACTCTGAAAACTAAATCCGCGCTCGCTGACATTTAACTGTGGCGAAGACACGCCAAAGTCCAGCAGCACGCCATCGAGATGGCCCCATACGCCCTGCGCGTCCAGCACCGAGCGGCTGAGCGAGAACTGAATTTGGGTAAACGAAAAACGTGGGTCTAAACACAGTTCTGCGCTGGCCTGCGCGGCATCTAAGTCGCGATCGAGGGCAATCAGGCGCCCGTCAGGGCCCAGTCGACGCAGAATTTCCCGGGCGTGGCCACCCCGCCCAAAGGTACAGTCCAAATAAGTGCCACCGGGTTGCAGCCGCAAAAAGGCCATGACCTCATCGAGCAGAACCGGAAGATGGGTGTGTATTTCCACGGGCTTACAAGGACAGCGACGCTAAGACGCCAGAGGTTGGCGTGGTGCCGGCAGCAACTTCTGTCAGCCATTCCCCGCGACGACGCTGCCAAACTTGTTCGTCCCACAGTTCTAGCTTATTACCGAGCCCTAGAACCACCGTGCGACGGTCTATCCCCACCAGCTCCCGCAATTCCTGCGGCATCAGAATTCGTCCCTGAGCGTCTAGCGCGCAATCCGTGGCGTGACCCAGTACCACGCGCTTGGCCATCCGCGCTTCCGGATCGGCGGCGGGTAGCGCATGCAGTTTGGCGTCGATTTCCTCCCATTCGGGCAGGGGATAAGCCCAGATACAGCGGTCCCATGGGCTGATCGTCATGATCAGCGTGCTGACGTCGCGCGCACCCAGCAGGTCGCGAAAGCGGGCAGGAACTGCCAACCGCCCCTTCACATCGATGGTGACCGCGCTGAAACCGCGAAACATATACGCCTCTACTCGCCAACCGGGAGCGCCTTAAGCTGACTTTTATTGCCCCCTCTCAAACCGCAAGAAGGGTAAAAATCCTGACTGATTCCCCACAATATCCCACTATTCCCCACCTGGTTACTATACGAATCGCGGCCAAAAACTGTCAAGGAATCAATGAGAAATTCTTTTTTTGGAACAGGCACTTAGCGGATGCCTGGAGGCTGCCGTGCTGGGGCAAAAACAACGAAGAAAAATCTCAACGCCATCAGATAGCTAAGAGCTACTCTTAATGCATTTGATTATGTTTTGTGACGGGCATGAGGCCCTAAAGAAGGCGAGTCGGTCGATAAGCCGGGTTCTGTCCCGCCTAAAAAGCGGTGACGGCCATTCATCTGGGACGTCCGTCTCCGAACGCCTCTAGCAACCTACCCGAAAGCTGGCGCGGACCACGCTGTGCCGCGATGAAGCGGCTTGCTTTCCTATTTGGTCTTGCTCCGGATGGGGTTTACCCTGCCACCGGCGTTGACCGGCGCGGTGCGCTCTTACCGCACCATTTCACCCTTACCTGCGGCCACAAGGGCCGCCGGCGGTATATTTTCTGTGGCACTTTCCGTGGGCTCACGCCCCCCAGGCGTTACCTGGCATCCTGTCCTATGGAGCCCGGACTTTCCTCCAGAAGACCTTTTGACGGGCCTTCCAGCGACCGTCTGACCGACTCGCCGGGATTAGTATCCCCTGCACCCTAGGCAATTGGAAGTTCCGCTGGTGCCGTGTCGGGCATGGCCAGCGCCACGGCGTAAACCTCGTTGCGCGATCGCCCAAGGATGCTCGCCGTCAGTTCGATCGCAGTGCGGCGAGTCACTTGTGTGGCGAGTGTTTGCAGCACCCGACGCACCTCGTGCACCGCCAGCGCGCTCGCGGGCGCAGGTCCCACCAAGACCACGAATTCGCCCGTCGCACCATAAGGATCAGCCACCACCTGCGAGGTCACCTCCGCCAGTGACCCGCGATATTGGGTCTCGTAGAGTTTGGTCAATTCGCGGCTCACACAAGCTGGCCGATCGGCCCCAAACACGGCCTGCATCAGGGCGAGCGTGCGAGCCACACGGCGGGGCGACTCATAAAAAATGAGGGTTCGATCCTCGGTAACTAAGCGCTCTAAACGGGTCCGCGCGGCGGCTTCACGCGCGGGCAGAAAACCCTCAAAACTAAAGCGGTCGCTCGGCAAACCCGCTACGCTCAGCGCTGCGAGAGCGGCACTAGCGCCCGGCACCGCCCGCAGCGTGATGTTTTCGGCCAACGCTGATTGGACCAGCGGGAAGCCGGGATCACTGAGCAGCGGCGTGCCGGCGTCACTGACCAAAACAGCCGCAAGGTTTTCGCTGCGGATGCGGCTCGCAAGTGCCGGCGCCTGTTCCCGCTCGTTATGTTCGTGCAAGGCTTGGGCCGTTCGGGCAATGCCGTAATGGTCCAACAAACGCGCCGTGGTACGGGTGTCCTCGGCTAACAGCAAGTCACATTGGGCAATCATCTGGAGCGCGCGCACCGTGACGTCCGCGAGGTTTCCGATAGGCGTTGCAACGAGGTACAAGCAGGGTCGCTCGATTGCTACACTGGAGGCCGGCACTGGCATGAATGACAACATGGTGACAGGGACTTACTCCTGGGACAGACAAGGTTGGCGATGGCTCTGGATCCTGGGGATTATCGCCGCCGGCTGCGCGCAACCTCAACCACTACCGGCGACCTCCCCAAGTCCCACCACACCGCTCGCGCTCGCGCAGCAGCAACTGGCCTCTGGCGATTTTGCCGGCGCGGCGGCGGCATTCTCACAGCTGGCGGAAACCGCAGCGGAACCTGCCGCGACCACCCTGCGCAACCAGGCCAGCCTCATTCGTCTCGACCTTGGCGAGGCCTTGGCAAGCGCCCCCACCACGGGCCAACCAGCCCTCCTAAGCGCGGGGATGCAAGCCTTAGCGGCGCAGCAGGCGGGACCGGCACTGGCAGCCCTCCTCCCGATCCAGACCGCCACACTAGATCCCTATGAACGTGGACTCTACCTGCGCACCTTAGGTCGCGCGCAGCTATTAAATGGGGACGCCCAACCCGCCGCGATCAATCTCACCCTCGCCGAGCGCTATCCACTCCCCGCCAAGCGCCGCACCGAGTTGACCTACGCCATCTGGGCGGCGCTCACCCAGAGCGGCCTCGGCGCGCTCACTGGGCAGTTAAAACCCGAGGCCCCGCAAGCGGCGGGCTGGCTCGCATTGCTGGATCTAGTGGGGCGTACCAGCGGTAACCCCGTAGAGTTCGCCAGCCAATTAGGCGTTTGGCAATCGACTTACCCACACCATCCGGCGCAGCTCCTGCTGATCGATGAGCTACTCGAGAAAGCCGAGGAAGGTCAATCCCCGGTGCGCCGTATCGCCCTCGTTTTACCCTTCGAGGGACCGCTGGGCAAAGTAGCCATCGCCATTCGCGATGGCTTTATTGCCGCGCGTTTTGCCCAAACTAGTAGCGACTCAAAGCCGGACGTCGTGGTCTACCCGGCGAGCGTCGCCACGACCGCTGCAGTCATCAAACTAGCGGTGAGCGAGGGCGCAGATTTCATCGTGGGGCCGCTAGAGAAACCGGCTGTCGCGGCCCTGCTGGCGCAGAGCGAACTCCGCGTCCCGGTGTTGGCTTTGAATACAACGGAACACGCGACCGACCCCAGCAGAGCTTTTTATCAGTTCGGTTTACAACCCGAAGATGAAGCCCGGGATGTCGCGGAACACGCTTGGCAGCAAGGGGCTAGGCGGGCAATTGCCATGGTGCCGAATTCTGACCTCGGCAGCCGCCTGCTGGGCGCATTCCGCACCCAATGGGCGGCACAGGGTGGCGCGATGGTCGAGGCGGTGCGCTACACCCACGACGTCAGCTCTTACAAAGAGGCCGTGCGACGCACGTTTGGCTTGGCTGAAAGTGAAGCACGCGCGCAAGCCTTGGCGGGCGTGGTACGGCGCGAAATCGCCTTCGACGCCGTGCGGCGCAACGATGTCGACGCCGTTTTGCTGGTGGCAGCGCCACGCGACGCACGACAACTCCTGCCGCAGTTTCGCTATTACGGCGCCGATGGCGTGCCCATTTACGCCACCCCGCTCATCTACAGCGGCGTACTGAACCCGCGTGCCGACACTGATCTCAATGGCGTTTTCTTCGGGGATTCCAGTTGGTCGTTGAACGTGGGTGATGTATCGCTGCGCGACACTTTTCTCCAGCAATGGGAAGTCGATCCGGCCTACCTGCGTTTTTATGGCTTCGGCGTCGATGCTTGGCACCTCATTGCCCAGTTGCGAACGCTTCGGGGGCAAGCGATCCAGACCCTCGAAGGCGCCAGCGGCACCTTAAGTGTGGATACCGGCGGGGTTGTGCATCGCAGCCTGAAGTGGGCCAGTTTTATCAATGGCAAGCCACGGCTCCTGGAGCCCTAGGCGCAAAATGTTAGGGCAACGCCCGACGACGGTTTCTCGCGGCCGGCAACACGAGGCCAGTGCGGAGCGCTATCTTGTTACCCAGGGTCTGCGCACGCTGAGCAAAAATTTTTTAGCGCCCGGAGGAGAACTCGATTTGGTCATGGAGGACGGCGCCAATGTGGTCTTTGTGGAAGTTCGCTTTCGCGCCAAAACTCGCTACGCCAGCGCCATCGAGACCATTACGGCCACCAAACAACGCCGTATCGTGCGGGCGGCAACGAGCTACCTGCAAAAATATCCCGCGCTCGCCAACCGGCCTTGTCGCTTTGATGTGGTAGGCCTCGACGGTAGCGAGACAGCGCCGAGTATTCACTGGATTAAAGACGCGTTTACGGCATAATTTCAGCGCCTGCACTTCTATTAGGTCGCTGATGGATACTGGATACCCGCGAATAGCCGACATCTTCGAGCAAAGCGCCGCTCTGAAGATGCAGTGTCGGCACGCTTTAGCGCCGAGTATTGCCAAAGCCGCCCACGCAATGGTGTTGGCCTTGGCTGGCAATGGCAAAATTTTGAGTTGCGGCAACGGCGGCTCAGCAGCCGACGCTCAGCACTTTTCTTCCGAATTGCTCAATCGTTTTGAACGCGAGCGGCGCGAATTGGCCGCAGTGGCACTGACTACCGATGCCTCCACCCTCACCTCGATTGCTAACGACTACGATTTTTCGCAGATTTTTGCTAAACAAATACGGGCGCTGGGTCGCCCCAACGACGTCTTGCTGGCATTTTCGACCAGCGGCAAATCGGCCAACATTGTCGAGGCTATCGACGCCGCCCATACGCGCGGCATGCGTGTGGTGCTGGCGAGTGGTCGTGATGGCGGATCGGCCGCCACGCGATTGCGGGCGGAAGACGTAGAAATTCGCGTGCCCAGCACGGTGACGGCGCGTATCCAAGAAATCCATCTCACGATCATTCATTGCCTTTGCGACCTGATCGATCATGAGGTCATCGACTTAACCCCCTCAGACCCCGCGTCCGGAGCGCCGCCCACATGAAAAAACCCGTTGTTTGGTGTCTAGCGCTAGTTGGTTTTGGTGCGCTGCTGCCAGCCTGCACGACCATGGTGGTCGGCGGCGCTGTTAGCACGGCGGCCATCACTAGCGATCCTCGCACCACCGGCACCATCGTCGATGACCACCAAATCGAGTCCAAAACCAAACAGTTTTTTGACGCCGATGGCCTGCTGTCGCAGCAAGCCCATATCGTGGTGACCTGTTTTAACGGCATTGTGCTACTCGCCGGGCAAACGCCTACCGACGAAATGCGTACGCGTGCAGAGGACTACGTGAAGCGGGTCAGTAAGGTGCGCAATATCCACAACGAAATCACCATTGAACCGCCAACACCCACCTTCCAGCGCACCAACGACGGCCTGATCACCACCAAAGTGAAGGGCAAGCTATTTGCGGTGAAAGACCTGAATTCCGGCATGGTGAAAGTAGTCACCGAAAATGGTGTGGTTTATTTGATGGGCGTGATCGACAAAGCGACCGGCGATGCCGTTGCGGAAGTGGTTGCGGGGCTGTCCGGCGTACAAAAAGTGGTCAAGCTGTTTGAGCCGACAGGCAAGACCTATTAGGACTATTTAACGCGGGTTAGATGACCGCCTCGCTTACCACCACCCGGCGCGGGCGGTGGGGTGGGAGGCGGCGTTACCTCAGCGTTTGAGGTTGCGTCTGCGGGGTCTTCTGTCAAGGCCATGCCCTGCCCATTCTCACGCGCAAAAATCATGCGGGCGGCGGCGACCGGCACAAAGACCTCCTGAGAGACACCCGCAAAGCGCGCGCTGAAACCAATAAACTCATCGCCCAACTGGAGATCCCGCACGGCCCCTGGCGCTAGGTTAAGCACGATGGAATCGTCCTTAACGTACTGTTTGGGGACGCTGACGTGCGGGGATCGGGTGTCGACCAGCAGGTGCGGCGTCAGGCCGTTATCCACTATCCATTGGTAGATTGCGCGAATCAGATAGGGTTTAGTAGAAGTCATGGCCGTCATCACGCTTAGCTGACCGTCGGGTAACTGCGTTCGGCCGGCGAGAGGCTCATTTTGAACGCCTTGCGCGTGAACAACGCTTCAGCGTATTTGAGCAGCGGCTTCGCCTCAGGATCCAGCTTGATGCCAAACAGCGGCAAGCGCCACAGCAGCGGCGCTAAGCAGCAATCGACCAGGGAATATTCGTCTGACAAGAAGAACTTCCGCTGCGCGAAAATCGGCGCAATCGCGTGCAAATTATCCCGAATGACACGACCGGCAGCCGCCGCACTCTTGGCGTTTGAGCTACTGAGATCTTTGGCCACGGCCAGAAGCTCGGCCGCCACGCGTTGGCGCAGTTGCCGGTTGCTAGCGCGGGAAACCGGATCCATGGGCATCAGGGGTGGATGCGGGTAACGCTCGTCGAGATACTCGATCATGATAGTGGCGTCGTAGAGCACCAGATCACGATCGATGAGCGTCAGGATTTGCTGATAAGGATTGAGGTGGTTGAGGTCCTCAGGCTTGGTTTCCGCCGTCACGTATTGGATATCCGCGCCGACTTCTTTTTCAGCGAGGACGATACGAACGGCGTGCCCCGTGGGATCGGCGGCCTCCGCGTAAAGTGTGAGGAGGGAGCGCCGATTTGTAGGGGCCGTCATCTCAAAGCACGTCCTTCCAGTATTCTCAATTCACATCCTTCCAATATTCGCGTTTCAGCAGGTACGTCGCCACAAAGAAAATCAACAAAAATCCGATGACCTTCACACCCAGTGCGTAGCGCACCAGTTTAGCCGGCTCGCCCATATAAACCATAAAGCCGACGAGATCGCGAGTGGCACGCCGATATTGCGCTTCATCGAGGGTCCCGGGAATCTCGTTTTCAAATTTCTCAAAGACCTGAGTCTGCACACCTTCGGGGCTGGTATGGGTGTTAAAAACTGCCCGATTCACGCCCTGCAATTCCCATAACACGTGTGGCATAGCAGCACTGGGGAAGTACAAATTATTCACGCCAGTGGTTTTGGAGGCATCGCTGTAGAAGCCGTTTAAGTAGCTAAACAACCAGTCTTCGCCGCGCGACCGCGCGACGACGGAGAGGTCGGGCGGCGTCACCCCAAACCATTCTTGGGAATCCGCTGCCGGCATCGCAGCCCGCATCGGCTCGCCCACTTTGTCGGTCGTAAACATCAGATTGGTTTTGAGGACTTCCTCGGGAATGCCTAAATCGGCGCCCACGCGGTTGTAGCGCATGTAGGCTGCAGAATGACAACTGCCGCAGTAATTCACGAACATTTTGGCGCCGCGTTGCAGCGAGGCGGTGTCGGTCAAATCAACATCGGCTTTCAGCAGTTTTAGCCCCCCCTCGCTCGCCAGGGCCAACTGCGGTGCCAATACCAACAGGAGAGTTGCAATTAACCTACGCATTACTTCGTCACTCGCTCAGGCACAGGCTTGTTTTTGTCCAAGCTGGTGTAAATGGGCATCAGCAGGAAGAACAGGAAATAAATCACGGTACACACCTGCGCCACCAGCGTGCGCTCGGGCGTGGGCGGCAATAAGCCTAAGTACCCCAGGATGAGAAAGACCACCACAAAGATTCCCAGAGCACCCTTAAACAACGGTCCTCGATAGCGAATGGACCGCACGGCGCCGCGATCGAGCCAAGGCAGCAGGAAGAAAATCAAGACACCCAGCCCCATGAAAATCACGCCCCATACTTTGGCATCGATCCACAAGAAGTTGATGGTATTGGCCCGCAAAATGGAATAGTACGGCGTGAAATACCACACCGGGGCAATATGCTCCGGCGTCTGCATGGGGTTAGCCGGGATGAAATTGTTGGCCTCCAGAAAATACCCACCCATTTCCGGCGCAAAGAAAACCACCGCCGAAAATAGAATGAGAAACACCGAGAGGCCCATCAGATCCTTGACCGTGTAGTAGGGGTGAAACGGGATGCCATCCAGCGGGTGACCATCAGGCCCTTTGAGTTTCTTGATATCCACGCCGTCTGGATTGTTGGAACCCACTTCGTGCAGCGCCAGAATGTGCAGCAGCACCAGTCCCGCTATGGCGAAGGGCAGCGCAATCACATGCAACGAGAAAAACCGGTTGAGGGTGATGTCGGAGACCACGTAATCCCCCCGAATCCATTCCGACAACGTCGTACCGATGACCGGGATAGCGCTGAACAAGGAAATGATGACCTGCGCGCCCCAGTAAGACATTTGTCCCCACGGCAACAAGTAACCCATGAAGGCCTCAGCCATCAGCATGAGGTAGAGGAGCATGCCGAGAATCCAGAGAAGTTCCCTGGGTTTCTTGAATGATCCGTACATCAGACCCCGAAACATGTGCAGGTAGATGACGACAAAAAAGGCCGAAGCGCCCGTAGAGTGCAGATAGCGAATGAGCCAGCCCCAGTCGACATCGCGCATGATGTATTCGACTGATCCGAAGGCCAGATCGGCGTCGGGCTTGTAGTTCATCACCAGCCAAATGCCGGTGACGATCTGCAAAACGAACACCACCAGCGACAGAGCGCCGAAGTAGTACCAGAAGTTGAAATTTTTGGGCGCGTAGTACTGCGCGATATGGTCGTTCCATAACGACATCAGCGGGAAACGCTCGTCCACCCAGTCGCGTAAATCTACTAGCCGTTTAGTGATTGCGTTCATGCCGAAACCCCGTTGTCCTCGCCCACCCGTAACTTGCCTTCCGACAAAAATTTATAGGGCGGCACAACCAGATTGGAGGGTGCCGGAACCCCGTTGTAAACGCGGCCCGCCAGATCAAATTTTGAGCCATGGCAAGGGCAGAAAAAGCCGCCTTTCCAACCGGCGCCGACATCGGGCGCGCTCATATCCGGGACGTAACTGGGGGAACAACCCAAATGCGTGCAAACTCCTACCAACACTAAATATTCCGGTTTCTCGGAGCGCCACACGTTCTTGGCGTAATTAGGCTGCTCGGATTTGTCCGATTGCGGGTCACGCAGCGCGGCAGGCTCAAAAGTGTTGAGGTTCTCCAGCATTTCGTCGGTGCGGCGCACCACCCACACGGGTTTGCCGCGCCATTTCTGGATCAGACGCTGGCCCGGCTCGAGTTTGCTAATGTCCAAATCGACGGGCGCACCAATAGCTTTTGCTTTAGCGCTAGGCTGAAAAGACGAAATAAATGGCACGGCCGCAAAAGCGGCACCAATTCCCCCGATCACGACTGTCGTGCCGGTGAGAAAGCGGCGTCTGCGAGTATCGACGGCGTCGTCACGCATGGTGTCCAAAGTCTCCTAATTTACTCGGCCCCGACGGGTTTAACGCGGGGCGTTGCTCCGCCGGGACGAAGCGCATTTTTGATCTCTCATACCTTACGCTACCGGCGCGCGGATGGCTTAAAGGCGGGCGGAATCCCTATCAGGAGTTCCCGCGCGGCGGGCGCGAGTATATCACTAAACGCGCGCACGACAGCTTGCGAACCCGGGGTAATCTAGGAAGCGCCGTGCCCGACATCGCCGTCATCGACCGCGCCCGGCATGATGCGGTATTCGGCGGAGCGTGCGTGGGCGGTGAGTCCCTCGGCGCGGGCCAACGTACCGGCGAGGCGGCCCAGTTGGGATGCCGCCCGTGGGCTCAGCTCGATGATGGAGGTTCGCTTCTGGAAATCGTAAACCCCCAAGGGCGAAGAAAAACGTGCCGTGCCGGCGGTAGGCAACACATGATTGGGTCCAGCGCAGTAATCACCCAGTGCCTCCGCGACGTAGCGACCCAAAAAAATGGCCCCGGCATGACGAATCTGCGGTAACAGGGCGCGCGGATCGGCGACCGAAAGTTCCAAGTGCTCCGGTGCTATCTGGTTCACCAGCGCCACGGCTTCGTCTAAATCCCGCACCTCGATGAGCGCGCCGCGCTGGGTCAGTGCGGCCGCAATAATCGCCGCGCGTTCCAGCGTTGGCAGCAAACGTTCAATGCTCGCGGCCACCCGGGATAGAAATGCCGCATCCGGGGAAATCAGTAAGGCCTGAGCCTGCTCATCATGTTCAGCCTGCGAGAAAAGATCCATCGCGATCCAATCGGGATCGGTGGAGCCGTCACACACGATCAGGATCTCGGAGGGTCCAGCGATCATATCGATGCCGACCTTGCCAAAGACTTGGGCTTTGGCGGTCGCCACGTAGATATTGCCCGGGCCCACAATTTTGTCCACGGCCGGCACGGTGTCCGTACCGTAAGCCAACGCCGCAACCGCCTGCGCACCACCGATCGAAAACACCCGATCCACACCCGCAATATCGGCCGCGCACAGCACCACGGGATCAATCAGGCCGTGGGGAGCTGGCACGACCATGATGACTTCGCCCACCCCGGCAAGCTTGGCCGGAATAGCATTCATCAGGACCGAGGATGGATAAGCGGCCTTACCACCAGGGACATAAATGCCAGCACGGTCGAGCGGCGTTACCTGCTGACCCAGCACGCTGCCGTCCGGCTCGGTGTAGTCCCAGGAAGGCTGTTGTTGGTGGGCATGATAGGTGCGGATGCGGGCTGCCGCCGCCTCGAGCGCAGCCTGCACAGCGGAGTCTACGCGGGCCCGACTAGCAGCCACATCTCGCTGTTCCAGTTCGCTTGCCGCGACGATGTTTCGGTGGTCGAAGCGGTTGGTGTACTCCACCAGCGCAGCATCGCCATGCGTACGTACTGCCTGAATAATCTCGCGCACGGTTTGCTGCACGTCTTCGGTAGCGGCGGTATCCGTAGCCAGCAGCTGCGCGAGTTGGCGCTGGAAATCCGGTTCCCGGGTAGACAACCGCCGCAGCGAATAACTCATCGCGGACGCCGCGCGGCGGCTTTGGCCACGGCTTCGCTTAGCGCGGCAATCAGCGCCGTCACCCGAGCGTGCTTGGTTTTCATGGCGGCTTTGTTGACGATGAGCCGAGCGCTAATATCGCAAATGTGTTCCAGTGGCGCCAAACCATTAGCCCGGAGCGTATTGCCGGTGTCGACCAAATCGACGATGCGATCGGCAAGGCCCACCAGCGGCGCTAATTCCATTGCGCCGTAGAGTTTAATGACTTCGACTTGCACGCCGCGTTCTGCATACCACCGCCGGGTAATACCCGCGTATTTGGTGGCAACCCGTAATTTTGTGGGCACGGCCGTCGGTGCGACCGGCCCGGCGATCATCAGCCGGCAGCGCGCAATTTGCAGGTCTAGGGGTTCATAGAAACCGGTGCCTTCATATTCCAGCAGAACATCCTTCCCGGCCACACCCAAATCAGCCGCGCCATATTCCACATAGGTCGGGACATCGCTAGCCCGCACCACGACCAGCTTAATATCCGGTTTGGTGGTGTCCAAAATGAGCTTGCGCGAGACGGAGAGGTCGTCCAACGGCGTAATGCCAATGCTGGCCAGCAGTGGGAGCGTTTCTGTGAGGATTCGCCCTTTCGACAAGGCGAGTACGAGTTGGTCGCTAGAGGAAAGACTGTTCATGACTGGTATTTTGCCCGCCGACGCCGTGGGCGGCTCAGGAAGGGACTCGCCGGATCTGCGCGCCGAGGTTGGAAAGTTTTTCTTCAATGGTCTCGTAGCCGCGGTCGATGTGATAAATGCGATCGACCTCGGTGGCGCCATCCGCGACCAAACCTGCCAGCACCAAACTGGCGGATGCGCGCAAATCGGTGGCCATCAGCGGCGCGCTTTTGAGTTGCGCAACGCCGGTGGTGATAGTGGTATTGCCCTCTATTTTTATCTGCGCGCCCATGCGCTGTAATTCAAGCACATGCATAAAGCGGTTTTCGAAAACGGATTCTGTAATGACGCCCGTGCCCTCCGCCATGGCGTTGAGCGCCGTGAACTGGGCCTGCATGTCGGTGGGGAAGCCGGGGTACGGGGAGGTGTGCAGGCTGACCGCGCGCGGGCGCCGCCCGTCCATGCGCAGTTCAATCCAGTTCTCGCCAGAAGTTATCTCGGCGCCGGCTTCGGTGAGCTTGGAAATGACGGCTTCGAGCAGACCCGGGCGGGTGTTCTTGAGTTTGACATGACCACCGGTCATCGCGGCGGCGACCAAATACGTACCCGTTTCGATGCGATCGGGGAGAATTTCGTAGGTAGTCCCGCCCAGTTCATCAACCCCTTCAATGCGCAGGGTATCGGTGCCCGCACCCTCAATGCGCGCGCCCATACTGATGAGGCAGTTCGCCAGATCAACGACTTCGGGTTCACGCGCGGCGTTACGGATGACGGTGACCCCGTGCGCCAAAGTGGCGGCCATCATGAGGTTCTCAGTACCGGTGACTGTCACCAAATCCATCCACAGGTCTACCCCTTTCAGACGTTTGGCGGTGGCCCGGATGTAGCCGCCCTCCACGGTGAGATCGGCGCCCATTGCGGCGAGACCCTGCAGATGCAAATTCACAGGACGCGAGCCGATGGCGCAACCGCCGGGCAGTGAGACATCGGCGCGCCCAAAACGAGCGAGCAACGGGCCGAGCACCAGAATGCTCGCGCGCATCGTGCGCACCAACTCGTAAGGCGCGAAGAACTCGCGAATGGTTGAGGCATCCACGTGCACGTTCATTTTTTCGTCGACAGTGAGTTCCAACCCCATGCGGCCGAGGAGTTCCATGGTGGTCGTGATGTCGTGGAGATGCGGCATATTGCAAACCGTCACCGGTCCGCTGGCTAGCAGGGTTGCCGCGAGGATCGGGAGGGCTGCGTTTTTTGCCCCGGAAATACGAATTTCCCCCCGGAGCCTCGCGCCGCCTTGGATGATGAGCTTATCCATGCAGTGGCGCGCTCAGAGCGTCGCGAACGGCTGCTGCTGCTGCCACTCTTCTGGGGTGTAAGTTTGCATGGACAAGGCGTGGATTGCTTGGCCCATGTGGCCGCCCAGTGCGCCGTAAACCAGTTGGTGCCGCTTCACCGAGCTGAGGCCAGTAAACCCGGCAAACACAACGCGCGCCGCAAAATGAACGCCGTCGTCCCCTTCGATGTGGGTTTGGGCGCCCACTAAACCGGCTTCGAGCAGCGACTTGATGTCTTCTTTAGTCATGAGAAATTGCCAATCGGCGCGACCCACCGTCCAATCCGCTTCAAGCGCCTAAATCTCGATTCTTGGCCTTGAGGCTCTTTAACAGTTCGTCGACGCCGCCTTCGTTGAGGATTTGAGAAAAGGATGCTTTGAAAGTCTTCACCAAACTAATGCCATCGACTTCGACGTCGAAGACCTGCCACTCCCCATTATCTTCGTGCAAGCGATAGACCACGGGCAGCACTTTGCCGACAGACTGAACAATGTTTTGTTTAACTGTCGCCGTTTTGGGATTGGAGGATGGCTCCACTGGCGGGTATTCCATTGTTTCATCGGAGTACTCCAACAGCGCCGTGGCGTAAGTACGCACCAAGAGCTTGCGAAATTGCTCGACGAAGGCTTGCCGCGTGGCTTCATCAGCGGCCTTCCACGCCGGGCCCAACACCCACTGCGACATGATATTGAAATCGAAGTGCGGGAAAATCATCTCGGCCACCAGCGCATACATTTTGGCAGGGGCGGCCCGGAGAGCGGCTTTCTCGGTTTTGACGCGTGCCACAACCGCCGAGGTGGTCTCTTGGATGATTTTGGAAGGATCGCTTTGAGCTTGCACGGGCACAATTCCGGAAAGAAAAAGCAACCCGACCAAGACTAAATTAAGGGGAATTAGTCGCTTCATCCGACAAACCTCGCAGATAAGGGTGCTCGCGAAGGCAGCGCGAGCTGTTGAAAAACCGAGGGTGACTTTAGCATAAAGGCCTGAGCCGACGGCAGGATTACCTCAACCAGGGTTGAGTTCGTCTTGCAGAATTTCAACCTTGTAGCCGTCGGGATCTTCTACAAAAGCCAGCACCGTCTTGCCGCCTTTCATGGGGCCCGCTTCACGAACCACTTTGCCACCGCGCGCTTTGATGTGCTCGCAGGTTGCATAGACGTCACTCACCCCAATGGCGATATGCCCGTAAGCGGAGCCCTGCTCATAGGCGTCCGTGTCCCAGTTGTGGGTGAGTTCTAACACGGTGGAGTCTGGCTCCGCACCGTAGCCCACGA
The DNA here is from genome assembly GCA_945862315.1 of Klebsiella pneumoniae. Lineage (GTDB taxonomy): Bacteria > Pseudomonadota > Gammaproteobacteria. The sequence continues at coordinate 88,364 of CAMAXW010000009.1, forward strand.
ACGCCAAAGTGAAACGCCCCTCGGCATAATCCCGGCGTCGGATGAGGGTCATCCCTAATACGTCGCAATAAAAATTGAGCGCGCGGTCCAAGTTCGTCACCCGCAGCATGGTATGCATCATTCGCATGGTCGCTTCCTTGTTTATCAGGGTTTAATGTCGATCTGAATACAGCTTGCGGCTTGGCGTGCGCGCGTCAAGGCTTCGGCAATGTCGCCGCCGCGTGCGAGTGTCACCGCCAACCGGCGATGGCCGTGCACGGCGGGTTTGCCGAACACACGCACCTCGGTGGTGGGTTCGGCTAAGGCGGCAGCGATGCCGTGGTACTCAATCTGCTGCCCCTCACCAGTCCCGAGCACCGCCACCGACGCCGCCGGGCCCCATTGTTCAATCACGGGGATGGGCAAACCCAGAACCGCCCGCACATGCAGGGCAAATTCAGACAAGGGCTGCCCCACCAAGGTGACCATACCGGTATCGTGCGGTCGCGGCGAGACTTCGCTAAAAATAACGTCGTCCCCGCACACAAAAAGCTCTACGCCAAACAGCCCGTAGCCGCCCAGTGCCTCGGTGACCACGCGGGCCACGGTCTCGGCCCGCGCGCGGGCCACCGGGTTCATGGGCTGGGGTTGCCAGGACTCGCGGTAATCGCCGTCAATCTGGAGATGGCCGATGGGTTCGCAAAAGCTCGTGCCCCCAACGTGCCGCACGGTCAATAGTGTGATTTCGTAATCAAATTCGATAAACCCCTCAACAATAACGCGCGGCACCGCCGCCCGCGCGCCGCCCACGGCCGTGGCCCAGGCAGCGGCGATTGCATCCGGGTGCCGCACCACAACCTGTCCTTTGCCCGAGGAACTCATCACCGGCTTGACCACGCAGGGCAGTCCAATGCGGTGAATCGCCGCGAGACAGTCCTCCGGCGTGCCCGCAAACTCGTAGCGCGTGGTCGGCAGCCCGAGGGTTTCCGCGGCGAGTCGGCGAATACCCTCGCGGTCCATCGTCAGCGCAACCGCCCGCGCGGTGGGTGCTACGCGCCAGCCTTGGGCCTCTAAGGCCAGCAGCCGATCGGTCGCGATGGCTTCCACCTCGGGCAGAATAAAATGGGGTCGTTCGGCCGCCACCAGCGCCGCCAAGGCATCGCCGTCGCGCATGTCGATGACATGCGAGCGATGGGCAATTTGCATCGCAGGCGCGTTGGGGTAGCGGTCAACCGCGATAACTTCCAGGCCTAGGCGTTGCGCTTCGATTGCCACTTCTTTGCCGAGCTCACCAGAGCCGAGCAGCATCACGCGGATGGCGCGGTCGCCAAGGGGGGTGCCCCAAACGGGCGCCGCGGAAGGTTCTGAGTCGGTCATGCAGATACCAGCGGAAAATCTAGGCGTTGAAGAAGGGCTGCAGTATCGGAGTCCCCTTGGTGGATCGCAACCAATTGCCCGGTGAATTCACGCCGCGCGCCGGCTTGGGCGCGTAACGCATCGAAAGGCGCAGCGGTCGTGGTGGTGTCCGCGCCGGCGAGTGCCTGCAAACGGGGCGTGTCCGCCAATGGGTTGCAACAATGAAAAACCGCCGCACACAGTGCGTCCAAGCCCGATTTATCCGCGAGATTTAGCGCACTCAGTGGCGGCAGCCTCGCCAGCCCAGTAGCGTCATCCGGGATCACCAACCACGCCAGCAGGGCGGCGCGTAGTTGCTGGGTAGCGCGTTGCCGCGCGTCCAGTGTGTGCCCCGCAATATGCGGTGTGGCCACCCACGCGCAGCGGAGTAAATCGGCGTTGATCTGTGGCTCGTTTTGCCAGCAGTCGATGGCGGCCAAGCAGCGACCTGATCCTATCCACGCGCGCAAAGCGGTCTCGTCCACCACCCCACCACGCGCCGCGTTGATCAGCAGCGCGCCGGGTTGCAGCGCCGCGAGTTCGGCGCGCCCCAACAGTCCCAGCGTGGGATGCTCGCCGCTACGGGTAAGGGGTACGTGGAGGGTCACGATATCTGCGCGCAGCGCCTCATCCAAGCCAATAAAGCCTGCCGTGCCTTCACGTTCCGCGCGCGGCGGGTCGTAGCGTAGGCACTGCACATCAAGGGCCGTCAACAAGGCTTCTACGGCACGCCCAGCATGGCCGCAGCCCACAATGGCACAGCGCATGTCACGCAGCGGGCGGTGGGTCTGCAGTGCCAGCGCCAGCACGCAGGCCAATACATATTCACCCACTGCGCGCGCGTTGCAGCCCGCTGCCGCGGCAAAACCAATACCTTGGGATTTCAAATAATCGAGGTCGATGTGGTCGGTACCGGCGGTCGCGGTACCCACAAAACGCACGGCAGTACCCGCTAGCAACTGGCGATCAACCCGCGTGACCGAGCGCACCAGTAAGATGTCGGCCGTCTGCAGGAGTGTTGCGTTGAGTTGGCGTCCATCGACGCTTGTCACGCTACCGCAGGCACTAAAAGCCGTTTGCGCCTGCGCGATCACGCGGTCGGCAACAATCCGCAAGCCGGCGTTCACGGGCGAGAGTCGATCTCCGAACCTTCTTTTTGGACCGGCAACAGTTCTTGGCGAGTCGCACCCAGCGCCAGCACCATCGAACTCGCCACGTAAATCGAAGAATAAGTGCCCACCACAAGGCCGAGGATCAGCGCCGTGGCAAAACCATGGATGAGTTCACCGCCCAAGAAGAATAGCGACAGCACAGAAAGCGTGGTCACCAAGGCGGTATTGATAGTTCGGCTCAGCGTTTGATTGAGGGAGAGATTCATCACCTTGATGGGCTCCGCGGTACGCATGCTGCGGAAATTCTCGCGGATACGATCGAAAATGACGATGGTGTCGTTGAGCGAATAACCCATCACCGCAAGCACCGCCGCCAAGGCATTGAGGTCGAACTCCATGCGAGTGATTGAGAAGAACCCCACGATCACCAGCACGTCGTGCAAGGTAGCCACAATGGCCCCAATGGAAAACTTAAAGGTGAAGCGCAGCATGACGTAAATCAGGATGCCGCCGAGTGCTATTAGCGATGCGATCACGCCGTCTTCAGCCAGTTCCTCGCCCACCTGCGGGCCCACAAATTCTACCCGGCGCACCTCGGCTTGCGGCAAGAGCTTCGCCACGCGGGCGCCAACATCTTTATTGCTGGCGTCGGCCGCGTCCACCGCCTGTTGGGGTGGTAGACGGAGCAGCACTTCCCGCGGGGAACCAAAATTCTGCACCACCCCGCCGCCAAAATCGGAACCGGCCAGCGCATGGCGGATTTTCTCCAGATCGGCCGGCTCCTCGTAGGCGAGCTCGACCACCGTACCGCCGGTAAATTCGATACTGAAATTAAGCCCCTGAAACGCCAGCGACCCCACGGCCAAAAGGTTGATAGCAGTGGACAGCCACAGGCCCACGTGGCGCCAGCGCATAAAATCGAAGTTAGGTGTTTTCCACGCAATCATGGCGACAGACTCCCGCGCTTAGACCGAAAGACTCTTCAGCCGGCGACGGCCAAAGACAAGGTTGACGATGGCACGCGTGCCGGTGACCGCCGTGAACATGGAGGTCAGGATGCCAAGCGACAGCGTAATAGCAAAACCTTTCACCGGTCCTGAGCCAAAACTAAAGAGCACCACGGCCGCGATTAACGTGGTGATGTTGGAATCGAAGATGGTGGAAAATGCACGCTCGTAGCCCACGTGGATACTCGCCTGCGGTGACATACCGCGGCGGATTTCCTCGCGGATGCGCTCGTTAATGAGCACGTTGGCATCTACCGCCATGCCGACGGTCAGCAAAATACCGGCGATACCCGGCAAGGACAGTGTGGCCTGCAACATCGACAGCAACGCCACCAGCAGCACCACGTTCACCGCGAGCCCCACATTGGCAATCAGCCCGAACCCACGGTAGTACACCAACATATAAAGGCACACCGCCGCAAAGCCCACCACACAGGACTGGATGCCGCGATCGATATTGGCCTGACCGAGGCTGGGGCCCACGGTACGCTCTTCAATAATTTCCATCGGGGCGGCGAGCGCACCGGCGCGCAATAAGAGCGCTAAGTCACGCGCTTCATCGCCAGAATCCAGACCTGTGATCTGGAAGCGGTTGGACAATTCGTCGCGGATGGTCGCGACATTAATGACTTCCTCGACCTGGCGTCCTTCTACTTGCTCGATGAAGACCACTGCCATGGCCTTGCCAATTTCCTCGCGGGTTGATTTGGCGAAGCTGCGTGCGCCTTTACCATCCAGCTGGATAAACACCGCCGGCTCGCCGCTTTGCGGTTCAACACCAGAACTGGCATCAACGATGGATTCGCCGGTGAGCATCACGCGCCGTTTGAGCAGCAACGGATCGCCGCTCCGCAGTTGATAAAGCTTGGAACCCAACGGGACGCGGCCCTCGGTGGCGGCTTTGACATCGCCGTTGCTGTCCACCATTCGGAACTCCAGCGTGGCCGTAGCGCCGATGAGTTTTTTGGCCTCGGCGGTATCCTCAATACCCGGCAATTGCACCACGATGCGGCTGTCGCCCTGCTGCTGGATGACGGGTTCTGCCACGCCAAACTCGTTAATGCGATTACGCAGGGTGGTCAAGTTTTGCTTGATGGCGGTTTTGCGCGCAGCGGTCACGAACGCCGGTTTAGGGCTGAGTTGGACCGAAAACTCGGTGCTCTTAACTTGGTCGGTGAGGATGAGGTCGTCGAAATCTTTGGCTAGGAGTGCGGTTCCGGCGGTTTTCGCCTCGTCATTCAAAAAACTGACTAACAGGCCGCCTTGTGGATCCTGAACCACCGTGCGGAAGCGGATTTTTTTGTCGCGCAGTGCGCTGCGCACCTCCGTGATAAAACGCTCTTCTGTTTGCTTGCGCACCGCATCGGTGTCCACCTGCATGAGGAAATGCACGCCGCCGCGCAGATCCAGCCCCATGTACATCGGCTTGCCGCCAATGGCGCGCAGCCACGCCGGCGTGGCCGGGGCCAGGTTGAGCGCGACCAAGTATTGCTTGTTGTCGACGACGGTTTGCAGCGCCGGGACCGCTTTGGCACGCGTTGCATCGTCAGCGAAACGCAACAGCAAACGCCCACCGGCAAGTTCGCCAGCCTTGGGCGCAAGACCGGCTTTTTCCAAGGCGAGCGTGAGTTTGGTTTCTAGGGCGGCATCTACCGGCGCGGCACGGCGCGCGGTGACCTGCAATGCGGGATCAAATCCGTAGAGATTAGGGAGCGCGTATAGCATCCCAACCACGGAGACCGCGAGCACAAGAAGATAGCGCCACAGAGGGTATTGGTTTTGGATCATCGCGATTGCCGTTGATGGAGCAGCATTGGAAATAGGCTGCGGTCAAAGTTCCTTGATCGTGCCCTTAGGCATCACGGCGCTGACGGCCTGCCGCTGCACCCACACTTCTGCGTCTTTCGCAATTTCTAGCTTAAGGAAGTGGTTGCCAACCTCGGTGACCCGACCCAACAGGCCGCCGGTGGTCACGATTTCATCGCCATTGCTCAGGCTTTTGACTAATTGCTGATGCTCTCTCTGGCGCCGCATCTGGGGGCGGATCAAGAAAAAATAAAACACCACGAACAGCACGACCAGCGGCAGAAAGCCCAGCATGCTCTCCTGTGTTGTGGCGGGCGCGCCGGCCTGCGCCCAAGCGTCACTGATTAGGTATCCCATAAAATTCTCCTCCTAAAAATCGGTCTGCATTATGGCACACGCACCGGACGCACAGTCACTCAGCCTTCATCTGCGCTGCCCCCGGCCCGGGCGGCGAGAAAATCCGCCGCAAAATCAGCGAAATTACCGGCCCGAATAGCGGCTCCAGCTTGGCGCATCAGCTTTAAATAAAAAGTCAGATTGTGCAGCGTATGCAGGCGGGCGCCGAGGATTTCGTTCTGGCGATCCAGATGATGCAGATACGACCTCGTGTAGTGCTGACAGGTATAGCAGTCGCAAGCCGGATCTAGGCGTTCCAGAGAATGTCGATGCACCGCGTTGCGAATGCGCAAAGTGCCAAAAGAAGTGAACAAATGACCATTGCGTGCGTTGCGCGTTGGCATCACGCAGTCAAACATGTCGATGCCCGCACCGATGCCGGCGATCAGGTCCTCGGGCGTCCCCACCCCCATCAGGTAGCGCGGCTGATGGACGGGCAGCAGTGCGGCGGTATGGGCGGCCATCGCGTAGAGGTCCGCCTTGGGTTCGCCCACCGACAACCCACCGATGGCGTACCCATCAAAACCTATGTCGAGCAGGCGGGCAGCGGATTCAGCGCGTAGGGCGGGATAAACGCCACCCTGCACAATGCCAAACAACGCCCCGCCCCGTCCGCCATGCGCCTGTTTGCTACGGGCCGCCCAGCGCATGGAGAGTTCCATAGAAACGCGCGCCTCACCCAGCGTAGCGGGATAAGGCGTGCACTCGTCAAACACCATGGCGATGTCGCTGCCCAGCGCTTG
>CAMAXW010000010.1 GCA_945862315.1 Klebsiella pneumoniae
TGTGGGCTGCGATTGCGGCCGTGCGGGGCGACGCACGCGTCAAAATCTGGCTACTGTACGTGGTCGCAGCAATTTTGATTTTTTTGCTGTTTCGCCACCATGCCACCGACACCCTCCCCCTCAATTTCTAAGGTGCCAACGTGAGTTCAGCCAGCCCCCTCACCAGCGCCCCAATCCACGCCGAGCCCACACCCGCGCGGTGGACAAACTACCTCGGCTATTGGGCGCCGCACGGGTTTATTCTGGGCTTTTGCGGGGTCTTGCTCGGCGCTTTTTATTATCAATTTGGGGCGGGTGAATATCCCTGCCCGCTGTGCATGCTGCAGCGGATGGCGATGATCTTGGCTTGCATTGGCCCGCTGTGGATAGTCAGGGAAATTCGCCGGCGTCAATTGACACCTAGCGACATCGCCAGCGCCTACGGCCTCAGCGTGCTGGCCGCCGTGCTCGGGGCCTACCTATCCACGCGCCAAATTTTGCTCCACATCGTGCCGCCGGATCCGGGTTACGGTGGCACCGTGTTGGGGCTGCACCTCTACACCTGGGCCCTCGTCACTTTTGTGGTGGTGATTGTTTATGTCGCACTGGCGATGGTCTTTGCCAAGGCAACTTACCCGGCGGTGCCAACGGGATCATTGGCACTGTATAGCCACCGCGGCGTGGTTGGCCTGTTGTTGCTGCTGATCGCTGCGAACTTAGCTGCGGTGTTTTTCGAAGAAGGTTTTAACTGGACGCTGCCGGGCGATCCGAACAGCTATCAACTGTTCCAGCAACTGGGTCTGGGCTGCGGCGGGTTGGAACGCTTGCAATGGGCGGGCACGGGCACCTTGTGCCTCAGCGGCTAGCAGCGCCTGTTTAATCCTCAAGCGAAGACGCGGAGCGCAGCGTAAACAGGGAATCTTGCGGCACCTCTGCCGCCTGAGACAGACCCGCCGCATCCTGCACCACCAGACTATAGCCGCCCTGCTCGTAGCGCACCTCGATGAGTGCAGCACGGTGCCTGGCGATGAAGGCGGCCCAAGCCGCATGCCCCATCGTAGTTGCCCAGGCCTGTAAATCGCTGGGCGCAACCACGGCGCGGTTCAAGCCAATCCAGTGCGGTGTGGTGTTCTGACGAATCTCTAAAACTAAAGACTCGGCCCAAGGTCTGGCCGGGTCATTCGCGTACCGAAAACTGGCTGGGTAGAGCATGGCCAAGCCCGCAAAGCCCAGTAGCGCTAGCGGCACCGCAAGGAGATTCACTGGGGCATGCCAGGCGTTAAGCGGCCGCGTAGGTTGGTGAGAAACGACCGCCGGGGCGGGGCGCGCAGCCTGCATGGCCAAAGGAATCGCGGCGACCAACAACGCTAAGCCGGGGTAGAGTGAGGCGACCGCCCGCCAGCTGCCATCACCAAAAAAAACGGGCGCAATACTGAATAAGCCGAGGACCGAAACCCCCGCCAAAATCGCCACCGGCGGGCGAGCTTTTTGCACCCTAAACAACGCCCCAACGCTGAGCACCGTCCACAGCGTGGTGAGCCAAATGCTGGGGTGGGCGACCACGAACCGCAGGAACGCCCGGCCGCTACGCTGTGCCTCACCAACCGGTTGTGGGCGGAAACCCAGCGTAGCGCCTAACGCTTGTTGCGTGAAATAACAGGCTTTCACCAAACCAACGCCCAGTGCTTTGAACAACGGGCGTGGGTCTTGCCGAATGGCGACGCCCGCCGCGTGGTACATCAGCGCGCTGGCAGCACGTTCCGATAGGCCTGGGTGTTGTGCTTCCAGCCAGTTGGAGGCCTCCTTCCAATCGGTACCACGGGCGAGGCCCAGCGCCGTATAAGCGGCATTCGCGTTCGCACTACCTGCCGGGTGGCCGTACGCAAAACTCAGCGCCGCTGACAACACCACCCCCGCCAGCGAAGCGCCTACTGCTGCCGCTAGCGCCCCGCGAAACGCGCGGCGCCACTGCGTCGCCAAACCCAAACTGACCGCAAAGGCCATTAGCGCCGGCATTAACGGGTTGTATGGCCTAATGGCATAGGCTAGGACCAGCGCCAATAAACCCACCGCAGCCAAACCGCGATCGCGCTGTGCCAACGCCAGCAACAGCACGGCATAACCGGCCGCCGACAACGTAATGCTATTGATTTCTGACAGCGGGATGCCGGCATAGGGCCAGGTCCACATCAGCAAGGCGAAACCTGCCGCCATCGCCGCCGGGCGGCCAGCCACCCGAGCCAGCGCCCCCATGAAAGCGGTAATGCCCAAGGCCGCTAGCGCTGCGTGCACCCCGAGCAAACCCAACAGGGTCGCGCCGCCCAGATCAAACGCTAAAAGATTTAGCGCGGTGCTCAAGGGGCGCCTCGAGTTAATGGGATTAAAAGTTGACGCTGGCCATTCCAAAACCTGCTGGTAGTAGGCCGCAGCATCTGAATAAGGCAGAAAACCCGCCAAGCGTTCCATCGGCGCGAATTGCCACACAGCAGGCGCCGAAATGGCACTCCCCAGCACCAGCGCACACAGGCTTAAGCACACCAGCAAAAAGCCAGCGTCGCCGCGCATCGGCTGCGGCCCACGGCGGTCAAAGGCCAGCCCCACCGCCAGCAGGCTCGCGACCACCGTACCCACCGCAAGCCCTCGGGGTAGCGCGGCACCGAGGTAGGTCTGGCCCAGCCACCAACCTGCGAGCGTGCCCGCCACCAGCACCGCAACCGCCACGGCGCTGGGGAAAAGATAACGTTTAAAAAATCTCAAGCCGCGGCACCTGTTTTCTGACCTCAACCAAGAAACACCCAGCCCCAGCCATGGGGTGATCCACGCCAATGTCACCCCGCAGTGGCGGGCATGCGTTAAGCTTGCCGCGCCGAGCAACGCAGGGGTTTAACGGCGGACCTACTTTAACGGGTGCCAACGCTGCAAGCTGCGGTTGGCGCGAACTTTAGACACAAAGGCCGCCATGTTTTCCCCATTAGCGATGGGTTAAACCACCGCCAGAACCTGCTGGTGGAATGTATGGCATAGCGAGCCGCGAAACCCTCGGCAAAGCCAGGTCGCGATGGTTAAATTTCTGGTCTGGATTGAAGATTCCCCACTTCGCCTTGCCCCCTACATCACTACCGCTATCCTCGTCGCTGACTGGCCGGAGCTAAACGTTTGAACCATTCTTTTTCTGCCGAAACCTTCGAGACCGAAGCCCTGCGCTACCAACAGCGCAGGCAATCACATTGGCGTGCCATTGCAAGCAGTACCAGCCGCTCTTGGGGGGCGTACTACCACCAACGGCTACACATTACCTATCGCCAATTAGTCCCGGTAGGCGCCACCGTGCTGGAGATCGGTTGTGGCGGCGGCGACTTACTAGCAGCCCTCGAACCGGCTGTTGGCGTGGGGGTAGATTTTTGCCCGGAGGCCTTGGCGACAGCGCGCGCGACACACCCAAACCTCATTTTTCTGCACGCCGATGCGCACCATCTCGCTTTAGAAGCACGCACTTTCGACTACATAATTCTGTCGGATTTGGTTAACGATCTCTGGGATGTGCAGGCCATGCTCAGCGGCTTGCAGGCTTACTGCGCGCCACACACCCGGATCATTCTCAATTGTCATCGCCACCTCTGGAATATCCCGCTGCGCATCGCCCAAGCAGTGGGCATTGCAACGCCCAACCTCCCCCAAAATTGGCTCACCCGGCACGACCTGATTAACCTGCTGGAGATCACGGGCTTTCAATGTTTGCAGGGCTGGAACGAAATTATCGCACCCGTCGCCCTGCCCCTAGGCGCCAATTTTGCCAACCGATACCTCGCCAAAATATGGCCCTTCTACGCGCTAGGCTTGGCTAATTTTATGGTGGCACGCCCGCTACAAAAACCGCTGTGCGCCAACCCCACCGTGTCGGTGATTGTGGCGGCCCGCAATGAAGCCGGACACATTGAGGAATTGCTGGCACGCATCCCGGAAATGGGTGGCGGGACCGACATTATTTTTGTCGAAGGCAACTCTACAGACGACACCTTCGCCACTATCCAACGCTGTATCGCCGCCCACCCGGAGCGCCGTTGCCAACTGCTCAAGCAAACCGGCAAAGGCAAAGGCGACGCTGTACGGCTGGGTTTTGAGCAAGCAACCGGCGACATTCTGATGATACTTGACGCCGACATCACGGTGCCTCCAGAAGACCTACCCCGCTTCTACGCACTCCTGACTAACGGCGCGGCCGAATTTGTCAACGGCGTGCGCTTGGTCTATCCAATGGCCGACGACGCGATGCGCTTCTTAAATTTATTGGGCAACAAATTTTTCTCGTGGGCCTTTAGCTGGCTGCTGGGACAACCTATCCGCGACACCTTGTGCGGCACCAAAGTGCTATGGCGCAGCGGCTATCAACGCATCGCCGAGCAGCGCGCCTATTTTGGTGAGTTCGATCCCTTTGGCGATTTTGACCTGCTCTTTGGCGCCGCGCGCCTGAATCTAAAAATCCTCGAAGTGCCCATTCGCTACCGCGCACGACGCTACGGCGAGACCAATATTTCGCGCTGGCGGCACGGTTGGCTACTCTTGAAAATGGTGGTATTCGCCGCCCGCCGGATTAAATTCCGGTGATCCCAGCTCTGCTCACGTCCAACTGCAGCGGCGCTTGCTGGCAGCTTGTCCGGGTGTACGGTGGGTGCGTGCACCACCACCGCGAAGCGTGGTGCCGAGGGTGACTACTTGGCGTCAGCAGTTGGCGTTAGCTACCGGGTTGGTGGTGAGCGGGGTTTTTCTGTGGCTCGCCGTACGCCAAGTGGATGCGCAAAGCTTGGTGATGGCGTTTGGTACGCTGCACCCGGCATGGGTGGCCGTGTGCGCCATCACCACGGCGGTAGGAATTCTGCTACGGGGCATGCGCTGGCGAGTGGTCGCCGGTTTTGCGCGGCTCGAACAGCCCCACTTCACGCGTGCCACCAACTTGGGTGTTCTGACCAATCTTATTTTCCCCGGACGCGCCGGCGAATTTGTACGGGTCATCACGCTGGCCAATCTCGCGCAGTGCGCGCTGCCCGGCCCGCTGGCCAGCGCCGTCGTCGATCGCCTCATCGATGTCCTAGTCCTCACCGTCTGTGGCGCCTGCTTGTATTGGGCGCTGCCAGCCAGCATGGCGATAGGCAGATGGTTAACCGTCTTGGGCCTGATCGGTGCGATGGCGGCATTGATGGTGGCGGTTTTAGCCCGCAATACCACCTTTAGCGCCGCCCTGGTCGCACGCTTCACCCGCCGTTGGCTGCATCGCTGGCCACTGCAACCGGCCGTTTTCATCACGGATTTAGGGCACGAATTTCGCGCGGCGATGGCGCGCCAGCCCAGCCTAAAACTGCTGCTGCTCGCCACCTTAATCCTCGGCACCGACTACGCGGCGATCGCGGTGCTACTCCACGCCTTTAATTTATCGCTGCCCTTGGCCGCCCCGTTATTGCTATGGGTCTGTTTGGCCGCCGGCTCCGCACTGCCCTCCGCACCCGGCTATGTGGGTGTTTACCAAGCAGCCAGCGTGTGGGCGTTGGGCGTCTTCGCGGTCTCGCCAGCCACGGCGGTGGCACTGGTTACCGTACTCCAACTCTCCACGCTGCTAGTGGCCATCGCGATGGCGGGGCCTGGCGCGATAGAAATTTTGCGGCACGCCCGCGCACGTCGTTAAACCCCGGCGGAGTCTTGCGGGGACGTTCTGGCGCCAGAGAACTGAAGGGCAGCTGTGCACGTGGCGTGACTGAGACCCCCGCTGGCAGCATCAGCCTTTTTCAATCGAGTCTGACCCCTTTGGTATCCAATCGAGTCTGACCCCTTTGGTAGAGACCTTTTTCAATCGAGTCTGACCCCTTTGGTATATGACCCCTTAGGTATAATCGAGTCTGACCCATGCTGGCGGGCTGCCGGGGTAGCGCTGAGGGTTTGGCGGTTGCCCACTACACTGGGTGCGGGTGAGACTCCCTGTGCGTCCCGCCTCGCTAGTAAGGGTGGGACGATGCCTTTTTTAAAGGCGCTCGCGGTATGGTGGCCAAAACCTCCGGACCCAAAATGCCGGTGTGGCCGCCCGCAAAAACCCAAGATGAGTAGTCCGATGCAAGCAACTCCCAAACCGCTGACCCAACGCCCGGCCTGGAAAGCGCTGGCCGCGCACCACAAAGCCATCAAGGCGCTGGATTTGCGGACGCTGTTCGCCGCGGATCCCCAACGCGGCACGCGGCTGAGTGCCGAGGCTGGGGGCATTTTTCTCGACTATTCGAAAAACCGTATCACCGATGACACGCTGACCCTGCTCCTTGCATTGGCGGCAGAATCTGCCCTGCCGGCACGCATCGCCGCGATGTTTGCGGGCGAGAAAATCAATCTCACGGAAAACCGCGCCGCCCTGCACGTGGCACTACGGGCGCCCGCGAACGCTTCTATATTTGTCGACAAAAAAAATGTCGTGCCTGCAGTACAGGCCGTGCTCGATAAAATGGTGGCGTTCTCAGAACGTATCCGCAGTGGCGAATGGACCGGCTATACCGGCCGACAGATCAGAAATATCGTCAACATAGGCATAGGCGGATCGGACCTTGGCCCGGTGATGGCCTACGAGGCGCTGAAGCATTACAGCGACCGCAGCCTTACCTGTCGTTTCATTTCTAACGTGGACGGAACAGATTTTCTGGAAGCCGTCCACGGCTTGAACCCGGCAGAAACCCTGTTCATCGTGGCGTCCAAAACCTTCACCACGCAAGAAACCATGACCAACGCGGTCAGCGCCCGCGACTGGCTACTCAGCAGCCCCCGGGCCACGCCGCGCGCGGTCGCTAAACACTTTGTCGCGGTCTCGACCAACCAAGAACTGGTGACCGCGTTCGGGATCGATCCCGCCAATATGTTTGGCTTCTGGGATTGGGTCGGCGGACGCTACTCGCTCACTTCGGCGATTGGTCTGTCAACGATGCTGGCCATTGGCGCGACGCATTATCGGTCGATGCTCGCCGGTTTCCAGGAGATGGACGCGCATTTTCGCAGCGCGCCCCTAGCCCGCAATCTGCCAGTGCTGTTGGGACTGTTAACGGTTTGGAATACTAATTTTTTGGGCGCAGAAACCGTCGCCGTGCTGCCTTACGAGCAATACTTAAAACGCTTCCCGGCTTATTTGCAGCAATTAGCCATGGAGAGCAATGGCAAGCGGGTGACCCGCGCCGGCCGCAGCGTGTCCTATCAGACCAGCCCGGTTTATTGGGGCGAGCCCGGCACTAACGGCCAGCACTCGTTTTATCAGCTGATTCATCAAGGCACACGGCTGATTCCGTGTGACTTCATCGCCTTTGGCCAAGCGCTCAGCCCACTCGGGCCACACCACGACATCCTCATGGCCAATGTCTTGGCGCAAGCGCAGGCGCTGGCCTTCGGCAAGACGCCGGCAGAAGTTCGCGGTGCCGGCACGCCGGCGGCATTGGTAGCGCATCGCGTATTTCCCGGCAACAGCCCCTCTAACTTGCTGCTCGCCCGCGCGCTAACCCCGGCCGTACTGGGTCAGTTGGTGGCGCTCTACGAGCACAGTGTGTTTACCCAAAGCGTTATCTGGGACATTAATTGCTTCGACCAGTGGGGAGTTGAACTGGGCAAGGCGCTGGCCCAACAAATTCTGCCCGAACTGCAAAAGAAGACCGCGCCTAAACTCAAACACGACAGCTCAACCAATCATTTGATTCGGCGCTACCGGAAATTAAAAGCGGCACCTTGAGCGAACTGGAGCGCCCGGCTGCGTCCCGCCGCCGCAGCACGCAGCGGGCGTACCCCGGTGCCACACAGCTGTTGGTCGCGGCTGGCGGCGAGGTCAGGAAAACGCCGCCGGCCTGAGCGTCGAGCGCCCCGGATCCCGCGGCACTTGGCGTTGAGGCTGCGGTGTATCCAGCGCTAAGTCCGGCCGGGCGCCATCATTTCGAGCGTCGGCCAATCCCACAACAGCCCGCTGGTCCCAGCCTGGCCCGGCGCGTAGTTATCGTCGGGATGAATGGGATACAAGCTGACGTGGCTCGCCCCGGCCGCGTAATAGGTCTGGATTGCTGCGCGCAGTTGCGCTTCATCGCCCCACGGGGCAATGGCGTCGATCAAGCGGTCGCTGCCGCCGTTGGCGCATTCCTGCGCGCTAAAGCCTAGGCTTTGCCAAGCTTGGTGATAGGCGGGGAGCTCTAAGTAGAAACCCAACGCCGCCCGCGCAATACGCCGCGCCGTGACCCCGTTAGTGGCACGCACAGTGCGCACCACCGCGTGAATTTCTTTATCTGGGCCCAAAATTTGGCGGGCACGGGCAATTTGCTCAACCGGCTGGAGATACACAAACAGGCCGTCAGCGTGATCGGCTGCCACCTGCATCAGCTTGGGACCGTGACCAGCCAGCACGATGGGCGCGGGTATGGGGGCCTGACACCCCGTCACTTGCACGGCGCGCAAAGCCTGCACGTAGGCGCGCATCTTGCGCGCCGGCGGCTCGTATTGGTGGCCACGCGGTTCCACCAAAATAGGATGCGCCACGCCCAAACCCAAGGTAAAACGGCCACCCGACAGCTCTGCCAACGTGTTGCGAACTTGCGCCGCCGCGTGCGCATCACGCGCGTAGACATTCAGAATGCCACTGCCGACGCGGAGTCGTTCCGTGCGCGCCAACAGCCAACCGCAGGTTGCCACCGGCTCCCGCCCAGAGACCTCTGGGATCCACAAGGTGTGATAACCCAGTTCTTCTAGTCGCTGCGCGTGGGCAGTTAGGGTGCGGCCATCCACACCGTCGGTAAATTGCAGTAAACCCAAACGGGACATCACACGGCTCCTTCAAATAATGAACATTCGCGTGGGCTAGCGCCCCAGTTTTAACGAAAAGCGGGGATGACCTCGGATGCCATCAACTCTAGGTGCTCGTCGGCCCAAGTCGGATGCAAGCCCGCCGGCACCGCCCAGGTGTACCAGCGCGTGGTGCCGGTCTGCGCCACGTAGTCTTTGATCATCTCAATGGCTTGTGCAGGCTCCACGATGAAACAGCCTTTTTCTTCTAGCGCCGCGCGGTTGGCTTCTACCGGTTGGATAAACCCCATGCCGGCATCCTTAAACCATTTGGCGTAGCAGTTTTGCTGGTAGGCCAGATGGTCTTTGGCTTCGTGCCAGCGTTTTGTGGGGTCTTTAGAGACCTGTAACCACATATAGCCGCCCGCAATTTCGTGCTGATTGGGATCTTTGCCTTGGTTTTTCACTTCGTCCCAAAAGAGCTTCGCAAACGGGCTGATGGGGCCGGTAGCGATATAGCCATAACCCACCCGCGCAGCACGGCGCACCGCGACGTTGCTAAAGCCTGCAATCCACAGCTTGGGTTCTTTTTGCACCGGGCCGGGATACAGCGCGATGTCGTTGTAAGTGTAATGCTTACCCTTGAAAGTAAAACGCTCGCCGGCAAACAGGCGTTTGATGATTTCAATGCCTTCTTCCATGCGCTGCGCGCGTTCTTTGGGATCGACATTAAAGCCAATAAATTCTTCTACTTTGTAACCGATGCCCAGACCTAATTCCAAACGGCCGTTGGAAATAACATCCAGCGTGGCGGCGTCTTCCGCCACGCGCACCGGATCGTGAAGCGGCAACAACAGCACGCTAGTGCCAATGCGAATGCGCTGGGTGCGCGCAGCGATCGCACAGCCAATGGCGAGCATCGACGGGGAGTAACTGTCATCGCAGAAATGGTGCTCGGACAACCACACATCATCGAAACCCAGTTCTTCGGACCGCACGATTTGGTCGATCGTGGCCCGATAAATCTCCACGTTGCTGCGCGGCCATTGGGGCGGATTGCGAAAGTCGTACCAAAGGCCAAAACTTAAGGGGCGGGTGGTATTCATAGAGCGGGTCCTGTCGTCAATTCAAGGTGTGCGGGGTTTAGGGGTGGCGGGCCGTTAACAGGGGCTGGTGCGCTGGTTTAACGAACCACCTAATCAGCGACCTTCCGTCAACGAGGAAACATCAAACCGACGTTTGATCTGCTGCTTGCTCATGGAGGGGCTGGTCGTGGCTTTGTCGGCTCTGGAAATGGTGGACGTATTGCCCAGCGCGTCGATGGCAAAGGTGGCGGACCAGAGCGGAACGGAAGTCTCTAGCGCCCTTTCGGGGGTCGTGTTGTCGGGTGCCGGCCGGTAATAGACCACCCCAAACATGCGCCAGAGTTCGTCTTTGCGATTAAAGGCGAGTGCGATAGATGAACCCATCGTCTCGGCATCAAAGAAAAATATCTTGCGCGAATAAGGATGCCCCGACCATTTTGGCCGGCCTTCCACCACATAACAGCGACGCACCTGCCAGCGGTCTAGCGGCGTGCGGCTTTGCGGCCCGGTAAACGTGGGTAATGGGGAGGCGCTGTCCACCACCGACAAGACGTCTTTTTCCCCGAGTAATTTCCAGTCGAAATCTAACACCCGACCGGAAAAGCCTTCAAAGTCGTCCATCGTCATGTCGGTGCCCATGTAGGCGTCGGCCCGCTCCTGCGATGAAAGTCGCCGTACGCGACGCTGCGAAGGCAAATAAGAGTTGACCTGATCCTCCTCCGTGGCCGCCAGCGGACGCTCCACCACAAACTTCGTACCCTTCACATCGAAGGGTTCCAGAAATTCCACATAATCTTTGTACAGCCGCGTGGTGGCGTCGTCGGCGTCTGCCCGATAGCCATTGCTCCCCAACCAAGCCAAGTGATTGAGGTATACGCGCTGGTAGTTCTGCACCACAAAACGTTCGATGTGGCCACCGCCCAAGATGCCCTCGTGCAGCGTGCCGCGCCCAGCCACGGGCGCAGGTTTGATGTAATTCATGGTGAGCTGATCGTTACGCCAGCCGAAATACTGCCAGCGATGGATTCGATCCCACGCCAGCATCAGCCCGGCCTGTTCCGGCGTGCTCGCCGCAATTTGTTGCGCAGAAAACGGCCGACCCGCCGTGAAATTTTCTAGCGAGCCGTCGGCTGCAATTTTTGCGGTGCCGGCAAATTGCTCCGTCGCCACGGTATAGCTTGGGTGTGGCAGAATTTGCGCGGTCGCTTGGATTTCCATTTTTACGTCGGGAAATTGGTATTCCTGCGCATAACCTGGCGGCAGCAGGCTGGCGATTAACGCGGCGTCCTGCGCACCCAGCGTGCGCCCAGCATCCGGCAGCACCACCGGTCCTGGTGCTGCGATCCACGCCAGTACTTCGTCGGTGGTGATGGCGGCGGCCGGGCCCACCAGCGCTATTAAGACGCTGCCCAAGGCGAGCTTTTTAACAGCAATATTGATCATATTTTGCACCTTATGAGCTTGATCTGGAGCGGGTGATTGCGACACTCAGCGGCCTTCTGTGAGGCGCGACAGGCTAAAAGTCCGCTCAATTTCCCGGTCGGTCATGGTGGGGTATTCACTGGCGCTCGTCGCCCGGGCAATGGTGGTGGTCTGATTACCCAGGTCCAGCGCGACGCTACCGCGCCAAGCGCCTAACGAAGTTTCGAGTGCCCGCGCGGCGGTGCTCGCATCCGGAATTGGCCGCTGATAATGCGTCATCAGCACCCGCCAGAGTTGGTCTTTACGATCGATCATCAGCGCGATGGCGGGCGTCCCAGTTTGCTCATCGATGAACAAGTACTTGGTGGCCATGGGGTGGCCTGCCCAGCGTGGGGTGAGCTCTACCACAAAACAATTGCGAACCTGCCAGCGGTCGATCGCCACATTGCTATGCCGTCCGCCGAAGCGCAGGGCTTTTTCCTGCGAATTGGACACATGCAGCAGCTGCTTTTGGCCGCGATAAGTCCATTGGTAATCCATCACCCGACCCGAAAAGCCTTCAAAGTCGTCCAGCGTATAGTTAGAGCCCATGAAGTTGTCGGCGCGCTCTTTGGCCGATACCCGGCGTACCCGCCGCTGCGAAGGCAGATAGGTATTCACCTGATCGTCCTCGTTGGCATCCTCCGCGCGTTCAACCACAAAGGTCGTTCCGGCCACATCGAAGGGCTCGAGAAAAGAAATGTAATCTTTGAAGTAGCGGTTCGCACTGTCGCTGGCATTCACGCGGTAGTTCTGCGCTGGCAGCATGGCGAGATGACTGAGATAAACCCGGTGAAAGGTTTGCACCAACGCACGCTCGGCGGTGCCACCGCCTTCCATGCCGCCCGCCCGTTCGCCGGGTTTATCGCCTTCGGTGGGTTGGACGTACACCATATCTAGCGCCTTCACGCGATAGCCGTAGTACTGCCAGCGATAGACGTGATTCCAAGCCGCCATCAGACCCGCGTCGGCCGGCGTCACATCGTCAAATTGAGCGGGGTCAAAGGGTTGCCCGGCGGTGTAATGGTCTAGCCCCCCGTCCGGCCGCAGCGTGGTTTTGCCCGCATTGGCCGCCGTGGCCTCCTGGAACACCGCTGGCCCTGGGTAATCGCCAGTCGCCTCAATGGTGAAAATGGTGTCCGCGTAATTGGCGTCGTCGAAATAGCCGGGCGGCAACAGCGCACGCAGACTTTCTAGATCGGCCTGCCGCACCACGCTACCAGCGGCGGGCAATTGGGCGGGTGTGCTCGCTAGCCACGCCTCTACTGCTGCTTTGTTAGGTTGCTCGGCGGTGGCAACCAAGGGTTGCCAAAATATCGCCATCGCGCCGATCACCGTTAAAAATCCACGCGTTTTCAGCATGCCAAGTACTCCGTCGTGATTATTTTGGGGGCGACCACGGGCGTTCAATACGCCCGTGGTTCGTTAGCACTAGGCGGCTTTATCGTGGAGCGACAAATTGACCCGCGGCATGACTTCTTGGGCCATCAGGCGCATCGAATTTTTCATCCGCGCTTTGTCTTGCCAGTCATGGGCCGCGTACAGCAACGTGCCGAAGTGACCAACCTCTTCACGCAGCGCCAGCAATTTGCGCGCGACGGTTTCGGGGCTGCCATAAATAACGCACGAATCGCGCAAGCCCTGCGGTTCGAGCAACGCCGGATCGTCGCCGGGCTGCGCCACGAACGGCGCACGGTAGTTGGAGCGATCAAATATTTTAAAAAGATAATCGTAGTAATAGTCGTACGCGCCTTGGGCGGTCTTCACAAAACGCTCGGCCGCAGCGTCAGTGTCGTCCACATAGATGCTACGCGCCACCCGCCAGTTATCTGGATTAGGCACGAGGCCAGCCGCCTCCGCCGCACGCGCATAGGTGGGCCAATGCGTTTTAAGAGACCAATTGGCGATGAAATTGGCGGACACCGGCAGGTAGCCCCGCGATCCCGCAAATTCTAGCGAACTCGAATTCGGGCTCATCGCGGAGATGGCGATCGGCGGATGCGGTTGTTGCAGCGGCTTGGGCACATAGCCTAGTTTGATGTCGTGATGAGTCCAGTTTTTCATCTCGACGGTCCAGTACTTGCCATAAATCTGGTAGGGCGGCTCGGTACTCCACAGGGTTAGCATCTGGTCGAGCGCTTCTTTCATCATCTCCATGCGGTCTTTGTCCATCGTGCCAAAGAGCTCGAAGTCCGAGAGTAAACCGCCCGGCCCCACGCCCATGATGAAACGACCGTTAGAGAGGTGGTCGAACATCGCCGCCTGACCGGCGGTCACTGCCGGATGGTACTGCGGCAAGTTCATCACCCCGGTGGCGAGCTTGATTTGCTTAGTGCGCGCGATGAGGTTGGCGTGGAAAATAAGCGGCGAGGTAATTTGCTCTACTTTGGAGGAGTAATGCTCGCCCACCCAAGCCTCGCTATAGCCCAGTTCGTCGGCATGGATGACCGCCTCGGTGTCTTCTTCTAGCGTCTGGTGGTAGTCGCGATCGATGTGATGGAGCGGCATCATAAAATAGCCAAGCTGCATGGCGAGTCTCCGTAATAGTTAAGTAAGCTGGCCTTAAGGCTAAGAGCCGCAGGCGCGAAGTTCAAGGTATACGCCCAATGGCTGCGCTGCGCGTGCCTATTGGCGCTAAAAAGCGCCTAGCCCGCCCCTCAGGTGGGGGATAGATGGCTAAGCGCGATGCCTAGGTGTCTGGATTGCTATGCAGCACGCCGGCCACCCGGAGCGCCTCGATGCGTGCGGCGTCATAGCCCAGCACCTCACTGAGCACCTCGTCGTTGTGTTGTCCCACAAACGCAGTTTCCAAGGGAATGTTGTTCGGGAAACCCGAAAAGCGCAGGGGCATCCCCGGCACGCTGAAGTCGCCGAGCTTGGGATCGTGGACCTGGCGCACCGTGCCACGCTCGATCATGTGGGGATGATTGACCACCTCAGCCACCGTTAGCACCGGTGCACAGGGCACGCGATGTTCTTGCAGCAAGGCCAGTACGGCCTCATCGGAGGGGAGAGAATCCACCCAACCTTGGATGATCGCCACCACCGCCGGCACTTGGGTGCAGCGTTTTTGGTTGGTGTTGTAGCGCTCGTCGGTCACCAAGTCTGGGCGGCCCATGGCCGCGCACAGGCTTGCCCATTGGTGATCGAGGGCGATGATGCAGATGTGGTGGTCTTTGGCCTTAAACAGCCCCAGCGGGCACACCGCAAAGTGATGATGTCCGGCGCGTTTAGGCGAGGTGCCGGTCAGGCTGTACATCGCCACATTGAGTTCGTGGCAGTGAAAATAAGCATCCAGCAACGAGATATCGAGATACTGTCCTTCACCGCTGCGCTCACGGTGGAGCAAGGCAAAGCCAATGGCGCAAGCCGCGTGCACCCCGGTATTAACGTCCCCCAACCCCAGCATGGGCAGGCTGGGCGCGCCGTCCGGATCGCCAATCATGCCGGTCACACCGGCGTACGCTTGGGCGATGTAATCAAAGCCCGGCAGCGCTGCCAGCGGGCCTTGCTGACCCAACGCCGAAATAGAGCACATCACGGCGCGCGGGTTGATCGCGTGCACCTGCTCCCAGCCTATGCCCAAACGGGCCGCAACCCCGGGCGAGAAATTCTCGACCACCACATCCACTTGTTTGATGAGGTCGTGGATGATGGCTTGGCCAGCAGCACTTTTAAGATCCACGCAAATGCTTTTTTTGCCACGATTTTGCTGCACGTAGTACGACGTGCGGCCGTCCATTTTTACCGGCAGTACGCGCGACATATCGCCCCCCGGGGGCAACTCCACTTTAATGATATCCGCGCCCATTTCGGCCATCAGACGGGTGGTCGTGGGGCCTGCCAGCGCGTGGGTGAAATCCAGCACTTTATAGCCATCGAGGATGTGTTTAGGGGGCATAAAGCTAGACTCCGTTGCTGCAATCGGGCCCGTGAAGGATTTCAGTCCGCTTGGGATCGCACGAGTTCGCGGCGCTCCGCACGTTCGTACTTCAAGGCCGGGGTGTTGATGATGTCGGTCAATTCGGGCGCGTTAAGGGCAACCGCGATGCGTTCTGCGCTCACCTCGCCATAGGCGGTGCCACGCTGCCGGGGCACGCGGCCAGCCGCCGCCACCATCGCCAGCATTTCTTCGGGGCTGGTTTCTTGCCCATGCGCCGCGCCGGCTGCGCGGGTAATGCTTTCGTTCATCAGCGTGCCGCCTAGGTCGTTCACGCCCGCCGCCAAACACGCCACCACGCCTTGATGTCCCATTTTGACCCACGAGGCCTGAATGTTGGTAATCACCGGATTGAGCGCCAGTCGGGCGACCGCGTGCATCAGGATGGCTTCACGGAAAGTGGGTCCCTGACGGGCGCGGCCCTTGAGGTACAAGGGCGCCTCCATGTGCACGAAAGGCAACGGCACAAACTCGGTAAAGCCGCCAGTTTCTTCTTGCAAAGCCCGCACGCGCAGCAAATGGCGCGCCCAATTTTCGTAGCGATCGACGTGCCCGTACATAATGGTGGCCGTGGTGCGAAAACCCACTGCGTGGGCCGTGCGCATGACTTCCAACCACTGCGCCGTGTTGATTTTATCTGGGCAGAGGATGCGTCGGACTTCGTCGTCGAGGACTTCAGCGGCCGTTCCTGGCAGCGTGCCCAAGCCCGCGGCTTTGAGTCGAATGAGAAATTCTTTGAGCGGCACACCCAAGGTGGCCGCACCCTGCCAGACTTCCAAAGGCGAGAAAGCGTGCACGTGGATATCGGGCTCTGCGGCTTTAACGGTCGCGAGGATGTCGAGGTAGGTCTGCCCGGTGTACTGCGGATGAATGCCGCCCTGCATACAGACTTCTGTTGCGCCCCGCTGCCAAGCTTCGTTAACCCGCCGACTAATTTCTTCGGCGTCTAAATCGTAGGGCTTGCCGCGCAGATTCTCCGAGAGCTTGCCTTTGGAGAAAGCGCAGAACTGGCATTTGAAATAACACACGTTGGTGTAATTAATATTGCGGTTCACCACATAGCTTACCGACTCGCCGACGCTCACCCGCCGCAGGGCGTCCGCGGCCTGACAAACATGGCTGAAGTCTTCGCCCCGGGCCGCAAATAACCGCGCGATGTCCGCTTCGAGCAGGCGTTCGCCGGCGGTAGCGCGGGCGCAAATCTCGCTCACCCAAGCCGACACCCGCTGCGGTGGCCGGCCGATTAGCGCGAGTTCTTCCGGATCAGGAATGGCCGCAACCCCAGGGCACCAAGCGTTGGTGCGCGGCAACCCGGCGCCGTCGATGGCTTGCAACACCGGCGTGCGAAAACGCGCATCCAGCCACTGCTCGCCCGCATGCGCGTAGGCGGGGTAGATGGTTAGCCGCTCATGTAAAAACTTGCCAGCTTGCGCCGTGGCCAAGGTTAAGTCGGTGAGGTGCGGCCAGGGTGCTTCGGGATTGACAAAATCGGGGGTCAGCGGCGACACCCCACCCCAGTCGTTAATACCCGCGGCGACCAGTTGGGGCAACACCCCAGGACTTAAATTGGGGGGGGCCTGCACGCTCATTTGCGGGCCAAAAATAAGGCGGGTAACGGCGAGCGTCCACAGCATTTCGTTGAGATCGGGTTCCGGCGCATTGGCCATGCGCGTGTCGGGCTTGGCACGGAAATTCTGAATGATGATTTCTTGAATGTGCCCGTACTGGGCGTGGATGCTGCGGATGGCCAGCAACGACTCCACGCGCTCTAGGCGGGTTTCGCCAATGCCAATCAGGATGCCGGTGGTGAAGGGCACTTTGGCCCGCCCCGCCGCCGCCAGCGTGGCGAGGCGCACCGCGGGAACTTTATCCGGCGACCCGTGATGGGGCTGGCCTTTTGCGGTGAGTCGCTCGGCAGCCGACTCCAGCATGATGCCCATGCTGGCCGATACCCCACGCAGCGTCGTCAGTTCTGCGGGGCTGAGCGTGCCGGGATTCAAATGCGGCAACAGGCCGGTTTGGGTAAAGACGGCTTCGGCGCACGCGGCAAGGTAATCGAGCGTCGAGGCGTAGCCCATTTTCTGCAAGGCATCGCGGGCCGTTTTATAGCGCGCTTCGGGGCGTTCACCCAGGGTGAACAACGCCTCTTTACAGCCCAATTCCGCACCGGCCCGCGCCACCGCCAGCACTTGTTCGAGGGTCATGTAGGGCGCGCCAATGCGCTTGGGTGCTTTGGCGAACGTGCAGTAATGGCACACGTCGCGGCACAAGTGGGTGAGCGGAATAAAAATCTTTTTGGAGTAGGTCACCACATTGCCAAAGCCCTGATCGCGCAGCGTGCTCGCGGCGGCTAACAAGCTGGGCATATCGGTGGCACCAGCCAGCCCTATCGCTTCGGCATCGCTAAGATTCTGACCGGCACCAGCGCGGGCAATAAGGGCTTCAATCATTCTGGAATATTTCCTTGCGCACGTGCCGGGCTTATAGGTTCCATTGTCCGCCCGCGCTGACGATTGGTCGCGGTGCGAGGCGGGACAACACATCGTGTTCTAGTAGCAATGCAATCGTAGAGATCGGTAATTCGTAGGCCAACAACCGTCGCAGGTCGTCCGGTGTGTCCACATCTAAGGCCAATCCGGGGGCCCGAACCACTTGGACCCGCGCACCGGCCGCGATGGCCGCGGCCCGGTGAGCTTCGAAGCTGCGACGCCCGAAGCGAAAAGTCAGCAAATCTGGGGGCGACACGGCAATGGCGTTGGTGCCATAGCCGGCCTCGTCCGACACCAGCGTCACCGCCGGCGCCCAGCCGTGGCGGGCAACGACTTGGTCGATCTCCGCGCTCCGCGCCAAGGGCACGTCGGTGGGCAGCATCAACAGGGAGTTCACGTTTTGTTCGCGCAAATAGCGCGCGCCCTGCAACACCGCCTTGGACAAGCCCGGCTCCGCTTCCGGGAGGACCACCACACCGAAGCGCGCAGCAATTGGGGCCACCGCTTTCTCGCGGGTGACCACCACCACCCCACTGATGCGGGCACAGCCTGCGAGCGTGGTGAGGAGGTCGGTGAACATGGCGCGCGCCAGCAAGGCCCGCTCGCCCTCGCTTAAAATGGTCGCAAGGCGTCGCTTGGCGAACGCGAAGGGTTTAACCGGCACTACCACCCACATTGTTTTGGCGCCTCCTTTGCGATGCGTTGCTGGTGTTTGCGCAGTTATTTTGCTGCGCTGCGTAGATCATTCGCGAACTGGCACATGACGCCCGCGAGGTGAATTTTGTCGGCCAACGTTAGCATGACGCTAGGGGTGGCGATAGCCGCGCGACCCGATTCCCGAAGAGCGCCAAGCAGGGCCTGATCTTGCTCGTCAACGACATAGCCGGTGAGCAAATCCCCGTAGTGTTGCGCCACCGCGAGCGCGCTGGCCGGCACCGCAAGTTCGGCCATCATTTTGGCCGTTGGCCCCTTGATGGCGAGGCCCGCCACGATGGGCGACACGGCAATGATAGGCACGCCGCTGGCCCGCATCGCCGCCTGCACACCCGGGATCGCCAGAATCGGATCGATACTCACATAGGGATTCGACGGGCACAGAAAAATCCCAGCGAGCGCGGGATCGGCGAGCCAATCGAGCAGTTGCGGCAAGGGCCGCGCCGCCGCCGCGTCGCGAAATTCAAAGCCCGTCACCGCCGGGGCACAGCGATCGCGCACAAAATAATGTTGGAACGCCAATGGCCCGTTGAGGGTGTGAACGATGGTGGGCACCGGCTCCTCACACATGGGCCACACCGGGTGTTGCGTGCCCAACGCGGCATTCAGCTGTTGGGTGATGCTGCTCAAGGATTCGCCCGCCCGCAAGCGCTCGCTGCGCAACACATGCACCGCGAGATCCCGATCGCCCAAGTTAAACCAGCTCTCGCCACCCAGCGCGCGCAGGGTCTCGATGAAGCGCCAACTTTCGTCGCGCCGGCCCCAGCCCAATTCCACATTGGATTCTCCCGACAGCGCATACATCAGGGTGTCGAGATCCGGGCTTATGTGTAGCCCTAAATGGGTGAAGTCGTCGCCCGTGTTGACCAAAAACGCGAGCTGCGAAGGCGGCAAAATATGCGCTAAGCCGACCCCAAGCTTGGCCCCGCCTACCCCGCCGGTGAGCGCCAGATATTTGGGCGCAGCGCTCATCGAAACATATCCTCGGCCAGCGGGCGGATGAGGTCGCGGGCCGTTTGGGTCGCATCCTCGGCTGGCAGCCCCTGTACCAAGACGGCGGGTGTGCGTTGAATGCTTTCCCCCATGAGCAGACAAGCCGTGGCGGCCAGGGAATCCGCGCGGTTGATCACCGTGACTTTGAGCTCGCGCCCATACAGGTCGTTGGTACCGCGGAGGTCGTCTAAAACCGTGATCCCCGCACAGCCAATCGCTCCCCCGATGGTGCCTAGCCGCCACGCGCGGTTCATGCTGTCAGCAATGATGACGCCCACCGCACGCCCGGTGCGGGCCAGAATAGTTGCCCGCAACTGCGCCGCCGAGCGGTCCGGGTCCACGGGTAGCAGGAGCGCACATTCGCCGTCACCGTGATCCACGTTGGATTGATCGATGCCCGCATGCGCGCCCACATTCCCCAAACGATGCCGCACGATGAGCACGCCCGGACGGGTGCGCAGGATTTCCGTGGACTCATCCAGAATGAGCTGCACCAGTCGCGGGTCTTTGTCGGTCTCCTGGGCCAGCTCCACCGCGCGCGGCGAGGCGGTCACGGTGTCCAGACGCACTAGCCGCCCTTCGGCCTTGGAGACAATTTTTTGCGCGACCACGAGGACATCCCCATCGCCCAGCACGACGGGCGCACGGGCCAGCGCCGCGAGCAGGATGTCGGCCAAATCGTTCCCCGACTCAATCATGGGGATATCCGGCAGCACCTGGAAACGCAGTTGTGAGGACAATGACATGGAGAGGATCGCTCCTAGCGCGAGGCATGGCCTCGCGGGTGTTAATGAGGACTGGGGCGGGTTTGCGATATTCCCCGCCAAGGGATTTCTGAAGTACCATCCGGGCGGTTCACATAGTGGCCCGCCGCTAAATTATTCTACCCATTCGGCGCGTGGACAATAGCCGCGGCGCAGCCTATCCACCCCACCCCATTAGGTGCACGATCCCGCACCGCGCGCGCGGCAGCGAACGCGCCCCCCAAGAGCCGCCTCGACGTGCAGGAGACCGCCCCTATGAACGCACCACTGAGTTCTTCTGCGCTGGGCACAGCGTTCGCCCTGCAAGCGCAGCTACAAAAACTGGTCGACCACGCTTGGTCAACCCTGCGCGCCCAACTTGAGGCCCGCGGGGCCTTAGCCGAGGTTATCGACGAGGCCCAAGTCGTGTGCTACGAACTTGCCTTCAGCAGCGCGGAAGTGCATGCCATGGGCGCACTGCTGCGGTACGCCGAACGTTGCGGTGAGGCGGCCGATTTATCGCTAGAAACCCAGATGGCACTCAGTTTTGCCGCCGATGTCATCGTTAAAGTGCGCCTGCGTTTCGAGCGTGTGCGCGAAGACTTAGACCTCCCCGCTGAGCTGCTGCTGGGCGTCTTTGAGTCCCCTGCGCTGCGCGCCTTCAACCGCGCGTGGCTAGCCCCTGCCGCACTCGCCCAACTGGGCGCAGGCTTACTGGCAGCCGGCCACTGCGGCCGCTCGATGCTGCCAGAAGACAAACAAATCATCGCCGCCAGCTGCGCCAGGGTGACCAACGAGGTGGTGGCGCCGAACGCCGAGCGCATCCACCGTGAAGACCTCACCATTCCGGCTGAAATTTTAAACGCCCTGAGCGAATTAGGATGTTTTGCGCTGTCCATCCCAGAGCGTTTTGGCGGCACCGCGCCGGAGAGCGGGCACGATAACTTGGCCATGGTGGTCGTCACCGAAGAACTCTCCCGCGGCTCGCTCGCGGCGGCCGGTAGCCCACTCACTCGCCCAGAAATTGTGGCGCGCGCGCTCTTGGCGGGCGGCGACGAGGCCCAAAACGCCCGCTGGTTGCCCGGCATCGCGCGCGGCGAGCCACTGTGCGCCATCGCCGTCACCGAACCCGACTGCGGCTCAGACGTGGCCGCCGTGCGCCTGCGTGCTAGCCCCACGCCCGGCGGTTTTTTACTCAACGGCGCCAAAACCTGGTGCACCTTTGCCGGACGGGCGCAGTTGCTGCTGGTGTTGGCCCGCACCAACCCCGATCCCGCGGCGGGCCACCGTGGCCTGTCGCTGTTTTTGCTCGAAAAAACCACCACGGATGAGCACGCGTTTGAGTTCCGGCAAACCACCGGCGGCGTACTCCAAGGCCGGGCCATCCCCACGATTGGCTACCGCGGCATGCACTCCTACACCTTGTTTTTCGATAATGTCTTTGTGCCCGCAGAAAATCTGGTGGGCGGAGCCAGCGCGGAAGGACGGGGCTTTTATCTGACCATGGCGGGCTTTGCCGGGGGCCGTCTGCAGACCGCCGCCCGCGCTTGCGGCTTGATGCGCGCGGCCTTCGACGCCGCCGCCCGCTACGCCCAAGACCGGAAAGTCTTTGGCAAACCGCTAGCCGACTATCAGCTCACGCTGGCAAAATTCGCGCTGCTCGGTGCCGCCCTGCGCGCCTGCCAAGAAATGACCTATGAAGTGGCCACGCTGATGGATGCCGGGCAGGGACAGATGCAAGCCAGTCTGGTCAAGCTCTACGCTTGCCGCGCCGCGGAGCACCTCACCCGAGAAGCCCTGCAAATCCATGGTGGCATGGGTTATTCCGAAGAAACCTGCGTCAGCCGGTATTTTGTGGATGCGCGGGTGCTGTCCATCTTTGAAGGCGCCGAAGAAACCTTGGCCCTCAAAGTGGTGGCACGCGAGCTACTGGCTAACGCGAAGCCTCTTTAGGCCTCGCCGCACTCAATCGCCGAGATCAGGAGTCCACCCATGCAGAATATTTTGAAGGGGCTACGCATTGTTGAGGCATCAGCCTTCATCGCAGCCCCGCTGTGCGGCATGACCTTGGCGCAACTGGGCGCGGATGTCATTCGCTTCGACCCCATCGGGGGCGGGATCGATTACCGCCGTTGGCCGGTCACCACGGATAACCACAGTATTTATTGGGCCGAACTCAATAAAGGCAAACGCTCGCTGGCAGTCGATCTCAAACATCCGCAGGCGCGTGAACTCATCACCCGCCTCATCGCCCTACCCGGGCCCAACGGCGGCATCATGTCCACCAATCTGCCAGCCAAGGGTTGGTTAGCACACGAAACCCTCTGCCAGCACCGTGCCGACATCATCCAACTGGCGATCGTCGGCGACCGCCGCGGCGGTAGCGCGGTGGACTACACGGTCAACGCCAAAGTGGGTTTTCCCGGACTAACCGGGCCGCAGGACGACAATCGCCCGGTCAATCATGTGCTGCCGGCGTGGGACATTGCCGCCGCCCTGCTCGCCTCTACCAGCCTGTTGGCGGCGTTGCGCTTCCGCGACCAAACCGGGCAAGGCCAACGCATCGACATGGCGCTCGCCGATGTGGCGCTAGCGGCAGTGGGGCATCTGGGCTATGTCGGCGAGCGAAAAATTAATGGCACGCAGCGCCGCCGTGGGGGTAATTATCTCTACGGGGCGTTTGGGCGGGATTTCTTGACCCACGAGGGCGAGCGGGTAATGGTCATGGCCATCTCGCCCAAAATGTGGAGTGGGCTACTCGCCGCCACCGGGCTGGCAACAGCCGTGGCAGCGTTGGGCACCCAGTTGGGCTTAGACCTCAACTTGGAAGGCGCCCGTTACACTGCCAGAGGCGAGATTGCCGAAGTCCTAGAAGGCTGGATCGGTCAGCACACGCTGGCGGCCGTGGCCACCGCCTTCGATGCCCACGGCGTGTGTTGGGGTAAATACCAAGACATGGCAGATTTAATCGACCACGATCCCGACTGTTCACCGGCAAACCCGATCTACCATTGGGTAGAACAGCCCGACATCGGGACCTACCCGGTGGCCGGGCAAGCCATGCACTTTAGTGCGGTGGAGCGCGCACCGGCACGCTGCGCGCCGCGCTTGGGTGAGCACACCGATGAAATTCTCGCTGACTTGCTGGGCCTCGACAGCAGCGAGATAGGCCGTCTCCACGATGCTGGCATCGTGGCGGGGGTCCGCAAATAAATGTTGGCGTAAGAGTAAAAACATGAGCAATGCACGACAGGACAAATTCTCCGGCACCAAAGCGGTCGAGACGGATTTACAACTAGACGTCCCGCGTCTCGAGCGCGTTCTGCGGGCGGAAATAGCGGATTTTGAAGGCCCGCTGGAAATCCGCCGTTTTAAGGGCGGCCAGTCCAACCCCACCTACCAGCTCCTCACGCCCCAGCGCAATTACGTCCTGCGCCGCAAGCCCCCTGGCCCGCTCCTGCCCTCGGCCCATGCGGTAGACCGTGAATACCAAGTGATACAGGCGCTCTGGAGCGCCGGCTATCCAGTGCCTCGCCCCTACCTGCTGTGTCGCGACAACGACATCATCGGCACCATGTTCTACGTCATGGAAATGGTCGAAGGCCGGGTGCTCTGGGATACCACGCTGCCTGAGATGACGCCCCCCGAGCGGGCCGAGATTTTTGACGCCATGCTCAGCGCCTTGGCGCGCTTGCAAACCATCGACTATCGCGCCATTGGGCTGGCCGAATTTGGCAAGCCCAACGATTATTTTGCGCGCCAGATCAACCGCTGGACCAAAAATTATGTGGCCTCCGAGACCGACAAAATTCCGTTGATGGATCGCCTAAACGCTTGGCTGCCCGCCAACATCCCGGTGGAGGATTCGGTGAGCATCGTGCATGGCGACTACCGCATGGACAATATGATTTTTCACTCATCCGAACCCCGCGTGGTGGCCGTATTGGACTGGGAACTCTCTACCATTGGTCATCCGTTTGGGGACTTTGCCTACCACCTGTTGCCTTGGCTGCTGCCCCAGATGGGTGAGCGCCTGAGCAGCCTAGGCGGGCTGGACCTCCCGGCGTTGGGGATCCCCACGGAAGAGGCGTATATCGCGCGTTATTGCGAGTTGACGGGTCGCCGGGAAATTCAGGGGCTGGACTACTACCGGGCCTACACGCTGTGGCGAGTGGCGGCGATTTACCAAGGCATCATCAAACGGGTACAGGAAGGCACGGCGGCCAGCGAGCATGCGCAGACCACCACCGAATTGGTGTGCGAAATCGCCGAATTGGCGTGGCAGTACGCCCGCCGCGCCGGCGCCCCCACGTAAGTATTAATCGGAGCATCGGTCTATGTTGAGCATTGAAAGTTTGCGCTTTCCCCGGTACGAACTGCCGGCCTCGCTGAACTCGCTACGCCAAGAAGTTCGGGCGTTTCTGGAAACTGCCCTGAAGGCCTATTCGCCGCTGGTGCGCAGTAACACTTGGGATGGTTTTGACCCCGACTTCAGCCGCGAACTGGGCGCCCGGGGTTGGTTGGGCATGACCCTCCCCAAAGCCTACGGCGGCCACGAACGCTCGGCGCTAGAGCGTTATGTGATTGTGGAAGAAACGCTGGCGGCTGGGGCCCCGGTGGGCTTTCACTGGATTGCCGACCGGCAGAGCGGACCGGTGGTCGCCCGCTACGGCACACAGGCGCAGAAGGACAAAATAATTCCCGGCATTACCGCCGGCGAAATCTGTTTTTGCATCGGCATGAGCGAGCCCAACTCCGGCTCAGACTTGGCCTCGGTGCGCACCCGTGCGGATCGCGTGGCCGATGGATGGCTGGTCAACGGCACTAAAATCTGGACCACCAACGCCCACCGGGCAGATTACATGATCGCGCTGTTACGCACCGATAGCAGCCCCGATAGCAAACACCGCGGCTTGTCCCAGTTCCTCATCGATCTCAAAACGACTAAAGGCATCACCGCCCGTCCGATCAAAGATTTGGCTGGGCGCGGCCACTTCAACGAGGTGTCTTTCCAAGACGCGCTGATACCAGCCGACGCCTTGTTGGGTCAGGAGGGCGATGGTTGGAAACAAGTGATCGCCGAATTGTCCTTCGAGCGCAGCGGCCCAGAACGCTATCTCTCGTGCTTTATCCTGCTGAGCCGCTTAGTCGACGCGCTAGGCCCGCAGGCCAGCCCCGCCGCACTGGCGAAAGTGGGTGCTGAAGTAGCGTGGGCAACCACCTTGCGCAATATGTCGCTCTCGGTGGCAGGCATGCTCAACGAAGGTCGGGATCCGGGTCTGCAAGCCTCAATCGTGAAAGATTTAGGCTGTCAGTTTGAGCAACGTCTGCCAGGTTTGGCGCAAGAGCTCGTGGGACTGGAGCCCATGCTGGCCGACAACGGCACTGATTATCAGCAGGTCTTGGGCAATTTAATGCTGTTGGCGCCCTCTTTTTCGCTGCGCGGCGGCACGCTAGAAATTCTCCGCGGCATTATTGCGCGTGGCTTGGGGGTCCGATGAACGAACTACAGAACATCCTAGAAGAAAGCGTCAATCGGCTGTTCGCCGAACGTGTTGATCGGGCGTTCCTCGCCCGCTGCGAAGACGGCGAGTGGCCCGCAGAACTGTGGACGCTGGCGAACGAACAAGGACTCACCCACGTCTTGGCGAGCGAGGCGGCCGGCGGCATGAACGCGGGCTGGGCCGAGGCGTTCATCGTCGTGCGTGCTTGCGGACGCCATGCCGTGCCGCTGCCGGTACCTGAACAACTACTCGCCCTGTGGCTGGTTGAACGCGCCGGAATCAGCGCACCCAGCGGGCTGATTGCCCTGCTGCCAGAAGTATTGAACGCCGATGCCAACGGCCACTACACGTTGGAGGTGCCGCGCGTGCCGTGGGGCCGCGCGGCCCAGTTTTTTGTGGGTTTGACGAGCACCCAACAAATTGCCCTCTTCGATACCCAGTTCGTCAGCATAACCTCCGCGCAAAACCTGGCCCGAGAGCCGCGCGACACCGTCCATTTGCGGGCCGCTAGCCCCGTGGCGCTGGGGTCTTGCGATCTCAATACGCACGCCATCCGTTGGCTCGGTGCCCTGCTGCGCGCCGGACAAATTGCGGGTGCTGCGGCGGCGTGTCTGGAACTCAGCGTCAAATACACCTCCGATCGCGTGCAATTTGGCAAGCCGTTGTCCCAGTTTCAGGCGATCCAAAACCATTTGGCGGAAATCGCCGGCGCCATGGCCTCGGTGGACACCATGGCGTGCAGCGCTTTCCTCGCCCTCGACAACCGCGACTTGCCCAACCTGGGCCTCGACACGGCCAGTTTTGAAATTGCCGCCGCCAAGTGTCGCGCCAGCGATGCCGTGGAGTTGCTCACGCGCTTGTCGCATCAGGTGCATGGTGCCATTGGCTTCACCTACGAATACGACCTCCAGTTCCTGACTCGACGCCTGTGGTCGTGGCGCGCGGAGTTCGGCACCAGCGGCGAATGGGGCGAACATCTGGGCCGTGCCGCCACCGCGATCGGTGGGGATGGCTTATGGGCGCAAGTCACCCGCTGAACGCATCCCGACCGCCATCACTTTTTAAAGAGACAGCAGCATGAGTAACACCGATCTTCTTTTGTTTGAAAAACGCGGCCACGTTGGCTACCTCACCCTCAACCGTCCAGAAAAGCGCAACCCCTTGGGCTTGTCCGGCGACGGTGAAGCGTTCGCGGCGGCCGCCCGCAAAATTAACGGCGATTTCGACTTGCGCTGCGTCATCATGACGGGCGCTGGTTCGGCGTTTTCGGCCGGCGGCGACCTAAAAGCCATGCGGGATCGCACCGGGGATTTTGGCGTCGACAATCTGCGGCTACGCGACCACTACCGCGAAAGCATCCACGGCATCATCAAAGCCATGTGGCACATCGAAGTACCGATGATCGGTGCCATTAATGGCCCGGCCATTGGCTTGGGGGGCGACGTCGCCTCCCTGTGCGATATTCGCCTGTCTGCCGCGAGCGCCAAATTTGGCGCCACTTTCCTCAAAATTGGCCTGATCCCGGGTGATGGTGGCGCGTGGTTACTGCCGCGCATCGTGGGCTGGTCGCGCGCCGCACAGCTGTATTTCACCGGCGATGTCATTGACGCCGTCACCGCGCGGGAATGGGGCTTGGTCTCGGAGGTTTACCCCGACGACCAACTCATGGCCGAAGCCGAGAAACTCGCCGCCCGCATTTGCCAGCAGCCCCCTCAGGCCCTGCGCATGACCAAGCGGCTGATGCGCGATGGTCAAACCGCGACCTTCGATACCATCATGGAAATGTCGGCCGCCATGCAGGTACTGGTGCAGCGTACCGATGACCACATGGAAGCGGTTAACGCCTTCTTTGAAAAGCGCTCGCCGGAATTCAAAGGCCAGTAGGCTACCCCTCGCGGTTTAGAGCGACCCTCAAAAGTTAGTCTAAACCGCGTGCCCGTCAACGCCGGCCGGCGCCGTGTTTAAGCGCCGGGCAAGGCGTCGTCTAGAAGACGCGCCACGATAAACTCGGCGGCTAGCTCGGCGCTCATGACGGCCGTGTCAATGGTGATTTCCGGTGCGTGGGGTGCTTCATAGGGTGAATCAATACCCGTAAAGTTCTTCAACTGCCCGGCCCGCGCTTTGCGATAAAGCCCTTTCACATCGCGACGCTCGGCTTCGGCGAGCGAGGTATTCACGTAGACCTCCACAAACTCACCTGCCGGCAACATCGCACGCACCAACTCACGCTCGGCGCGAAACGGCGAAATAAACGCGGTGAGAACAATTAGTCCAGCGTCAGTCATCAGCTTGGCGACTTCGCCCACCCGCCGGATATTCTCGACCCGGTCGGCTTCGGTAAAACCCAGATCCTTATTCAGCCCATGGCGGACGTTATCGCCATCCAGCAAAAACGTGTGTTTGCCCAGCGCAAAAAGCTTCTTCTCAACCAGATTAGCAATGGTCGATTTACCCGCGCCCGACAACCCTGTAAACCACAGCACCCGGGCCCGTTGGTGCTTGTGCTCGGCATGCGCCGTGCGCGTGACGTCGATGGCCTGCCAGTGCACATTCTGGCTGCGACGTAGGGCAAAATGCAGCAAGCCGGCGGCTACCGTCGCGTTATTGTATTTGTCGATCAGGATAAAACCGCCCAACTCCTGATGGTTCTCGTAGGGCTCAAAAACGATCGCTTTGTCGGTGGTGAGAGTCACCACACCGATGGCGTTGAGCTCCAGCGTTTTGGTCGCCACGTGTTCTAGGGTGTTAACGTTAATCTGATATTTCGGCTGCTGGACTTGTGCTGAGGCCCACTGGGTGCCGAGTTTCAGCCAGTACGCACGGCCTGGCAGCAGCGGTTCGTCGTTGAGCCAAACGAGGGTTGCTTCAAACTGATCCGCCACTTGCGGCGGATTATCGGCCGCCGCCAACACATCGCCGCGTGAGCAATCGACTTCGTCGTGCAGCGTCAGGGTGATGGATTGGCCGGCCACGGCGAGGTCTAAATCCCCATCCAGAGTCACAATTCTCGCCACGGTGGAAGTTTTCCCCGAGGGCAGCACACGCACCGCATCCCCAGGCCGCACCTGACCGCTGGCGATCAAGCCGGCAAACCCCCGAAAATCCAAATGCGGCCGGTTGACCCACTGCACCGACAGGCGGAACGGATCGCTTTGCGCGGCCGTGAGGTCGAGCGGCACCGTCTCCAAATGCGTCAGCAAGGGCATCCCCGTATACCAGGGCATTTGCGCTGATAGCGTGGTGATGTTGTCGCCGAGAAAACCCGACAGCGGGATGGCCGTAAACGCGGCGATACCGATGGAATCGGCGAACGCGCGATAGTCCGCCACGATGGCATCAAAGCGCGCTGGGTCGTAGCCTACGAGGTCCATTTTATTGACCGCCAGTACCACCTTGCGGATGCCAATAAGCTTGACCAAATAACTGTGGCGGCGAGTCTGGGTGAGCACACCCTTGCGAGCGTCGATGAGGATCACCGCCAAATCTGCGGTAGAAGCACCCGTGATCATATTGCGCGTGTATTGCTCGTGACCCGGCGTGTCGGCCACGATAAATTTTCGCTGGTCGGTGGCAAAATACCGATAAGCCACATCGATCGTG
This sequence comes from Klebsiella pneumoniae, assembly GCA_945862315.1. Lineage (GTDB taxonomy): Bacteria > Pseudomonadota > Gammaproteobacteria. The sequence continues at coordinate 29,284 of CAMAXW010000010.1, forward strand.
ATCCCCTGCTCACGCTCAGCGGCGAGACCATCGACCAGCAGCGCAAAATCGATCTGCTGGCCTTGCGTGCCCATGCGCTTGGAATCGGCTTCCAAGGTGGCGAGCTGGTCCTCAAAAATCATTTTGGAGTCGTAGAGCAACCGTCCGATGAGGGTGGACTTACCGTCGTCTACCGAACCACAGGTGATGAAGCGCAACAGCGACTTATGCTGGTGTTGCGCCAGATAGGCGTCGATGTTCTCGGCGATGAGGGCATCGGTTTGATAAGAAGATTCACGGGTATTGTCGATCATGGTCGGTGTGCTCTGGCGCGCAAGGGCGGCACTCAGAAGTAACCCTCCTGCTTCTTTTTCTCCATGCTGGCGCTCTGATCGTGGTCGATCGCGCGCCCCTGTCGCTCAGAGGTGGTGGTCAATAGCATCTCTTGGATCACTTCAGAAAGGGTCTGCGCCGTGCTTTCAATGGCCCCGGTGAGTGGGTAGCAGCCCAAGGTGCGAAAACGAATAGAACGCTCCACTGGGGTTTCACCCGGTGCAAACTGAAAGCGTTCGTCATCAACCATCAGCAGCAGCCCGTCGCGCTTGACGGTGGGCCGTGGTGCCGAAAAATACAACGGCACGATGGGAATGTTTTCGAGCTGGATGTACTGCCAGATATCCAACTCCGTCCAGTTGGAAATAGGGAACACCCGGATGCTTTCGCCCTGCGCCTTTTTAGCGTTGTATAAGCGCCAGAGTTCTGGGCGCTGCTGTTTGGGATCCCAGCGATGATTGGCCGATCGAAATGAAAAAATACGCTCTTTGGCGCGGCTTTTCTCTTCGTCGCGGCGCGCACCACCAAACGCCGCATCAAAACCATACAGGGTCAGCGCTTGCTTGAGGCCTTCGGTTTTCCATAGGTCGGTATGCAACGAGCCGTGCTCAAAGGGGTTAATACCGCGCGCCAAGGCGTCTGGGTTTTGGTAGACCAAGAGCTCCATGCCGGCCACTTTGGCCATCTGGTCGCGCAGTTCGTACATCGCCCGAAACTTCCAGGTGGTATCCACGTGCAGCAGCGGAAAAGGCGGTGGTGCCGGGAAGAACGCTTTGCGTGCCAGCTGCAGCATCACGGCAGAATCCTTGCCGACTGAATACAGCATCACCGGGCGCTCGGCCTCGCCAACCACTTCGCGCAGAATGTGGATGCTCTCAGCTTCTAGCCGTTGGAGGTGGGTCAGAACACGCATAACAATTTGGCACCCGGGCAGTCGCCCTCTATACAACACTTGAACCCAAACGGGCGTCACTGTAGCCGTTTGTGCCACCAGTTAACACCCAGCCGCGCCCAGCTGAGCGTGGCTATAGCCCTGACCGTCAGACCCTCCTAACGGGCGCTGTAGCGACCTAACGGCCGCGCCCCACCGCCGGCTAACAATGCCCGCGGCTGCGGTGTTAATCGTTGATCAAGGTCTGCTGACGCTTTCCGGGATCGGCAATCGCGCGCCGCTGGCAAGGCGTTGTATCGATTTCTCCCAAGCTTAACTCACCTGCTAGCACCGCCTGTTTCCAGGTTTTCTGAGCCGGCTCGCGGGCCTGAAATTCCGGCATGACTTCTTTGGCGAACAGCTTAAGGCTGTCGCAGATAACCGTGCGCGAAATCTTACCCGCCTGATTGAGCAAGATAACTTGATCGATATGGCTCGCCTCAAATCCGCATAGGCGCGCGCGCAGCGTGGCCGGGGAGCCGATCAGCGACGTGCCGTTATTTTCCCGTCACCACTGGCCCGCCACCGCTCGTATTCGGCCCACAGCGACAGCGTGCCCGGCACGATAGCGTACGGCGTCTCCCCCCCCGCTATTCGCGATAGCGCCGCTCAAAAGGGTGGAGTTCGGTGGTGCTAGAGCCTTCGCCAAGCCCCAGCTCCACGCGGCCATTGCTCAGTAAGTCGAGCGTGGAGACCCGCTCGGCCACCCGTGCCGGATGATGGGTCGTGAGTTGCACAATGCCGTGGCCGAGACGAATACGCCGGGTGCGCTGACTGGCTGCGGCCAGAAAAACTTCGGGTGGCGATGAACACGAATACGCTTCCAAGAAGTGATGTTCTACTTCTCAGGCGTCGTCATAGCCCAAGGCGTCGGCCAATTCGATTTTTGCCAGCGACTCATGCAACAGCCGATGTTCGCTATCCGCCGTCCAGGGCCGTGGTAACTGGTGCTGATAGAACAGGCCAAATGTCATCTTGTGCTGTCCGCTGCTGCGCGAAATGCTGGCCGCCAACAGGCTGCCCACGAGCGTCTACCTGGCGACTAATCCTCGCCGCACCCGCACCGCCTAACGCGCACCTCAGCACGCCCCAGCAAGCACCGCCCGGACCTAGACCAACGTCGCCGGTTGGGTGAAGAACTGGCACTGCGCGCGCAGCGCGGTGGCTCTCGGCTAGCGTACTCGCGCTACCGGCCCGTTGAAGTGGGCAAGCTAATTGAGCTCACCCCAGCAGGGGACTACTATCGACAGTTCATACAACAATACTCAAGGGGAATGCTGATGAGCGACGTCCATCACGGTCAATGTTTCTGCGGTGCGGTAAACCTGGAAGTAACCGGCGCGCCAGCTGCCATGGGCTACTGCCACTGCGAATCCTGCCGTCACTGGTCGGCCGGTCCAGTGAATGCTTTTTCGCTGTGGCCACCCACCGCGGTGACGGTGACCCAAGGCGCAGACGCTATCGGCACCTACAACAAAACGCCGGGCAGCTCGCGCAAGTGGTGCACGCAGTGCGGCGGTCATCTCATGACCGACCATCCGGGAATGGGCCTTGTGGACGTCTATGCGGCCATCCTCCCGACCCTAGCATTCACCCCGGGCCTGCACGTGTTTTATGGCGAAACCTGTCTGCGCATTCAAGACGGTCTGCCAAAACAACAGGATGTGCCGGCAGAAATGGGCGGTTCCGGCACTTTATTGCCTGAATAAGCCTCTAAACTCCGCTGGAAGGACCCACGCTCGGCGCCTCGCCGCCGGGTGTGGGTCGCGTCGCAATAGGCTGTGTTGAAGGCGCCCCTCTAAAACCTGCGCAAGCACTGCCACACCACCCGCTGCCAAGCGGTGTTCGAACCCCACCCAAAAGCGGCCCAAACCCCGTGTCCTACCGCCAACCCAAGCTCACTCGCCCGGATATTTTATGTCGTTAGAACCCCTTAGCATCCGCCGTCCCACGGCCGATCAATTCAGCGAGGTAATCGCGCTATTGACGCAAAGCCAGCTCGGGTCTGCCGATATTTCTCTCGCCAATTTGCAACACTTTCGGCTGATCAGCACCACTGCGCGGGTGCTCGCCGTGGCTGGGTTAGAACCGCTGGGCCGGATCGCGCTGCTGCGTTCGGTGGCCGTGGTGGCCGACCAGCAGGGCCAAGGTTTGGCCACCCAGCTCGTGCAGGCTTTGGAGATACACGCGCGGCGGATCGGGCTGCACGCCCTGTATTTGTTGAGCGCCCGCGCCGGGTTGTTTTTTGCGCGTCAGGGATTTAGCGAAATTGCGCGTGACGAAATGCCCGCCGTGCTCCACGCCAGCGCCGAACTGACCGGCAGCGAGCGCCACGGCGTGGTCATGTTAAAAATAATATTGCGAGCTCCAGCCAACGACCAGCCGCCGGCTTAAGTTCGCCGGCAGCGCCTGCGCACGAGGGCCGCCGATGCCGCCGGGACCGGGTTTTATACGAGTCGGCTTTTTTTATGCGCCCAGTAGCGATCGCGCAACAGCCGTTTATAGAGTTTCCCGGTTGGCAGTCGCGGCAATTCCACCGCGAAATCCACCGACCGCGGGCATTTTAGGTGGGCAAGGTGGAGGCGGCAAAATGCAATCAGCTCTTGCGCCAAAACCGCATCACCCACGATGTTTGGCTCCAGTTGCACCACTGCTTTCACTTCTTCTCCAAGGTCGTCGTTGGGGACGCCGAAAACCGCCGCATCGGCAACCTTGGGATGGCTGATCAACAAGTTTTCGCATTCTTGAGGATAAATATTCACGCCTCCCGAAATAATCATGTAGGTCTTGCGGTCGGTGAGATACAGATAGCCTTCCGCATCCACATAACCCACATCATGCACCGTGCTCAGCGTGCCATCCGGGGAGCGCGCTTCAGCGGTTTTATCAGGATCGTTGAAGTACTCGAACGGCGCCGCACTCTTAAACCAGATGGTGCCAGCAGTGCCTGCTGGGCAGGGCGTGAAGTCATCATCGAGGATGTGTAACTCTCCCAAGCGGACATTACCCACCGTGCCCGGATGGGCCAGCCATTGCGCGGTATCGCAGGCCGTAAAACCCAGTCCTTCCGTCGCGCCGTAATACTCGTGGATGACCGGCCCCCACCACTGGATCATGGCGTGCTTGACCTGCTCCGGACAGGGTGCCGCGGCGTGGACCGCCGCTTCGAGCGAGCTCACGTCACAGCGCTCGCGCACGGCCGCCGGTAATTTCAATAACCGACTAAACATCGTGGGCACCAGCTGGCTGTGGGTCACCCGGTAACGCTCGACCAAGCTTAAGTATTCTGCCGCCTCGAAGCGTTCCATGATGATGCAGGTGCTGCCCTTGCGGAGCGCCAAATTGACCGCCGCTTGGGGTGCCGAGTGGTACAACGGTGCCGGGGACAGATACACCATGCCCTCGCGGTATTGCCATAAATCGCTCAAAAACTGCATATAGGGCGAAATTTCTGCCGGGTGCAGGCCGGGTAATGGTTTGAGAATGCCTTTCGGGCGTCCCGTCGTGCCGGAGGAATACAGCATGGATCGACCCAGACTTTCGTCCGCGATGGGGGTGCCCGGATAAGCCGACACGCAACGTGCATAATCGATAAACGGCGCATCGTCCCCCGTGCCATCGACAATGAGGTGTAAGCGCACGTTGGGGCAATGCCGCATCGCCTCTCGGGCGATGTCGCGTAGCGGCCGGGAAGTCACCACCACTTGTGCTTGACTATCGTTGACAATAAAAGCCAACTCCGCCGCACTGAGATAAGAATTAATGCAGGTGTAGTAAAGACCCGCGCGTTCGCCGGCAGCACAGGCCACCAGATAATGGGCGTTGTTTTCCATAAAAATGGCGTAATGAGCACCCGACGATAGACCCGTGTCGCGCAGCAGGTGGGCCAACTGATTGGCCCTCGTTTCGAATTCCCCATAGGTCACGATCTCGCCGGTGCTGGCCATGATGAAACAGGGCTGGTCGGCGTGTTTAATTGTCATTTGACGAACGTACACTTAGAGGTTCCTTATCGTTGAGGGCAGAATCTGCAGTGCAGTGCGTCACCAGCATCGCATCAAAGCGCGGGCACCATATAGTGCCATTCGCGCCACTGGCGTGAACCTCACACCGCCCACGCGGGGAGTTGCCGGCAGCGCCAGACTGGTATGAAATCGCAGGATCTTTGGCGGGGGCGCGTAGTGCACCGCGGCTGATGGGCTTCGCAACGCAGCACGAGAGACCACTATGAACAACATCCTCCTGCCGCCTAGCGGCGCTACCCCACCCAGCACGGCCGACTTGCGGCACGCTCACCTGCGCCGCATTTGCCTGCTCGACTATAGTTTGCACATCGGCGGCCTATTGCTGTCAGCCGGGGTTTTCTCGGTGGTAGCGCTGTTTCTCAATTACCTGAAACGCAGCGAAGCGCACGACACCATTTTCGAAAGCCACATGAATTGGATGATCGCAACTTTTTGGTGGACCATTTTTTGGGTGGTCATTTTGTTCATTCCAACCCTCGTCGTTGCGGTGTTCACCGTCGGGCTGCTAGCGTGGCTGTTTGTACTACCCGCGCTGTGGTTTTTCTACCGGATGGTGCGCGGCCTACTACGCCTCCTCGACAACCTCCCCGCGCCAAATCTGTGACCACCGAGCCGCAGCCCGTTGGCTCACCGGTGCTAAGCCCACGAGAAATTTATGTCTAAACTATTCCAACCCACTGAAGTGGCTGAACTGCGCCGAGCGTTGCTAAATCTCGCTAGCTTGATGCTGCTAGCCGTATTGATCACCGGCATCGCGGGGCTATTCGCGGTGTGGTCGCTGAGTGGTTTTCATGCCCGCACTAGCAACACCTTGCACCAAGTCACCAGCGCGGTCGATCACGCCCGCTTAGTCCAAACACATTTCAAAACGCAAGTTCAAGAATGGAAAAATATTCTGCTACGCGGCGATCTACCGGTCGATCGGGCTCACTATGCGTTTGCCTTTGAACAAGAAAAAAAAACCACTATCGCGTTGCTTAAGAGCCTGCCCGCAGCAATAACGCAACTCAATGCGGCCTTCAGCACCGTGGATCAAAGCCAGTTTGAACGCCTCTCAGAGCGCCTCGCAGCCCTCAATCAGACTTACGTTCAGGCGCTCAACCTCGCCACTAGCGACGACGGGTGGAAGCCACTCGCCGCCGACAAACTCGTGCGTGGCGCTGATCGGGAACTCAGCCTGCAGATGGAGGTGATCCCCGACCAAATCACGGCGGCCGCCACCGAGTTTTTGCAGCGTGCGCAAATCACGGAGGCAGAACGCTTTGACACACTCTCGCGGGTGGTCTGGTGCGGCATGCTGCTCGCACTCACCGTGGTCGCCCTCACGCTGTGGCGGATCCTAAAACATCCCGCACTCAGCCCATGAACGGCGGCGGTGTGGGGGTGACTGCGTGGGCCGGCTTGGGCCTTTTCTTCGTGGGTCTGCGGATGCTGTCGACGCACCTGCGCCAACTGGGCGGCGGTAATTTACAGACCTTGATGGCGAGTTTGCTGGGTCGCCCCCTTGCGCCACAATTGGGGGGACTAGTCTTTGGTGCGCTGACCCAGTCAACCAGCGCCGTCACGCTGATGACCTCCGGCCTCGTCCTCGCCGGAGCGCTGCACCTTGAACGCGCTTTGCCGATGCTGGCGTGGGCCAATGTGGGCACCTCGGCCCTGGTACTGCTGACGGCCATCAACATTCATTCGCTAGTGCTCGCCATGTTGGGACTGGCCGGACTAGGCTTTTTCCTCGGCTTTGAACAATCCAAAAAATACCACCATGTGGTCTTGACGCTGTTGGGTCTGGGCCTGTTGTTGTTCGGTTTGATCCTGCTCAAGAGCAGCGTGGCGGCACTTGGTCCCGAGCCCTGGATGCGCGAGTTCGTGGAATTCACCGGCTCGGGGGTAGCCATCGCGCTGCTGGCGGGGTTTGTTATTGCGGTGGCGGTGCAGTCTTCCTCCATCGTCACGGTGCTGGCCCTGCCGCTGGTGGTGGAAAAGCTTATCAGCCTCGACCAAACCGTGATCTTGATTTACGGCGCCAGCGTCGGCTCAGGTTTTGCCGTGTTACTAGTGGCCTCGGGCATGGAGGGCGTCGCGCGCCAGCTATCCTTGTGCCAAGCAGCCTTGCGCACCCTGACGGCGCTGAGTTTACTGCTGGCGTTTTTGCTTGAAAAAGCCACTGGCGTCCCGCTTGTTTTGGCGCTGCTGCGCACGCTAGCGGAGTCACCCGCCGGGCAATGTGCAATGGCTTATTTGATTTTCCAACTGCTGCTCGTGTTAATGAGCAGCGTCTGCGCCAGTAAGCTACTGGTCTTCGCGAGCCGCGTGGCGCCACCCAGTGTGTTAGAGCGGCTGATGAAGCCGCATTTTTTGTTTGACGACGCCGCCGCCGACCCCGCCACTGCGCTGGCGCTGGTAGGCCTCGAGCAACGGCGCTTGGTGGGATTTCTACCCGATTTTCTGGACGATCTCCTGCCGGCGGACGAGCGTTCACCGACCGCAATACCCGCCACCCTGCGCGCCACGGCCAGTGTGGCCATAGCAGCGGAAATCGACCGCTTTTTGCGCGCCACGCTGCGTCTCAACCCGGGGCTAACCGACGCCGAGGAAATCTTTGTGGCGCGCACCCAGCTCGAGATACTCCAGCCGCTCCAAAGCGCGCTGCAGCAGTTTGCGGAGGAACTCCTGCTGGTGCCCAACAGTGAAAGACCGGCGTTTACCGGCTACCTGATTACCGGACTGCACGCCATTTTGATGGTCGCCGCAGACACCGCCGCGGGCGACCCAGACGCCGCCCAGACACTGAACCTGCTCACACACGAACGCAGTGCCTTGATGGAACGGGTCCGCGCAGACCTATTGGGCGGCGGGAGCAGCGTGGCCGGGCGCGAATCTGCGTTGTCTGCGACCCTCACTTTCGAACGCATCATCTGGTTACTACGCCGCCTCACACCCCGGCTTAGCGCCACCGAGAGCGCATAAAAAAGCCCGCCGCCAGCGCCACCAAACCGCCCACCAAGCTCACGCTCAGCACGCTGCCAGCGAGGCGTAGTTGACCTTGGAGCACGGCTTGGCAGGTCACCAACATCCAGGCACTGAAGGTCGTCAGTGAACCGCAAAAACCCACGCCAGCCAGTAAATACAAGCGTGGACGAGCGGGTCGTGGGGGCCTGCTATCGGCGATTAAGAGGCCTAAGCAGAAACAACCCAGCAAATTGGCCGCAAAATCGGCGTGCAGCACACTGCGCAAAACCATCGAGGTCTGCGCGCCAACCAACCCCTGCGTCAGGCCGTCGAAATGCCAGCGCAGCAGCGCGCCGGGGATGGCCCCCACCGCCACCAAGGCCAGTTCCGTCAGTTCAAACTTGAGCGCCGCACGCTTCACAGTGCCGCCCCCAACGCCAATCCGGCGGCAACCGCCAACAAGCCCAACACCACGCTGGCCGCGCACAACAGGGCCGCCTCACGCGGTTCATCGGCCTGCAGCAGCAGAAAAATTTCCGCTATAAAAGTCGAAAACGTGCTCAGGCTACCCAAAAAACCAGTACCCAGTAGCAACAGCATTTGGGCAGCACCCGGGCTACAGCCTGGTGCCAAACCCACCAATAGGCCCAACGCAAAACTGGCACCCACGTTCACCCCCAAGGTGCTCCAGTGTTTGCGCGGCAGCATGGGTTCAAAATAGTTCACTAGCCGAAAGCGCAGCCAAGCACCGGGCACGGCGCCTAGGACCACTAACAGGAGATTTTTAATCACGACGCACGACCGTCCCTCAAAGGTTTGCGCTCAACGGCCGGTCGCGCCGGCGCGCCTTACCCGACACGCGGCTATCTGTCGGGCCGTCCAAAATTTCATCGCCGCTAGGTGCGAGCGCTGCACCCAGCACCACTCAGGCGGAAAAGCCCGCGCCAATAGCGGTTTTTTCATCACCTTGGGGACAACGTTTAGCGGCTCGCGAGGCATGCTAACCGGTGCTGAGGTGTGGTGTCGCGCAGTCCGCGTGCGGGCTGTTCCAGCACCCTTGGAGCGCCGTGTTGCGCGTCGATAGCGCCTCGCTGGGTGCGACTTGGGCCGGGTGGTGCAGCAACGACTCAACGGCGGGTTGGTTGGTGTGACTAGCCAATTGGTTGCCGGGGCGCTATAAAACCCCTCGCGGGATTGCGCAAAAAAAATGCCCGTGATTCAGTGCCGGTCAGGAGACACCCGCACCCCTTAGTACCTAGGAGGAAGGCCGTGGCGAATTCGATACACGTAGATTTATTGGGCACCGAAACCCGTTTTATCGATACCGGGAAATATCGAACCCGGTGCATTTCTGCTGCAGGTGGGGGTGAGCATTTATTCATGCTGCATGGGGGGGGTGGGCACGCAGAAACTTATTCACGCAATCTCCTCACGTTGGCGAAAAATTGCCAGCCGCACGCCATCGATTTTATCTGGCACGGCATGTCCTCCTGCCCGCCCTACTCCGAGCACGGCCCCACGACGCGCACCCATTGGCTGAGCCAATTTACCGATCAACTGCTCAACCTGATGGACCATCTGGGCATTGAGAAAGCGGCCGTAGAAGGAGAATCATTGGGCGGTTGGGTCGCGTTCGATATGGCGGTCAATCATCCCGATCGCACCTCCAAGGTGGTCCTCAACACAGCTTGGGGCATGACGCTCGACCCCAGCAAAGTTCACGAAGGGGCCAGTGATCTCAAAGCGCTGCTCGACACCTCCATGAATGCGCTGCTCAATCCCACCCGTGAATTATTGCGCAAGCGCCTCGATTGGCTGATGCCATTGGGCGGCGTGACCGAAGAATTAGTCGATTTGCGCTTGGCGCTGTGGTCGATTCCGGCCACCCGCACCGCACTGGTGGAATACTACCAACGCCTATTCGCCGACAATATCACGCAGTTTTATTTTACCGAGTCCCAAATCGCCACCATTCGCTGTCCTACTCTGGTGTTATGGACCGACTGTAATCCCATCCATGGGACCGACGCCGCGCACCGCTTGATGGAACTGATTCCGCACGCACGACTGCACATCATGGAGGGCTGTGCGCATTGGCCACAGTGGGAGCGCCCAGCCGAACACGATGCCGCAGTGGGAGATTTCATGCGGTCCTGATCTTTCACCTGTTCACCTCGGAGACACCCTATGAATGCCAGCCCGCCCGTGCGCCGCCAGCAAGGTACCCGGCGCTTGAATATGCCTAGCGAACAGCGCACCAACGACGCCTCAACGCAAAGCCAGTACCAACCTTACAAAGATGCTGCTTGGGGGTTCATCAATCATTGGTACCCGGCACTGTTTAGTGAGGAGATTCCCGAGGGCCACGTCGAGGGCATCCAGATCTGTGGTGTCCAAATCGTGCTCCGTCGCGTGAATGGCAAAGTCTTGGCGCTAAAAGATCAGTGCGTCCATCGCGGGGTGCGCTTGTCGGCAAAGCCGATGTGCTTCAACGATAAAACCATCACTTGCTGGTATCACGGTTTTACTTACGATTTGGCCAGTGGCGCCCTCACGACGATCGTTGGCAACCCGGACGACAAACTCATCGGCACGACCGGGCTGACCACCTACCCAGTAGAAGAAATTGCGGGCATGGTGTTTGTGTTCGTGCGCGAAGATGAGTACCCGGACGAAGACGTGCCACCACTGGCACACGATCTGCCAGTACGCTTCCCCGCCAACAGCGAACGCTTCCCGCATCCCTTGTGGCCCGCGGCACCCAGCCTCCAGGATCCCGATGCGGTGTCTCTGGGCATCCACCGCACCGGTGAATCCAACTGGCGCATCGCCTGCGAGAATGGTTTCGACAACGCGCATATTCTGGTCCACAAAGACAACACCATCGTGCAGGCAATGAACTGGGTATTACCGCTGGGCATCCGGCCGGTGAGCGATGATTGCATCACCCTCATTGAGGACGAGGATGGCCCCAAAGGGCTGATGCAGTGGTTGTTTTCGGATCGCTGGGAAGCGATCTTGGAAAACAAAGTACTGGATGTGAAAGTGGAAGGACTCAACGGCCGTTTCTACCGTACCTCCTGCGTGTTGCCGGGGGTGCTGATGGTAGAAAACTGGCCGGAGGAGCACATCGTTCAGTACGAATGGTATGTCCCGATCACAGACGACACCTACGAGTACTGGGAAGTGCTCGTGAAAGTCTGCCCAACGCCCGCGGCGCGCGAGAAATTTAGCTATCGCTTTGAGCGTGTCTACAAACCCCTGTGCCTGCACGGCTTCAATGATTGCGATCTGTACGCGCGCGAAGCGATGGAGGAATTTTATGCCGACGGCACCGGCTGGGATAACGAACAATTGGTCGCCACCGACGTCTCGCCCATCACTTGGCGCAAAGTGGCCTCGCGTTATAACCGCGGCATCGCCAAACCCGGCAAGGGCGTAGAAGGCGCAACCAAAACTTCCAGCATTCGCCTGCGACGGCTAGCACAGGGCCGTAAACCGGGTTATTTCGTCGAAAAAATTCAGGATTAATGACCACCCAAATGAGCCTCGCTAGCAGCCAGCGTGTCACGCTGCGTTTTCGCGACGGCGTGGAGCATGTGCTGAGCGTCGGTGCTGGCCAGACCATTTTAGAGGCGGCAATTGCGCAGCAAGCACCCCTGCTCTGGCAATGCCGCAGCGGCACTTGCACGACCTGTCACGCGCACTTGCGCACGGGTCAAGCGGCGATGCGCGCCGGTCAGGCCTCCGTGCTGTTACGGCACGAGGCTGAGGCGGGCGAGCGTCTACTGTGTCTCACAGAAGCCCAAAGTGAGTGCAGCTTCGATCTCGCCTACGACAGCCAAGCGGGCCACCAGGCCACGCAGCAGGCCCGCGTTTTTGTAGACGCAGTGGAGCACATCGCCCCAGACACCGTGCGACTCAAGCTGGAACTGGCGGCGGGCGAGTGGCTCGATTTTCTACCGGGTCAGTTTGTGCAGCTAGAAGTGCCGGGCACGGGTGAACAGCGGCGCTATTCCATCGCCAGCACGCCGGCACAACTGCCACGCATAGAATTACTCATTCGCCTGCGGCCCCAGGGGGCGATGTCCAATTACCTGCGTGAACGTGCGGCCGCCGACGACGTCATCTCGCTCACCGGGCCTTACGGTGCTTTTTTCCTCCGTGAACGGGTCCGCGCACCCCATATTTTTATTGCCGGGGGCACCGGACTGGCGCCGCTGCTGTCGATGATCGACACGCTACGTGCGCAGCCCGGACGCCGCAGCCCGCTGCTCTTGAGCTTTGGCTGTGCCGATAAGTCGGTGCTGTTTTATCGCGAAGAATTGGCGCTACGACAGCACTGGATGCCGCAGCTGGATTTACGAGTCTCGATCGATCAGGGCGTCAGCGACGCGGATCTGCGGATTGGCAATCCGGTGTCGGCAATCAGCGCGGCGGATACCCAAGATCCCGCCACCGTGGCCTACCTGTGTGGCCCACCCAGTTTGATCCAAGCCGGCCACCAGCACCTGATGGCGCTGGGGGTGGCCGCGCAAAATATTTACGCCGAGCAATTCGTGGCGAGTTAACCACTAGGAGTCCGTTGCATGGGAATCAGCAGTTTGGGTTACGTCACCCTCAACGTGAGCGATTTAGCTGCGTGGCTAGATTTAACTACCAGCGTATTTGGCCTGGAGGTACGTCACCGTGCGGGTGAGTCTGCGGTCGATTTACGCATGGACGCCTACCATCATCGGTTAAGCCTCTATCCGGCCGAGCATGATTCGCTGGGCGTCGTGGGCTGGGAAGTGGCCTCGATGAACGCGCTAGAAGCGCTCCGTGACGTCTTACAAGCCCAAGGGATCGAGATCGCACCAGGCTCTGCTGAGCTGTGCCACGAGCGCCGAGTCAAAGCGCTGTACCGCTTTAACGAACCACACATTGGCATTGCGACCGAAATTTATTACGGCCCGCTCATGTCCAATACGCCCTTTACACCGAGCCGCGGCATTGCCGGCTACAACACCGCCGATGGTCTCGGCTTGGGGCACTTGGTATTTTGGGTGCGGGACCTGCAGGCAACCCTCGACTTCTATCTCAATGTGCTGGGGTTCAATATTTCCGACTACATCGCCTGGGACGACAACGACGCGATATTCCTCCATTGCAACCCCCGCCATCACTCCCTTGCCATCATGGCCGAGCGGCCCGGTCGGCCAGCCGGCGTGCTCCATCACATCATGCTCGAGGCGCAATCGCGCGACGATGTCGGCTATGGCTACGACATCGTGCGCGACAAAGGCATCCCGGTGATGATCGAACCGGGGAAGCACAGCAACGACCACATGCAGAGCTTTTATCTGCGCACGCCGTCCGGTTTCTGGATGGAGTACGGCTACGGCGCGTTGCTGGTGGGCCCGGATTGGGAAATTAAAAATTACGACCAGCCGATGTTGTGGGGCCACCGTATGGTTGGGCCGTGACCGCGCGGCACGAATGGTCGCTGGTCGACGCCGCGGCGGCTATCGCTGAGGGTCGCTGCTCCGCCGAACAACTGGTCAGCGCGTGCTTGCAGCGCATCACGGCGCGCGATGAAGCCGTTCGCGGTTGGGCCTGCCTAGACGCCGCACGGGCGTTGCAAGCGGCGCGGGCTTGCGATGCGAGCACCGCCGCGCGCGGGCCCTTGCATGGCATTCCTTTTGGGGTGAAAGACATTATCGATGTCGCAGGCCTGCCGACCACCCACGGTAGTGCCGCCTTCGCTCAGCACTACCCCGCCAGCTCGGCGCAGTGCGTCGAGCGGCTGCAACGCGCGGGCGCCATCGTGCTCGGCAAAACCGTCACCACCGAGTTTGCGACCTATCACCCCGGCCAAACCCGCAACCCGCGCGATCCACGGCACACGCCCGGAGGCTCTTCCAGCGGATCTGCCGCCACGGTGGCAGACGGGCAAGTGCCGATGGCACTGGGCACCCAAACTGCCGGTTCGATCATTCGCCCCGCGAGTTTTTGTGGCGTGCTCGGTTTCAAGCCCAGTTTCGGCCGTTATCCGCTGGGCGGCGTGCTGCCCACCGCGACCAGTCTGGATACGTTGGGGGTTTTTGCCCGCACGCTCGCCGATGTGGTGCTGGTCGATAGCGTGCTGGCGGCCACGCCCGCCAACCTTCCCCGCCCCGGCCACCTCACCGTGGGACTTTGCCGCAGCCCCGCCTGGCCGCAGGCGAGCGCGGCAATGCAAGCGGCTTGGCAGGCTTTCGGGGCCACGCTGGCAGCGCACGGCGTGGCGGTGATCGAGCGCGAACTGCCCGCCGACTTTGCTGACTTGCTCGACGCCCAGCAGCTATTGCATCGCCACGAAGCCTGGCAGGCGCTAGGTGAAATTCGCCGCGTGCACGCGGGGGTCGTCAGCCAGACTTTTGCCGATTTCATCGACACCGGCGCGCGCGTCACCCCGGCCGCTTACCGTGCGGCACTGGCGCTGCAAGTGCGGTGTCGCGCGCAACTGTCCACGGTGCTTGATGGGGTAACGGTGTTGTTAACACCCGGCGCACCCGACGCGGCCCCGGCTGGCCTAGAGGCTACCGGCAACCCGATCTTCAACCGTCTATGGACCGCGCTCGGCACCCCCTGCCTAGGCTTCCCGGCCACTTGGACGCCGCAGGGTTTACCGCTGGGTCTGCAACTCATCGGACCTTTGGGCGGGGACCGTGAATTACTCGCCGCCGCCCAAAGCGTACTGGCGCTTGCCCCACCCACCCCTTTGCCTGCCGAGGATAGATCCGATGGAACCCACGCTTAGCGCCCCTTTCAGTGCCGCCCAACAACAAGCCTATGCGGCCGCGTGCGCCTGCCTTGATGTCGATCGCCTCAAAAAATTATTGTTCGCCATCACCGACATCCACAGCCCTACCGGTGCCACGCGGCCGGTGTGCGAGTACTTGGCGGGGCATATGCGGGAGATCGGGCTAAAACCCACCTACGACCCGATGACCGACATCTCGGGCAACCTCTTGGGTGAGAAGCGCGGCTCGGGCGGTGGCGCCACCCTGCTGCTCTACGCGCCTATCGACACCCATCTGGAAGGCGATGCCAGCGATTTCCCGTGGGCCGGTCCCCAACAGTTTGTCGACATGCGGCCGTCTGCCACCCAAGTCGGCGATTGGATTTACGGCTTGGGTTCGTCCAATCCGAAGGCCATGGTGGCTTCGCTGCTAGAAGTCGCGCGCGCGTTGATCGAGTCCGGCGTGCCGCTGCTAGGCGACCTCAACGTCGGGTTTGCCGATGGCGGCATGCCGGTCACGATTGCCGCCCGGGGTAATGCCGGGATGTCGCACGGCGTACAGCATTTATTAAATCGTGGGATGGCACCGGATTTCGCCATCATCATGAAACCCTGGAACTGGGTTTATCACGAGGAGCCCGGCATGGGCTGGTTCAAAATTATGGTCAAGGGCACGCTAGGCTATGCCGGCGTGCCGCGTGGCTTGCCCGCGTTCCGGAGTGCCATCGTGCCCGCCGCCACGGTGATTCTAGAATTGGAGCAGTGGCTGATCGAGTACGCCGAACGTAACACCTCGGGGGTTATCTGCCCGCACGGCTGGATTGCCGGCGTGCGCTCGGGCTGGCCAGAACGCCCCGCGTTTCCTTCGGCGTTGACCGAGATTTTTTTCGATGTGCGGATCAACCCGCGCACCACCCCAGCGAACGTCAAAGCCCAGTTCGCGGGGTTTATGGCCGAACTCGCCGCGCGTCATCCTGACTTCGATCTGGATTGGGAAATGTATGGCTCGGTACCCGGTGGCACGACCGATCCCAGCAATTGGATTATTCAGTCGGCACGGCGAGGTTGGGAACACATCGAGGAACGCGCCTATCCCGATCCCGATTTACTGGGGGGGCAAACCGACGGTGCCGCGTTACGGCGGCTGGGGATACCCACCGCGCGCATCGGCTGGCCGTGGCCGGCCGAGGGGTCACCCCAACCTATCGGCGAAGGCTTAGGGGGCATGGGTGCGACTTATGTACCCGACTTGATGCCCTGCCTACATAAAATACTGTATGCCGCCATCGACACCCTAATGCGCCCACGCGGGGAACTAGGGCTGTAAACCGGCGGCGCGGCGCGGCGGCGGGCCCAGCCCGGCCGGCCCCACTGGCCCGCGCTTGAGTCACAGTAGCGCTTTAGTCTGCCGCCGTGGGCTGGCTCATCTGCTTGCTCATGGCCAAGCAGTTTTGATTGCCGTGACGGTGATAAACCACGTTGTCCATCATCTCGCGCACCAAATAAATACCCAAACCACCCACCTCGCGGTCTTCCAAGGGAATGTCGAGATCTGGCGCATCATTTAACAGCGGGTTGAACTCAGCGCCGTCGTCGCTGATGGTCAAGGTCACTTCCCCCGCCACGTAATTGAGCGATACCTCAACGGTGATGCCCGCCGCACTTTGGGGTACCGAGTACGACGCGACGTTCAGAAAAATTTCTTCGAGTGCCAGTTCAAACGTGCTGACCAGGGCTGGGGGCAGGTTGTTGATGTCCCAAAATTCTTGGAGAAAATGGGTCAGCGGCTCAATTTGTTCGGCTTCGGCAGCCACGATTTTATGCATCGATATCGCTCAAGACTAGAATTAATCTGACGACCACGGCGAGCGTCCTAAGCACTCGGCATTGCCCACCACCCAGGGTAGTGATAGTTCGGGTGAGCTGGCCACAGACACACTCACACGGCGCGCTAAGCGTGCGGCGCCTGCCGCACAACGTTGCTTGCCGAGGGAACACTAACCTGCCAACCGTCGATAGGGCTAGTGGCGGCCTTTCAAAGGCGGGGGAGGCGTCGACTCGCCGCGGCGCCCCTGCCCCCGTAAACTAGCCGCCGCTCGCCTCGTTGATTTCACCAAAAAGGAACGCCATGGATCTTAACCCGTCCCCCTTTAGCAGCATCCCCGCGGTGCAGGCCCTCTTTGCGAGCGACCATTACATTGCCGATCGACCCCTCGCGCTCACCTTGAAATTGGCGGCCGACCTCCAGAAGCCCGTGCTGCTAGAGGGCGAGGCGGGGGTGGGCAAAACAGAAGTCGCCAAAGTGCTGGCCCGCGCGCTCGACACCCCGCTCATTCGACTGCAGTGCTACGAAGGCCTCGATGCGAGCACCGCACTCTATGAATGGAATTACGCCCGGCAAATCCTGCATATCCGGATGGCGGAACAAGATCCCGCCGCCCGTGCCAACCTAGAACACACTATCTTTGATGACCGCTTTTTGCTCAACCGCCCCGTGTTAGCGGCGATTCGGCACCCCGGCCCGCGCCCGGCCGTGCTCTTGATTGACGAAATTGACCGCGCGGATGAAGAATTCGAGGCTTTTCTGTTGGAGGTCCTGTCCGATTATCAAGTGAGCGTACCCGAGATTGGGACGTTTAAAGCCACCCTGCCGCCCTACGTCATTCTCACCTCCAATCGTACCCGCGAGCTCAATGACGCCTTGAAGCGCCGCTGTTTATACCTCTGGGTAGACTACCCAAGCGCAGAAAAGGAACGCGAGATCATCCGCCAGCGGGTCCCAGCGTTAGACCCTTCGCTGCGGGAATCCATCACCCGCACCATGCAGGCGTTGCGCGAAATCGATTTCTACAAGCGGCCGGGCATCGCGGAGTCGCTGGATTGGAGTCGTGCGTTGTTGGGCTTGGGGGTGCAGACATTGAGCGCTGAGGTGCTGCTGGAAACCGCCGGTGTGGTGTTGAAATATCACGATGACATCGAGCGACTGCGCGCACTAGACCTTGCGGCGCTAATTGCCGGG
Source organism: Klebsiella pneumoniae (assembly GCA_945862315.1). Taxonomy (GTDB): domain Bacteria; phylum Pseudomonadota; class Gammaproteobacteria. Next base: position 47,283 of record CAMAXW010000010.1, read on the forward strand.
CCGGGAGCTTAGGCCTTTGCACGAGGTCCCCGCCTCGCCCGGAGAGCAACTCACCGCGCGCACCCTCGAGTTCTGCCGCGAGTTGCGCACCGGCGGCATGGCCATCACACCGGCCCGGGTGATCGATGCGCTGCGCGCGCTGCCCCATGTCGATTGCACGCTACCCGAAGACTACCGCCTCGCGCTGCGGCTCAATCTCGCTGGCAGCCACGCCGACGAAATAATCTTCAACCGGGTGTTCAATCGGTATTTTCTCGGCAAGGACGACGGGCACAGCCCGTCCAGCGGGATCCGGGGCGAGTCCGCGCGGGGCCAGCTCGGCCACCAGCCCAAAGCCTTGGATCAATCGGTGGAAACCGCGCCGGAACACTACAGCACCCAAGAGAGCGCGCAGGCGGTAGATCTCATCAACCGTTGGGATGCGGCCGCCCCGTCGCTGGCCCAAATCATCCGTGAGTTAGCCCGCCGGCTGGCCACTCGCCCCAGCCGACGCTATCAAACCGGGCGTCACGGCGACCGGATTGATCTCCGGCGCTCGCTGCGGCGCGGCGCGCGCTATGGTTTGGAGTTGGTGTCGCTGGCCTACGCCAAACCCAAACGGCGGCGCACGCGGCTGGTCATGTTGTGCGATGTGTCCGGATCTATGGACACTTTTAACCCGTTTTTGCTGCAGCTCCTCTTTGGACTGGCACAAGCGCTGCGTAATTCCCGCACGCTGGTGTTTAGCACCCAAGTCACGGACATTACCGCCGCCCTACGCCGGCGTTCCATCGCCGAAACGCTACGCGAAATTGCCGTGACGGTGCGCCACTGGTCCGGTGGTACCGACATCGGCACGGCGTTAGGCCACCTCAATCGCCAGGTGGTTCGCGCCGGTGGCGCCAGCTCAACGGTTGCCGTGATCATCAGCGACGGTTACGACAATGGCGCCATAGAGCGCATCAGCCAGGAGATGGCCGCACTGGGTCGAAACGTGGCCAAAGTGGTTTGGATTAATCCCATGTATGGCGCCAGCACCTTTCAAGTGAGAGCCGCGGGCCTGCGCGCCGCCCTGCCCCACGTCGATCACTTTTTGCCGGCTTTCGATGCCAAGGCCCTCAAAGTACTCGTGCGTGAATTGGCTCGGGTTTAACACCCGGGCTCATGCTGAGGGGCTGCGCTAAGCCCCGCGCTGTCGGCATCGCAGGGCAGTTGTTAGCAGTAACGTTTAGCGTTTTCCGGGCAGCCCACCGGGGCTCGCCCCCACACAGCGAGTCGAGATGGTGCGTGCACCGACCGGTAGCCGCTTCAAAATGGCGCAGATAGCGGGCCTTCGTTCGCGGCTCGGCGAGCCAACTTAACGCCGAATCAACAACTTTGCTGCGTGGCATCAATCCTGCTTACACCTCCACGGGGGTTGGGGTGAAGTCATTCTGTGGTACTACTCGGGGATTGCTTCAGCCCGGACTGCGGCAGTAGTATTGTGCACAGCACAATTAAGTTACTTAAGTTTCTTAACTTGTTAACCTAGCGTTCTGGAATCCATGTTTTTTTTTCAGAAATATTTAACGCTCGAGGGTGAAAACCAGCCACTGGCTAACTCGGTGCAGACGACAATTTTTAAACCACTCAAATTTACCGGTTACTTGGAGATCCTCATGATGAAACGTTCACTAATCGCATCCGCCATCCTGATGGGCAGCGCCTGTGCGTATCCCACTTTTGCTCAGGAGGCTGCCGCGCCGGCCGCGCCCGTCGCTGCCGCCGTCCCCGTGGCGGACTCGGACATGTTCGCCCTCAAAAATTTTTCCAGCTCCATCTACCTGACCACTAACTACATGTTTCGGGGCATTTCCAACTCCGACGGCCCGGCCATCCAAGGCAGCCTGGATTACGCCTACGAGGGTTTTTTTATCGGCGTCTGGGCGTCCAACACGGAGTTCTCCGATTCCAATCTCGAAATCGATTACTACGGTGGTTATCGCTTTAACTACATGACGGTCGATATCACTTTTCAGGGCCTGTACTACAGCTTCCCCGGTGAGAACATCACCACGACCGACGGCTTTGACCCCATTGGCGTGCAAGCCAACTATGGCGAGTTCAACTTGGGCCTCGCGCGTACCTTCGACGTAGAATTTGCCCCCTCGGTGGCCTTCAATTACTACTACACGCCGAATAACTTTGGTGAGGATGGCGCGGCCAATACCGTACAACTCAACCTCGGCGCAACCCTGCCGCAAAACTTTGGCCTGTACAGCAGCGTGGGCTACTCCGTCACCAATGGTGACAAGTCCTCAGGCGCCCTGGGCGGTTACAGCTATGTGTATTACAGCGGTGGCCTAACCTATCTCATCAAAGGCTTTAAATTGGATGCTGGCTACGTCGGCACCAATCAGAGCTCGTCTTTGCTAGATTTCTATCCGTCAACCGCGCGCCCCAATTTCGGTAAGTTGGTGGATGGATCGTTTGTGTTCACGGTCTCCCGCACTTTCTAGTCTCGCGCCCCTGCTGCCCCGCGCACTCCGTGCGTTGGGGCAGCAGAATCTCTCCGTTTAAAACGCTCCCGCACCCGGTTGCCAGCTATCACCCGCTGGTCTAAGGTGCCTGCAGGTTTGCGCTGCCGCACACGCTGGCGCCCTACAAAGCTGATGTCACAACCCTTGGGATAAGTCGCCATGAAGCTATTCAATGCGCAGAATTTTCAGACCGCGCTCAATCAGGACGGCGAATTTAAAATTGCCGGCCGTTTTCTCGATGGCGCGCTCCGCCTCCAATTCGACGAACAAGCCCTGCTCCTCAAATTTAGAGACGGGCGTCTAACCGAAATGGTTACCCCGGCACTGTTTGACAGCGCCGACATCAACATCACCGGCCCGCTGAGCAGCTGGCAAGAATTTTTGAAACCCATCCCAAAACCGTTCTTCCACGATATGTTTGCCGCCATCGTCCGCAAGCAATTTCAGTGGAGCGGCGACTCGGAAACTTTCTTCGCCTACTACGGCGCTTTCCGCCGCATGTTCCAAATCATGCGCGACCACGCCATTCACTGAGGAGCACGCCATGGCCAAACACGACGAGACGGTGGGTCGCTATGTGTACCTAACGGTCAACGACATCGAATACCGCGTTTATTACGAATCCTGCGGCACCGGCATTCCACTCATTTGCCAACATACCGCCGGCGCGCACGGCTTCCAGTGGCGCCACCTGATGGAAGATCCCGACATCACCAGCCGGTTCCGTGTGATCGCCTGGGATTTACCCTTCCACGGCAAGTCCCTGCCGCCCACCGGCGACCGACACTGGGAAAAACCCTACAACCTCACCCGGGATTTTTTCCTGAAATTCATTTTGGGTTTTTCGGCCGCGCTAGAATTAGATCAGCCCGTTTTCATGGGTTGTTCCATGGGCGGGCAAGTGGCGGTGGACTTGGCGGCGCATCATCCGGAGAGTTTCCGCGCCGTCATCGGCGTTGAAGCCTCGCTGTCCAGCCCAGGCTATTTTCTGGACCAGTTCTATCACCCCAGAATCAGCAACGAAGCGAAACCCGCCACCATGTTTGGCTTATGCGCGCCCTCCAGCCCCGAGCCCAACGTGCGAGAAACCATTTTTGGCTACAGCCAAGGCGCACCCATGGTGTTTAAAGGCGACCTGTATTACTACTCGGTGGAATACAACGCGCAAGCCTACGTGGACACCATCGACACGGAAAAATGTCCGCTCTACTTGTTAACCGGCGAGTACGACTTTGCCACTGGGCCCGATGAAACTCGCGAGTTGGCGGCCCGCGTGAAAGGTGCGAAGTTCACGGTGATGAAAGACAACGGCCATTTCCCCATGAGCGAGAATCCGCGAAAATTTCGCGAGTACTTGCTGCCCATCCTGCAAGAAATTGCCGGCTGAAACGCGGCGCGTCCCCAACAGGATGCGCTGGGCAAACTCACCGGGACTCTCTAGGTTTCGCGTGCCGATCAGCGCGCGCGGCCACTGAACGGTGGCGAACTAGGGGCGCTGCGGCAATGATGATTCCGCAACGCCCCGCGCCGGGTTAGTCGTGCACCAACACCAATTTGCCCATCTGCTCACAGGCATGGAGCCGCCGAAAGGCGTCCGCCGCGTCGTCTAGCTTAAAGATTTGGTCCACGACCGGTTCAATCCCATGCCGATTGATAAAGGCCAGCATGGCCGCGAATTCATCTGGCGTGCCCATCGTGGAACCCTGCAGCCGGATTTGCCTGAAAAATAACTTGGCCATCTCTAGACCGTCAGGCGGATTACCCAGCGTGGCCCCAAAAAACACATAGCGGCCACCGTTGTTCAGGGCGTTGAGCGTGGTGTTAACCACGGCCCCACCGGCGCTGTCGATCACCAAATCGAAGCCGCCGCAGAGTTCCCGCAGTTGCTTGCCCCAAGCCGGATGGTGGTAATTCACCCCACCCCGCGCACCGAGCGCCGTGGCTTGGGCGAGCTTCTCCTCGCTGCTGCTCGTGACGTAGACCTCGGCGCCCAAATATTTAGCCCAGAGCAGCGCAAAAGTGGCCACCCCGCCACCGATGCCGGTCACCAAAACTTTGTGCCCGCGTTGCACTTCGCCGTGCGTCACGACGGCGCGCCACGCAGTGAGACCTGCTAACGGAAACGCCGCCGCCTGGACCCAAGACAAATGCGCGGGCTTATCGGCGACATCGCCCGCTGGCACGCAAATAAATTCGGCCAGCGTGCCTTGGTCGGGCATCCCCAAAACCCGAAAATTCGCCCCACCGCAGCGCGGATCATCGCCCCACTCGCGCGCCGGATAAATCACCACTTCGCGTCCCAGCCAGGCGCTATCTACACCGGTGCCTACCGCATCGATAATCCCCGCGCCATCCGAGCCACTCACCACCGGGAATTTAATCCGCGGGTAGGCTCCCACGGTGATCCACACATCGCGGCGATTGAGCGCACAGGCTTTGAGCGCCACCCGCACTTCCCCGGCTTGCGGTACCGGGGTTGCGATTTCCTCGATTAAAATTTTATCTGGGCCACCCAGTTCGTGTAGGACCACGGCCTTCATGTCACTTCCCCTCAAAAAGCGGTTTACGTTTTTCCGTGAAAGCCTTGAAGCCTTCGCGAGTGTCGTTGGAGTACGCAGTGAGACCAGCAATAGCGCGCGTCTCCATCTCCATTTGGGTTTCTAAGGAATTGGAAAAAGTGTCCGCGAGCAGCCGTTTGGTTTCGCCATAGGCGGCCGTGGGACCCGCCGCCAGCTGTTGGGCCAGCGCGTTAGCACGCGCCATCAGGGCGTCGTCCGCGAGGACTTCGGTCACCAGACCATGGGTTTTGGCTTCTTCCGCAGAGTAAACCGGATTCAGCAGAATCATTTCCTTCGCCTTCGCGATGCCCACTAAACGGGGTAGAAAAAACGTGCTGCTACCATCTGGCGACACCCCGATCTTGGTGTAGGCCATCGTAAATTTGGCCGAGGCTGCGGCGAGAATAATATCGCCCGTCAGCGCCATGCTTAAGCCAGCGCCGGCCGCCGTACCGTTAATCGCGGTGATCAACGGCGCGTTCATGCGGGCGAAGCGCGAGATGGCAGAGTGTAGGAAAGCCGTCATGTTACGCATGAGTTCGGTGACCCCAGCGCCCGCGGCAGCAAACGACAGCACATCGCCACCTGCGCAGAACATTTTGCCCTGCGCGGTGAGGATCACCGCTCGCACATCCGCGCTATCGCAGCGCGAAGCGACCGTCAGGAGGTCTTGGGACATCGTAAGATTCAGCGCGTTGGCGGCGTCGGGGCGATTAAGCGTAATGGTGGCAATGTGATCTTTGAGATCGAAGGTCATCGTGGTGAGATTCATGGCGGTCTCCGTTGGTTGAGAATTATTGTTGCTGGTCGCCGAGTTGTTTTTGACGCGCCGGTAGTTCGCCCATGATGCGGACCCGCTCCGTGGGCGAGTAGCGCATCCAGTTGCCAATTTCCTGCAACGTCCGGCCGCAGCCACGGCACACGGCTAATTCGGTATCGATTTCACACACCTGCACACACGGTGTTTCGATGCTCATGCGCCCACTCCCGCGGTGTTCGGTGACAGGGTTTCACGGGTAAATTGCTGCAAGTAATTGAGCCCCTCCAGCGCCCGGCTGCCGTACCAGGAAGTCATCTCGCCGTTGATCAGGGCGACCGGAACTCCCGGCAAGGCGGCGCGAATTTCCGCGAGATGACGCGCCCGAAACGGATAGGGCTCGCTGCTCAGCAACACCCGATCCACTTGGCCTACAAAATCCTCAAGCTTGACCACCGGATAACGGCTGGCACCCTCGGCGGGAAACGTGTGCCAATCAAACACCGCCAACATTCGCGAGATATAGGTGTCGCGCGCCACGCTCATCCAAGGATCACGCCAAATAAGATAAAGCACCCTTTGTGCCGGCCCCGTGTGTTGCGCGCACACCCACTGGTAGCGTTGCTCAAACGCCGTTGCCAACGCCTTTGCCTGTGCGTCCCGACCAAAAATGCCGCCCAGCAAACGCATCAGGGGTGGGTTATCCGTGGGCCCTAGGGGATGGGTTACCACCACATGGGGCACGAACTCACGCAAGGCGGCAGCTGTTTCGCGCCGATTTTCATCGATGTTCACCACGACGTGGCTAGGCGCAAGCGCCCGAATTGCCTGCAGATCGACATCTTTGGTGCCGCCCACTTTAGGAATTTTACGCAGCGCCGCACGGGGATGAACACAAAACCCCGTGCGCCCTACCAGCTGCGGGGTCAGGTCTAGCGCGCACAGGAGCTCGGTGATGCTCGGCACCAAGCTGACGATACGCGCGTCAGAGGCGGCCCGTGGATGCGCCGTCATTGCCGCGTCGACATAAAGGGTCATGTGCCGTGGCCTACATATTGCGCCGGTACTCACCGCCCACGTCGTAGAGTGCGGCAGAAATCTGGCCCAGAGAGGCTACTTTTACTGCTTCCATCAGCTGGGCAAAAACATTACCTCGCTGCCGCGCAATGTCTTGCAGCCGCGCCAGTTGGGCAGGCCGCTCCTGCGCACGCACCTCCTGATAAGCCCGCACGGCGGCGATTTGATCCAATTTCTCGGTCTCGGTGGAGCGCATGAGCTGAATGGTCGTGATTTGATCTTCCTGCCCAGCTTTCGGTAAAAAAGTGTTCACGCCGATCAACGGCAGACTGCCGTCGTGCTTCATATGCTCGTAGTAGAGACTTTCGTCTTGAATCTTCCCGCGCTGATACATGGTGTCCATTGCGCCCAGCACGCCGCCGCGCTCGGAAATTCGCTCAAATTCCACGTACACCGATTCTTCCACTAGGTCGGTCAATTCATTAATGATGAACGAACCCTGCCAAGGGTTTTCGCAGAAATTTAGCCCTAGCTCGCGGTTGATAATGAGCTGGATAGCCACCGCCCGCCGCACCGATTCCTCGGTGGGGGTGGTGATAGCCTCGTCATACGCATTGGTGTGCAGGCTATTGGTGTTGTCAAAAATGGCATACAGCGCTTGTAGCGTCGTGCGGATATCGTTGAAGCTGATTTCCTGCGCGTGCAAGCTTCGGCCCGACGTTTGGATGTGGTATTTCATCATCTGACTACGCGCACTGGCACCATAGCGTTCGCGCATGGCGCGGGCCCAAATGCGGCGCGCCACCCGCCCAATCACCGAGTATTCGGGATCCATGCCGTTGCTAAAAAAGAAGCTCAGATTGGGCGCGAAATCATCTATTTTCATGCCGCGCGCCAAGTAGTACTCCACAATGGTGAAGCCATTGGACAGCGTGAACGCCAGCTGCGAGATGGGGTTCGCCCCGGCCTCCGCAATGTGATAGCCGCTGATCGAGACGCTGTAGAAATTGCGCACGTTCTGCTCTACAAAATACTCCTGCACATCGCCCATCATTTTCAGACCAAATTCGGTGGAGAAAATGCAGGTGTTCTGTGCTTGGTCTTCTTTGAGAATGTCGGCCTGAACGGTGCCGCGCACGGTGGCGAGGGTTGTTGCCTTGATGCGGGCGTAGGTCTCTGGGTCTAAAATTTGATCGCCGGTGATCCCTAACAAGCCTAAGCCCAAACCGTTATTGGCCTCTGGCAATTCCCCCTGATACTGCGGCCGAGGCTGGCCGCGCGCCTTAAACCATTCCTCGATACGCACTTGTGCCGCCGCCCATTGGTTGGTTTCCCGCAGGTGTTTTTCGACCTGCTGGTCGATGGCAGCATTCATAAAAAAGGCGAGCAACAGCGGCGCGGGACCATTGATGGTCATCGACACGGACGTACTGGGGGCGCAGAGATCAAAACCCGAATACAGCTTTTTGGCGTCGTCGAGGGTGGCAATCGAGACCCCCGAATTACCCACCTTACCGAAAATATCTGGCCGCTCGTGCGGGTCTTCACCGTACAACGTGACAGAGTCGAAGGCAGTAGACAGGCGCTGCGCCGGTTGTCCGGCCGAGACATAATGAAAACGCCGATTGGTGCGCTCGGGCGTGCCCTCACCGGCAAACATGCGTATGGGATCCTCACCCGTACGGCGATATGGGTACACCCCGCCCGTATACGGATAACCACCCGGCAGATTTTCTTTCATCAAGAAACGCAGGCGATCGCCCCAGCCATCAAAGCGTGGCGGGGCAATTTTTGGCACGCGGTTATGGCTAAGCGTGGTGCGGTAATTGTCGCCTTCTACATTTTTGTCGCGAACTTTATAAACATATTTTTCGCTCGTGATGCTCGCCAATCTGGCGGGCCATTCGCGCAGCAGCTGCAAGCCCTCACCACCAATCGTGGTCAACGCTTCGTTGTAGCGTCGGCGCAAAAGCCCAAAGGTGTCGTCTCCCAACAAAGCCTCAGGCGCGGGATCGCACGCCGCGGGCAACGCCGTATCACCGAGCGCCTCCAGCGCATGCCAGCAGTGTTGGGCCAAATTAGCCGCCGCCGCCGCACTCTCCACAAACCGGTTAATGCCTCGTCCTTGTTCCACAATCTCGGCTAAATATCGCGTGCGATTACCGGGAATTAAGATCGTGGCGCGTGGCTCTTTCAGGCTGACATCCAGGGTGGGTGTCCACTTGGCTAGTTCAGCCCCGGTCTTGGTCGCCAATAACTGGCACAGATTGGTGAACATCCAGGTCAAACCCGGATCGTTAAACTGGCTGGCGATCGTGGGGAAAACGGGGATTTCTTCATCCGGCGTCATGAACGCCAAATGGTTACGCTTCCATTGTTTGCGGATATCGCGCAACGCGTCCTCAGCACCTCGCTTGTCAAATTTATTGAGCACCGTGATGGCCGCGAAATCGAGCATGTCGATTTTTTCCAACTGGCTGGCCGCACCGTATTCGCTGGTCATCACATAGACCGGCAAATCGACCAAATCGACGATTTCGGAATCGCTCTGGCCAATGCCTGCCGTTTCAACCATCACCAAGTCGTAGCTCAATGATTTCAGAAATGCCACGGCGTCGCCCAACATGGCGCTAGTGGACAAGTGTTGGCGGCGGGTCGCCATGGAGCGCATAAACAGGCGCTCGTGGCGCAGGCTGTTCATGCGGATGCGGTCGCCCAACAGCGCGCCACCGGTACGCCGGCGGGTGGGATCTACCGCGAGGACGGCCACCCGCAGCTGGGGAAAATACTGCATAAAGCGGGACAGTATTTCGTCGGTCACCGAACTCTTGCCGGCCCCGCCGGTGCCGGTGATACCGATGACCGGCACTTTGCCGCCGGCAATTTTCCATTCGCGGCGCAATTTTTCCAGCTGTGCTGGGGTGAGAATGTCGTCTTCCAACGCAGACAGCATTTGTGCCACCGACAGGGCGTTGTCCGGGTCGATGCTCGCGGGCACCGCCGACCAGCGCCGCTGGCGAGTCACCCGCGCGATGAGGTCATCGATCATGCCTTGCAGACCCATTTTCATGCCATCGTTCGGGTGATAAATACGCTCCACCCCATAGGCCTGCAGGTCGGCGATTTCTTCGGGCGTGATCGTGCCACCGCCGCCACCGAACACGCGTATGTGCCCCGCACCAGCCGCATGCAGCAGGTCGATCATGTATTTGAAGTATTCGTTGTGCCCGCCTTGATAGGAGCTGATCGCGATGGCGTCGACGTCTTCTTGCACCGCGGCTCGCACCACATCGGAAACGCTGCGGTTGTGGCCTAAATGGACGACCTCGGTCCCCGCTCCCTGAATGAGTCGCCGCATCACGTTAATCGCCGCGTCGTGACCATCAAACAGCGAGGCCGCTGTAACAAAACGCAATGGCGCGGTTTGGGCCGCCGCTTGGGGGGTATTTGCAATGTCTTGCGCGCGTGTGTTCATAGTGAATTTCCTGCGGTAGGCCGGGTGTCTAGCGCCCGGGTCATTTGCTGTTTCAGACCTTCGTGTAGGTCACGGATGTGGTCCAGTGCGTCGGGACGCACCAGCCACTGATAAACAATGCCGATAATGGCGGCGCAGAATTGCTGCGCTACGGCGGTCACTGGGACCTCAGCCGCCACACTCCCTTCGGCGATGCCACGGCGAATCCAGGCTTCGATGTCGCGTTGCCGACGCTCGTGCACATGGGCGATGGTCTGCTTCAGGGCCGCGTCTGGACCGATAGAATCGAACCACAAACTGTAGAACGCGCGGATTCTGTGCGCACCGTCGCGCACAAAATAATAGTGGGCATCGGTCGCCGCGCAGATAGCCTCTAAACCCACTTGGGCCCGCACCGTCGCGCGTAGAGAGTCCAGCCATTCTTCACTCACCGCTCGCACAATGAAGGCAAACAAAGCGGCTTTATTGCCGAAACGGGCGCTGGCTAGACCCCGACTGTAGCCGGCGAGTTCACCCACTTCCTTGAGCGTCGTCCCCATCGCCCCGCGGGCCACAATGAGCTGCACCGCGGCATCGAGCATTCGCGCATCCGAGAGCGCCGTGCGCTGGGCTTGGGTGCGGCGTGCGGGCAGGGTTTTTTGGGCTAGATTCACCGCGTAATTATGCCCAGCGTGGTTATTTGCTTGCAACAAGCAAACAGATGACGCGCCACTACCGGGACCTCCCGTGAGGTCATCTTGGCCCCAGGAATCCTCGCCCGATTAATCCTCGTGGCCCGCTGCACGCACCACCGGCAATCCAGCGCCCGAACAACCCAGCAACCCCAGCGCCAAGGGCAACCACGCGAGACTTTCGATGACCCACAGGCCGCTGGTGGTGGGTGCCAACTGCCAACGCCATTTCACCGCGGGCACCGTGGCGAGCGCCAAGAGTCCCAAGAGTGCCGCGATTTTTGGCCACGCACGGGTATCGCGGCGGGCCAGCCAAGCCAAAGGAATCATCGCCAGCACCGCATAGTGGGGCCACACCACCGGCGCGCTGGCGAGGGTTAATACCACCCCTATCGCAGCCCATTCGTGCGGTTCAGACACCTTCACCGGCGCCCAAGGGGCGGCGCGCCGGCAACGCCAATAGGCCTGTAGGCCGAAAGCGCCCGTAAGGAGCGCCAAAAACAGCGCACCGGTCACTCGCACGCTCAGCCCCGTGGCTTGCGCCAGCCAATGCGCACTCGACACATTGCCCAGCGCATAGTCATACGCCAGCCGATTGGGTGCTCCAAACAGCACCCATAACCAATCCAGCCAAATCGCTGGCGAGGCAAAAAACCCTGCGGCATAGGTCAGCAGCAGGGCCGCGCAGGCCACGCTAACCGCCACCGCAGGCAGACGCCAAACGCGTGGCAAATGGGCCAAGCTAAACCACCAGAGCAACGCGCAGGGTAAGGCAATGTTCGGTTTGATCAGCACTAAGGCCGTGAGCCACGCGACGTTGAGCAGACCCGCCGTGGGTGAGCTGCGCGTGCGGCGTGCCAGCCCTACCCCAACCACCAACCCCGCCAATTGCAGGGCCGCCAGATTACCCACCGCCAGATTCAACCAGAACGGCCAATAGCCGGCCGCCAGCAGCACGGTGAGCACCACCGGCCCTAACGCCGCGCCATTTTTTAAGGGCAGCAAGGCCGCCACGGCGAGACCAAACGCGAGCACGCTAAGCCCACGATGCCAGCGCAGCGCAGACGCGTAGCGTGCTGGATACAAGGCTCCTAGGGCATACACCAACGGCGTATTGGTCAGGTCGAAATCAGGCCGCAGGGCGTGCGCCTGCACCAGCAGCGGATCGCCACTCGCGGCGACGCGCTGCGCAAACAGCGCGTTGTACTGCACCAAATACCGATAGGGATTAGCTTGCTGTGGCGGCAGGTCTGGCCGCGTCTGCGCGATGCCCCAGTAGAACTGGAAATCGATGCCGGGCTGCGCCGGCACCTGAGTTAGCACCGGCCACAAGGCGAGAAAATTAGCCACCAGCACGCCGGCCGCAAGCCACCAAGCGCAGGTGGCAAGCCCTAGGCGGGGGAATTTCAACGGCCACTGGCGTGGCCTGGCGCTTGCGGTTATTTCCGGCAACAGGGGCTACCCGTCTAGGGCATCACCCGCGGCATCACCCGCGCGCAGCGGCAGTGATAGCGAGGCGCCCAGGACCTTGTCGTTCATTTGGCGCAGCCGAGTGGCCATCAACCGGCCCAGGTTGACCAGCACTTTTACCAGTATGCCGGGCTGCAGACTGAGACTTTCGCGGTGGAAACGCAGCAGCACGGCGGCGGTGTCCGCCACTACCGAGGCTGAGCGCGGGCCCGCATCAAGGAGCGCCAGTTCACCAAAGGTATCGCCGGCTTCAATGGTGGCCAGTGTCTCCTCTTGGCCCGCCTGGGTCTTTACCACCCGCAGGCGTCCCACCACGACGATATACGCATCCTCTCCACGCTGACCTTGCTGAATCACCACCTCACCCACCGCCACATCGGCCCGGCGCGCAATGCGCAGAAAATCAACGACTTCCTGCTCGCTAAAGCCTTCGAACAGCTTGACCAAGTTAAGGGTCTTACGCAGCACCAAGGTGGTGGCCAATGGCATACCGTTGCAGTCTCAATTTGAGTTGTTGTTAGCGCGCCGTAGCGAGACGCGTGGCGCAAAAATTATGTGAGCGTGCCTAAGCAGTGAGCAGAGCCGCCCCCTAATTGCCGCCTGCCGAGGCCGGGTCTTCGCCCGCCAAAGATACCCCGGTTGCCACGAGGAAGCGCGACACCATGTTGTAGGCCGCAATCACCCCGATCAATTCCACCAACTCCCGCTCGCTGCCCACCCCAGCACGCGCACGTTGCAGCACGGCCGGTGCGACGGCCACCTCGCGGGTCATGGCAAGCGTCAGCGCCAACACGTTTTTTTCTGTGGTGGTGAGGCTGGGGTCGTCAATTGCGTGCGCACCGCGCTGCAAAATGACCAGGACTTCGGCGCGCCCACCCTGGGCCAAATACTCCGGCGCGTGCTGGGTTAATTCGTAATCGGCGTCGTTGAGAACCGCGATGTAACAAATCGCCAATTCGCGCCATTCGCCGTTGAGCGCAAGCCCCGTCCGCACCTCGCGCAGGAAGGTGTTCCAACCCGCGGCAAACGGCGGACTGTGCAGCAGCATACGGTCCAAATTCAATAAACGACCGCCCCGCCGTTGACGGATCGCCGCGGCCAGCTCGGCGCTTGCGGGGGGAATTTCTGTCAGGTACGGAATATGCGGCATGGCCGAGTTCTCCAAGGCTACCAATCGCTGGTGAGGCGTAACGGTGATGGCGGGTAAGGGGTCAACTGGTGCCGGCAAAAATGATTTTGCCAGCACCAGCGATTGGGGTAATCTTAGTTACCAGAAACCAGTCTAAATGTCTAAATGTGGAGTTCCCATGTCCCGAGTTGCCATCTCAGTCTTGCTCGCGGGTTTAGCGCTGTCAGCCAACGCTACCGACGTGCCCACCACCTCGCCGATCACCCAAGAAAAACTGTTGGCGGGCACTAGCAACACCGCGGAATGGTTGTTGTACGGCGGCAATTACAGCAATTGGCGGTTCAGCCCTTTGCACGACGTCAGTCGGGATACCGTGGGTAAACTGCAGGCAGCGTGGGTCTTCCAGACTGGCGTCCCCGGTCAACTGGAAGCCTCGCCCGTGGTGGCGGACGGCGTGCTGTTCTTAACGGCCGCGTATAACAACGTGTACGCCTTGGATGCGGTCACCGGCACCATTTTGTGGAAACACACCCATAAAATGCCCAGCGATATCGCCATTTGCTGCGGGCCCACTAACCGGGGCGTGGCCATTTCTGGCGATGCCGTGATCATGGGCACTTTGGACGCCCATCTCGTGGCCCTAGATCGCAAAACCGGCAAAGTGCTGTGGAATACCGAAATGGCCAAGCACAGCGACGGCTACAGCGCCACCTCCGCGCCGCTGGTGGTAGACGACTTGGTGTTCATGGGGATTTCCGGCGGCGAATATGGTGCCCGTGGCTTCATCGATGCTTACGAAGTGACAACCGGCAAACGTAAATGGCGGCGTTACACGGTGCCAGTCGCCGGTGAGCCGGGGGTCGAGAGCTGGGCAGGCGATTCGTGGAAAGTCGGCGGGGGCCCCGCGTGGGGTACCGGCGCCTACGACCCAGGCTCTAAAACGCTGTATTGGGCCACCGGCAACCCGTCGCCCGATTGGAATGGCGACACCCGCGAGGGCGATAACCTCTACACCGATTCCGCGCTGGCGTTAAACGTCGCCACGGGCGACGTGAAATGGCATTTCCAATTCACCCCCCACGATGTCTGGGACTACGACGGCACCACCGGCATGTTCCTCATCGATACCCCGCAGGCCGGTGGCAGCAGCGTCAAGATGCTGGTACAGCCTAATCGCAACGGCTATCTCTATGCGTTAAACGCGGGCACTGGCAAGTTTTTACACGGTAAGCAGTACGTCGACCAGTTGACCTGGTCGAAGGGTCTCGACGTCAACGGCCGGGCGCTAGCCGATCCAAAGTTCTACCCCATGGCGGGCGGTAATCCCGAGTGGATTTGCCCGGGCGCTATAGGCGGTCAAAACGGCGCGTATACCGCGGCCTACAGCCCGGCGACCAAGCTTATTTATGTGCCGGTGATCGAGAGCTGCGGCAAAATGGAGAAGCAGGCGGCCGTGTTTTTAAACGGCACGCCGTTTTGGGGTGGCGGCCCCGGCGAAACGCAGGCCGCGAACGGCTTGGCCTACGGCCATTTTTCGGCCTATGACCCGCTCACCGGTGAGCGCAAGTGGTCTTGGAAAGACGAATATCCGATGGTCGGCGGCACGCTCGCAACGGCGGGCGGGGTGGTGTTCACCGGCAATCAAGCGGGTTATGTGCTGGCCTTCGATGACACCACGGGCAAAGTGTTATGGAAATTCCAAGCCGGCTCGGCGATACGGGGACAGCCCATTACCTACAAGATTGCGGGTCGCCAGTACGTGGCGTTCGGGAGCGGCGGCGGTGGGCTCGCCATCCAAATCGCAGGACAACCCCCACTGGATACCCCCGGCAGTGCGCTGATGGTCTTCGCGTTGCCCCAGTGAAGTTGCTCCACCTCATAGCCCTGCTGGGGGCGAGCTTGGGTAGCCACGGCGTCAGTGCCGCGGCCCCTCTCAAGGTTTGCCTGTTGGAGCACAACGCGCCCTATTCAGAGCGAGCAGCCAATAGCGGCTTTGATCTGGCCACGGCCAACGCCGTGGCCGTGCGCCTGGGCCGCCCGTTAGAGGTGGTCTGGGTCGCGAACGAGGAGAAAATCACCGAAATCGAAGACAGCGATTATCCCACCCAACGTTTGCGCAAAGGTGCCTGCGACGTGCTGTTCAGCGTGCCCGGCCCGGCGCGCGATAGCCTGCGGGATATGCCCACCCTCGCGCTGGGCAAACCCTACTACGGGGCGGCTTTTGAACTGTACGGAAAAACCGACGAACAGCGCCACGAGATACGTGACTTACGCGGCGCACCGGTTGCCATCCAAGCAGCAACGGTCGCAGCCTTTGCGCTGCATCTGGTGGGTGCGCAGCCCAAAACATCTTTCTCCCCCGCGCAGGCCTTGACCGCGCTCGCCACGGGTGAGGTTGAGTTCGCGTTATTGTGGGGGCCCACCGCCAGCTACCAGCTGACGCAGCATCCGGCGCCGGGCTTTGGGCCGGTTACCCACTACGTGCCGCCCGCCGCGCTAGCGTGGAACGAACACCTCGCCACACGGGAGGCAGATGCCGAGCTACGGCAGGCGTTGGACACCGCGCTGGCGGCCCTCATGGCAGATGGCAGCCTACAAAAAATGGCGACCCAAAATGGCTTGCGGATACACCCACCCTTTGCCCGCACCTACACCTTGGGCGAGATGAATAACCTGCGCTAAATGACCCGCCGGCGGCGAACTGGCAGCGCTAAAGGCAAAGGGGCTACTTGCGCGCTACGCCTACCAAGAATGGTCGCCCGACCGCGGGTAGCTGAGGCGGCAACCGGCCGCGTGGGCACCGCCCAGCCCCACGTGCCAGGCGTTGGCACGACGCTTTTTCGCCCGCTCATCCCGCAACTCGCACGCAAGGCGCGCCCACCAGCAAAGCCTGGCAGATTCGCGGCTAGCGCTCTCTGCGCGGCTGTGATAATCATCACGTGAACCTCGCGCTGAATGGCAGCGCAGAAATTTTTAACAGCGGGGTCGTGACATGCGGTGGACAGCTACTTTTCGCATTTTGTTAATCTGCCTCCTTGGCTTGACGGCTAACGCCACCGCCGCTGACGCGCTGTGGATCGATGTGCGCTCGCCGGCAGAATATGCCACCGGCCATCTCAGTCTTGCGATCAATCTGCCGGTCGCCGACATTGTCAACCGTATTACGGCGGTGGAACCGGACCCCAATCGGCCCATCAAACTGTATTGCGCCAAGGGGGGCCGCGCCCAACAAGCGAAACTCGCGCTGGAGGCGGCAGGCTATCGGGACGTCACTAACGAGGGTGGCTATGCCGACCTCATCAGCGGCGGGCAACAGTAGAGACCTACGGCGAGGCCCGCCTTGGCGCCGGCCTTTTACCGCTTATTTTTCTAATCACTAATAAGACCATCAGGGGAGATGACTCACATGATCGAAAACGCAACCGCCAACTACGTGCAAGTGAACGACCAGCCTTGGATGCCCTTCCCGGCGACCCTCTCTACCGGTGGTATCCGCTGGAAGCTGCTCCACGTGTCGCCCGAAATGGGCGCTTGGACGGCTATTTTTGACTGCCCCAAAGGCTCGTCTTTTAATCGCCACATCCACGTAGGCCCGGGCGAATACCTCCTCACTCGCGGTCGCATGGAAGTGCGTGGCGGCACCGATGATGGCGGCTCCACCGCCACCTCCATGGGCTATGGCTATGAGGCCTGCAACGCTCGTCACGATAAAACCTACTTCCCGGTGGCCAGCGAGTTCTACATGAATTTCTTAGGGCCACTCCAGTTCATCGAAGACGATGGTCAACCCATTGCCGTCGTGGGCTGGGCGCAGGCACAAGCCCTGTGGAGCGCGCAAATGAGCGAGCAAGCAAAAACGGCGAAGAAATCAGCCCGACTAGCCAAAGTCGCCAAAGTCACCAGCCCACCCAAAGTGGCGGGGAAAAAAGCACGGGCCTGAGGTCGGTTAGACGGGGTGCTGGGCCGGCTGCGCGGATGTTGTATCGCGCAGCACGGCAATAAATTGGCCGGCACGCTGACAAAACCCATTCTGGCTAGCGACGACACCCAAGGTAGGCGCGAGCTCCAAAAACGTCGCCAATGCGCCCGCCAACAGGTCGCCCAGGGTCTCGGGTGACAACGCAACGGCGTTGCGATAACGCAGGGCCAGCAGGTCAAGTTCTTCCAACGGGGCGTCGCAGGCCACATTGGCCACCTCGCACAACTCGTTGGCGAGATGCGCCCACAGGCGCAGGGTCATCCCGGTCGCTAAGGTGTCCGCTTCGGGCTCCGCCAAAATGGGCCCCATGCTGGCCACAATGATGGGGGGGAATTTCCAGTTGGCCGCGATCGCAGCCCCGACGGCGGCCCACGTACTACCCAGCACTTTTTTTTGCGCCTGCACGGGGTTAATCCCGTTGGCACACAGATGCTCGATATCGGAAAATTCCTCCGGCAGGTAGTAGATCACCAAATTGCGCCCCAAGCGGTTAAACAAACCACAAATGAAGGCCTCCTCAGCCAGCGAGCGTTGCAGCCGCAGACCCAGGTTACGCGCGATCAAACCCGCCACAAAGGAACTGACCAAGCCATCTTGGAGTTCGGCGGTATCGTTTTGCAGCCGGTCAAACACCAGCAGACCGTTACACAACATGCGCACCAAGCGGGTGCCAACCAAACTAATGGCCTGCGAAATCGTGCTGACGCCGCCGCTGCCACGATCAAAAAATGCCGAGTTGGAAATTTTCATCAAGCGGTTGGCCAGACTGAAATCCCGCTGCACCACGTCGGCCAAGTCGTTGAGACCGGCAGCGCTGTCCTCCGAGGTCAAACGATTAATTTCCAGAATACTGTTCGAGAAGGCGGGAAATTCTGGGCGCCGCTGCAGCCTGCGCAACAAAAACTGCACCGCCAAAGCGTGACTGTCGGGTTGGGTTTGGGTGGCCACGGCCTCTAGCAGCGCCCGTCGAAATTCACCCGCATTGGCGAAGCGGGTGCTGGGGTTGCGGACCAAAGCATCGCGCAAGACCTGCGTCACCGGCCCGCTCACGCCCAGCGTTTGCAAGCGCGACCAATCAAAGTTGCCCTTTAGGATCATGTTGCGAACCCCAGCGAAACCCTCGGCCGAGGCCGCAGGTTGACCCGCCAAGATCTCAAAAAACACGAGCCCTAAGGCGTAGACGTCGGTGCGCTGGTCCAACAATCCGCCCGAGAAATGTTCGGGGCTCATATAGCGCGGCGTGCCCTGCATGCGCTCATCGTCGTCAGCGCCGGGTAATCGCGACACTAGCCGCGCCAGCCCAAAATCCATCACCCGCACCCGGCCTTGGATGTCGAACAGGAGGTTGTTGGGCGATAGGTCTAAATGTACGACCTCCAACTCATGCGCTCTGGCCATGCCGTCCAACACTTGCAGGAACAGCGGAATTGCTTCTTCTTCGGGCAGCGGGCCGCGGCGTTGGATTTCCTGTTTGAGGGGCACGCCCTCCACGTATTCGAATACCAGAAACGGGTTCGTTCCGTGCAGACCCACTTCGTAGAGCGGAATGACATTCGGATGCGCCAAGCGCGCGACCGCCCGCGCCTCGGTCAGGAACTGGGCACGACTGGCTGGATCACGCCGCGATCCCAACAGCAATTTAATCGCCACCTTGCGCTCTAAATGCGGATCCCAAGCGAGAAAGACCCGACCATGGAAACCACGACCCAATTCGGAACGAAGTTCAAAGCGACCGAGTTGGGGAGGTTTTCGTTCTGCCATGTGCTGTCTCTGTCGCTTTATGGTTGGCGCGAATCGCACCATTTATCACCTGCGCAACGACCTAGCGCAACACCCGCATCAGCCCCTCTTGGGCTACGCTCACCACCAGTTCACCCGTCTGGGTGTAGAAAGCCCCCCGCGCCAAACCACGAGCACCCGCGGAAGCCACGCCCTCACAATGATAAAGCAGCCATTCATCCACCCTAAAGGGGCGATGAAACCACATGGCGTGGTCGAGGCTGGCGATCACTAAATTCTGATTGCCCAAGCTAAATCCGTGGTGACCCAGCAGCGTCCAGATCAGACCGTAGTCCGATAAATAGGCCAAAATTGCGCGATGCATGTCAGGCTCATCCGGCAGCGCCTCGGAGGTTTTAACCCAGCTGCGACGGATAGGATTACCCAGCGCATCTTTGGAACCATTGGCGCCATCGATTTGGCGCAAATCAAACGGCGCGGCGATGGTCATCATGCGCTGGTGCCTGGGTGACAGGTGCTCAAAGTTAGCCCAATCCCACTGCACCGGTGCCACGGATTCCGGCGGCGGTACATCGGGCATTTTCCCCTGATAGGCAATCCCCTCCTCTGGGCGGTGGAACGAGGCCTCCATGGTAAAAATGGGTTGCCCGTGCTGAATGGCGGTGACCCGTCGCGCCGAAAAACTGCGCCCATCGCGGCTGCGTTCTACGGTGTAGATGACCGGGTGAAAGGCGTCGGCTTCGCGCAGAAAATAGGCGTGCAGCGAATGTGCCGGGCGATCGTCTACCGTGAGCTGGGCGGCTTCTAGCGCCTCGCCCAACACTTTTCCGCCATAAACGCGTTTGACCAAGGTGTCGCCCGTGGCGCCGCGAAACAGATTTTCTTCCAGTTTTTCCAGCCGCAGCCCGCTGACCAGTTGTTGTAAAGCTTGAGTCAAGCAGCGTGCCTCAGGTAAATGCGTAATCGGCGGTCGGGAAATCGCGGCCGCGCACTTCGCTCACATAGCGTTCTACCGCCGCGTGAATGGATCCCGCACCCTCCATGTAATTTTTTGAGAAGCGCGTGCGCTTACCCGGCGCGATATCGAGGACGTCGTAGAGCACTAAAATTTGTCCGTCCACTTCGGGGCCGGCGCCAATGCCGATAACTGGTACTCCCGCGTTGGCGGTAATGCGTGCCGCCAGCGCCAAGGGCACGCATTCCAGCAGCAGCATATCGGCCCCCGCCTCTTCCAAAGCGCGCGCATCGTTGACCATTTTTTCGGCCATGGCGTGTTCGCGGCCTTGCACCCGATAACTCCCAATTTTATGGATCGCCTGCGGGGTCAGCCCAAGGTGCGCGCAAACCGGGATGCCGCATTCTGTGAGGCGCGTAACCATATCTAACTGCAACGCGCCCCACTCTAGTTTGACCATTTCAGCCCCGCCCTCTTTCATCAGGCGCGCCGCGTTGCGCAAACAGTCGTCGGCCGAGAAATAGCTCATAAACGGCATGTCGGCCATGACCAGCGCACGGGCGCAACCACGGGCCACCAAACGGGTGTGGTAGATGATGTCGTCGACCGTCACAGGAATGGTGGTGCTAAGTCCCTGCACCACCATGCCCAGAGAATCTCCCACCAGAATGAAGTCACAGCCAGCCTCATCCAACACCCGCGCGAAAGCGGCGTCGTAGGCGGTCAATGCGACGATGGGGGTACGTTGGGTCTTCATCTGCTTGAAGGTTTGCACGCTCACTTTGCGGCTCGCCAGTGCTTGACTGCTCATATCATGGGGGGCTCTGAAGGTTCGTTAGTTTTTGTTCGACGCCACGGAGAAAGCGCGCCAGTTCGATGGGTGCGCGCACGTGTCGGCCACTGCCAATGCGCTCCACACCGTCATGCGCCGTGACTTCAAAAGTCACCAACGAGCGCGACACGGCCAGCACCCGCGCGGTGGCGGTGACAGTCAAATGAATAGGCGTGGCGGCCAAATGCTGCACCTCCACCAGGGTGCCAACCGAAACCCAGCCTGAGGGCAAGTAGGGCCGAATGAGATGGGTACACACCACTTCCATGAAGAGAATCATGTTGGGGGTGGAATACACCGGCGGCAAATCGGGCACCTGGGCTTGTACCGTCAACGCGTGGGTGACCTGCAACTGCTGGCTCAACGTGATCCCTAAGGGGATGAGGCTGGGTAAATCCATACTTACACCGCGGGCCGCGTGAGCGTGGGCAACCACTCGCGCAGTGCCGCGACGATTTCGTTAGGCGAGTCTTCTTGAATAAAATGCAAACCCGGCACGGTGACTTCGCGCTGATTCAGAAACCCCCGCGCCACCTCCCGCACACGGCCGGTGAGGATCATGCCGGGCTCCGCATTGATAAATAATTTGGGCACCGGCGTGGTAGCCAGCCAGCGGCTGTAACGCGCCACCGCCGCGCAGGCCGCCGGTGGTTCGCCGTCAATAGGAATTTGGCGGGGCCAGGTCAACGTAGGGCGACGCCCTTCGCCCGGCTCACGAAAAGGTGCCCGATAGCCTTCCATTTCCTCGGCGCTGAGCGCGCGCAAAATGGACTTGGGCAAAACGCGTTCAACAAAAATATTTTTCTCGAGAATGGCTTCCTCACCGGCACTGGAGCGAAAAGTCTGGAAGATGCCGCGCGCAGATTCTGGCCAGTCATCCCAGCTTAATTCAACGGGGATCCCCTCCATGTAGCACAGCCCCGCCACGGCCTGCGGGTGTCGCGAGGCCCAATCAAAACCCAAGGCCGTGCCCCAGTCATGGAGCACGAGCGTTACCGCCGAAGTCACGCCCAGAGCGGCCAGTGCGGCATCAAAAAACTGCTGATGCTCGGCCAAGGTATAGCGCTCAGGCCCCGAATTGGGCAGCTTGTCGGAATTCCCCATGCCGATGAGATCGAGCGCAATACAGCGGCCCAAAGGGGCTAGCTGCGGCAGAATATTTCGCCACAGCCACGACGACGTGGGATTGCCGTGTTGAAAAATAATCGGTGCGCCCTGGCCCTGCTCCACAAACGCCATGCGCTGACCGAGCACTTCGATGGTTTGCTTTTGCGCAACCCAGTTATTCAGCATAGATCCCCCTGATTTTTCGACGTCATTTACCCCACCACCCCAGCGGATTTCAGCGCGATGTATTCCGCTTGAGTGTAGCCTGCACCCAACAACACCGCTTCGGTATCGCCACACGCGGGTAGTCCGGGACGGGGGGTTGCCGTGGGCGTGCCACTGAAACGCGGTGCCGGTGCCGGCTGTATTTCCCCGCCAACGTTAATAAACGTGCCGCGCGCCACGTTGTGAGGATGCAGCGGCGCTTCGGCTAAATCGAGTACCGGCCCAAAACACACATCGGTCCCTTCAAACACCGCCGACCATTCGTCGCGCGTGCGGGTTTTGATAATGGCGCCAATTTGGATTTTGAGCGCCGGCCATTGAGCGGGCGCATGTTGGTCGCCAAACGCCGCCGCGCTGAGGCCCAATTTGTCACGCAGAATGGCGTAGAACTGCGGCTCGATGGAGCCAAAGGCCACGTATTTTCCATCGGCGCACTCGTAGCAACCATAGAAGTGCGCCGCCCCCGCCAAGGCGTTGCTGCCGCGTTGGTTAGACCACGCACCCTTGGCGTAAACCCCGTAAATCATCCCCATGAGACTGGCCGCGCCATCGACCATTGCCGCATCGACCACCTGACCCACGCCGGTACGCTGCGCGGATAGCAGCGCGCACACCATGCCAAAAGCCAACAGCAAGCCGCCGCCACCAAAATCACCCACCAAATTTAACGGCGGAAATGGCGGGCGATCCGCCTCGCCCATCGCGTGCAGCGCACCAGTAATCGCGATGTAATTGATATCGTGGCCGGCTGCTTGGGCGAGCGGGCCAGACTGGCCCCAGCCGGTCATGCGGCCATAAACCAGCCGCGCGTTGCGGGCCAAGCACACTTCCGGCGACAGCCCCAAACGTTCCATCACGCCCGGACGGAAAGGCTCAAAGACGCCATCAGCCTGCTCCATCAGGCGCAGCGCAATGGCGACCGCGCGCGGGTCTTTGAGATTCAAGCCGATGGAGCGACGATTACGCGACAGCGCACCGTCGGCGCCCAGCGCCACCGCGCCCTGCGGCCGGTCGATACGGATGACATCTGCGCCCATATCGCCCAGAAACGTACCCGCCAGAGGACCCGGACCAATCCCGGCGAACTCAATTATGGATAAACCCGCGAGCGGCCCCACGGCTAGCGCCCGCCGCTCGCGACGATCGCTAAAATGCGCTCGGCTTGCTTGAGATGCGGCATGTCGATCATTTTGCCGCCCAGACTCAAGGCACCGGCATCCGGATTAGCCGCAAACGCCGCGATAATCGCCTGCGCGTGGGCAATCTCCGCGCTAGAGGGCGTGAAAGCCTCATTAATGATGGCCACTTGATCGGGATGGATCGCAATTTTGCCCAAGTAACCATCGCGTCGCGCCGCCTCACATTCACGCAGCAGCAAGGCGTTGTCGCGAAAATCTGGCGTCACCGTATCCAAGGGTTGAACGCCAGCGGCGTGCGCACCGAATAGACAGAGCGAACGCGCCAAAACATAGGGTGGCGTGTACTGCCCACTCGCGTCTTTATTGGAGGATGCGCCCAGTGCCGCCGCCAAATCTTCCGCGCCCCAAGTCAGCACACGCAGGCGCGGCGCGCCTTTGTACTGGCCGAGGGTAAACGGGGCGATCGCGGTTTCTGTCGCAATCGCGCAGATGGCAATACTGCCCAGCGGGATGCCGTGCTCAATTTCCAACGCGTCGAGGTAATGGCTCAGTTGTTGTACATGGTGAGGGCCATCGCATTTGGGCAAGGCGATGCCATCTGGACGGGCTTTCGCCACGGCGGTGACATCGCGCAGGGCGTCTGCCGAATCCAGCGGGTTGATGCGTACCCAGAGTTCGCTGCGGCTGCGATCCGCGCCGCGCAGGTAGTCTTGAATCATCTCGCGCGCGATGGGTCGGCGCGCGGCCGCCACCGCGTCCTCTAGATCAAGAATGAGCGCATCAGCCCCAACGCTACTGGCCTTGGCCAGTTTTTTTTCGCTGTCGCCAGGTACAAACAACATGGAACGCAAAATATTCATACGGGTTTCCTCAACATCAGACCCGTGCGCTTACAGCTCGCCACCAGTTCGTTGCGTTGGTTGTAAGCCCGGTGGGCAAAAATAACGATGCCGTTTTGGGGACGGGATTTGGTCTCGCGCAGCTCCGCAATTTCCGTCTGGAAATGCAAGGTGTCGCCATGAAAAACTGGTTTGGGGAAACGCACTTCATCCCACCCTAAGTTGCCCACGGTGGTGCCGAGCGTTGTATCGTAAACCGAGACCCCGACCATCACCGATAACGTAAAACAGCTGTTGACAATGCGCTGGCCAAACTCGGTTTGGGTGCGGCAATACTCCTCGTCGAGGTGCAGCAGCGCGGGGTTGTGCGTCATGGTGGTAAACAGCACATTGTCCGTCTCGGTGACGGTCCGGCGGATGGGATGGTCGAAGGTTTGTCCGACGTAAAATTCCTCAAAATACAGCCCCGGCATGTTGGCGCGCCTCCCGATATTGCGAACGGTTGTGGTTGAATTTTGCATTATACGGAAATGGATCGCCTGGGCTTCTAGTCCGATGCCACAGGCCTCAAGGGGGCCGGCCGTGTGCACAGGCAAACCACCCGCACGCGGACAGCGCGGCTGCGCTGCGAACCCCACGCCGCTGGCTGGTTTCATCGCCACGGGGTGGTTTTCCGCAAGCGGAACGCTCGCTAGCCAACCACCCGTCACCCGCCCCAACCCAACCGCCGGACATTTCGCCATGGGCCTGCGCGAAGGTGTTGCTCGACCGGCCGGGCCGGCAATATTCCTGACCAAGCTGGACCAAGCCACCCGCTAGATGGCGCGGGTGCGTTGGCGAGTGCCGCGTTGCTAGGCATTGACTGGCTTTTTCAGCCACGACTGCGGCTGCAGCGCCGCAGCCCATTCCGGGTGCCCGTGCACCGTGGGTCACAGTTGGAGTACGGTTTTAAATTTGATCAACACTGACAGCCACAGCCCCTTGACTGCCGTTGTGAGGCGAGCAGCACGTTGACAGTACTACTTGGGTTTGGTGTTACTACAGCGGCGCGCCAGAAAAATCCCAGGGCACCAACAACATCGCACCGATCAGCACCAACAATAGCGCAGCGATCGGCACAATATTCTTTCTCAGCCGACCAGCCGAGTAATAACTGATTACTAAGATAAGGATCACCAAGATGGTCCGTAAAATCGCGCCGCTGTCATTCGGCTCTTGGCTGGCTGAAGTTGACACGCCCTCATGCCCGACCAGCGTGAGTATTCCCGCTGCAAACCGATAAATTGGTGCGGCATTGACCACAATCAGTGCCGTATACATCGAGTCGACATGGCTCTCGCGATTACCAGACTTGATCGCTAGCAAGCCATTAAAAATGGCATACACAATGACGACCGGCAGGACTGCGAATAGTATTTTATTGAACGGCGTTAAAATGACATAAAAGCTCACCCCCGCCGCAAAGAGACAAAACACCGGAAGAATCAGGCCAACACTAATACTGCCAACCACTCGATGCGCCTGAATCAAATTTGCAGATCGCTTTAAAAAAAGCATCATCAAAAATTGACATAAAATAAAAACCAATAAGAAATAAGTTGATAGCACATGACCCGTAATGAGGGTGTTGGTATGAATCGTCATCCCTGCAATCTCTACTATCCGATCCGGCACGATCCAACCCACTCGCGGATAACCCCAAGTGCCAGTTTTAAAATAGTTCAGAAAAGTGGGAAAGAAAATGAGGTGGGCTACCAAGCCAAAACAGACAAAAAACCCTTGGACCGCGTTGATTAAGGGTCCAGATTGAACGTAAGACTTGGTCATAATTAACCCATCTGAAGGCGAGGTTTTAAGAGCATTATTTAATTCTAGCCACCCCAGAACAAACCGCCCCCGCCAAAGACACAACTTCGGCGCCGCGGTCACGGCCCAGATGGAGCAGGCCAGTCACCGTTGTAGACTGGGCAACCAACCCCCAACCCGCGCCGCGCATCTCAAGCAGCGGCGTTGCGCCGGGCGCAGCAACGCCGGCTACGCAAGCTGCTCGCGGAGCAGATTTTTTTGCACCTTGCCCATCGCGTTGCGCGGCAGGGCGGCCATCACCACATAGCGTTTGGGTTGCTTGTAGTTCGCTAACGCGGTTTTTAACTGCGCGCGCGTGCCGGCTTCATCGAACGCCACGCCCGCGCGGAGCACGATAACCGCCACCACTTGTTCGCCAAAATCGGGATGGGGCAACGCAATGACGGCCGACTCTGCAACGGCGGGCAGGGTATCTAGAACGCTTTCGATTTCGCTGGGGTAGACGTTTAGCCCACCGGTAATGATGAGATCTTTAGAACGCCCCACCAAATGCAAATAGCCTTGCGGGTCTAGCCGCCCATCGTCACCGGTATTAAAGAACCCCTCCGGGGTGCGCTCTTCGCGGGTTTTCTCCGGTAGGCGCCAGTAGCCATCGAATACGCTCTCGCCCCGCACTTGCACGTGGCCCACCGCCCCTGGCGCCACCGGCTCGCCGGCCTCATCCACCAAGCGCACGTGCATCCCCGCCAGCGGCAAGCCCACCGCACCTGCGCGACGTTCGCCCTGCAGGGGGTTGGCGGCGATGACGCTGGTTTCAGTCATGCCATAACGTTCCAAGATGGGCTGGCCGGTGCGACGTTCAAAGGCCTCAAAGGTCTCGCTCAGCAACGGTGCAGAGCCCGAAATAAACACCCGCACGTGGCGCGCCAACGCGGCATCAAAGGCGGGTTCGGTGAGCAAGCGGGTGTAGTAGGTTGGCACGCCCATCATCACGGAGCAGCGCGGCAGCGCCGCCATCACGGCAGCGGGTTCGAAACGCGGCAGAAAAACCGCGCGCGAACCCGACATCAACGTGCAGCCCAGCGCAATAAACAAACCGTGCACGTGAAACACCGGCAGGGCGTGCAGCAGTACATCGCTCGACGTGAACTCCCACGCAGCGGTGAGCGCACGGGCGTTCGCCGCCAAATTAGCGTGACTGAGCATGATGCCTTTGGGGCGGCCCGTGGTGCCCGAGGAATACAACAGCGCAGCCAGATCGTCCGGGGCCACCGTGACGGTCTCAAAGGTGCTGGACGCATGGCGCGCGGCGTCCATTAAACTCCCCTCACCCGCCGCATCCAAGGTGTAGCAATGCGGCACCGCCAGCGCCTGCGCCAGCGCCAAAGAGTCCACCAAGAGGGGATCGCCGACGAACATCGTGGGTTCGGCGTTCTCCAAAAAATAACGCATTTCCCCGGCTGTGTAGCCTGGATTGAGCGGATGAAAAACCATCCCGCTACGCAGACACGCCAAATAGAGCAGCAAAAAACTGACGCTTTTTTCTGCCTGCACGCTGACGCGGTCGCCACGCGCCAAGCCCAGCCCCATGAGGACATTGGCCAGCTGTGCCGAGCCTGCCAGCATTTGGCCGTAACTTAGGGTGGCGCCAGCGGGCAGTTCCAATAACGGCGCCGCCGGATCGCTCGGAAAATGCGCGGCAAAAACCGCAAAAAGATTTGGATTCACAATGCCCACCAGCGACCCGCTTTAAAGCGAACGGGAGATCAGTTCTTTCATGATTTCGTTGCTGCCGCCATAGATCATGGACACGCGGTTATCGGCAAAATAGTGCGCAATGGGGTAGTCCAACATATAGCCGTAACCACCATGGAGTTGCAGACAGCGATGGATGGCCTCTTGGGCGCGCTCTGAGCACCAGTATTTGGCCATGGAGGCCGTGGCGGAATCGAGCGTGCCGGCAATGAGTCGAGTGATGCAGTCGTCCACAAAAACCCGCGCAATACGTGCCTCGGTGGCGCACTCAACCAAGGTGAAGCGGGTGTTTTGCAAGGCGAATAATTTCTGGCCAAACGCCTCGCGGGTTTTGACATACTCGGTAGTCAACCGCACCGCCGATTCCATCGCGGCCACGCTTTGCAGACCGATCATCAAACGCTCGCGTCCCAACTGGCTCATGAGTTGAAAAAACCCCTGCCCTTCCTGACCGCCGATGATGTTTTCTACCGGCACACGCACATCGTCGAAAAACAGCTCGCAGGTATCTTGCGCCTTCATGCCGATTTTCTTCAGCGGCTGGCCGCGGCGAAAACCCTCCAGCCCATCGGTTTCAACCAGCAGCAGTGAAATGCCCTTCGCCCGCTCCGCCGGGTTGGTCTTACACACCAACACGATGAGGTTGGCGTTATAGCCATTGGTGATAAAGGTTTTAGAGCCGTTTACCACGTAGTCGTCGCCGCTGCGCAGCGCGCGCGTCTTAACGGCCTGCAAGTCCGACCCAGTGCCAGGTTCGGTCATCGCAATGGCGGTGATGATGTCGCCCGTCGCCATGCGGGGTAGGTATTTTTGCTTTTGCGCCTCGGTGGCATAGGCCAGTAAGTAATGCGCGACGATGCTCTGGATAGCGCAACCAAAACCCGACACGCACGCGCGGCCTAGTTCCTCATAAACGATGGCATCGAAACCAAAATCCGCACCACCGCCACCGTATTCGGTTGGCACATCAGGGCACAACAAGCCGGTTTCACCGGCCTGTCGCCACGCGCCCGGATCGGAATGCCCTTGGTCTGTCCAACGCTCACGTTGCGGTACAAATTCGCTCTCCACAAAACGCCGGACGTTGTCCCGAAACAACGTGTGCTCTGCGGTCAGCCAAGGCGAGGAATAATCGTGCATGAGAAACTCCCAAAACTGACCGCCGCGCGCAAGGCACGGCGGTGGGTGCGGATGTGATGTGTTTAGGTGGAATGCAGACCGAGTATCGAAACACTGGCCACATTACGGAACGGATGGCCGCCCAGATTGTGGGTGAGGCCGATGGTTGGGCTACCCACCTGACGATCGCCCGCGCGCCCTAGTAGCTGCAGGTACATCTCGTAGGCCATCCTAAGCCCGGTCGCGCCGATGGGGTGACCAAAACATTTCAGCCCACCGTCGAGCTGGCAAGGAATAGCGCCGTCGCGGTCAAACACGCCATCCAGAATGTCCTTGCTTGCGCCACCCTCCGGGGAAATACCCAAGTCCTCCATGACCACCAATTCGGTGACCGAAAAACAATCGTGGACTTCCATCATGCTAATTTCGGCACGCGGGTTGGTAATCCCCGCTTCTTGATAAGCGCGCTTGGCAGCCACCCGGGTGGTGAGAAAATAAGAGCCGTCCCAACTGGTATTGGACATTTCTAGGCCGTTGCTCGGCGCGAGTTGCAGCGCTTTCACGGTCACGACGTCTTTAAAACCCATCGCGCGCGCTTTCTCGACCGTCGTCACGATGGCGCAGGCAGCGCCGTCGCTCACGCCACAGCAATCCAGCAAGCCCAACGGGAACGCCACGGTAGCGGCTTTGAGCGCATCGTCTTCGGTAATGCGTTTACGCAAATGTGCCTTGGGGTTAATCAGCCCGTTCTCATGGCTTTTTACCGAGACATGCGCCATGGCGCGCTTAAGGTCTTGCATAGGGATTTTGTGCTTGGCAGCGTACGCGCTGGCCAGTTGCGCAAACGCGCCCGGCGCCGTGGCATTCGGCAACCAGAGATCATCGAAAGTCCCTTTGGTGCGTTCGGGCAAGCCCGCGTAGCCGGTGTCCTTGAGCTTCTCAACGCCCATCGCCAGCGCCACATCGCAAGCCCCAGCCGCCACCGCATAGACCGCGCCGCGCAGTGCTTCGGTGCCCGTGGCGCACATGTTTTCTACCCGGGTCACGGGAATATTGGGCAGGCGCAAACTCAGCGAAAGCGGCAGCGCCGATTTACCCGCGCTCTGTTCTTGATAAAACAAGCCCAGCCAAGCCATTTCAATTTCTTCACGCGCAATGCCGGCATCGGCCAACGCTTCCTTGAAGGCTTCTAGCATGAGTTCTTCGGGTCCACAGTCCCAGCGCTCGCCAAATTTTGAACAGCCCATCCCAATGATGGCGACCTTGTCTTTAATGCCCTTGGCCATGATGAATTCCTCGTTGCGGGATCAATTAGGCCAGCAAGGGTGCCGGCTTCCAAAAATATCGTCGAAACTGTCGACGGGTGTCGAAATCTTTGATGCGGAAAACCATCCGCACTTCACGGCCTACTTGCACCTCACCAGGCGCAAAGTCAGTGAATTCCAACATGCAGTTCGCACCATCGGCGTATTCCACGTTGCCGTAGATATAAGGCGGCAGCGGGGTGTAGGCGAGCCAGTCTTCGGTATAGGACTTCACCCGGCCAGTGAGCTCGGCCAGACTTTCGGGCACCTGAACATCCATGACGGCGCATTTCACGCAGACTTGGCTGCGCGGGTATTGCAGCGTATTACAGGCGCTGCAGCGTCCGCCCATCATGGCGGTGATGTCTTGGCGTCGGCGGTAGAAAGCGGCTTGCGAGGTGCGATTGTCGCGCTCAGAGCGCATGCCGAAATCGATCTGCAGGCGCTCGCGCAACGACAAAAACATGGTGTAGTTGTCGATAACGCGCTTCTGGGCCAAGTAGCGGCTAGGCCCGCGCGAGCCCTGGAGGTCGGCAAGTTTGGGGGTGGTTTTGATCACCAGAGCATCCGCCCCTTGGCCAAATCCCACCACTAAAAGGGTTTCGCCGGGGACCGCCGTTTCTAGCGCAAAACTCAGCATGAGCAGCGGATGCGCGGCCCCGCAGTCACCCACCTGTCCGGCGAGGGGGTCCACGAGACGGTCCTCATTCACCCCCAGCAGCTTGGCGAGTCCTTTGGCAACGGTGGCGGTCGCAGGAATAATGAAACGGTGCACTTCGGCTAAATCGATGCCCGCCTGGAGCGCCGCGGCACGCACTGCGCGTGGGATGATTTTGTTGTAGCCCTCTTCGCGAATCCAGCGTTCTTCCATGGCGTAATCGTAGTCGGCGTCTGCCGAGCGGTACTGATCGACCAAGTCTTCATGGACCGAAGCCGCGCCCTGCACGGTGGCAATGGGTTCGCCCTCCCCCAATAAGATGGCCGCTGCGGCATGGCCGTAGAGCATTTCCTGCGGGCTACCCGGGCGGGTTTCGCGACAATCGGCGGCCAGCAGCAGCGTCGCGGGGCCGGTCGACACGGCGCCTAAGCGCAGCAGCGCGCTGGTGGCGGCGCGCCGGCTACCGCTGAGATCCTCGGTGGCCACCGTGCCCGGCAAACGCAGGGCATCGGCTACCACCCCACTATTGCTGCGGTCGGCAAACGGCAGGGTGGTCGAGGCCAATTGAAGATGGGCCACCTCACGGGGAAAACCCTGCAGGCAGTCGCGGGCCGCTTCCACCGCCAAAGTCAGGCTGTCTTCGTCCCAGTTGGCGAAGGCTCGTTCACCTTTGGCCAACCCTTTCGCTGAGGGCACCGCCCACGCAATAGCCTGTGCAATGGCCTGACGGTTCATGCGGAGCGTGGGCACGTAGCCCCCGAAGGAAAGAATGCCATAGCTCATGGGTGTGCTTTCTCTGTGCTGATTTGGGCGGTGCCGGCATCCAGCCATGGGGGTCGGCGCTGGCCGATTATACGAGCGAGTTGCCGCACCGTGGGAAGTACCTTCAGAGCGCCGGACTTAAACGGCGATCGAGCGGCCCTAACCCACCAGCAGCGTCGCCCACCACGGCCCGCACGACCCGCTGTCTTGAATTCGTCACATTCTCGTCACATTTCAAAATCATCCTTAGTCCCCAGTACTCACACACTCAACTGTTGTTAGCAACGTCGGCTAAGGAGCTTTATCTCTTGCATACCCCACCCAAAAAAATCCGGACCGCTTTAAGTCTCGGGCTAGCATTGGCTTTTGCCAGTGGGCCCGTCTTCGCCACCAACGATGCCATGATGCAGTTGCTGGAAGCCTTGCACAAAAAAGGCACTATCGATGACGATACCTATCAGGCCATTTTGCTGTCGGCGCGCGCGGATGAAGAACAAAATGCCGCAGCCGGCGCCGACGTGGCCAAAAAAGTTGACCAATCGCTAGCCCAACTCGGCACCCCCGCCCTGAGCCCCGGCAAGTTCGAAATCAAGGATAAAACGGGCGATTTCACCTGGCGCACGATCGGCCGCCTGCAATACGACGATGCTTTTTTTAACAACAATGGGAAATTTAAATCTGCCGATTCCAACCAGTTTCGGCGGGTGCGGATGGGCGTGGCTGGCACCATCGCGACCAACTGGAAATTTAAAGTCGAATACGATTTGCGCGAAATCGACACCGGCATCGCGGGACTTAAAGATGCCTACATCCAGTACATCGGCAAACTGCCGGGCATCGACCCCATCAAACACCCGGTCGACATAAAAGTTGGGCAATCTCACGAGCCCTTTAGTTTTGAGCTCCTCAATAGCTCCAATAATTCCCTGTTTACGGAGCGCGCCTTACCGGTCAATGTCTTGGCCAACTTCATTGGCGAACGCAACCCGGGCCTGAAACTGACCACCTGGGGCGAGAGTTGGACTGCAGCAGCGGGCTTATTTGCTACCCGGCAACAAGAAACCACCACCCCCGTGAACTGCACGCTCCCCACCGGCACAGCCTTTAAGGCCGGCGCTAAATTTACGTGTAGCGGCGGCGCAGAAGACACCCTGCCGCGCGCGTTCAACGATGGCTACGCGGGCACCGTGCGCGGCACTTATGCGCCATGGCACGATGGTGGGCACGTGCTGCACTTGGGCACCTCGTTTTCTTATCGCGATTTTGCCAACAACAGCACCGTGCAACTGCGTGAGCGCATGGAAGTCAACGAGACTTCTACTCGCCTCATCGACACAGGTGCATTCAAAGCCGATGACTTCATGCGCTGGAACGCGGAACTGGCAGCCGTCCAGGGACCGTTCACCTTCCAGGGTGAATACCTGTTGCTGAAAACCCATGCGCCAACCAAGAACGACCCAATGTTTACGGGTTATTACGTGTCGGCCGGCTGGTTTATCACCGGCGAGGCGCGCCCCTACAAGTTCCAAGAGGGTATTTTTGACAGCGTTAAGCCCAACTCCATTGTGGGTAAAGGCGGTATTGGGGCGTGGGAAGTCGTGACGCGTTACAGCAGCGCCGACCTCAACGACGAACTGATCAATGGTGGCGAAGAGAGCAACTGGACCTTCGGCGTGAACTGGTACCCAGCGCCCAATATTCGGTTTATGGCCGATTACATCAAGGTGCTCGATGTCAAAGGTGGTGCGTTTGCTGACAGCACACCCTCGGCCTTCGTGCTGCGCTCCGCGGTCTTCTGGTAGCCCACCGCCACGCGAGGTCGGGGACATCGAGCCCCGGCCTCAATACTTGTCTATACCTCGGCGATCGGCATAATCTAAAACCCTACTAATTCCGGTGCGGTTTTCTCGATGGCTAACAGCGATGCTCCGATACACCAGGCTGGGACAGATGTGCCAGCTTGGTGCTCTGCCCACAAAGCGCCCCGATCAGTGGTTTCTGCCACTACCAAAACCGCTCCCCGGCCGCCCAAACCCGGACGAATTTTCCAAAAAACCCAGACTGCCATCAGTCTGGGGCTGGCGTTGGCCTTGGCCAGCGGACCGGTTTTTGCCACCAATACCGCCATGCTGCAGTTGCTGTCTGCCTTGCACAAAAAAGGCACTATCGATGACGAAACCTATCAGGCCATTTTGCTGTCGGCGCAAGCTGATGAAACACAAAGCACCGCGGCCAGCGCCGAGGTGGCCAAAAAAGTCGATCAATCCTTGGTGAAGTTGGGTACCCCCGTACTGACCCCCGGAAAATTCGAAATCAAGGATAAACCCGGTGATTTCGCCTGGCGCACGATCGGCCGAGTGCAGTACGACAATGCTTTTTTCGATAACAACGGAAACTTTAAAGCCAGCGACAACAACCAATTTCGACGGGTGCGGATGGGCGTTATGGGCACCGTTGCGACCAACTGGAAATTTAAGGTCGAGTACGATTTACGCGAACTCGACACCGGCATCGCAGGACTTAAAGATGCCTACATTGAGTACATCGGCAAACTGCCGGGCATCGACCCCATCAAACACCCGGTCGACATCAAAATTGGGCAGTCTTACGAGCCGTTTAGTTTTGAGTTGCTCAATGGCTCCAATAACGCCCTGTTTACGGAGCGCGCGTTGCCGGCCAATGCCCTCAGCAGCTTTTTGGGTGAGCGCAATCCGGGCTTAAAAGTGACCACTTGGGGTGAGAGTTGGACCGCCGCAGCAGGTCTTTTCGGCACTCGCCAACAAGAGACCCTCACCGCCGTGAACTGTACGCTCCCCACCGGCACCAACTTTAAGGCGGGGGCTAAATTCACCTGTAGTGGCGGCGCAGAGGAGACTCCACCGCGCGCCTTCAACGATGGCTACGCTGGCACCGTGCGTGGCACTTATGTCCCGTGGCAGAAACCCGGGCACGTGCTGCACTTAGGCTCGGCGTTCTCATATCGCGATTTCGCCAACAACAACCCGATACAACTGCGTGAGCGCATGGAAGTCAACGAGACTTCTACTCGCCTCATCGACACGGGTTCGTTCAAAGCCGATGACTTCTTTCGTTGGAACGCGGAAATGGCAGTCATCCAAGGCCCGTTCACCTTCCAGGGCGAATACCTGTTGTTGAAAACCCATGCGCCCACTAAAAACGACCCGATGTTTACGGGTTATTACGTGTCGGCCGGCTGGTTTTTTACCGGCGAGTCGCGCCCCTACAAGTTCCAAGAGGGTACTTTTGACAGCGTTAAGCCCAACTCCATTGTGGGCAAAGGCGGTATTGGGGCTTGGGAAGTCGTCACCCGCTATAGCAGCGCCGACCTCAACGATGAACTGATCAATGGCGGCCAAGAGAACAACTGGACCGTCGGCGTGAACTGGTACCCGGCGCCCAATATTCGGTTTATGGCCGATTACGTCAAAGTGCTGGAAGTGAAAGGCGGGCAGGATAATCAGGACCGGAAGTTTGCTAACAGCACACCCTCGGCCTTCGTGCTGCGCTCCGCAGTCTTCTGGTAGCCCGCAACGAGAAGGGGGCCGAGAGCCGACGACCGCGGGTCGTCGGTTGTGCACGCTCCGGCGATGGGGATAATACGGGTTTACCCCTGTGATGCGATTTCCCCAATGGCTCAATATGTTTATCAAATGCACCGCGTGGGCAAGGTCGTGCCGCCCAAGCGCCATATCCTAAAAGACATCTCACTGTCGTTTTTCCCGGGGGCCAAAATCGGCGTGTTGGGCCTCAACGGCTCGGGCAAGTCCACGCTATTGCGCATCATGGCGCAGGTTGACCGTGAAATTCTCGGCGACGCCACCCCCATGAAAGACCTCAAAATGGGTTATCTGGAACAAGAACCCACGCTGGACCCGGCGAAAAACGTGCGCGGCAACGTAGAAGAAGGGGTCGCCGTCGCCAAGGGTCACCTCGATCGCTACAACGCCATCAGTTTGCTGTTTGGGGAGCCCATGAGCGATGACGAAATGACCGCCCTGCTCGACGAGCAGGCGAGCCTTCAAGACATCATCGACAGCAACAATTTGTGGGATTTGGAGCGGCGCCTAGAGCGCGCGGCCGACGCCCTGCGGCTGCCACCGTGGGACGCGGATGTCACCAAGCTGTCGGGCGGCGAGCGCCGCCGGGTGGCGTTGTGTCGGCTGCTGTTGTCCGAACCCGACATGCTGCTGCTCGACGAACCCACCAACCACCTCGATGCCGAATCAGTCGCGTGGCTCGAGCGCTTTCTCGAGGTATTCCCGGGTACTGTCATTGCGGTCACCCATGATCGTTACTTTTTAGACAACGTCTGCGGTTGGATCCTCGAACTCGATCGCGGCATGGGGATCCCGTGGGAAGGCAACTACAGCTCGTGGTTGGAGCAAAAAGAAAACCGCCTCCAACGTGAGGAAAAACAAATCTCGGCGCATCGCAAATCGATGGCCGCCGAGTTGGAATGGGTGCGACAAAACCCCAAGGGTCGGCAGGCTAAAAGTCGGGCGCGGCTGGCGCGCTTTGAGGAACTCAACTCCCAAGAGTTTCAGAAGCGCAACGAGACCAACGAAATTTATATACCACCCGGCCCACGCCTCGGCGATTTAGTGGTGGAACTGGATGGCATCAGCAAACGTTACGGCGAGCGCGTGCTCATCGACCAACTCTCGCTGAGCGTACCGGCGGGCGCAGTGGTGGGCATCATTGGGCCTAACGGTGCCGGCAAATCCACCCTGTTCCGCCTGCTAACCGGGGCCGAAACGCCCGACCAAGGCACGCTGCGCGTGGGTGAGAGCGTGCAGTTCGCGTTTGTGGACCAATTGCGCGACAGCCTAGACGCCAACAAGACCGTGTTTGAAGAAATTTCTGACGGCCTCGACATGATGCAGATTGGCACCTACCAAACGCCTTCACGGGGCTATGTGGCGCGCTTCAATTTTGCCGGCTCAGACCAGCAAAAACGCATCGGCGAACTCTCCGGTGGCGAGCGTAACCGAGTGCATTTAGCGAAAGTCTTGCGCGCGGGCGCTAACGTGCTGTTGCTCGACGAACCCACCAACGATTTAGACGTCGAGACGCTGCGTGCGCTAGAAGAAGCCATTCTGACCTTCCCGGGTTGCGCGCTGGTGATTTCCCATGACCGCTGGTTTCTCGACCGCATCGCCACCCACATCCTGGCCTTCGAGGGCAATAGCCAAATCGAGTTCTTCTCCGGCAACTATCAAGAGTACGAGTTGGACCGCAAAAAACGTCTGGGTAATGACGCCGATCAACCACAGCGCATTCGCTATAAACCGCTGTCGAAAAGCTAAGGGCTGCCATGAACGAGTCGCCAAGAGTGAGCCTGGGCTGCGATGCACGCGGCCAAGAAGTGGCGCCGCTCGCCGCCATGCTCAACCGCCACGGACTGGTGGCCGGTGCGACCGGCACGGGGAAAACCGTCACCTTGCAAGTGCTCGCGGAAGGTCTGTCGCGGCTCGGCGTGCCGGTGTTCAGCGCGGACATCAAGGGCGACCTCTCGGGGCTGGCAGAAAGGGGCAAGACCTCGCCGCGCCTGACCGAGCGCTTGGTCGCGACCGGTATCACCGACCACACCTTCGAGAGTTTCCCGGTCGCTTTTTGGGACCTTTTCGGCACCCAAGGCACACCGGTACGCATCACCATTTCCGAGATGGGACCGCTGGTGCTGGCGCGGCTATTACAGTTGAACGACACCCAGACCGGGGTGCTGTATGCGGCGTTTAAAATTGCCGACGATGAAGGCCTGTTGCTACTCGACCTCGATGATCTGCGCTCGCTGCTGGCGTGGGTGGGCAGCAACGCGGCGGCACTCAAACTCACCTACGGCAATCTCTCGGCGACGAGCATCGGTGCCATCCAACGCACCTTGCTGGTGCTCGACGCGCAAGGTGCGGGGGAAGTGTTTGGCGAACCTGCCCTGTCCATCCACGACCTCATCGCGACCACCGCCGATGGCCGTGGGGTGATCAACCTCCTCGACGCCACGCAACTGGTGACCCGTTCGCCCGACCTTTATGCGTGTTTTTTGTTTTGGCTATTGTCCGAGCTGTTTGAAGAATTACCCGAGCGCGGCGATGCCGATCGCCCCGTGCTGGTGCTCTTCTTCGATGAAGCGCATCTGTTGTTTCGCGACACCCCCAAGCCGTTAGTCGACAAAATTGAACAAGTGGTGCGGCTCATCCGCTCGAAAGGTGTCGGGGTTTTTTTCGTCACCCAGAGTCCGCTAGACCTGCCCCCCGCGGTGTTGGGTCAACTAGGTCTCAAAATTCAACACGCGCTGCGGGCCTTCACGCCCGGCGAACAAAAAGCCGTGCGCGTGGTGGCAGAGTCTTTCCGGGCGAACCCCACACTCGACACTGCAAGCATCATCACCCTCCTCGGTACTGGCGAGGCGCTGGTTTCCACCCTCGATGCGAACGGCCAACCCACCCCAGTGGAACGGGTGCTCATTCGCCCGCCAGCGGCGCAAATTGGGCCGGCGAGTGCCGCCCGGCGGCAGGAAATTCTGGAGACCAGCGCGCTGCAAGAACGCTACGCAACGCCGATCAACCGCGAGTCCGCACATGAAAAACTGACCGCCCGTGCCAGTGCGCGCATCCCGGCCGAGCCGTCGTTAGAAACACCGCCAAGCGTGCCGCGAGCACCGGGGCGCACGCCCGAGGGGGTCGGCGTCACGCTGGTAAAAAGCGTGCTGCGCGCCGCTGGCAGCCAGTTGGGTCGCCAGATCGTGCGCGGCATTCTGGGATCGCTGCTGGGCGGTCGGCGGTAAGCCGCCGGCCCCAATCAATTCTCAAGAAAATTAGTAAGGAGTGAGCCCATGCTCGAACTGGCACAAATCATTGATGGTTTCGACCTCACCTTCGACCCCGCCGACCCGCGTAACGGCAGTCTTTATTTGGGCATCGCGCGCGCCGGTGGTAGCACGCTTGACCTCCCAGCCACGCTGAGCGCGTTGCGCGCCGCCGCGCTGTGGTCGCCGGAGCCCAGCAAGACCATCCCCGATGCCCATCGCACAGCCTATAAAGAACAACTCGCGCTGATAGAGGTCGTCGCGTTTGGTGGCGCTGAGGGTTTTATCATCGTGCGCTGCGATCACCCCAAATTCCCTTCCGACGGCGAGCGCTGGGCAGCTTGGCGCGCTTTTTTTACCCACCACCATGGCGCCGCCCCCGTTAGCCGAGACTAGAACATGACCCTTACCACCCAACCATTGGAAGCCGGCACCGTGCGCGCCAATGGCGTCGATTTTCATTATTTTTCCTGCGGCACCGGCCCGCTAGCGCTGTGCCTGCACGGTTTTCCCGACTCTCCTTGGACTTACCGACATCTGTTGCCGGTGCTGGCCAATGCTGGATTTAGAGCAGTGGCACCCTTCATGCGTGGCTACGCGCCGACCAGCGTACCGCCCGATGCTCGCTACGACATGTGCACCATTGGGGATGATTTCAACGCCCTGCACACGGCGCTGGGTGGAGACCACCAAGCCGTCCTCATCGCCCACGATTGGGCTGCGCTGGCGGCCTATGCCGCGCTGGGCGCACAACCCACTCGCTGGCGGCGGGCGGTGATTTGCAATATCCCGCCCGCGGCGGTGTTTGGCCAAGTGGCTTTTAGCTACGAACAGCTGAAACGCTTTTTTTACGTCTGGTTTTTCCAGATGGACTGCGCCCAAGAAATTCTCACGGCGGGTAATTTTTCGATGCTGGATGGCCTGTGGGCAGACTGGTCACCGGGTTATGACGCCACCACCGATTTAGAACGGGCCAAAGCTTGTTTGCGCAACCCCGCCAACCTTCGCGCCGCGCTGGGCTATTACCGCGCGGTGTTTAATCCTCGGTTGTTTGGCCGCGCCGACCATGCCCTCGCCCAAGCCCAAATATTGGGTCGCCCACTGGCCATGCCCACACTGTATTTTCATGGTCTGCGCGATGGTTGTTTTGCGCTAGACCGCGAACTTGCCGCGCAAATTCCGGCGTTGATGGGACCCGGTAGCCGCGTTGAACTGCTAGAAGACGCGGGCCATTTTCTGCTGGTAGAACG
The DNA here is from genome assembly GCA_945862315.1 of Klebsiella pneumoniae. Classification (GTDB taxonomy): domain Bacteria; phylum Pseudomonadota; class Gammaproteobacteria. The sequence goes on from CAMAXW010000010.1 coordinate 87,154, forward strand.
GCCTGAGGTGGTGAATCCTAAAATCGTCGACTTTCTCTTGGAGCGCTAAATGCCTATATCCCGCCCCAGGCTGTTCGTGCTGGTCGCTTGGACAGTGTTGGGGGCGGCGAGCGCTCATGGCTATGAGGTATTCAATCAAGACGGCCTTAGCGCCTCGGCCAATCTCAAAACCCTCGCCGGCTTTCGCCACGGCGAGAACATCAATTTTGGTTTGGGCGCAGTGCGGGGCTTTGGCTCGCTGGCCTCCACCGGCGAGCAGTCACGCAACGATTTAGAAATGGCCATTAAGCCTGGGCTGAACGTCGAATACGCCTTGAGCAACGCCACCCTCTACGGGGGCAGCACGGCAGTGGCGGCTATCACCACCCTGGATGGCGAACTCTCCGGCCAATTTGCCCGTTCTGGGGATTACGCCATCAACGTGGATTCGGCGTACTTGGGGTGGCGTAATCCGTGGTTGGATGTCTCCTACGGCGCGCGCGAATTCTCTCTGGGCGATGGCTTTATCGTCGGGGATGGAAACTTCAATCAAGGTCACGACAACGGCCAGTATTGGATAGGCGCGTTCACCGCCTGGCGCAACACCGGGGTGGTTAAAGTCAACACCAAACCGGTGCGGGCAGACCTATTCTGGCTGCGCACAGATAACGATCTAGGCGACAGCCGGGTGGCCGGCTTCAACATCGAAAACAGCCTCACTGAACGCTTTGGTCAGCTCGGCGTGCTGTATTTCAAAGTCTATGACGACAACGGCCTCAACGGCTTTGCCGGCGCGCGCGTCACCGGGGTGCGGGCCAAAGACCTCCACTGGCCAACCCTACCGGCGCTTAACTTGTACGGCGAGTACGTGCAGCAACGCGGGGAGGTGTCGCGCACCGGCCAGAAACTCGATGCCAACGCTTGGTATAGCGAAATCAACTACCAATTTAACGACCTGCCGTGGACCCCACGGCTGTACTACCGGTATGCGTATTTTTCTGGAGACGACTCCAAAACCCCCGCGTTCGAAGAATATCGCGCCATGTTCTTCACTATTTTCAAGCGCGATTGGGACACCTGGTATCAGGGCGAAGTGACCGGCGAGTTTTTTCTGTTTAACGAAAATCAGCGCACCCATATGGTGAAGCTGAAAGTTTTTCCCAACACCCGTTGGGCCTATGGCCTGTGGTATTTCCATCACGAGCTCGCTACCGAGCAGTATTTTGGCCTGCCCACGCAGGCCACCGAGTGGGCGAATGAGGTCAACATCTCTGCGGAGTTTTTCCCCAACGATCGACTGTATTGGTACGTGGGCTGCGCGTTCGCCACCCCCGGCGAGGCCGCCCGCGAGGTGTTTGGCGATGCCAACCAACTGGTGTTGCAGAGTTTCATCTCCTACAATTTTTACTAGCTGGCACAAGCCCGGGCGGGCGGGTTCGTGCTACGCTCGCCGCCCTTAATGCTCAATTTTTTTAGTCCCGGAGGATCTGTCCATGAAGGCTGTGGTTGCCAATAAGCTCAACGAATACGCCGTCGTCAGTGTCAATCTGGACCCGCCTAAAATGGGCGAGGTGCGGATCAAAATGAAGGCAACCGGGGTGTGTCACTCAGATCTATCAGTCGTCAACGGCACCATTCCCAGCCCCTTCCCGGTGGTCTTGGGACATGAAGGCGCGGGCATCATCGATGAAATCGGTGAAGGCGTGACCAACGTCAAGGTTGGTGACCACGTCGTCGTTTCTTTCATTCCCCATTGCGGTCACTGCTTCTACTGCATCCACCAAGAATCCTTCTTGTGCACTGGCGCGAAACCTGATGGCAACCTGTTTGACGGCACCACCCGCGTCAGCAAAGACGGGCAGCGCATTTTCGTCATGTCCTTCGTGGGCCTAATGGCCGAATACGCCGTGGTACCCGCCGCCTGCGTGGTGGCAATCGACAAATCATTCGACTTCAAAGCCGCCGCACTGGTGGGCTGCGGTGTGACCACCGGCGTCGGCGCGGCCATCCGCACCGCCGAGGTCAAACCCGGCAGCACGGTGGCGGTATTCGGCTGCGGCGGCGTGGGGCTTAACGTGATTCAGGGCGCGCGCATTGCCGGGGCGGCCACCATCATCGCCTGCGATCTATCCGCCGAAAAAATGGCAATGGCCAAGGAGTTCGGCGCTACCCACACGGTCGATCCCGCCGGTGATTTCACCAAACAAATTTATGCGATGACCAACGGCATTGGCGTGGATTACGCCTTCGACGTCGTGGGCAGCAGCAAGGTTATCGAGCAATGCATTAAGGCCACGCGCAAAAACGGCACAGCGGTGCTGGTGGGCGTAGGCCGAATGGACGATCGCTTTTCGGTCAACGCCGCCATTCTGCCGTTCACGGCGAAGACCATCAAAGGCTGCATGTACGGCAGCGCTAACTTTGAGGCAGACTTCCCGATGTACCTAGAACTCTACCGCTCAGGCAAGCTCAATCTGGATGGTCTGATCACCAAGACCTACAGCCTCGACGACGCGCCCCAAGCCTTCGAAGACATGGAACGCGGACGCAATGCCCGTGGGGTTATTGTGCACCCCTAGGCGGCATGGCGAGGGCGACTTTAGGCACCCTCGCCCACCGGTGCGGCGGGCGGTTGGCGTAGTCCGGCCGCCGCACCCGGCGTAAAGGGCCGCGTAATGGGCGCCACCCCCGCTGCGGGTTCCAAAGGCCGTAACGGCCCACTATAGTGTTTGGGCGCAGACGCAATTTCTGATCCAAAAATCAAGGGCTGGCAGCACGTTCATGGGCTGGGAAATACTTCTCATCGATACCACTCGCGGCGACCATACGCCCCGCACGTTTTCCACGAGCGTGGTACGCATTGGCCGCAACCCAGACAACGAACTCATCCTCAAGCACGGCCAAATTTCACGCCTACATCTCACCCTCACCAAAGATGGCGAGCAGTTCTTTGCTGAAGACTCCAGCAGTAATGGCACTTTTATCAAAGACGCTACCGGCAACTGGCAACGGCTACAGGGCAAAGTGCCACTGCAATTGCCGGTAACGCTGCGGCTGGCAGACTGGACGGCCCGCATCGAACATCAAGCAGAAGACGACTGGGACCGCTCGGTGATTATTCCCGCCGGACATCTGGCGAAGCGTCTTGAGGCCGTGCTGGTATTTGATTTGTGCGAATCCTCACGCTTGGCTAACGAAAATGACCACCTAGCACTACATCTCAAAACCCGCTTGATGCAAATTGCCGAGCCCGTGCTGCAGGAATTTGGACAGCGTTTTACCAAAGGCACCGGCGATGGTTTTTTGGCAACGTTCCCCTCTGCCAGCAAAGCGCTGAGTGCTGCCGTGGAATTGACGCGGCGGCTGCAACAGCGTAATGGTCGCACCGTCAACGAGCCTATTCACTACCGGGTAGCGCTGCATTTCGGCGAAGTCTGGGGAATTTCCAGCGGTGGCGAAGACATCCACGGCAACGACGTCAACATCGCCTTCCGCATCGAGGGGGTCCAGGCAGAGGCTTTCCCAAGCCCCTTGAGCCAGTTTCCGCGAATGGACCGCCTCATGTGTTCTCACGTGCTGCTCGAAGAAGTCCGCAAAGCAGGCGTGCTGCCCGCAGCCGTCGACGCCATCGAGATTGGCCCGGCCAACCTGAAAGGCATTCAGGATCCGGTGCGCATTTTCTGGCTAAAAACCGCCTAAGCCTCGTCCTGCGCGAGCACGCGCGGCTGGTCCTATACTCACCGCGGCGGACCGACTCAGCGCGCCCGGCCGAAGCTCAAATATCCCGCTAGCCGCGGGAGTCCCCGGGCGTATTCTTGGCCTAGCGAGTGGATTTCAAACCCCGCTTCTTCAATCAGCACCGGCATATTGCGATTGAGATTGCAGCCGCAGGCCAGCACGTTCCACACCCCGTTGAGACGATCCTGCCAAGTCGCTAGGAGGTGGTCTGGCGAGCGTCCGTGTTCCAAAAAAAGCAGTTCGCCGCCGGGCTTCAGCACCCGTTTAGCCGCCATGAGCGCACGCACGGCGTTCGGGATGGTGCACAAGCTAAACGTTACCACCACCGTATCGATACTCGCCGTTGGCAACGCGAGGTCTTCGCCGCTCAGCCCTATGTAATCCACCGGGAAAGGCGCCGCTCCCCAGCGCATCGCGCCCAATTCGCGCATCCGCGCGCTGGGATCCACACCGGTCACTCGCGTGACTTTAGCGGGGTCGTAGAGTGGTAAATTAAGCCCCGAACCAATGCCCAGTTCGAGCACATTGCCGGTTGCATGCGGGACTATTTCGGCGCGATAGCGCGTAATAAACTCGCTACCACACAGGGAGTTGATCAACGGCGCGCCGATCACGCGCTCATAAAAACCACGCATTTTTTCTTCCTAACTTTGCCACCCAGTCGGACCTTAGTCTGCGGCCAGTTTTGTGCGCTACGATGCGGCAGCTTGATGGCGATCAAGCGCTTACCCAACACCCGGCTACTGGAGCCCAGCATGACCGATTTAACGAAAAAACGGGCCATTATCATCGGTGGCTCTATGGCGGGACTGTTCTGCGGGGTGCTGCTGCGCAGAGCCGGTTGGCAGGTCGACATCTATGAGCGCGCCGGTGAGGAACTTGCCAATCGTGGGGCCGGAATCGCAACCCACGACGAGATGTATGCCGCCTTACGCCTTGCCGGCATCGAAGTACGCCCCGAGATGGGCGTAGCGTCTCAGGGTCGCTTGGTCTTCGCCCCTGATGGCAGCTTATTGGGGCAGTGCGAGATGCCCCAGATGATGACCTCTTGGGGCTTTATCTATCGCTTTCTCCGCGCCCAGTTTCCAACCGACGACTACCACAACGGCTACACCCTGACCTCGCTAGAACAACAGGCCAACGGCGTAGAAGCGTGTTTCAGCAACGGGCAGCGCGAGCGCGCTGACTGGTTAATCGGTGCCGATGGCACGCGCTCCACGGTGCGGGCCTGCGTTGCTCCCCAAATTGAGGCCGACTATTGCGGCTATTTTGCGTGGCGTGGACTGGTGGACGAAGCCTTACTGCCGCCAGCGGTGCAGGCTCAGTTGTGCAATCGCTTCGCGCTCAATCCGGCCGACCACGGACATTTGCTGGGTTATATGGTCGCCGGCCCTAACGACGACCTACGTCCCGGCCATCGCTGGTACAACTGGGGCTGGTACCGACGTGCGGATGCCGCCAGTTTGCAGGCGCATCTCACCGATACCGAAGGCCAGCACCACCCGCAGGGGATCCCCCATGACCGCATCCGCCCCGAAATGGTCGCAACCTTGCGCGCTCAAGCGGCCAGAGAACTCGCACCCACTTTGCAGGCGGTCATCGCGGCAACCCCCCAACCGTTCCTGCAGGGGATCCACGAAGTGCGATCCTCCCGCATGGTCTACGGCCGGGTGGTGACGATTGGGGACGCGGCATTCACGGCACGACCCCACGTGGGCTTAGGCGTCTCTAAAGCCGCCGAAGACGGCACCTTCCTGGCACAGGCGCTGATCGATGAAACCGTGGCGCAGTGGGAAACCCAGCGATTGGACTACGGCCACCGCGCAGTGAACTGGGGACGCCGCCTTGGCAGCTATATCGAAACCCCCAGCAACGACCCCGCCGCGCGCGCGACTGCCGCCTACTATCGCCGCCCAGACGTCTTAATGTGGGAGACCGCAGCCAGTCAGCCGCAGCGCTATCTGGCGTGGGACAGCCCGCTGGTAGCCGCCGGCTAAGGTGTAACGCCAGCGCCGGCCCGCCGTGGCCGTCGCGTGCAGACTTTGCGAACTGACCGTGCCCGACCCCAACGG